>NZ_JAPEPJ010000001.1:2768750-3505625 GCF_026340255.1 Streptomyces sp. NBC_01408 | reverse complement strand
CGCTGTCGACCTGTGCACATTGCGCGATCCGGACATGCCCATCGCCTCCATCGCCAACGAGACCGGCCTGTCGGCCCCTCGGCTGCGCGCCCTGGTCCGGCAGGACGTGGGCATTGCGCTTACTCGCTTGCGCCGATGGAGCCGGCTCCGCACCGCGATCGCCGACCTGCCGGATTCGACTGCCGCCCTGGCCGCAGCCACCGCAGGTTTCGCCGACCAGGCCCACCTCACCCGCACTGCGCGGGACTTCATCGGGCGTACGCCCGCCTCCTTCAGGGTGGGGACGCAGAGCTGAACCTGACCGGCCACGTTGAGGTGTACGCCGACACCTCGGCGGTCAGCTCCTGGAGCCAGAACAGATGGAACAGTGCGGGCAGCGTCGCGAGACGGTCACCGGCTGCATCGGCGCCGGCCATTAACGGGCATGGGGCCGCGAAGACCTCCCGGAGCCGGTCCGCAATCGGGCTGTTCAAGCACCTGGGATGCCGGTAGCGCGACAGCCACCGGACATTCGCCAACAGCACCCTCTCCGGCACTCCAACCCGCTCAAAGCCCCAGCCGGTCTGATCGCAGGCCAGACGAGTCTCCTCGAACGCTTCAGCGTCCTTCGGCTCAATCCGGTCGTCCGCGCGAACATCAACGACCACCGCCGAGCCGTCCACCCGCCGCACGAAGTAGTCCGGAACGTGACGACGCTCCCGCTTACCGTCGTACCAGTGCATCCAGAACGGCTGCGAGGGATCCCCGCCACCGTGGAATCGAAGTCCATCAGCAGGAGCCGGTCCCGTTCCAGCCACGATTCGAACCCCACATGCTGCCCGGTCGTAGCCACCCAGTACCAGCCAGGGAAGTGACGCTCGCCTCGCGACCAGCGAAAGCGCCGCACCGGAGCGATGTCCTCAAAGCGGACCGTCACACAGTGAGGTCTTTCCAACCTGCCGTGCTGGTGGGGCAGTTGGCGTGACAGATGAGTGAAGCCCCTGGTAGACGGGTTCACGACGAAGATCACCCGTGCCGACCAGAGGCTTCACGTGCTTGTCCACCCGTCCGGGCTGGACCTGTCCAGCTCGCACCTTCGCTTCCTGACCGCCCGCATACGCGAGCGCCGCCGCGTGATCGGGAGCCGGTGGCGCCGGCTCAGCGCCGGCCGACAAGCCCTGCTCACCCTCGCCCACCTGCGCAACGGGCATCCCTATGCCCAGCTCGCGACCGGGTTCGGCATCGGCACGACCACGGCCTACCGGTACATCACCGAAGCCGTCGAACTCCTGGCCTCCCTGGCACCGACCCTCGAGCAAGCCGTCCGCGCCGCGTCGAGGAAAGCATTCGTCCTGCTCGACGGCACGCTCCTGCCCATCGACCGGATCGCCGCCGACCGGCCCTTCTACTCGGGAAAACACAAGAAGCACGGCATGAACGTCCAGGTTCTGACCGACCCGGCCGGACGCCTGCTGTGGGCCTCACCCGCCCTGCCGGGGGCCGTTCACGACATCCGAGCCGCACGCGAACACGGCATCCTCACCGCCCTCGCCGCAGCAGACGTCAACTGCTGGGCGGACAAGGGCTACCAGGGTGCGGGCCCGGCTGTCCGTGTGCCCTACCGAGGCCGCTGGGAGAACCTTTCCCGCGGCCAGCAGGCCGTGAACCGCTCGCAGGCCAAGATCCGAGCCCTGGTCGAACCCGCCATCGCCACCCTCAAGACCTGGCAGCTACTACGCAAGCTGCGATGCTCGACAACCCGGATCACCGGCCTCGTCCAAGCCGTCCTCACCCTCCACCTCACCTGCTCAAACTGAGGTTGGAAAAGGCTCAGTCCAGCAGCGGACGCCGCAACCGCTCACGTACGGCGCCCACGTACGACAGCTCGACACATGCTTCTGCAGGCTCCACCCCAACCGAAACAGCCACCCAGCACCCCCAGCCCGTCACCCGGTACGACTAGGTTCGCTGGCAAGGAAGCCGAAACGACTGGGTTCGCTGTCAAACGCCTCGATTGGATGACAACGGACATCCGGACACGAGGGGCGGATCAGCGAGATCGCTGTCCCGTCTCACCGATCCTTGACCGATCTCACCAAAGTTTGACCTTGGAGCAGTCCGGCTCCGGCGCCTGGTGACTTCGTCAACGCTGCAGCATCTGCCGGGCCAGGGCCAGCGTTACCTCGATGTCGTCGCTCCAGGAACAGATCTCCAGCCATGACAGGTAGCCGGACTGAGCGAACACCAAGACCTCACCGGGGCATTCCCCGTCCTCCGTGACGATCTGGGCCTCCGCCACCACCACCGTGCCCGACCTGGACGGTGCCGGGGAGACCACGGTCCTGTCGAGATCGAAGTACGCGGTACCGCACCCGCACGTGCACCGATCCCGCACCCGCAGATGGGGGATGTGAGCGCGGAGCGCCACGTGGACGGGGTCCTCCCCGCTGAGAAGGAAACCGAGCAGGTCGGCCACGTCGGCAGGGAGTACCTCAGGCATGCCTGCACCGTATCCGGCCTGCATCTGTTCCGTTCATTGGATCTCGCCGCCACGCGACGGCCCGACCCGCGGAGATGCAAAGTCGAGTGAGACGCCGGGGCGTCGATGGCTTCCGCTGGCGGGCACGGCGACTCGCGCCGGCCCCCGCGGACCGAGGGAGGGAAAAACGAATGGCATGGAAACGCCTGCGGGCGGCAGTGGTGACCGCCGGACTCGCACTGGGCACGGTGGGGGTCGGGGCCTCCCCGGCCCCGGCGGCAGTGGCCAACTGCGGCGGCGAAGGGACCGTTGTGTCGGCGAACCACATCCGGGTCCGAGCGTCCGCACGGGAGATCGGCACGGTGCAACTGTGCCGGACCTCGGTGGCAACGTATGGCTACTTCTACTTCGCCTGGGTGCGCCTCTACGAGGACCTGGGGACCGGCCAGCACGCGAACGCATACCTCCACGTCTACGACTCCGCCGGTAGCGACGCGGGGACCTTCACCTGCAACTCCGGGCCGATCACGGGTCTCGAACGGGAGTGCCGCACGGCCTTCACGCGCTACGAGACCGGTAATAGCGGGGGTCTATACCGCGCCGACGGCTACGTGTTCAACTCGACCGGCGCGATCATCGCGGCCGGAGCGACCGCCAAGACCCGCTGATTCCCCGTCTCACCTGACGGGACAGCATCGTTTCCATCCATCGAGATTCGATGAGACGAACCGCCCCGTGGTCAAACCCGCGCGCCGTCCCGGACGGGGAACTGTACGACCGGCTGGTCGCGGAGTTCCCCGCGTGGCTGGCGGCGGCCCGCGGTGCGGGCATCGTGCGTGTCTGAGCCTTATCGGGCGGCCCCGGCCGCGGCCAGGCGCTTTGATGGGGCTATGACGACGAACAACTGGGCAGCGTTCGAGAAGGCGGAGCCGGAATTCGCGGAGGCCGTCCGGGCCCGCTTCGCGCAGTACCCGCACCACGTGCTGGGCACCCTCCGCAAAGACGGCTCCCCCCGGCTGGCCGGGCTCAATGTCGACATCCGGGGCGGGGAGCTGTGGCTCGGGATGATGGCGGGCTCGATGAAGGCCAGGGACCTCCAGCGCGACCCCCGCTTCGCCCTGCACACCAATCCGGGCGAGGGCGAGACGATGCCGGACGGGGACGTACGGATCTCCGGCCGCGCGGTGGAACAGCTGGACCCGCCGGAGCTGCACCGGTACGCGGAGGAGACGGAGAGCCCGCACCCCTTCCACCTCTTCCACGCCGACCTGACGGAGGTGGTCCAGATCGCCGTCGACGGCGACGACCTGGTCATCCGCACCTGGACCCCGACCCGTGGCCTCCACACCCTCCGCCGCGGCAACGACGACGAACCGCCCCGCGAGGTTCCGGGCGAGGACGCCCCGAGCACCCCGGCCGGATGACGGTCCGGTCGGCCGACCGGCCGGCCGGCCAGTAATGGTTCGCAGGCCCTTTCTCGACGTTTGCTACGGTCGGCCGGACGGTCTTTTTGACGGCACACTCGGGAAAGGGACACCGTGAACACAGCTCCCGATGCGGCGAGTTCGACCGGTTCGGCCGGTCCCGCGGCAGACCTCGCGGTCGACGGCGACAAGCTCAAGAAGCTCGCCGGTGACCTCGACACGATGCAGGAAGTCCTGAAGAAGCAGCTCCTGCGCATGGACGAGATCGTGGACGGCATCGAGGCCCGCTGGCGCGGGCCGGCCTCGGAGGCGTACCGGGCCAAGCACCGGGCCGCCGCCGAGGACGCCGTCCGCATCCGGCAGACGATGAAGGTCCTGGCCAAGGCGATCCGCCTGAGCAAGGACGGGTTCTCGGCGCAGGAGCTGGAGATCCTGGAGGACTTCAGGCGCGTCCAGGCCGACAGGGACGTCCGGGCGGAGACCGACGCACTGTCCACGCCCAACACCGCGCCGCCCGCGCCGCCCGCGCCACGCAGCCGCATCGCCGACCTGTAGGCAGGACCAGGAGCACCAGAGGCAGGGGGATTCATGTCGTCGAGCGACGACCACATATCAGTCGACTTCGCGGCGCTGCAGGGTATGGCGGGCGACCTCGAAGAGATCCTCAAGACGCTCAACGAACAGCTCGACCTGCTCTACCGGCGCGTCGAGAAGGCCGTGCTCAGCTGGGACGGCGAGGCCCGCCAGACCTTCGTCGACCAGCTCGACAAATGGGACCGGTCCGCCCAGGACCTGCAGGCCACCCAAGCCTGGCTGCACGACATCGTGGTGAACGGCCACCTCACCTACGCTTCCGCGCACCGGGCCGTGCTGCGCGGCTGGGGGGCCGCCTGATGGCCGGAACGCCCCCGCCCTCCCCGGCGGCGAACGGGGGCTTCGACGTCCAGCCGGTGCACGTCCACCATGCCTCCGACCAGGTGAAGGAAGCCCAGTTCGCGCATGCCGAGCGGGCGTTCGTCCTCGTCGACGTGCTGAACAAGTACAACCAGTCCGCCGGGACCGGCCGAGGCCCTGACGCGTTCGCGGACGCCTACGCGGAGGTGGCCGCCAAGTTCCTCGAAGCGTGGGGCCGCAGCGTGGTCAGTGCCGGCGGCGCCTCCATCGGCCTGAACCACACCGCCAACCACTACGTACTGGCCGAATGGGAGGCCGGCGGCCGCAAGGGAACGCAGCCCCGCCGACAGCCGGAGCCGGTGGTCATCAACAAGCCTCCGCGCTACGGGCCGGTCAACCCCATCAAGTGGACGGGCACCGGCGAGGACGTCGATTCCTGGTGGATCTCCGGCGTGATCGGCGAGTTCCCCGACTTCCTCGCGGACGTCATCCGGCCCGCCATCGAGCACGGCCTGCGCCTCGGCAAGGTCCACGAGATCACCCCGGGCATCAAGGACGACGAGGTCCGGGACATGGCCAAGGCATGGAAGAAGCTCGGCTCCGAAGCCGTGAAGGCCTCGGACGACTTCAACACGGCCATCGCCGGGATCACCGATCCGAAGGACAAGGGCGAGTGGCAGACGGCCATGCGGACCTTCGGCCAGACGATCTGGGGCACCACGGCGTGGGGCCGCCAGCTGGACACGGAGGGGAACCGGAGCCAGACGGGCCGCCAGTGGCGGACCACCAAGGACCTCCCGCCGTCCGGGCGGCGCCCCATCGTCGACGTCCTGAAGAAGACGGCGGACGAGGTCGCGGCCCTCCTGGACCACGTCGCCGACGTCGGTGAGAGGACCAGAAAGTTCACGAGCCAGGCCGGCATCAACGCGGCGAAGGCCATGGCCAAGGAATGCTCCGACCTGAGTCTGATGAACCTGACCAGGCTGGCCGTCGGCGGGATCGTCGGCCGGCTCGTGCTCTCCTTCCGGAGCCACATGGACAAGGAGGGGTGTGACGCGGTCGTCGAGACGTACCACAAGGAGTTCACCGAGGCGGCGGGCAAGCTCAAGGCCCTCCTCCCGGAACTCGACATCGCGATCACGAGCGCCCCGACCTACCAGGCGGAGATCGCCCGCGCCCACAGCTTCGGCGCCCGCTCGCTCAACGAGTTCAAGAAGGAACACAGCTGGCAGATCGGCGGGGAGAGCCCCTTCCCGTACATGTACTCGCTGGACCTGGCGACGAACGAGGGGCTGAACGGCGCCCACACCATCGACAAGCACGTCGGCAAGACGGACGAGCAGCTCCTGCAGCGGATCAAGGACGAGCAGCGCGCGAACGGAAAGTTCGACGTGCTCGCTTCCTCGTCCTTCGCCGATCTGAATTCGGCGCAGAAATACACTCAGTACAACATCCGAGAGAACACCCCGGAGATCCAGGACTGGCTCAAGAACCCGCCGCCCGCCAAGGACCTCAGCATCGGCGTCCCGTCGGTCCCGACCGAAGGCCCGTCCACCGCCCCCACCGTGACCGGCAAGACCGTCACGGTGGACACCGTCACCGGCACGGTGAGGCCCGCCCAGGACACGCACGGCGTGACCAGTCGTCTCAAGTACGACCCGAACCTGAACCCGCCGTTCGTCGTCTACACCTCGGCACCGGAATGATGGAGCGAACCATGGAAGAAAGCCGGCTCGACGCACAGACCTGGTCGGACGCGTTGAAGCTCTACCAATGGCTCTGCACGTTCGTCGCCGTCGCTCCGCGCAAGCACGACGAATGGTGGCTCGACGCCGGGGCGATCATGCGCCTCGAAACGCGGGACCCCCGGGGCTGGGAATCCATCGACCCCTACGAAGGGGAGGAAGAGCGCCAGGACGATCCGCTCTTCCCGTGGCTGGAGACGCCCTCCGGCCCCGCGGATGCGGAACGCTACCGCCGACGGGTGGGAGAACTCCCCCGGTCCTCGGTGCGGTCGCTCCTCGTCCTGCTCGGATCCGCAGCAAGCCCTTCGGACATCACCAGATCACAGGACTGGGAAGAGCGCGCGCCCACGATGGAACGCCGGGCCGATGCGATCCTGTCGCGCTTCCCCGACGGCACCCGCTTCTACACCAACCTCGGCTGGAAGGGCGACCGTCCCGACTTCTACAGCCCGCCCTCCCGGAGCCACGACTCCTTCAGCCACTACGACTGGGACGCCGGGCTGATCGCCGTGAACGACGACGAAGTCGCCGTGTTCTGGAATTTCCAGTCCCTCTGATCCGACCCCCGAACGGGAAAACCGAGTGCTCACCAGATCCGCCACGTACCCCGACCGGGAAACCGCCCAGTGGGCCACCCAGCAGGTCGTCACCCGCAACGAGCAGGCCATCCACCGCTGGCTCGCCCAGGGCACCCGCCCCCGCCTGACCATCGAAGCCGCCTGGCCCTCGCGCGAGGAGCCCGTCGGCCGCGTCCTGATCCAGGCCATGGCGCTCGCCGGGCGCGGGGCCGTGGATGTGCGGGCCGCGCGGGTGGTGCTCCGGCGGGATCCTGCGAGCCCGCTCGGCTTCGTCGTGCACGGCACCTTCCCGATCTACCTGTAGAGGCACAGGCCCCATGTCCATGAAGCCCCTGGAGTTCGACCGCCGCTACGGCGAGCTCGACCAGGTTGTCAGCGCGTACGCCGGCCTCGCCGCCGACGACACCCCCGACCGGCCCGGTCAGGCCCTCACCGCCTACCTGCGCCACACCTGGCACACCCGTCCCTGGGCCCTGTCGGTGGCCGAGCAGCAGCTCCGCACCTACGCCCAGAACCCGCCCGGCCGCCTGCGGCTGCGCCTCGGCGAGTTCTACCCGGTCCCGGACATCGGCCTCCCCGAGGCCGAGATCCAGCAGTGGCTGCTGCTGCTCGCCGACCACATCAAGCGGAGCGCCGAGGAGGGCCTGGTCCCGCCCCCGTCGGCGCTGCCCGGGACCCACTGGGAGTGGCACGCCCGCTTCCCCGAGCTCGGCCAGTTCCTGGGCGGCTGGTTCTCGCAGGACATGCCCGAGGAGTTCGAGGACCACGAGAACGCGGTCGCCGACTACGCCGGCTCGGCCGACCCGACGGTCGTGGCGCGCCTCGTCGGTGAGCTGCGCGAACTGCTCGCCCTGGGCCTGGAGGAGGTCGACTACGCGGTCGGCGTCGCCGAACTGGGCATGGAGGTCGACCCGCCGTCCCCCCACACCCCGAGCGCCTGGCTGACCGTACTGGCCGAGCACCTCTCGGGCCCCCGCGCCGAGTACGCCTAGTGCTCTGACCGGATAGGTCCACCGGCTTCCGTGCCGCCCTGCGATCATGTGCGCATGGATACGGGGGGATCTACTCATGGCCGCCGCATACCGGTCGCCTCGCGGCGTCGTCGGGTCAGTTCCGCTCTCTTCGCGGTGGCGGCGGTGCTGGCCGTGCTCGCCGCGCTGACCGTTGTGGTCGTGGTGCTGCCGGGTCTGGTGGTCGACCGCGATCTCGCAGGTGCTCGGATCGGGGTCGCTGAACGGCTCGGAGCCGTGAACAACGTGCGCACGACGCTCCTGCAGGCAGTCGGTGGCGCTGTCGTCCTTTTCGGGGCGTACGCCACCTGGCGACAGTTGAGGGTCAACCAGGAGGGGTTGAACGCCACCCGAGAGGGACACATCACCGACCGCTTCAGCCGGGCGGTCGACCAGCTCGGCAGCGAGAAGCTGGACGTGCGGATAGGTGGTCTCTATGCGCTGTGGCGGATTGCGGACCATTCGCCGCACGACCGTGAGGCGGTCATCTCGATCATGGCCGCGTTCCTTCGGACTCACCTGCCATGGCCTCCGCAAGGGCAGGACTCCCCGCCGGCGCAATCCTCCATCAACTCCGTGCCTCCACTGGAGACCCGTGCCGCGGATGCCCAGGTGGCGCTCACCGGTCTCGGCGTCCTGTGCCAGGAACGCCGGCCCGACTGGCTCAACGTCAGCTACACCGACCTGCGTCGGGCCGACTGCGACGGACTGTGGCTGCACCACATCAACTTCGACGGCGCCTGCCTGGAAGCGGCGAGCATCTACCAGGTCAACCTGACCAAGGCATCGCTGATCGCGGCCAACATGAGGCATGTGGAGCTCGGGACGTCGGTTCTCCACCAGAGCCGCTGCATCGAAGCCGACCTGCGGGGCGCTCGCATGGTCAGGGCCGACCTCAGCGACGCCGACTTCTCCGACGCCGACCTGCGGGAGGCGAATCTGCGCAAGGCGCGGGGCCGTGGCACCAAGTTCGCCGGCGCGGATCTGAGGCTGGCCGACCTCCGAGGAACCGACCTCACTGGCGCCGACCTGACACGGGCGAAATTGGAGGGCGCACTGGCAAGCGACCTCACGATCTGGCCGACAGGCTTCGACATTCAGGCGGCCGGCGTCGTCGTGGTCGAGGACCCCGGCGCCGAGCCGAGCATTCTGCTGCCGGCCGCCGCGATCGCGAGGAACGTCCCACCCCTGCAATCGGTCTGATGCCACGGGATCAGCCTCGGCTCCGCACGACCCGCACGAACGACGCCCACGCGGAGGCCCGGAACACGAGCACCGGGCCGCCGTCCGCCAGCTTGGTGTCGCGGACGGGGACGGCGCCGGGGAGGTCGTCGGACACCTCGACGCAGTCGCCGCCCTCGCCGTTGCTGTACGAGGATGTCCGCCAGGACAGGCCCTTCACGTCTGCGCGCATCTCGCGTGCTCCTCCACCGCCGACTCGATCAAGGTCAGGGACACCTCCGGCGACAGCGCAGCGGCCCTGGCAAGATCGTATGATCTCCAGTACCGCCGGACCAGGGCCGGATAGTCGAGCAACTGCCCCGAGTGGGGCCCCTCCGTGTAGGCCACGTCAGGTGCGTCGGCGAACTGCATGAGCTTCAAGGACGCCTCCAGAGCGCCATGCGCGCCGGCCGCGAACGGCACCACCTGCACCGTGATCCGATGCGCGCGGACAGACGCCGAGATGTGCCGCAACTGCTCTGCCATCACCCCGTGCCCTCCGACCGCCGTCCGCAGTACGCCCTCGTGCAGCACGAGCCACACCTCAGGGGTGGCCGGGTCGTCAAGCAGTCGTGCGCGATCCATGCGGGACGCGACCAGGTCGTCGACGCGCTCGGCAAGCGCGGTGGGGTTGCTGGCGCGGGTCACGGCCCGGACGTAGTCCTTCGTCTGAAGCAGCCCGGGTACCAGCGTGGACGCGTACTGGTAGATGGCTCTCGCCAGCCCCTCCAGCTCGGCCGCAGGGGCGAAGTACTCCGCATGCTTCGACTTGAACGCCCTGGCCAGGCGATAGAAGTAGTCCCCGGTACCCAGCTCCCTGTCGATCAGCTCCGCGATCTCCGGGCGCAGTCGGCGCTGGCCGGACTCCATCTGGCCGAGGTAGGACCTGGTGGTGAAGATCAGCTCAGCCAGCGCCGCCTGGGTGAGCCCGGCCGCCTCGCGCCTGCGGCGCAGCTCTTCCCGGGCGAACTCCTCCGGCGTCTGCGCCCCGTCCTGGTCCTTCGGCTTGGCCATGAGCCAACTCCCCGCTTCCGCAGTGCCCTTGCTCCGCGAGAAGCGTAGTCCCCGCCCGGCCGGAACTTCTGCGGAACGGAACAGTGCGACTACAAGGAGTCAAGGGCGTGAACGCCACAACGCCCGCCATCCCCAGTCGGGGACATGGCGGGCGCTGCGTCAGAGTTCCGTACGCCGTTGCACGGACCGTATGAGGGGTCTCCCCGAAGGGGGGGTCAGTGGTCGCGCTCGCGCTCTGGGCACAGGTCGAGGGGGTCACACAGCATGATCACCCGATAGGGGCCTTCCCCGGACTCTGTGCCATGCGGCGCGAACCTCCACTGCGAGGCCTTGGCGTGCCGTGTCCGCCCCACCTTTTCCACGTGCGCGTGCAGCGTGCGAGTGCCGGAGTCGTTGGTCTCCACCATTACCTCGTCCGCGGCGAGCGGGAAGTGGTCATGCAGGAGACACAGGCCGAAGCGGTCCAGGTTGCCGTGCTTGTCAAGCACGGCGACCAGGTCCCGCACGAACTCCCTGTCCGATGGCCCCAGCCCTTCGGCTTCCTCGAAGCGGGGGAGCGACTTCCTCGTAGTGGAGCCCTTTGCGTTGGTCATGACATGTCCCGTGCAGCAATTGGGGATACCTCCACTCCATCATTGATCGCCGACTATTCTTCTGCAATCCGGGTGGCGGCGTCCAAGAGGGTGGGTACCGGCCGGTGGCTGCGTGTCTACGCCCGACGGAACACGCCTCACGCTTACGTGTGGATGTGCAGCCGGGAGAGAGCGGGCGGAATGGTGTCCTCGTCGAGGCAATCGTGAAGGCCCGGTGGTGGTGCCTGCTGCCGTTGCTGATCGTGGCCATGACGGGGTGGGTAGGGGTGGCGGCCGAGGCGCACGGAGCGGACCGTGACGCCTGTGAGGTGGGAAAACTGAAGGCCAGCGGCGTGGTTGCCGAAATTGATTTCGACTACCATGACCGTATTTATGCTCAGGTGCTCTCCAATTTGACCGTCAATGTTTCAAAGGAGTGGCCTCTCGCAAAAGATCTGGCACTCACTGAGAAATCTGCCGGATACCGGATGGCCATGCGCTGCCTGCTACGTGGAGACGACAAAGTCCCGGACCCACGTAATCGTGAGTGGCGCCTCCACCACCCGCAGGTAACTGTGGGGGGCAACTGGGTCACCGTGAAATATGGGGCGTTCGCATGGATCGAGCAGGCCAAAGGATTTCTGCTCGGACCGTGGAGGATCGGGATCGATGAGGGGGGACGGAACTGGCACGTTGCTCTCCGGCCGCCGAAGACGCTGGAGCATGCGCAATGGGAGCGCATTGAAGTGAAATTGAATGGGCTCGAAGCCGATAATATTTTTCCCCCGGTATCGTCTGCTGACTCGGTCCGTCTGGTGTGGGCCGAGCCGAAAGCCCTGTTTGTGCGGGTCGATGTGGATCCACCCTGGCAGCGCTCCTTCAACGTGGGCGAGAGATGGTGGTCTCTGGGCCGGGCAGGTGTCGCCTCATGGTGGGTGTTCACCTCGGCGGTGATCGCGGTGGCCGTGCTCCGTGCCTCGCCGCCGGGGCAGAACGCGCGGGGGTGGTGGTGGCGTGTCGTAAGGGTGGGCGATGGGCCCATGGGCGGCCCTGCACGGGTGGTTCTGCTGTGGGCCGTACTCAGCGCGGCGGTAGCCCTGATGCTGCGTCTGCTGCTCGTGGATTCGCCTGAACTCGTCACCCCGTCGTGGCGCTACCTCATCAGCATCGCAGCGGGGCTGGCTCTGCTCCTCGCCGCCCGTCCATGGTGTCGCATCGCGTCCTCCCCCGCCGAGCAGAAGCCCGGAGCCGAGGAACCCATCGATTGCAAGGGCGTCCAACGCCGTCAGGTCTGGGCCGTGACTGCGACTGCTTCAGCCGTGGCCGTGTTCGGCTCGTTACTGGTCCTGGCGCCTCGGCCCTTCAGCCTGAGGGCAGATCTGACACTGGGAACGCCCCAGGCCACTTCCGGTGTCTTCGGGCTCGCGCTGCTGGGACTGGCGACGCTGTGGTTGTGGCTTGCTGCCATGGCGGCATGGGCGTGGCGCTTCGCGCGGGAGGGATACATGGTCCGGAAGTCCTGGAGCGCGACGTGGGACAAGGCACCGGTCCGCTGCGTCGTGGCTTCGGGAGCCCTGCTGGCAGTGGTCGCAGCGGCCCTGCCCGCTTCCTCTTGGTTGGCGTATCAGCGCAATTGGAGGCGCGCCAATTGGCTCAGTGATCAAACCGGGACTGCCCTCGATGGCGTACGGAGCGATTTTCTGAGGCAGTTCGCATACATCGGCCTCACATGGGCCTACGCCTATGCGTGGCTCCTGACAGGCATCGCGCTCGTCGCGCTGCTGCACATCCGTATCGAGGCCCGGCGGGCTCAGCCCGACGGCAAGAACGAAGCGCTCTCGTTGGGGCCGGCCGATGCCGATCTTCTGCTGACAGTCGCGGTCTTCGCCCTTGCCGTGGGGTTGAGGCAGGTCGAGTTCGCTGGTTCCAATGTGCTGTTCGGTATCTGGCTCCTGATGCTCATTGCCTCCCTGTACGTCGTGGTCGCGGTCAGTCGACGGTATTCCGTGCTGAGCCGAGCGGGAGAACAGTTCCGCATTCGAAGACTGGGTACCTGGCAACACCGACGTGCATTGCTGACAAAGGCCCACGAATTCCGCAACTTGCATCATAAACTGTACTCGTTGGACCGTGGACACGGAGAGGGTCTTACGCGCGAGGAGTTGGAACACAAACTGGACGAGCTGCATCAATGGCTGTTCGCAGGATGGGGCCGGGGTCGTCCACCGGCCCAGATCTCCGTGCTGGACGCCGCCCTCAGCTGGGGACCCGGTGGCCACTGGTGGGAGAACGCCCGGCATGCCGCGCGCCTGGCATTCTGCTTCGGGATCCCGGCCAGCGCCGCTCTTGTCTGGCTGAGCTACCTCAAGGACTCCTGGACCCAGATGGCCACGTTCCAGGACCTCATCGGGCTGCCGGAGATCGCGGCGAAGTTTCTTGCATGGCAGGTCGCATGGGCCGGTGCGGGCCTGGCCCTGGGGGCACTGTGGCGTCTACTGCCCGGGCGCCGCAGTCCTGTGCGTGCGTTGAGTCTGACCGCCGCCTACGCCTTCCCTGTCTGCGTGGGCGCCCTGGTCGCCCAGATCACCGACACGGAACTCGGCTACGTCTTCCTGCATGTCGCGCTCATGCTGCTCGTCCTGACGCTCACCAGTATCTGGATGGACATGGCGACCTTCAGTGACGAGAGGAAGCTCTGGCCCAGTCGCGTCGGGTTGCTGCTGTCGGTCTACCAGCTGCGCGGCCTGTCCGCGCAGGTTGCCTACCTCGGCGCCCAGCTGGTGATTGTCGTGGCGGTCTGGCGCAGTCTGGCCGGCAGCGAGTCCCCGCCGCGGTAGTGCCCTTGCTCTGCAAAAAGCGCAGCCCGCACCATGCCTGAACTTCGACGGAACGCAACAACGGTTGACTACAAGGAGCCAGGGGCGGGAACGCCACAGCGCCCGCCATCCCTGGTCGGGGACATGACGGGCGCTGCGACGCCATGCGCTCAACTCACCCCTGCGGCACACCGTGCAGAACGGCGTTCGCAGCGAGCTCCGAGGCGCAAAGCCGCATGTCGTCCCGGCCCTCGGTCACACCCCACTCGGCGAGCGTGTCACCTACGAACTGACAAGCCGCGCGCACCGAAGTACGGGCCCGAGGGAATCGTTGCCGCCTGGACAAAGACATACCACCCCACCGCCTTAACGCTGAGCTTCCAAGACCACACAGAACGTATCGGTATTCGCGAAAAGCAGCAAGGTTTGCCCAGGGTGGGTTCGAGTAGCGCCGTCGCTTAACGTGGAGCACGGCAGAGGGAAGCGGACGCGCAGGAGGCACCGTGAGCAGTAGCGGCTGGACCAGTACGTCGATGCCGTACCTGACTCCACGGGCCGCCGGGGACACGGACGCGTGGAGTGAAGAGGCCAAGGAAGCAGGCCGACGCGGAAGTCAGCGCATCGTCCACTCCGGGGAGGACGAGGCCCCCGCCGACGTCGCCCTGACCCTCGGCCTGATGGCTGGAGCTGCGGTTGTGGTCCGCCGAAGGATCATCGAACTCGACGGCGAGCCAACCGAGTTGACGGACACCTACTACCCTGCGGCCATTGCGGCAGGCACTCCGCTGGCCGGCACCGGGAAGATCCGCGGTGGCGCCGTGACCCTGCTGGCCGCCCTCGGACACGTCGGCGTGCGGGTCGTCGAGAGCGTGACAGCGAGGATGCCCGACGCCGAAGAGAGCGAACAGCTCCACCTCGCGGCGGGCGAACCGGTACTTCAACTCGCCCGCACCACATATGACGCGGCGGACCGCCCCATCCAGGCGGACGTGATGGTCATGCCCGTCGGCCGCCAACAGTTGCGGTACGAGATCAGGATCGGATGACCTTGCCCAGCCACGAAGCCGAGGCAGTCGACCCGCGGCCGCTCCACGCCCGCATCGCCGCCGATCTCCGCGACGAGATCATGAGCGGCGACCTCGCGGCGGGCACCAAACTGCCCTCGACCGCCCGGTTGAAGGACCGCTTCGACGCCTCCAACGCCACGATCCAGAAGTCCGTTCAGCTCCTGAAGGACGAGGGGCTGGCCGTCGGGCGCGCGGGCGCGGCGGTGACCGTACGGGAGACCCGGCAGCGGACCGTACGCCCGGCGGGATCACTCACCCCGGCGGCGATCGGGGCCCCGTACCCCTGGCTCGCCGAGGTGGCGGAAGGACGGTCTGCCGCGCGCAGCTCGCTGCTGTCGGTCGAGGAGGTGCACGTCACCGGCGATGTCGCCGCCGCCCTCGGTCTGCCGGTAGGCGGATCGGCGGTGTGCCGCCGCCAGCTGATCAGCATCGACGGCGAGCCTGCGGAGCTGGTGAGTTCGTACTACCCCGTGGACATCGCGCACGGCACCGCCCTGGCCGAGGAACGGCGGATCAGGGGTGGCATGCCGACCCTCCTGGCCGAACTCGGTTTCCCACCGCGCCGCAGCGTGGACCGGGTCTCCGCCCGGGTCGCGACGCAGGAGCAGTACACCGCCCTGCGGCTGCCGGGAGACTTGCCGGTGCTGCGGACGCTCCGCACGGTGTACGGCGACGACGACCGGCCCGTCGAGGCCACCGTCATGGTGAAGGCAGGCCACCTGTACGAGCTCCGGTACGAGCTCACGCCCGAGGCCTGACGGTGAACGCCACAGCGCCCGCCATCCCTGGTCGGGGACATGGCGGGCGCAGTGTCAGGGTTCCGCACTCCGTTGTACGGACCGTATGAGGGGTCTCCCCGAAGGGAGGGGTGACGGGTTTACACCGTCAGCGAGCGGTCCGTCGGCTTGACCGGGTACGGGAGGGTGCTGCTGCCGGTCAGGAAGCGGTCCACGCCGCGGGCGGCCGAGCGGCCTTCCGCGATGGCCCAGACGATGAGCGACTGGCCGCGGCCCGCGTCGCCGGCGACGTAGACGCCGTCGACGTTGGTCGCGTAGGAGGCGTCGCGCTCGATGTTGCCGCGCGCGTCGAGCGCGAGGCCGAACTGCTGGACCAGGCCGTTCTCCTGGTCCGTGCCCGTGAAGCCCATCGCCAGGGTGACCAGCTGCGCGGGGAGGACGCGCTCGGTGCCGGGCTTCTGGACGAGCTTGCCTTCGACGAACTCCACCTCGACGAGGTGCAGGGCCTGGACGTTGCCGTCCTCGTCGCCCTCGAAGTGGGTGGTGGAGACGGAGTAGACCCGCTCGCCGCCCTCCTCGTGCGCCGAAGTGACCTTGTACAGCATGGGGAACGTCGGCCACGGCTGGCCGGTCGGCCGGTCCTCGGAAGGCTTCGGCATGATCTCCAGCTGGGTGACGGAGGCCGCGCCCTGGCGGTGGGCGGTGCCCACGCAGTCCGCGCCCGTGTCACCGCCGCCGATGACGACGACGTGCTTGCCCTCGGCCGTGATGGGGGGCGCCATGAAGTCGCCCTCCTGGACCTTGTTCGCGAGGGGGAGGTACTCCATCGCGAAGTGGATGCCCTTGAGTTCACGGCCCGGGACCGGCAGGTCGCGGGAGACCGTCGCGCCCGCCGCGATGACCACCGCGTCGAACCGCTTGCGCAGGTCGGTCGCGCTGAGGTCGCGGCCGATCTCGATGCCGGTACGGAACTTGGTGCCCTCCGCGCGCATCTGCTCGATGCGGCGGTTGATGTGCACCTTCTCCATCTTGAACTCGGGGATGCCGTAGCGCAGCAGGCCGCCGATGCGGTCCGCGCGCTCGTACACCACCACGGTGTGGCCGGCCCGGGTCAGCTGCTGGGCGGCGGCCAGACCGGCCGGGCCGGAGCCGATGACGGCGGCGGTCTTGCCCGACAGGCGCTCGGGCGCCTGCGGGGTGACATCGCCGTTGTCCCAGGCCTTGTCGATGATCGAGACTTCGACGTTCTTGATCGTGACGGCGGGCTGGTTGATGCCGAGCACGCACGCCGACTCGCACGGGGCCGGGCACAGGCGGCCCGTGAACTCCGGGAAGTTGTTCGTGGCGTGCAGGCGCTCGGAGGCCGCCGTCCAGTCCTCGCGGTACGAGAAGTCGTTCCACTCGGGGATCAGGTTCCCGAGCGGGCACCCGTTGTGGCAGAACGGGATGCCGCAGTCCATGCAGCGGCCGGCCTGCTTGCTGATGATCGGGAGCAGCGAGCCCGGGACGTAGACCTCGTTCCAGTCCTTGAGGCGGTCAGCCACAGGACGGGAGCAGGCGGTCTCGCGCGGGGTGGTGAGGAAGCCCTTCGGGTCAGCCATGGGTCGCCGCCTCCATCATCTTCTCCGTGGTCTCGGATTCCGAGAGTCCGGCGAGCTCAGCGGCGTCCTTGGCGGCGAGCACTGCCTTGTACGTGGTCGGGATGATCTTGCTGAACCGGTCCGCCGCGACGGACCAGTCGGCGAGGAGCTTCGCGGCGACGGTCGAGCCGGTCTCCTCCTCGTGGCGGCGCACCACATCGTGCAGCCACTGCTTGTCCGTGTCGGACAGCACGGTCTCGACGGCACCGACGTTGCCGACGTTGACGTTGTTCGGGTCGAGGTCGATGACGTAGGCGGTGCCGCCCGACATGCCGGCCGCGAAGTTGCGGCCCGTCTCGCCGAGGACGACGGCCTGGCCGCCGGTCATGTACTCGCAGCCGTGGTCGCCCACGCCCTCCGAGACGACCAGGGCGCCGGAGTTGCGGACGCAGAAGCGCTCGCCGGTGCGGCCGCGCAGGAACATCTCGCCGCCGGTGGCTCCGTAGCCGATGGTGTTGCCGGCGATCGTGGAGTACTCGGCGAGGTGGTCGGCGCCGCGGTCGGGGCGGACCACGATCCGGCCGCCCGAGAGGCCCTTGCCGACGTAGTCGTTGGCGTCGCCCTCCAGGCGGAGGGTGACGCCCTTGGGCACGAAGGCGCCGAAGGACTGGCCGGCCGAACCCGTGAAGGTCAGGTCGATGGTGTTGTCGGGCAGGCCCGCGCCGCCGAAGTTCTTGGTGACGTGGTGGCCGAGCATCGTGCCGACGGTCCGGTTGATGTTGCGGATCGCGACCTGGGCGCGGACCGGCTGGGCCGTCTCGGCGGATTCGGCGTTCAGCGCGTCCGCCGCGAGTTCGATGAGCTCGTTGTCGAGTGCCTTCTCCAGCGCGTGGTCCTGCTCGATCAGGGCGTGGCGGACCGCGCCCTCGGGCAGCTCGGGCACGTAGAAGAGGGGCTCCAGGTCGAGGCCCTGGGCCTTCCAGTGCGAGACGGCCTTGGTGGTGTCGAGGAGCTCGGCGTGGCCGACGGCCTCCTCGATGGAGCGGAAGCCCAGCTCGGCGAGGAGCTCGCGCACCTCCTCCGCGATGAACTCGAAGAAGTTGACGACGAACTCGGGCTTGCCGGAGAACCGGTCGCGCAGGACCGGGTTCTGGGTGGCGATGCCGACCGGGCAGGTGTCGAGGTGGCAGACGCGCATCATGACGCAGCCGGAGACGACGAGCGGCGCGGTCGCGAAACCGAACTCCTCGGCGCCGAGCAGCGCGGCGATGACCACGTCGCGGCCGGTCTTGAGCTGGCCGTCGGTCTGGACCACGATGCGGTCGCGCAGCCCGTTGAGCAGCAGGGTCTGCTGGGTCTCGGCGAGGCCGAGCTCCCAGGGGCCGCCCGCGTGCTTCAGGGACGTCAGCGGGGACGCGCCCGTTCCGCCGTCGTGGCCGGAGATGAGGACGACGTCCGCGTGGGCCTTGGAGACACCCGCGGCGACCGTGCCCACGCCGACCTCGGAGACCAGCTTCACGTGGATGCGGGCGACCGGGTTGGCGTTCTTGAGGTCGTGGATCAGCTGAGCCAGGTCCTCGATGGAGTAGATGTCGTGGTGCGGGGGCGGGGAGATCAGGCCGACGCCGGGGGTGGAGTGACGCGTCTTGGCGACCCACGGGTAGACCTTGTGGCCGGGCAGCTGGCCGCCCTCGCCGGGCTTGGCGCCCTGCGCCATCTTGATCTGGATGTCGTCCGCGTTGACCAGGTACTCGGAGGTCACGCCGAAGCGGCCGGAGGCGACCTGCTTGATGGACGAACGCCGCGCCGGGTCGTAGAGGCGGTCCGGGTCCTCGCCGCCCTCACCGGTGTTGGACTTGCCGCCCAGCTGGTTCATGGCGATGGCGAGGGTCTCGTGCGCCTCCTTGGAGATGGAGCCGTACGACATGGCGCCCGTGGAGAAGCGCTTGACGATGTCGGCGACCGACTCGACCTCGTCGATGGAGATCGACGGACGGTCCTCGCTCTTGAAGCCGAAGAGGCCGCGGAGCGTCATCAGGCGCTCGGACTGCTCGTTCACCCGGTCCGTGTACTGCTTGAAGATGTCGTACCGGCGGTTGCGGGTGGCGTGCTGGAGGCGGAAGACCGTCTCCGGGTCGAACAGGTGCGGCTCGCCCTCACGCCGCCACTGGTACTCGCCGCCGATCTCCAGTGCGCGGTGCGTGGCCGCGATGCCGGAGACCGGGTACGCCTTGGCGTGGCGCGCGGCCACCTCCTTGGCGATGACGTCCAGGCCGGCGCCGCCGATCTTGGTGGCGGTGCCGTTGAAGTACGCGCCGACGAACTCCTCGTTCAGGCCGACGGCCTCGAAGACCTGGGCACCGCGGTAGGAGGCGACGGTGGAGATGCCCATCTTGGACATGACCTTCAGGACGCCCTTGCCGAGCGCGTAGATCAGGTTCTTGATGGCCTGCTCCGGCTCCAGGCCGGACAGGAAGGTACCGGCGCGCAGCAGGTCCTCGACGGACTCCATGGCGAGGTACGGGTTGACCGCGGCGGCGCCGTAGCCGATGAGCAGGGCGACGTGGTGGACCTCGCGGACGTCACCGGCCTCGACCAGCAGGCCCACCTGGGTGCGCTGCTTGGTGGCGATGAGGTGGTGGTGCACGGCGGAGGTGAGCAGCAGCGACGGGATCGGCGCGTGCTCGGCGTCCGAGTGGCGGTCCGACAGGACGATGAGGCGGGCGCCGTTGGCGATGGCCGCGTCGGCTTCGCCGCGGATCTCCTCGATGCGCGCGGCCAGGGCCTCGCCGCCGCCGGAGACCCGGTAGAGGCCGGAGAGGGTGGCTGCCTTCATGCCCGGCATGTCGCCGTCGGCGTTGACGTGGATGAGCTTGGCCAGCTCGTCGTTGTCGATCACCGGGAAGGGCAGGGTGACGCTGCGGCAGGACGCGGCGGTCGGGTCCAGCAGGTTGCCCTGGGGGCCCAGCGAGGACAGCAGCGAGGTGACGAGCTCCTCGCGGATGGCGTCCAGCGGCGGGTTGGTGACCTGCGCGAAGAGCTGGGTGAAGTAGTCGAAGAGCAGCCGGGGGCGCTCGGACAGGGCCGCGATCGGGGAGTCCGTACCCATGGAGCCGAGCGGCTCGCCGGCGGTACGGGCCATCGGCGCGAGGATGACGCGCAGCTCTTCCTCGGTGTAGCCGAAGGTCTGCTGGCGGCGGGTGACCGAGGCGTGGGTGTGCACGATGTGCTCACGCTCGGGCAGGTCCGTCAGCTCGATCTCGCCGGTCTCCAGCCATTCGGCGTACGGGGCGGCGCCGGCCAGCTCGGCCTTGATCTCGTCGTCCTCGATGATCCGCTTCTGGGCGGTGTCGACGAGGAACATCTTGCCGGGCTGGAGGCGGCCCTTGCGGACGACCTTGGCCGGGTCGATGTCGAGGACGCCGACCTCGGAGCCGAGGACGACGAGGCCGTCGTCGGTGACCCAGTAGCGGCCGGGGCGCAGACCGTTGCGGTCGAGGACCGCGCCGACCTGGGTGCCGTCGGTGAAGGTGACGCAGGCCGGGCCGTCCCAGGGCTCCATCTGCGTGGAGTGGTACTTGTAGAACGCGCGGCGGGCCGGGTCCATCGAGGTGTGGTTCTCCCACGCCTCCGGGATCATCATCAGCACGCTGTGCGGGAGCGAGCGGCCGCCGAGGTGGAGCAGCTCCAGGACCTCGTCGAAGGAGGCCGAGTCGGAGGCGTCCGGGGTGCAGATCGGGAAGATCCGGTCCAGGGCGCCCTCGCCGAAGGCCTCGGAGGCCAGCTGGGACTCGCGGGCCTTCATCCAGTTGCGGTTGCCCTTGACCGTGTTGATCTCGCCGTTGTGCGCGACGAAGCGGTACGGGTGGGCGAGCGGCCAGGACGGGAAGGTGTTCGTCGAGAACCGCGAGTGGACCAGGGCGAGCGTCGACGCGAAGCGACGGTCGGAGAGGTCGGGGAAGAAGGGCTCCAGCTGGCCGGTGGTCAGCATGCCCTTGTAGACGATGGTGCGGGCGGAGAGCGACGGGAAGTAGACCCCGGCCTCGCGCTCGGCGCGCTTGCGCAGCACGAAGGCCTTGCGGTCCAGCTCGATGCCGGTGCTCCCGTTGCTCACGAAGAGCTGCGAGAAGGCGGGCATCGTGGCGCGGGCGCCGTTGCCGAGGAGGTCCGGGGTGACCGGGACCTCGCGCCAGCCGAGGACCGTGAGGTTCTCCTCGGCGGCGATGGCCTCGATCTGCTCCACGGCGACGGCCTGTGCGGTGCCGTCGGCGGGGAGGAAGGCGATGCCGACGGCGTACGCGCCGGCCTGGGGCAGGTCGAAACCGGCCACCTCGCGCAGGAACGCGTCCGGGACCTGGGAAAGGATTCCGGCGCCGTCGCCCGAGTCCGGCTCGGAGCCGGTCGCGCCGCGGTGCTCGAGGTTCCGCAATACGGTCAGCGCCTGCTCGACCAGCGTGTGGCTGGCCTCGCCGGTGAGGTTGGCCACAAAGCCGACGCCGCAGGCGTCGTGCTCGTTGCGCGGGTCGTACATGCCCTGCTGGGCGGGGCGACCGTCCATGGGCGACCAGGCGGTGGTGCTGAGGCCGGTCGCGGAGTGCGTGGATGCGGAACGCATCGGCTCTCCCGTCGTCGTCGTGGCATATGTGCATAGCCGAGGGACGACGTTGGCCCTCTGCGAAATTTCGTGCAGATTACATGATGACGACAATCCCGAGAAGCGGATACGCCATTCCAGCATGCGGACACTGCACGAGGCAGAAAAGAAGGGACCTTCGCTGACATCCGCAGGTGGAGACGGCGGATGCCTCACGGGGCGAGGGTCCCGGTGCAGGGCGGGCATCGTTGCCCGGAGCCTTGGAGTGATGCCCGGCGGACACACGATCGAAACCGATCGAAACTGCCGAGTAACGAACTACTTATGTTGCCTACTGCATAGTGTCTCATTCCCTGCCCGGTCAGCCTATGGCTCCGCCGATCCAGGTTCCCAGGATGTACGTCACACCTGCGGCCGCGCCACCCAGCGCGAGCTGCCGCAGGCCGCTGTACCACCAGGACCGTGCGGTGACCCGGGCGACGACGGCCCCGCAGCCGAAGAGCCCGGCCAGCGCGAGCAGCACCGCCGGCCACAGGGACGTGGCGCCGAGCAGGTACGGCAGTACGGGCAGCAGCGCGCCCAGGGCGAACGAGCCGAAGGACGAGACCGCGGCGACGAGCGGCGAGGGCAGGTCGTCGGGGTCGATCCCGAGCTCCTCGCGGGCGTGGATCTCCAGCGCCTGCTCCGGGTCGCGGGACAGCTGCATGGCGACCTCGCGGGCCAGCGCGGGCTCGACGCCGCGCGAGACGTAGAGCTCGGCGAGCTCCTCCATCTCGTCGACGGGGTGCTTGCGCAACTGCTGTCGCTCTATGTCAAGTTCGGCGAGGACCAGTTCGCGCTGGGAGGCGACGGAGGTGTACTCGCCGGCCGCCATCGAGAAGGCGCCGGCCGCGAGGCCCGCCAGCCCGGTGATCACGACGGTGTGCGGGGCGACGGCGCCGCCGGCCACGCCGGTCATCAGGGCCAGGTTGGAGACGAGCCCGTCCATGGCGCCGAAGACCGCCGGGCGCAGCCATCCGCCGTTGACATCGCGGTGGGTGTGGTTGTCACGGTGCGCGGTGTGCAGCGGCGCTTGGACGTCAATGATGGACATGCGGCAAATCTCCCCTTTTGCTCGAACGGGCGGCGCGACACGTCCCGCTCCCCCTGAACACCTCGAACCTACGCACGATTTTCTGGCCCCGCCAGCAAGGAAGGCCGTACTTACCTGCGGTTTTGCGGGTCGGCGACCGGGTGACGGCGGTGTACGCGGGGTGTTTCGCGACGAGCGACAAACCACATGCCATGGCACAAATCCCCCAAGGGCTCAAGATGAGTCCCATCAAGTGGAGAGGCGCGCCATGGAGCTGATTGCATGCAATCCGCAGGTCCTCCTCGAACGGGCCAGGGGCGCTCTTCTGGGCCTCGCGGTGGGTGACGCGCTGGGCGCCCCCGCCGAGAACATGAAGCCGTCGGAGATCCGGGCGAAGTGGGGCCGCATCGAAGGCTTCGTGTCGGAGGACCCGGCGGGCACGGACGACACCGAGTACGCGATCTTCTCGGGGCTGCTCCTGGCCCGCCACGGCTCGGCGCTCACCGTCTCGCACGTGGAGCGGGCGTGGCACCACTGGATCGCGGACCTGGACGAGGGCCCGTTCCGGGGGGCCGGGTTCTCCGAGCGCGGCACCCTGGAGAACCTCCGCCGCGGCCTCGCGGCCCCCATCTCGGCGCAGCACCGCCACGCGTGGTCGGACGGTCTCGCCATGCGGGCGGCGCCCTTCGGGGTGTTCGCCGCGGGCCGTCCGGCGGAGGCGGCCCGGCTGGTGGCGATCGACGGCTCGGTCAGCCACGACGGGGAGGGCATCTACGGCGGCCAGGCCGTCGCGGCGGGGGTCGCCGCGGCGATGGCGGGCGGATCCCCGGCCTCGGTCGTCTCGGCGGCCCTGTCCGTCATCCCGTCCGACTCCTGGACGGCCCGCTCCCTGCGCCGGGCGGTCACCGCCGCCCCGCGCGGCGAACGGGCCGTCCGCTCGGCGGTCGTCATCGGCGGCTACCCGTGGACGGACCTGGCCCCGGAGGCGGTGGGCCTGGCGTTCGGGGCCTTCGCCGCGTGCCGCGGGGACTTCTCCGGGTCGGTCCTGACGGCCGTCAACATGGGCCGGGACGCGGACACCACCGCGGCCGTCGCCGGGGCCCTGGCCGGTGCGATGTCGGGCGCCGCCGCGATCCCGGGCGCGTGGGCCTCGGCCATCGGCCCGGTCCGGGGCAGCTGCCTCCCCTCGATGCGGGGCTACCACGTCCTGGACATCGCGGACCTCCTCACCCCTGAATACGAGGCCCCCCGATGACCCAGCCCCCGCCCGCCCCGGAGCCGCCCCCGCCAGACCCGCCCCGCGCAGCCCCGGCCCCGGCCCCGGCCCCGGCCCCGGCCCCGGTCTCGGCTCCGGTCTCGGCTCCGGTCTCGGTCTCGGCCCCGGCCCCGGCCCCGACCCCGGCCCCGGCCCCGACCCCGGCCCTGCCTCCGACCCCGGCCCTGGCCCCGCCGGACCCGACCCGGGCAGCCCCTCCCCCGGCGCCAACCCCGGCTCCGGCCGCCGCCGGGCAGGGCCCGCTGACGTCCGGGCCCCCGCCCGCCCCGACGGCATCCACGTCCGGAGGAGTGGCCCTGGCCGTGGCCCTGGCACCCCCCACCCCCGGCGCGGGCTCCCGCATCCTGGTCCGCGCCACGGACCGCCCCACCGCCACCGCCCGCACGGGGACCCGTACAGCCCCGGCCCAAGCCCCGGAACACCCGGCCGGCCCAGTCGGCTCCTCCCCTGCGGGGACCAGTACAGCCCCGGCCCCCGCCCCGGAACACCTGGCCGGCACGACCGCCACCGCCCGCACGGGCACCCGTACAGCCCCAGCCCAGGCCCCGGAACCCCCGGCCGGCCTGACCGACTCCTCCCCTGCGGGGACCCGTACAGCCCCGGCCCAAGCCCCGGAACACCCGGCCGGCCGGGACGGCACCGACCGGGCCGGGGGCCGTGCGGCCGCCGACCGGGCCGCGCAGCACCCCGCCGAGCCCCCCGCAGGGGCAGCGGCAGGGGCCCGGAGGATCGAGGGGCTCCTCCTCGGGCTCGCCGCAGGCGACGCGGCAGGGTGGCCCGCCGCCCGGCACCGGGCCAGCCGGATGCCCGAGTGGACCCGCCGCCTCACCCGCGAGCTCGACACCTTCGCCGAGCAGAACGCCACCACCACCCTCCCCGTCCCCATCGCCCTCAACCAGCCCCCCGAGCCCCTGCGCCTCGGCCCGAGCGACGACGCCGAATGGGCCGCCTTCGTCGCCGAGTCCGTGCTCACCGCCGCCGGCGTACTGCTCAGCGACCTGTCCCGGTCCCGCCGCATGCGGGCCGCCATCGACCTCGCCTGGAATGCCCTCGCCTCCGAGATCGCCGCCGCGGCGGAACGCGCGCCCGAGGTCGAGTCCGCCGTGCTCCCCCTCCGCGCCCGGATCTCCGTCCGCGCCGGCCTCGGCAATCTCGCCACCGGCCTGCGCCCGCCCGCCACCGGTCACGACAACCCGCACTACTTCGACGACGCCGCCTGCATCCGCGCCTGCGTCCTCGCCGTCGTCCACCCCGGCGACGCCCGCGCGGCAGCGGACCTCGCCGAGTTCGACGCCCGCTACACCCAGGACGGCGACGGAGTCCACGGCGCCCGCGCCATGGCCGCCGCCATCGCGACCGCACTGGCCGGCTCGGACGTCGACGCCGCGGTCGACGCCGCCCTCGAACAGCTCCCCGAGACCACCGAGATCGGCCGCAACGCCCGCCATGCCGTCAAACTCGCCCGGACGAGTGGAGAAGGCGGGGCGTTCGCCATCGTGCCCACCCTCGAGCACGAGATCGTGGACCACGTGTACAGCTACGGAATCGCCGCCGCCGAAACCGTCCCCGTGGCCCTCGCCCTCGCGACCGCCGCCCGGGGCAAGGTGACCGAGGCCGTCCCGGCCGCGGCCTGCCTGTCCCGCGTCGCCGACTCCGCCCCCGCCCTCGCCGGCGCGCTCACCGGCGCCCTCGGCGGCGGCGACTCCATCCCCGCCGCCTGGCGCGAGGCCTGCCGCACCCTCTCCGGCTGCGTCCTCCCCCGCCTCGCCGGCACCGACCTCGTGGAACTCGCCGCGCTCCTGACGCGCACGGAACTCACCTCACCCAAGGGTTGACTTTCTCCACTCCTTAACCGGAGGGGACTTCCACCCTTTCGGGTGGAGTTTCCTGCTTCACCACGGACCGCCCCGACCGAGAGGAGAACTCCCGTTGAGGTCTTACATCCGCTCCACAGGCAGCAACCGCCAGCCCGGCGGCCAGAAGATTCACCGCGGCGTTCCCGTCCCGGTCATGGGCGGTCCCGCAGTTCTGACACGTCCACTCGCGGACGTTCAAGGGCATCTTGTCTGCGAGCGCCCCGCAGGCCGAGCACAGGTGCGTACTGGGAAACCACCGGTCGACAGTGATCAGCTCACGCCCGTACCAGGCCGCCTTGTACTCCAGCATTTGCCGCAGCTCACACCATGCCGCATCCGAGATGGCGCGGGCGAGGCGGTGGTTCTTGACCATGTTGCGGACGGCGAGGTCCTCGATCACGAGCGTTTGGTTTTCGCGCACGAGTCGAGTCGTCAGCTTGTGCAGGTGATCCCGCCGGCGGTCGGCAATCCGAGCATGGATCCTGGCCACGCGGGTGCGGGCCTTGGCCCGGTTCTTGCTGCCCCTCTCCTTCCGCGACAGCATCCGCTGAGCGCGCGCCAAGCGTTCCCGGTCCTTGCGTTCACACTTAGGGTTGGCGATCTTCTCCCCGGTGGACAGGGTGACGAGTGCCGACAGCCCGGCGTCGATGCCGACCGAGGTGCTGGTGGCTGGCATCGGGGCTGGAGAGTCCTCGCACAGCAGGGACACGAACCAGCGGCCGCAACTATCACGGGACACCGTGACGGTGGATGGCTCTACGCCCGTCGGCAGGGAACGGGACCACACGATGTCCAACGGCTCCGCCATCTTGGCCAGCACCAGTCGGCCTTCCGCGTAGCGGAACGCGCTGCGCGTGTACTCGGCCGACGCGCGGGACTTCCGTTTCGACTTGAAGCGGGGGTACTTCGCCCGCTTCCCCCAGAACCCCACGAACGCTGCCTGCAAATGTCTGAGCGTCTGCTGCAACGGAACACAGGACACGTCGCCGAGGTAGGCCAGCTCCTCAGTCTTCTTCCACGCCGTGAGCATCGCCGACGTCTGCGCATAGCCCACCCGCTCCTGACGTGTCGACCACGCCTCGGTACGGGCTGCCAGGGCAAGGTTGTAGACCTTCCGTACACATCCAAAGGTCCGCGACAGCTCACCCGCCTGCGTATCCGTCGGATAGAAGCGATACCTGAACGCCCGCTTCACAGAAGAAGTAGCCCCCATGCCCCGGACGCTAGCGGCGATCACGATCCGAACACACGCACAGGTCACAGCATCACGCGGCGGCACTGGCCCGCTAGCGCCTCCGAGCCGCACGCTTTTCCTCCCTCGGCTCAAGCCGAGGTTCCCACACAAGGAGATTGGGATGACGCTCACGTTGGAGGACCGGGTAGCAGGCGCCCTCGTCGGAGCCGCCGTCGGCGACGCGCTCGGCGGCCCGGTGGAGGGCTGGACCCCGGACCAGATCGTGGAACGGCACGGCGGCCGCGTCCACGGCATCGTCGGCCCCTGGCACGAGGACTGGCGCACGGCCCGCCCGATCGCCCCGTACCACAAGGGCGATGGCCACGTCACCGATGACACCCTCATGACCCACGCGCTGGTACGGGTCTACGAGACCGTACGGGACCACCTGGACGCGTACGCGGTCGCCGACCACCTGGTCCCGGACCTGATGACCAACCCGCGCTGGATCCCGGAGCTGGAGGCGGAGGCCCTCCCCCTCCAGCGGATCTTCCTCGCCGAGAAGTGGATCGTGACCCGGCTGCACTACGCGCACGCCGACCCGCGCGAGGCGGGCAGCGGCAACATCGTCAACTGCGGCGCCGCGATGTACATGGCGCCCGTGGGCCTCGTCAACGCGGGCAATCCGGCGGGGGCGTACGCGGAGGCGCTGGACGTGGCCGGCGCGCACCAGTCCTCGTACGGGCGGGAGGCGGCGGGCGTGTTCGCGGCGGCGGTGGCGGCCGCGTGCCTGCCGGGGGCGACGGCCTCCTCGGTGGTGGACACGGCCCTGTCCCTGGCCAAGGACGGCACCCGGACGGCCATCGCCGCCGTCGCCGAAGTGGCCTCGGCGCACCGGGACTTCGAGTCGGCGCTGGCTCCGCTGCGGGCGGCGGTGACCCCGTACGACTCGGTCGGCCCGGACTACCGCTCGCCCTCCCTCGGCGCCCGCCGCCCCTCCCGCCTCCATTCCATCGAGGAACTCCCGATCGCGCTCGGCATGCTGCTGATGGCGGACGGCGGGTACGAGACCTCGGTCCTGGGCGCGGTCAACTACGGCCGGGACTGCGACTCCATCGCCACCATGGCGGGAGCTATCGCCGGAGCGCTCGGCGGCGAGTCCGTGATCCCGGCCGTCTGGGCCAAACAGGTCGCCGAGGCCAGCCGCCTCGACCTGCACACCCCGGCCGCGGCACTGGCCGCGGTGGCCCGGGAGGTCTTCACCCTCGACCTGGCCCGCCGCGAGGCCCACGAGTCGGCCTTCACCGCGATCTCGGCCCCCCGATGAGCCCACCCCCCGACCTGCTGCGGGTGACCTGGGCGCAGCCCGAGGACCTGATCGGGCACGAGTTGCGGCAGGCCGCCGAGGACGGGCGTGATCCGGGTCCCCTCCTGCGGGTCTGGCTCGCCGCGGGCGGGCACCTGGCGCCCGAGCGGGCCGGGGCCTCCTCCGGCCCGGCGGACCCGGAGCTGCGAGCCCTGGCCTGCCGCCTGCTGGACGAGCTCGCCGCCGTGCCGTCCCCGCTGGCCGCCGCCGAACCATGCTCCTGGGAAGCCGTACGCGCCACCTGGCCCGGGCCGGGCGGAGCAGCCGAAGCGGCCGGGCCCGGGCCGGAAGATGCGCGGGGCCTGCGGACCAGGCTGGAAGCCGCCTGGCTCGGCCGGGCCGTCGGGTGTCTGCTCGGCAAGCCCGTCGAGAAGCTGCCGCTCGACGGGATCCGGGCCCTGGCCCGCGCCGCGGGCAACTGGCCGCTGGACGGCTGGTTCACCGAACGCGGCGTCCCACCGGAGGTACTCGCCGCGCACCCCTGGAACCGCCGCTCCGCCCCCACCTCCCTCGCCGAGAACATCGACGGCATGCCCGAGGACGACGACCTCAACTACCCCCTCCTCGGCCTGCTCCTGCTCCAGCGGCACGGCAAGGGCTTCACCACCGCCGACGTCGCCCGGCTCTGGCTCGACGAACTGCCCGCCGGGCGGACCTTCACCGCCGAGCGCGCCGCGTACCGGAACCTGCTGCACGGGCTGGAGCCCCCGCTCACCGCCACCCACCACAACCCCTTCCGCGAGTGGATCGGCGCCCTCATCCGCGCCGACGTCCACGGCTGGACCCACCCCGGCGACCCGGCCGCCGCCGCGGCGGCGGCCTACCGGGACGCCGCCCTGACCCACACCGGCAACGGCCTGTACGCCGCCCTGTTCGTCGCCGCCGCCACCGCCGAGGCCGCCGCCGGCCGGGCCGACGTGCACACCGCCCTCCGGGCCGGGCTGGCCTTCGTACCGCCCCGCTCGCGCCTCGCCGAAGCCGTCCGCTTCGGGATCCGGACGGCCCGCGGGGAAGCCCGCTTCGACCGCGTCGTCGACGCCCTGCACGCCCGCTACGGCCACTACCACTGGGTGCACGCCGTCCCCAACACCGCCCTGATCGCCGCCGCCCTCACCCACGCCGACGGCGAGTTCACCCGCTCCATCTGCCGCGCCGTGTCCGGCGGCTGGGACACCGACTCCAACGGGGCCACCGCCGGAGCCCTCGCCGGGATCCTGGCCGGGGCGCCCGGGAACCTCCCGCACCGCTGGACCGCACCGCTCAAGAACCGCCTCGCCACCACCGTCGCCGGTTTCGACGGCATCGGCTTCGACACCCTCGCCCACCTCACCGCACAGGAGGCAGCCCGCTCATGACGGCCATCGCCGTGCTCGGCAGTACGAACATGGACCTCGTCGCCTACGTCCCCAAGGCCCCCCGCCTCGGGGAGACCGTCACCGGCCGCGCGTTCCGCACGGTCCCCGGCGGCAAGGGCGCCAACCAGGCCGTCGCCGCCGCCCGCTGCGGCGGGGAGGTGGTGATGATCGGGGCGGTCGGGGCCGACGACTTCGGCGTACGGCTGCGCGCCGCGCTCGCCTCCGCCGGAGTCGACACGGCGGCGCTGCGCACCGTCGAGGGCGCCAGCGGCACCGCGCACATCACCGTGGACGACGAGGGCGCCAACAGCATCATCGTCGTCCCGGGGGCGAACGCCCACGTCACCGGCCTGGAGGCGGGTGACGACAGCCGGATCGGCGCGGCGGAGTGCCTGCTGCTCCAGCTGGAGCTGCCGCTGGACGCCGTACTCGCGGGCGCCCTGGCGGCCCGCGCACACGGGGGCGTCCGTACGGTCCTCACCCCCGCCCCCGCCCAGCCGCTGCCCGCGGAACTGCTGGCCGCCACCGACCTCCTGGTCCCCAACGAGCACGAGGCGGCCGCCCTGACCGGGCTCACCGACCCGCACCGCGCGGCCGAGGCGCTCCTGGAGCAGGTGCCGGAGGTGGTGATCACCCTGGGCGCGGCCGGCTCCCTGTACGCGGCCCGGGGGCGGGAGCCGCTGACCGTGCCCGCGCCGCGGGTCCGGGCCGTGGACACCACCGCGGCCGGGGACACCTTCGTCGGAGCCCTCGCCGTGGCCCTCGGGGAGGGCCGCCCGATGCGTTCCGCCCTCGGCTGGGCCTCGTGCGCCGCCGCGCTGTCCGTCCAGCGGCCCGGCGCTCAGGACTCGATGCCGACCCGCGCCGAGGTCGTCGCGTTCGCGGCCGGGCAGGACGTCCGCTGATGGCCGAGCCCCCCGCCGGGCCCCTGCGCGGGCTGCGCGTCCTCGATCTGGCCACCCTCTTCGCCGGGCCGCTGGCCGCCACCCTGCTCGGCGACTTCGGCGCCGAGGTCGTCAAGGTGGAGCATCCCGGCCGCCCCGACCCCTCCCGCGGCCACGGCCCCGCCAAGGACGGGATCGGCCTGTGGTGGAAGCTGCTCGGCCGGAACAAGCGGACGATGACCCTCGACCTGTCCACGCCGGGCGGCCGGGACACCCTGCTGCGCCTCGCCGCCACCGCCGACGTGGTCATCGAGAACTTCCGTCCCGGCACCCTGGAGAAGTGGGGTCTGGGCTGGCCCGAGCTGTCCGCGGTCAACCCGCGGCTGGTCCTCGCCCGGGTCACGGCCTTCGGCCAGCAGGGCCCGTACGCGCACCGCCCCGGCTTCGGCACCCTCGCCGAGGCGATGAGCGGCTTCGCCGCGATCACCGGGGAGCCGGACGGGCCGCCGACCCTGCCGCCGTTCGGGCTCGCGGACTCCATCGCCGCGCTGACCACCGCGTACGCCGTGATGACCGCCCTCGCGGGCCGGGACCGCACCGGGCACGGGCAGGTCGTGGACCTGGCCATCATCGAGCCGATCCTGACCGTGCTGGGCCCCCATCCGCTCTGGTACGACCAGCTCGGCTACGTCCAGCCGCGCACCGGCAACCGCTCCGCCAACAACGCGCCCCGCAACACCTACCGCAGTGCGGACGGGCGCTGGCTGGCGGTCTCGGCCTCCGCGCAGTCCATCGCCGAGCGGGTCATGCGGCTGGTCGGCCGGCCCGAGCTGATCGACGAGCCGTGGTTCGCGTCGGGCGCGGAGCGGGCCGCGCACGGGCACGTCCTGGACGACGCCGTCGGGGGCTGGATCGCCCGGCACAAGGCGGATGAGGTGGTGGCGGCCTTCGAGGAGGCCGAGGCGGCCGTGGCGCAGGTCTACGACGTCCGGGACGTGATGGCCGATCCGCAGTTCGCCGCGCTGGACACGGTCACCGAGGTGGAGGACCCGGAGCTCGGCCCGCTGCGGATGCAGAACGTCCTGTTCCGGCTCTCCGAGACCCCCGGCGCGATCCGCTGGGCGGGCCGCCCGCACGGCGCGGACACCGAGGAGGTCCTGACCGAGCTCGGGCTGAGCCCGGACGAGATCACCGCGCTCCGTACCGAGGGGGCGCTGTGATCCTGACCTGGCTGTACGCGCCGGGCGACCGCCCGGCGGTGGTGGCCAAGGCGCTGGGCTGCGGGGCCGACGCCGTCATCGTGGACCTGGAGGACGCGGTGCCGGCCTCCCGCAAGGAGTACGCCCGCACCGCGACCGCCGAGCTGCTCGCCGAGCGCCCCGCGGTCCCCGTCCACGTCCGGGTGAACGCCCTGGACTCCCCCTGGGGCGGCGTCGACCTCGCCGCCCTCGCGGGCCGCCGGGGCCTGGCCGGGCTCCGGCTGCCCAAGATCAGCGCTCCGGAGCAGGTCGCGGCCGTCGCCGACCGCACCGGCGGGGTCGCCCTGTACGCCCTGCTGGAATCCGCGCTGGGCGTGGAGCGCGCGTTCGAGATCGCCCGCGCGCACCCCGCCCTGCGCGGGCTCTCCCTCGGCGAGGCGGACCTGCGGGCCGATCTGGCCGTCAGCGCGGGGACGGGCCTGGACTGGTGCCGCTCGCGGGTGGTGGTGGCGGCCCGGGCGGCCGGGCTCGTACCGCCGGCCCAGTCCGTCTTCCCCGACATCCGGGACCTGGAGGCACTGGCCGCCTCCTGCTCCCGGGGGCGTTCCCTGGGCTTCCTGGGCCGGGCGGCGATCCACCCCCGCCAGCTGCCGGTGATCGAGCGGGCCTACCTGCCCGCTCCCGCGGAGGTCGCCGCGGCCCATGAGGTCCTGGCGGCGGCCCGCGCCACCCCGGGGGCTCTGGCACTGCCCGACGGGCGTTTCGTGGACCCGGCCGTGGTCGCGGCCGCGCACCGCACCCTTGCGCTCGCCGCGCGGGTTCCCACGTACTGACCGCGGCCGGGCGCGCCGCGGCGTGAGCTACGCGTTGAGGGCGGACCAGAGCCACTGGCCGCCGACGCGTACGTACAGCCGCTTGTTGGCGGAGTCCACGGCCATGGTGCCGTCGAGCGGCTGGCGGGTGAAGGAGGCGTCGGTGACCGGTCCGGGGACCAGCCGCAGCGGCGGGTTCGGGGCGTTCTTGACCGGGATCGTCCCGGTCGCCTGCGCCCCAAGGGTGCCGTAGCTGTTCTCCACCCGGAAGTCGCCGGTGGACGACTGCTCGTAGTAGATGTGGGTGCCGGTGGGCGCGGTCCCGTAGAGCCCGACGACGTTGCGCAGCACGGCGGTGGACCCGGGGCCCGAGTAGAGGGCCACGCCCGCGTTGACCGTCGCCTTGTCCCGGTTGGCGATGACCACGTTCTCCAGGGCGCCGGCGCTCGCCGCCCAGCTGATGATGTTCCGGGCGGTGGCCGGGGTGCCCGCCGCGAAGTCGCCTGCGTAGCAGTAGATGTTGGTCGCGTAAACGTGCTTGGAGCCCGCGTCGGCCTTCAGGTGCGGGCCGCCCTGCATCCGGGAGGTCTCGAACTTGCAGTCCGTGAGGTAGATCCCGTTGGGGTTGTTGAGGGTGACCGCGCCCTGGCCGATCCACAGCGCGCCGGTGCCGAAGGCCTCCAGCCGGCAGCCGGTGAAGTGGATCTGGTTGATGTTGTCCTTGCTGTAGCCCCAGGCGCCCTCGGTGGCGGAGGAGGCGTTGCGCAGCCAGACGTTGGGCTGGGTGGTGCTGCCGGTGGTGCCGGTGCAGTCCTCGATGACGAGGTTGTAGAAGCGGGAGTCCCAGAACTCGACGGCGTCCACGCACATGTCGTTGTTGGAGGACATGAAGACGTCGCGGAAGTACGAGTTGTTGTTGTAGTAGAGCTCCAGCAGCAGGCCGGTCTTGCGGTTGCCGTTGAAGCCGAGGTTCTCGATCGAGCAGTAGCGGCGGTGGGTGGCGCCGGTGGAGTACGCCGGTCCGCTGCCGGACATGCGCAGCAGGATGCCGTCGCCGCCCTTGATCAGGGTGGAGGCCTTGGCACCGGCGCCGGAGAGCCGGATGCCGTCGGCCTTGAGGGCCAGGGCCGGCTGGGCGGCGGCCGGCTTGACCAGGTACTTGCCGACGGGGAAGTAGGCGGTGCCGCCGCCCGCCGCGGCCGCCGCGTCGAGCGCCCGCTGGACGGCGGCGGTGTCGTCGGTGGCGCCGTCACCGACGGCTCCGTGGGCCTTGACGTCGAACCAGTCCGGTGTGGCTCCGGCCGTGGGCGCCGCTGTGGCGCTCCCGGCGGCGGACAGCGCGGTCGCGCCGGCCAGTCCGGCCACGGCTCCGGTCAGCAGTGCCCGGCGGGCGGTCGTCGGCTTGTCGGTCATGGTCTCCCCCTCGTGTCACGGTCCTCGGAGATGATCATGTCAGCCGGGTCCGCCGGGGCCGCATGGGGGAGTGGGCCGGGAGGCGGCATGCGAAGGGGGGCGCCGCGCGTGCGCGGCACCCCCCTTCGGACCGGTCTGCGGTCAGGGCTTGTCGGGCTCCGGGGCTTCGCCCTCGGCCGGCTTCGCCTTGCTCAGGTCGGCCTTGGCGGGTTCGGCCTTCGTCGCCACGGACGCCTTCACCTTGTCCTCCGCCGCGGCAGGGGCAGCGGTGTCCGAGGGCTTGTCCTCGGCCTCGGCCGAGGCCGCCGCGTCCCCGCCCGCACCGCCGGAGGTGTCCGGCTCGACGACTTCCTCGCGGCCCGGCCGCAGCTTCGCCGACACCACCAGGTAGACCACGGCCAGCACGAAGACCACGATCGACGTCCACACGTTCAGCCGCAGGCCCAGGATGAGGTGCGCCTCGTCGACCCGCATGTACTCGATCCAGACGCGGCCGGCGCAGTACGCGGCCACGTACAGGGCGAAGGCCCGCCCGTGGCCGAGCTTGAAGCGGCGGTCGGCCCAGATGACCAGTACGGCGACGCCGACGCACCACAGCGACTCGTAGAGGAAGGTCGGGTGGTAGGTCCCCGCGAGCCGGTTCGGGCCCTCGCTGATCTCCACCGCCCAGGGCAGGTCGGTCGCGCGGCCGTACAGCTCCTGGTTGAACCAGTTGCCCCAGCGGCCGCAGGCCTGGGCCAGGGCGATGCCCGGCGCCAGGGCGTCCGCCCAGGCCGGCAGCGGGATGCCGCGCAGCCGGCAGCCGATCCAGGCACCCACCGCGCCCAGCGCGATCGCTCCCCAGATGCCGAGGCCGCCCTCCCAGATCTTGAGGGCGTCGACCCAGTTGCGGCCCTCGCCGAAGTAGAGCTGGTAGTCGGTGATCACGTGGTAGAGGCGACCGCCGACCAGGCCGAAGGGCACCGCCCACACGGCGATGTCCGCGACGGTGCCGGGCTTTCCGCCGCGCGCGATCCACCGCTTGTTGCCGAGCCAGACGGCGACGAAGACGCCGAGAATGATGCAGAACGCGTAGCCGCGCAGCGGGATCGGTCCGAGGTGGACCACGCCGGTCGACGGGCTGGGGATGTAAGCAATGTCCATGGCAGACATGACGCTACCCTGCCGGGCGGTGCTGACCGCAACCCGCCCGGCAAGCCGAAACCAAATCCACACACGGCCCAGGTGTCGCTCAGTTCTCCGGGGAACCGCCGGAACCGGCCTTCGTGGCCGACTTCGCCCCGCTGCCCGAGGCCTCGGACGAGGGCGAGGCCTTCGCCCCGGACGCCGTCCCTGACCCGGCCGTGGACCCGGCCGTGGACCCGGCTCCGGAGCGGGAGCGGGAGCCCGTGCTCGGGGAGGGCGAGGCCTTGGCCCCGCCCTTCGAGGACTCGGAGCCGTCACCCGCGCCCTTGGCGCTGCCGCCGCCGGAACCCTTCGCCGCGCCCTCCACCTGTTCCTTCAGCTTCTGCGGGGTGAGCGGGTTGGCCTGGTCGGCGAAGATGTCCTTGCCGTCCAGGAGCACGGTCGGGGTGCCCCGGAACTTGCCGGCTTGGAAGGCCTCCTGCGATTTGCCCACCCAGCTGTTGTGGGTGCCGTCCTCGACGCACGAGCGGAAGGCCGGGGTGTCCAGCCCCTCCACCTTGCCGGCCAGCTCCAGCAGCTTGGAGTTCTTGCCGTAGGCGTCGTCGACCTCCTGCGGCTGGTTCTGGAAGAGCACGTCGTGGTACGGGGTGAACTTGCCCGCGTCCTGCGCGCAGGCCGCCGCGTTCGCGCTCTTGAGGGAGCCGCTGCCGCCCATGTTCCCGTCGATGAGCGTGACCAGGTGGTAGTCCACCTTGAGGAGCCCCTTGGCCTCCAGGTCGTGGATGGTGTCCCGGTAGTTGTCCTCGAAGGCCTTGCAGGCCGGGCAGCGGAAGTCCTCCCACACGGTCAGCGTGGACTTGGCCTCGCCCTTGCCCGTCTGGATGGCGAGCGCGTCCTTGCCGGTGGCCCCGGAGGGGGCGACCACCGGGCCGTCCTTGGCGGAGTCCCCGCTCTTGCCGGCGTTGGCCGCGATCAGGCCGACGACGGCGGCCAGGGCGAGGACGCCGACCACCGCCGCCGACACGACGAGGGTCCGCCGGCGCTTGTCCCGGGTCTTCTGCCGCTCGCGCTCCAGCTGGAGTCGCTCCCGGGCCGATCGTTTCGTCGCATCGCGGTTCGCACCGTCGTTCTTCTCGCTCACGTTCGGCCAAACGAAGCGGGGAGGCACTCTCGTGCCTCCCCGCTCCCAGTTCCACCCGATCGGGCTACAGAACCCGCCCGGCGAACCCCTGTGCGTCAGCTCCTGCGTACGCCTTCCGCAAGCTCGCCCGCCAGGTCCCGCACGGCGGCCAGCCCGGCGGGCAGGTCCGGCGCGTCCAGCAGCAGCTTCACGAAGGCCGAGCCGACGATCACTCCGTCGGCGAAGCCGGCCACTTCCTTGGCCTGTGCGGCGTTGGACACGCCCAGGCCGACGCAGACGGGGAGCCCGCCGCGGGCGCCGGGGGTGGCACGGGTGCGCTCCACCAGGTCCTGGGCCTGGTTGCCGACCGACTCGCGGGTGCCGGTGACACCCATCAGGGAGGCGGCGTAGACGAAGCCGGAACCGGCCGCCGTGATGGTGGCCAGACGCTCGTCCTTGCTGCTGGGAGCCACGACGAAGACGGTCGCCAGACCGTGCTTCTCCGCGTGCTCGCGCCACAGCGCGGACTCCTGGACCGGCAGGTCGGGCAGGATGCAGCCGGCGCCGCCCGCCTCGGCCAGCTCGGAGGCGAACCGCTCCACGCCGTAGCGGTCGATGGGGTTCCAGTACGTCATCACCAGGACCGGGGCGCCGGTCGCCGCGTGGGCCTCGCGCACGGTGCGCAGCACGTCGGCGATCTTGACTCCGCCGCGCAGGGCGATGTCGTCGGCGGTCTGGATGATCGCGCCGTCCAGGACCGGGTCGCTGTGCGGGAGGCCGATCTCGACCACGTCCGCACCGCCCGCGATGACGGCCTTGACGGCCTCGATGGCCCCGTCCACGGTCGGGAAGCCGGCCGGGAGGTAGGCGACCAGGGCGGCGCGGTTCTCGGACTTGGCCTTCGCGAGGGTGTCGCTCAGCAGCTGGATGTTGCCGGTGCCCGTGCTCACTTGCTCTCCCCTTCGGCGTCGTACAGCCCGAAGTAGCGGGCCGCCGTGTCCATGTCCTTGTCGCCGCGGCCGGACAGGTTGACCACGATCAGCCCGTCCTTGCCCAGCTCCTTGCCCAGGTCGAGGGCGCCCGCGAGGGCGTGTGCCGACTCGATGGCCGGAATGATGCCCTCGGTACGGGAGAGCAGGCGCAGGGCCTGCATCGCGGCGTCGTCGGTCACCGCGCGGTACTCGCCGCGGCCGGAGTCCTTGAGGTAGGAGTGCTCGGGGCCGATGCCCGGGTAGTCCAGACCGGCCGAGATCGAGTAGGGCTCGGTGATCTGGCCCTCCTCGTCCTGGAGGACGTACGAGCGGGAGCCGTGCAGGATCCCGGGCTCGCCCGCGGTCAGCGTGGCCGCGTGCTCGCCGCTCTCGACGCCGTGCCCGGCGGGCTCGAAGCCGACCAGGCGGACGTCGGCGTCGGGGATGAAGGCGTGGAAGAGGCCGATGGCGTTGGAGCCGCCGCCGACGCAGGCCGCGACGGCGTCGGGCAGCCGGCCGGCGCGCTCCAGGATCTGGCGGCGGGCCTCGACGCCGATGACCCGGTGGAAGTCGCGGACCATGGCCGGGAAGGGGTGCGGACCGGCGACCGTGCCGAAGAGGTAGTGGGTCTGGTCCACGTTGGCGACCCAGTCGCGGAACGCCTCGTTGATGGCGTCCTTGAGGGTCCGGGAGCCGGACTTCACCGCGATGACCTCGGCGCCCAGCATGCGCATCCGGGCCACGTTCAGGGCCTGGCGCTGGGTGTCGATCTCGCCCATGTAGATGGTGCAGTCGAGGCCGAAGAGCGCGCAGGCGGTGGCGGTGGCGACGCCGTGCTGGCCGGCCCCGGTCTCGGCGATGACGCGGGTCTTGCCCATGCGCTTGGTGAGCAGCGCCTGGCCCAGCACGTTGTTGATCTTGTGCGAGCCGGTGTGGTTGAGGTCCTCGCGCTTGAGGAAGATCCGAGCGCCGCCGGCGTGCTCGGCGAACCGGGGCACCTCGGTGAGGGCGCTGGGCCGGCCCGTGTAGTTGACCATCAGGTCGTTCAGCTCGGCCGCGAAGGCCGGATCGACCTTGGCCTTCTCGTACTCGACGGCGACCTCGTCCACGGCGGCGACGAGCGCCTCCGGGATGAACTTGCCGCCGAACTCGCCGAAGTAGCCCTCGGCGTTCGGGACGTGACCCTCCGGGTCCGGAATGAAGAACTCACTGGACATGCCCAGTACTCCTACGGTGCGTGGTGCGGCGGGGGTTTTCACCGTATTGCGCCGCCCGCCCGCGGCGCGCACACCCCGCTGGGGCATGCGTGCGACGGTACGGGGCGGCCCGCGCCCGGAGCCGGCGGCCCGGGGCGACAGGCCGTACGGGAGCACCCGCGGCCGCCCTGCTTCCGGGCAGGGGCCGCGTGGCGTTCCTCGTTACAGCGCGTCTCCGCGGCGCCATCGCATGCCGTTGACCTGACCGGGCTCGGAGCCGATCACGTACCGGACCCGCCGCCCGTGCACGCGCCGGGCCGGGGCGCGGCAGCCGCGAGGGCGGCAGCCGCGCGCCAGGGGCGCGTGGACCGTCGGCACGGCGGCCGGGCCGGAGCCCGGTCGGGTGCGGACGGAGAAGCGGTCGTGGGCCATGGGGACGGGTCAGCTCCGCCCGTGGCGCAGGGCGGGGTGGGCGCCGGCGGCGACGAGGTCGGCCACGGCCGACTTCGGGTCACGGCCGGTGACCAGGGACTCGCCTACGAGGACGGCGTCGGCGCCTTCGTTGGCGTAGGCGATCAGGTCGTGCGGCCCGCGGATGCCGGACTCGGCGACCTTGACGATGTGGGCGGGGATCTCCGGGACGACGCGCTCGAAGGTGGAGCGGTCGACCTTGAGGTCCTTGAGGTTGCGGGCGTTGACGCCGATGATCTTGGCACCGGCGGCGACCGCGCGCTCCACCTCTTCCTCGTCGTGGACCTCGACGAGCGGGGTCAGGCCGATGGACTCGGCCCGCTCGATGAGGGAGACGAGGGCTTCCTGCTCCAGGGCCGCGACGATCAGCAGCGCGAGGTCGGCACCGTAGGCACGGGCCTCCCACAGCTGGTACGCGGTGACGATGAAGTCCTTGCGCAGGATCGGGATGTCCACGCGGGCGCGGACGGCCTCCAGGTCGGCCAGCGAGCCGCCGAAACGACGCTGCTCGGTGAGGACGGAGATGACCGCCGCACCGCCCGCCTCGTAGTCAGCGGCGAGCCCGGCCGGATCCGCGATCGCGGCCAGCGCGCCCTTGGACGGGCTGGAACGCTTGACCTCGCAGATCACCTTGACGCTGTCGCCGCGCAGAGCAGCGACGCCGTCCTTGGCCTGGGGCGCCTTGGCGGCACGCTCCTTGAGCTCGTCGAGGCTCACGCGGGCCTGCCGTTCGGCAAGGTCTTCGCGGACCCCTTCGATGATCTCGTCGAGCACACTCACGCGAGCGGCCCCCTTCCGGGTCGATGACGGTCGGCCGCCTTGCAGACACGTACAACTGCAAGGTCAGCAATCAAATGGTATCCGCAGGAGGCCTTGCTCTCCGCACGCGGTTGACGCCGTCCCAGTAACTGGACATTCGGAATCAGGGCTTCATATGGCCTGCTGACAGGGCTCAGGGCGCCAGCGCGGAGCCGAAAGAAAGATTTCGGATCACGGCGAAAACCAGGGCCGCGGCGCCGATCCCCCACCAGTACGGCGGCTTCAGGACGATCCTCGGTACAGGACCGCCGCGGGCCGCCCGGAACAGCCACAGGGCCATGAATCCCGCGAAGACGAAATAGCCGACGACGGCCAGGGCATTTGCCCCGGAAGCGGTGAGCAGATCGCCGTGGGCGAACGCGTGCGCGCTGCGCAGGCCGCCGCAGCCGGGGCACAGGATCCCGGTCAGCCGCAGCAGCGGGCAGACCGGGTAGTGGCCGGGCTCGTTCGGGTCCACGGCGCCCACGTACCCGAAGGCGGCGACGGCCCCGGCCAGGACCAGCACCGGCGCGGCCAGCCGCCGGGCCCGGCTCCGTACGGGGCCGGCCGCGGGCACAACGGGGGCCGGCGGCAGGCCGGGCGACGGCACGGCCGGGACCGGCGCCGGGCCCGGTGACGGCACGCCGGGGGCCGGCGCGGGGCCGGGGGACGGCGCGGCGTCGGGGGTGCGGGAGGCGTCCACCCGCTGATTCTCTCCGGTCATGACAAAAGGCGCAGCCCGACGGGGCCGCGCCTTTCGGCTGCGCCGGATCCGCCTCGGCCGGGCACTCAGACCTTGGCGGGGACCTTGTTCGCGGCGATGACCTCGGCGAGGTCCGTGTAGGTGGCCTTCGGCGCACCCATGCCGGCGGCCTTCATCGCCATGCCGACGACACCACCGAGCACGACGACACCGAGACCGAGCCAGAAGCCGAGCTGGTTAGCCAGCACCATGAAGGCACCCGAGATGCAGAAACCGACGAAGGCGATGATGACACCGGTCCAGGCGGCCGCGGTGTGTCCGTGTGATGTGCCCGCCATGAGTTGCTCCTTGTTGCTCTGTCTGCTGTGTCTGGTGTGTCGAACGCTCGGTGCTCATTGTCCCGTACCGGGCGTGGTCGCCGTCCACGGGGGTCCGGTCGGCGCACGGGGTCAGCGGGTCGGGTCCTCGCCGCGGTCCAGAGCCTTCCACAGATCTTCCGGACGTTCCGGATCCACCGCCGCGGCCGCGCGTCTGCGGGGGCTCCCGTCACGCTCGTAGCGGCCCCCCATCGCGGGCCAGCCGCGCCCGAAGAACAGGGCCAGCAGGCCGGCCGCGAGGATCAGGGCCCCGCCGGCGGCCGTGACGTACGGCCACGCCGTGTGGGTCAGCCCCGCCACCTGGGCGGCGGTGTCCGCGGTCGTACGGGCGGCTTCCGCGTCCAGGGCCCGCCGGTCGCCGGCGGCGAAGACGGCGGCCAGCGCCGCGCCCAGCCCGCTCAGCGCGAGGAGCCCGGAGACCAGCAGCCGGCCCTTGCCGCGTACGGCGAACACGGCCACCAGCGCGGCGAGGCCCACGATGGCCAGCGCGGCGGGCAGCCCGGTGACGGCCCGCCCGTCCGCGGTCAGCGGCAGCGCACCGCCCCCCACGGCGGCGGTGCCCCGGGCCCAGACCCGGCCGGACGCGAGCAGGACGACGGTCGCGCCGAGCGCGCCGAGCAGCAGGGCGATCGCCACGCTGCGGCGGCTGCCGCGGCTGTCGGAGGCGGCGGGAGCCTGCGGGCCCTCGGGCTCGGAGGCTCCATCGTTTCGGGGCGGGGGTACGGCGCTCACGTACCCCACTATCCCCTACGCCCTCACGCGCCGTGGAGGCGGTTGGCCGCTCCCACCGCGCGCAGTACGGCGGCGGCCTTGTTGCGGCACTCCTGGTCCTCCAGCTCGGGCACCGAGTCGGCGACGACCCCCGCCCCGGCCTGCACGTACGCCGTCCCGTCGCGCAGCAGCGCCGTGCGGATGGCGATGGCCGTGTCGGAGTCCCCGGCGAAGTCCAGGTACCCCACGCAGCCGCCGTACAGGCCGCGGCGGGTGGGCTCCAGCTCCTCGATGATCTGCATGGCCCGGGGCTTCGGCGCGCCGGAGAGGGTGCCGGCGGGGAAACAGGCGGTCAGCACGTCGAAGGCGGTCTTGCCCTCGGCGACCCGGCCGGTGACGGTCGAGACGATGTGCATGACGTGCGAGTACCGCTCGATGTTCATGAAGTCGACGACCTCGACGGAGCCCGGCTCGCAGACCCGGCCGAGGTCGTTGCGGCCTAGGTCGACGAGCATCAGGTGCTCGGCGCGCTCCTTGGGGTCGGCCAGCAGCTCCTCGGCGAGGTCGTGGTCCTCCTGCGGGGTGGCGCCGCGGTGCCGGGTGCCGGCGATCGGGTGGACCATGGCCCGCCCGTCCTCCACCTTGACCAGGGCCTCGGGGCTGGAGCCGACGACGTCGAAGCCGTTCTCGAAGCGGAAGAGGTACATGTACGGGGACGGGTTGGTGGCCCGCAGCACCCGGTAGACGTCGAGCGCGGAGGCCTGGCAGGGGGTCTCGAACCGCTGCGAGGGCACCACCTGGAAGGCCTCGCCGGCCCGGATCCGCTCCTTGATGTCCACGACCGCGGCCTGGTACTCCGCGCCGCCCCAGAGCGCCGAGAACTGCGGCAGCTCGGAGGCGGGCAGCGGGGCGGGCACGTACGGGGCGGGCCGCGCGAGGTCGGCCTCCATCGCGTCGAGGCGGGCGAGGGCGTCCGCGTAGGCCTCGTCGACCCCGGAGTCCAGGTCGTTGTGGTTGATCGCGTTGGCGATGAGCTGGACCGTGCCGTCCCAGTGGTCCAGAACCGCCAGGTCGGAGGTGAGGAGCATGGTCAGCTCGGGCAGTTCGAGGTCGTCGGCGGTGTGCTCGCCGATGCGTTCCAGGCGCCGCACGATGTCGTAGCCGAGGTAGCCGACCATGCCGCCGGTGAAGGGGGGCATGCCCCCCGCGAGGTCGCGGGGGGTGTGCAGGGCCTCGACGGTGGCGCGCAGCGCGTCCAGCGGGTCGCCGTCGGTGGGGACGCCCACGGGCGGGGTGCCGATCCAGTGCGCCTGGCCGTCGCGGACGGTCAGGGTGGAGTCGCTGCGCACCCCGATGAAGGAGTAGCGGGACCAGGAGCGGCCGTTCTCGGCCGACTCCAGCAGGAAGGTGCCGGGGCGTTCGCCGGCCAGCTTGCGGTAGAGCCCCACGGGGGTGTCGCCGTCGGCCAGCAGCTTGCGGCTCACGGGAACGACCCGGCGGTCGACCGCGAGCTTGCGGAACGTATCGAGATCCATGTGCGTGGGACCCTACTCAGTCGGCGTCGCGGAAGAGGACATCGGCGTCGAAGCAGGTGCGGGCGCCGGTGTGGCAGGCGGCCCCGACCTGGTCGACCTTGACGAGCACGGTGTCCGCGTCGCAGTCCAGCGCGACGGACTTCACGTGCTGGAAGTGGCCGGAAGTGTCCCCCTTCACCCAGTACTCCTGGCGGCTGCGCGACCAGTACGTGCAGCGTCCGGTGGTCAGGGTGCGGTGCAGGGCCTCGTCGTCCATCCAGCCGAGCATGAGCACCTCACCGGTGTCGTACTGCTGGGCGATGGCCGGTACCAGGCCGTCGGCGGAGCGCTTGAGGCGCGCGGCAATGGCGGGATCGAGACTGCCGGGGCGGGGGGACGTACTCATGCGGCCATTGTGCCGGGCCGTCAGGCCGGATACGGATCACTGTCCGCCTGATGAGCAGGCGCGCGGCGGGTTCCGGCCGTAGGCTTTCGCGCATGTCTACCCATGCGAAGCGTGAACGCCTGCTGCTGGCGGACCTGTTGGAGGCGGCGGGCCCGGAGGCGCCGACGCTGTGCGACGGCTGGACCTGCCGGGAACTGGCGGCGCACGTCGTGGTCCGGGAGCGGCGGCCGGACGCGGCGGGCGGGCTGCTGCTGAACGTGCTGAAGGCACGGCTGGACAAGGCGATGGAGGAGTACACGGCCAAGCCGTACGAGGAACTCATCCAGTTGATCCGGACCGGGCCGCCGAAGCTGTCGGTGTACGCGCTCAAGCAGATCGACGAGGTCGCGAACGCGGTGGAGTTCTTCGTCCACGGGGAAGACGTCCGGCGGGCCCAGCCCGACTGGTCCCCGCGCGAGCTGGACCCGGTGTTCTCGGACTCCCTGTGGTCCCGCCTGGAGAAGATGGCCCGCCTGACCGGCCGCCGCTCCCCGGTGGGCCTGGTGCTGCGCCGGCCGGACGGGCAGACGGCGGTGGCGCACAAGGGGTCGCCGGTGGTGACGGTGACGGGCGAGCCGGGGGAGCTGACGCTGTTCTGCTTCGGCCGCCAGGACGCTGCCGCTGTGGCGCTCGACGGGGAGAAGGACGCCGTCGCCGCGCTGACCGCGGCCCGCCTGGGTATCTGACCCGGTGGCCGAGGCCGTCTGCACGGGGCTCCGCCCCGGACCCCGCGCCTCAAACGCCGGCGGGGCTGGATTCGGCCTCGTGGCGGGTGTGCGGGCCGGGGTCCCTCCGGAGCGTCTCCTCGGCTCGCGCACTGAGCCCCGGCTACGAAAGCAAAGCCCAGGTTGCGCGCTCGTCCTGCGGGGACCCTCCTACGGGCCCCCACCCCGCACACGCCCCGGCGGAGAGGAACGGAGCCTGGGTGGAGGAGCCCCACCCAGGCCACACCCCGCTCCCCGACCCCACCCGCCCTTCGGAGCCCAGGCAAGCTCCAGCCCCGCCGGCGTTTGAGGCGCGGGGTCCGGGGCGGAGCCCCGAGCAGCGGAGCCGCAGACGACACGCCGAGCCAAGCAACCCCGCAGGGGACACGGCGAGCCGAGGAGACACCCCGGAGGGGCACCGCTCCCCGACCCACCCGGAGCCAAGGCAAAATCCCAGCCCCGCCGGCGTTTGAGGCGCGGGGTCCGGGGCGGAGCCCCGTGCAGACGGCCTCGGCCACCGGGTCAGATGCCCAGGCGGGCCGGCGTCAGCGAACCGGGTGGCCCGCCTCCCGGAGGACGTTCTTGACCTCGGAGATCCGCAGGTCGCCGAAGTGGAACACCGAGGCCGCCAGCACCGCGTCGGCGCCCGCCGCGATCGCCGGCGGGAAGTGCGCGAGCGTGCCCGCGCCGCCCGAGGCGATCACCGGGACCGTGACGTGCTTGCGCACGGCCGCGATCATCTCGGTGTCGTAGCCGTCCTTCGTGCCGTCGGCGTCCATCGAGTTCAGCAGGATCTCCCCGGCGCCCAGCTCGGCCGCCCGGTGGGCCCACTCGACAGCGTCGATGCCGGTGCCCCGGCGGCCGCCGTGCGTGGTGACCTCGAAGGAGCCGGTGGCCGTGCGGCGCGCGTCGACGGACAGCACGAGGACCTGCCGGCCGAAGCGTTCCGCGATCTCCTGGATGAGCTCGGGGCGGGCGATGGCGGCCGTGTTCACGCCCACCTTGTCCGCGCCGGCCCGCAGCAGCTTGTCCACGTCGTCCGCGGCGCGGACGCCGCCGCCCACGGTCAGCGGGATGAAGACCTGCTCGGCGGTCCGCCGCACCACGTCATACGTGGTTTCGCGGTTGCCGGAGGACGCGGTGATGTCGAGGAAGGTCAGCTCGTCGGCGCCCTCGGCGTCGTACAGCTTGGCCATCTCCACCGGGTCACCGGCGTCGCGCAGGTTCTGGAAGTTGACTCCCTTGACGACCCGGCCGTTGTCCACGTCCAGGCAGGGGATCACGCGTACGGCGAGGGTCATGCCGCACCTCCGTACGCCTCGACCTCGACCTCGACGACCATGCTGGGGTCGACGAAACCGGAGACGATGATCATGGATGCGGCGGGGCGGACCGCGTCGAACAGCTCCTTGTGGGCGCGGCCCACCTCCTCCACGTCCCGGGCGTGGGTGAGGTACATCCGGGTGCGGACCACGTGCTCGGGACCGAGACCGGCCTGGGCGAGCGCCTTGAAGGCGACGCCGAAGGCGCCGACGGCCTGGTCGTACGGGCCGTTGGCGTCGGCCGCGGTGCAGCCGGAGACCAGGACGAGGCCGTTCGGGAGCTGCACGGCGCGTGAGTAGCCGATGACGTCCTCGTAGGCGCCACCGGACGAGATGCGGCGTACTTCGTCGGAGCTCATGCGGAGACCGCCTTCAGGGCTTCTTCCAGGGTGAAGGCCTTGGCGTACAGGGCCTTGCCGACGATCGCGCCCTCGACGCCCAGCGGCACCAGCCCGGACAGGTCGCGCAGGTCGTCGAGGGAGGAGATGCCGCCGGAGGCGACGACGGGCCGGTCGGTGGCGGCGCACACGTTCCGCAGCAGTTCGAGGTTGGGGCCGGTGAGCGTGCCGTCCTTGCCGATGTCGGTGACGACGTACCGGGCGCAGCCCTCGGAGTCCAGGCGGGCGAGGGTCTCGTAGAGGTCGCCGCCCTCGCTGGTCCAGCCGCGGCCCTTGAGGGTGGTGCCGCGGACGTCGAGGCCGATGGCGATCTTGTCGCCGTGCTCGGCGATGGCCTTGGCGGCCCACTCGGGGGTCTCCAGGGCGGCGGTGCCGAGGTTGACGCGGGTGCAGCCGGTGGCGAGGGCCGCGGCGAGCGAGGCGTCGTCGCGGATGCCGCCGGACAGCTCGACCTTGATGTCCATGGCGCCGGTGATCTCGGCGACGAGGGCGCGGTTGTCCCCGGTGCCGAAGGCGGCGTCGAGGTCGACGAGGTGCAGCCATTCGGCACCGGCGCGCTGCCAGGCGAGGGCCGCCTCCAGCGGGGAGCCGTAGGAGGTCTCGCTGCCGGACACGCCGTGCACGAGGCGGACGGCCTGTCCGTCGCGGACGTCGACCGCGGGGAGGAGCTCGAGCGTCTTGCTCATCAGAGGGTCTCGATCCAGTTGGTGAGGAGCTGGGCGCCGGCGTCGCCGGACTTCTCGGGGTGGAACTGGGTGGCCCACAGGGCCCCGTTCTCCACCGCCGCGACGAAGCGCTCGCCGTGGGTGGCCCAGGTGACCTTGGGGGCGCGGATCAGCGGGTTGGTGACCTCCAGGCTCCACTCGCGTGCCGCGTAGGAGTGCACGAAGTAGAACCGGGCGTCGGCGTCCAGGCCGGCGAAGGCCTGGCTGTCGGCCGGGGACTCGACGGTGTTCCAGCCCATGTGGGGGACGATCGGGGCCCTGAGCGGGCCGACCGTGCCGGGCCACTCGTCCAGGCCCTCGGTCTCGACGCCGTGCTCGATGCCGCGCTCGAAGAGGATCTGCATGCCGACGCAGATGCCCATGACCGGGCGGCCGCCGGAGAGCCGACGGCCGATGATCCAGTCACCGCGGGCGTCCTTGAGCCCCTGCATGCAGGCGGAGAAGGCGCCGACACCGGGGACGAGGAGTCCGTCGGCGTCCATGGCCTTGTCGTAGTCGCGGGTGATCTCGACGTCCGCGCCGACGCGCGCGAGGGCGCGCTCGGCGGAGCGGACGTTGCCGAAGCCGTAGTCGAAGACCACGACCTTCTTTGTCGGTCTGGCGGGACTAGCAGCGCTCATCCCAACCTCCTTGCGTGAAAACTCCCGGCTTCAGCCGGGTAGGGAACGCGTCCACGGCTCGGGACCGCGCCCAGGCGCGGTGCCGCTGCGTGAAGCCGTGACCTGTACTTGTGTTCGGATCGTGACCGCCCCTAGCGTCCGGGGCGTGGGAACTTCTTCTCTGGTGAAGCGGGCGTTCAAGTACCGCTTCTATCCGACCGACGCGCAGGCAGCCGAGCTGTCGCGGACGTTCGGGTGTGTACGGAAGGTCTACAACCTGGCCCTGGCCGCCCGCGCGGATGCTTGGACCCGCCAGGAGCGTATGGGGTACGGACAGACGTCGGCGCTGCTCACGACGTGGAAGCGGACCAAGGAGCTGGCGTACCTGGCCGAGGTCTCCTCGGTGCCGTTGCAGCAGGCACTGCGGCATCTTCAGAGTGCGTTCGCGGGGTTCTGGGGAAAGCGGGCGAAGTACCCCCGCTTCAAGTCGAAGCGGAAGTCCCGGGCCTCGGCCGAGTACACGCGCAGTGCGTTCCGCTACGCCGACGGTCACCTGACGCTCGCGAAGATGGCCGAGCCATTGGACATCGTGTGGTCGCGCCCCCTCCCGGCCGGGGCGGCACCGAGCACCGTGACGGTCTCCCGGGACAGTGCCGGGCGCTGGTTCGTGTCCCTGCTGTGCGAGGACACCCCTGCCCCGATGCCCGCCACCACGAACGCGGTGGGCATCGACGCCGGACTGACCGTACTGGTCACCCTCTCCACCGGCGAGAAGATCCCCAATCCCCGGCATGAGCGCAGGGACCGCGACCGGCTGGCGCGTGCGCAAAGGGCGCTGGCCCGGAAGGAAAAGGGCAGCAAGAACCGAGCCAAGGCCCGCACCCGCGTGGCCAGGATCCACACCCTCATTGCCGATCGCCGCCGGGATCACCTGCACAAACTGACGACTCGACTCGTGCGCGAAAACCAAACGCTCGTGATCGAGGACCTCACCGTCAAGAACTTGCTGAGGAATCACACGCTCGCCCGGGCCGTCTGCGATGCGGGCTGGCGTGAGCTGCGCTCCATGCTGGAGTACAAGACGGCCTGGTACGGACGCGTGCTGGTCACCACCGACCGGTGGTTCCCCAGCACACGCCTGTGCTCGGCCTGCGGGACCGTGGCCGGCGCGATGCCACTGCACGTCCGCGAGTGGACGTGCGAGAACTGCGGGACGACCCACGACCGGGACGGGAACGCCGCGATCAATCTTCTGGCCGCCGGGCTGGCGGTCGCTGCCTGTGGAGCGGATGTAAGACCTCATCGGGAGTCCTCCTCTCGGTCGGGGCGGTCCGTGGTGAAGCAGGAAACCCCACCCGTGAGGGTGGGACTTCCCTCCCGCTAGGGAGGGAAGGGAGGTCAATCCCAGATTCCTTGGATGCGCAGGACTCCGGCGGCGAGGCACATCACGGAGCCGATGGCGAGCAGGATGACGACCGACTTGGGCATCTGCTGCTTCTGGAAGGAGTAGAAGCCGCCGGCCAGGAACAGGCCGAGGACGATGAGGATGGTGTTGAGCCCGGTCACGGTTAGAGGGCGCCCTTCGTGGAGGGAAGGATGCCGGCCGCGCGCGGGTCGAACTCTGCGGCGTACCGCAGGGCGCGGGCGAGGGCCTTGAACTGGCACTCCACGATGTGGTGGGCGTTGCGGCCGTACGGGACGTGGATGTGCAGCGCGATCTGGGCCTGCGCGACGAACGACTCGAAGATGTGCCGGGTCATCGTCGTGTCGTAGCTGCCGATCATCGGCGCCATGTTCTCGGGCTCGGTGTGCACCAGGTACGGGCGGCCGGAGAGGTCGACGGTCACCTGGGCGAGGGACTCGTCGAGCGGCACGGTGCAGTTGCCGAAGCGGTAGATGCCCACCTTGTCGCCGAGGGCCTGCTTGAAGGCGGCGCCGAGCGCGAGGGCGGTGTCCTCGATGGTGTGGTGGGTGTCGATGTGCAGGTCGCCGTCGGTCTTGACGGTGAGGTCGAAGAGGCCGTGGCGGCCGAGCTGGTCGAGCATGTGGTCGAAGAAGCCCACGCCCGTCGAGACGTCGACCTTGCCGGTGCCGTCGAGGTTTATCTCGACGACGACCGAGGTCTCCTTCGTGGTCCGTTCGACCCGTCCGATGCGGCTCATGCCTGCTGCTCCTTCTTCAGTGCGCGAACCGCTTCCAGGAACGCGTCGTTCTCGGCCGGGGTGCCGGCGGTGACCCGCAGCCAGCCCGGTACGCCGTTGTCACGGACCAGGACGCCCTGGTCGAGGATCTTCTGCCAGGCGGTGTGCGAATCCTCGAACTTCCCGAACTGGATGAAGTTCGCGTCGGACTCGGTGACCTCGTAGCCGATGGCCCGCAGTTCCACGACCAGGCGGTCGCGCTCGGCCTTGAGCTGCTCGACGTAGCCGAGCAGGGTGTCGGTGTGCTCCAGCGCGGCGAGCGCGGTCGCCTGGGTGACGGCCGACAGGTGGTACGGCAGGCGCACCAGCTGGACGGCGTCGACGACGGCGGGGTGCGCGGCCAGGTAGCCCAGGCGCAGGCCGGCGGCGCCGAAGGCCTTGGACATGGTCCGGGAGACCACCAGGTTCGGGCGGCCCTCGATGAGGGGCAGCAGCGAGTCGCGGTGGCTGAACTCCACGTACGCCTCGTCCACGATCACCAGGGAGGGCTTGGCCGCCTGCGCGGCCTCGTAGAGGGCGAGGACCGTCTCGGCCTCGACCGCGGTGCCCGTGGGGTTGTTGGGGGAGGTGATGAAGACGACGTCGGGCGCGTTCTCGGCGATGGCCTGCTCCGCCGCCTGTACGTCGATGGTGAAGTCCTCCCGGCGCGGGCCGGAGATCCAGCCGGTGCCGGTGCCGCGCGAGATCAGCGCGTGCATCGAGTAGGAGGGCTCGAAGCCGATCGCGGTGCGGCCGGGTCCGCCGAAGGTCTGCAGCAGCTGCTGGATGACCTCGTTGGAGCCGTTGGCGGCCCATACGTTCTCCCGCGCGACCGGGTGCTTGCCCGTACGGGTGAGGTAGGCGGCCAGCTCGGTGCGCAGCTCGACCGCGTCCCGGTCGGGGTAGCGGTTGAGGGTGCGGGCGGCGTCCGCAACGCGCTCGGCGATCCGCGCCACGAGCTCCGCGGGGAGCTCGTACGGGTTCTCGTTCGTGTTCAGCTGGACGGGCACGTCCAGCTGCGGGGCGCCGTACGGGGTCTTGCCGCGCAGCTCGTCCCGGATGGGGAGGTCGTCGATGCCGATGCTGGTCATACGGTCGGCACCTTCCACCCGAAGCGCGCCTTGAGGGCGGCGCCGTGCGCGGGCAGGTCCTCGGCCTCGGCGAGCGTCACCACGTGGTGGGTGACCTCGGCGAGGGCGTCGCGCGTGTAGTCGACGATGTGGATGCCGCGCAGGAAGGACTGCACGGACAGGCCGGAGGAGTGGCAGGCGCAGCCGCCGGTGGGCAGCACGTGGTTCGACCCGGCGCAGTAGTCGCCGAGGGAGACGGGGGCCCACGGGCCGACGAAGATCGCGCCGGCGTTGCGTACGCGGGCGGCCCAGGCGGCGGCGTCGGCGGTCTGGATCTCCAGGTGCTCGGCGCCGTACGCGTCGACGACCTTGAGGCCGTCCTCCAGGCTGTCGACCAGCACGATCGCGGACTGCTTGCCCGCCAGCGCCGGCTTGATCCGGTCCTCGACGTGCTTGGTCGCGGCGACCTGCGGCTCCAGCTCCTTCTCGACGGCGTCCGCGAGCTCCGCGGAGTCCGTGACGAGGACGGCGGCGGCCAGCGGGTCGTGCTCGGCCTGGCTGATCAGGTCGGCGGCCACGTGCACGGGGTCGGCGGTGGAGTCCGCGAGGACGGCGATCTCGGTCGGGCCGGCCTCGGTGTCGATGCCGATCTTGCCGGTGAAGTAGCGCTTGGCCGCGGCGACCCAGATGTTGCCGGGGCCGGTCACCATGTTGGAGGGCAGGCACTCCTCGGTCCCGTACGCGAACATCGCGACGGCCTGGGCCCCGCCGGCCGCGTACACCTCGTCCACGCCGAGCAGCGCGCACGCGGCGAGGATCGTGGGGTGCGGCAGCCCGCCGAACTCCTTCTGCGGCGGCGAGGCGAGCGCGATGGACTCGACTCCGGCCTCCTGAGCGGGCACCACGTTCATGACGACGGACGACGGGTACACGGAACGCCCGCCCGGGGCGTACAGCCCCACGCGCTCCACCGGAACCCACTTCTCGGTCACGGTGCCACCGGGGACCACCTGGGTGGTGTGCTCGGTGCGGCGCTGGTTGCGGTGCACGGTCCGGGCGCGCCGGATCGACTCCTCCAGGGCGGCGCGGACGGCCGGGTCCAGCTGCTCCAGGGCGGCCTTGATGGCCTCCGCGGGTACCCGGACCTGCGAGAGCTCGACCCCGTCGAACTTCTGCGCGTACTCGATCAGCGCCGCCGTGCCACGATGATGGACGTCCTCGCAGATGGGCCGCACCTTCTCCAGGGCAGCTTCTACGTCGAACTCGGCACGGGGCAGCAGATCGCGCAGGGCGCCGCCCTCGGGGAGGGCGTCACCGCGCAGGTCGATACGAGAGATCACCCCCCAATTCTCTCAGACCCTTTCGCGCCGCCGTTCTCCTGTATCACTGGCTGATACATGCCCCGCATGTCACAGGTCCCCGTTAGCGTTCCTCATAGATCTTTTTCGGATACGTGAAAGTGACGCGGAGGGGGGCCGCCATGACCGAGGCACGCGCCGGTGAGGAACCGGCGGACCTCACGGATGCCGAGCGCCGCATGTGGAACGCCTTCCGCACGGGCGGCGTCTGCGATCTGAGCGTCCGCCGTGCGGACGGGGACGATCCGCATGCCGACCGGGTCTGGGGCCCCGAGCGCAGTGTCCGCGCCCAGGTGGTGGCGCTGCTGCTGCTCCACGGACCGCCTCCGGTACCGGGCCGGGTGGCCTCGCTGAAGCTGCGCGGTACGCGGATCACGGGGCGGCTCGACCTGTCGGGCGGCACGGTGGACCCGTACGTGGAGCTCCAGTCCTGCCGCTTCGACAGCGAGATCCAGCTGTCCGAGACCCGCTTCGGCACGCTGCGGCTGGTGAACTGCGCGATCCCCCGCCTGGAGGCGGCGCGCCTGCACACCGAGGGCGATCTGCACCTGCCGCGCTGCCGGGTGGCCCGGGGCGTGCGGCTGACCGACGCGCAGATCGGCACCGACCTGCTGATCAGCCAGGCCGTGGTGCAGCGGGACGCCAAGGGCCGGGCGATCGCCGCGGACGGGATGTCGGTGGCGCAGGACTTCCAGGGCGAGCTGCTGGAGACGTACGGGGAGGTGAGCCTGCGCGGGGCCAAGGTCGGGGTGTCGATGAACCTGCGCGGGGCCCGCCTGCGCAACCCGTACGGGAAGTACGCGCTGAACGCCCCGCAGCTGACCGTGGAGCGGACCCTGTACCTGACCTCCATCGCGCTGGACTACGTACCCGGCACGAACTCCTCCACTCCCCCGTACGGGCTGGGGACGACGCCTACGCGCGGCCAGCGGGCGCAGCGCTTCGAGTGCCGGGGCGGGCTGCGGCTGGACGACGGCCGCTTCGGCGACGCCATCGACTTCTACGGCGCGCGGTTCGTGCTCACCGCCGAGCAGGAGGTCTCCCTGCGCCGGATCCAGACCCCCGAGTTCCGTTTCGTGGGCGAGCGGCCCGAGCGCGGGCGGGTGGTGGTGTCGGGGGCCAAGGTGGTCAAGCTGGTCGACACCTCCACGAGCTGGCCCGGCCCGGGCGGGGTCTCCATCGAGGGCTTCGTCTACGAGAACCTCGCGCCCCGCGGCCACTTCCCGCTGTCGCGCCGCCTGGAGTGGGTCGAGGCGGCCACCACGGAGTACTCGCCGGAGCCGTACGAGCGCCTCGCCGCCGTCCTGCGGGCCAGCGGCGAGGACGCGGACGCCCGCGAGGTGCTGCTGGCCAAGCAGCGGCGGCGCCGGACCACCCTGTCACCGGCGGCCACGGCCTGGGGCTACGTCCAGGACTGGACGGTGGTCTACGGGTACCGCCCGGGCCGGGCCGCCCTGTGGATGGCGGTCCTGTGGGCGGCGGGGGCCCTGCTGTTCTCCCAGCTCGACCCGCCGCCGATCAAGGCGGACGAGCACCGGCAGTGGAACGCCGCCCTGTACGCCCTGGACCTGCTGCTCCCGGTGATCGATCTCGGCCAGGAGGGCCAGTGGCAGGTGAAGGGCGGCTGGCAGTGGGGCGCGGCCGCCCTCGTCCTGCTGGGGTGGATCCTGGCCACGACGGTGGCGGCCGGGGCCTCGCGCCTGCTGAGGCGGGGGTGACGGGTGGGGGTGTCCCGGGGATCAGGGCCGGGCCCGGGGTGATCCGACCCCGGTCCCCGGGACACCCCCTCGCCTCCCGGCCATTACCCTGTGCCTCGTGACCACGGTTCGTCTGCCCCTCTTCCCGCTGAACTCGGTGCTGTTCCCGGGACTCGTCCTCCCGCTGAACATCTTCGAGGAGCGTTATCGCGCCATGATGCGCGAGCTGCTGAAGACGGGCGAGGACGAGCCGCGCCGTTTCGCGGTCGTCGCGATCCGCGACGGCCGGGAGGTGGCCCCGACCGCACCGGGCCTTCCCGACCAGACGGCCGTCCCCGAACGGGGGCCCGCCGCGGGCTTCGGCGCGGACCCGATCCAGGCGTTCCACCGGGTGGGCTGCATCGCGGACGCGGCGACGATCCGGGAACGGGAAGACGGCAGCTTCGAGGTCCTGGCCACCGGTACGGCCCGGGTGCGGCTGCTGTCCGTGGACTCCTCGGGCCCCTTCCTGACCGCGGAGCTGGAAGAGCTCCCGGAGGACGCGGGCGAGGGCGCGGGGGCGCTGGCCGAGGGGGTCCTGCGGGCCTTCCGCGCCTACCAGAAGCGCCTCGCGGGCGCCCGGGAGCGGTCCCTGACGGGCGCGGACCTGCCCGACGAGCCGTCGGTGGTCTCATACCTGGTGGCGGCGGCCGCCGTGCTGGACATCCCGGCCAAGCAGCGGCTGCTCCAGGCCCCGGACACGGCGACGCGGCTCGCGGAGGAACTGAAGCTGCTGCGGACGGAGACCGCGGTGATCCGCCACCTGCCGTCGCTGCCCGCGGTGGACCTGACCCGTGCTCCGACGAGCCCGAACTGACGGGGCCGCAGCGATGGCGAAGAAGTCGAAGCAGGCGGCCGGGACCCCGGCGATCGTCGCCCTGACGGCGACGGGCGTCCCCTTCACCACCCACGCCTACGAGCACGACCCGGCGCATCCCTCGTACGGCGAGGAGGCGGCCGAGGCAATGGGCGTCTCCCCCACGCAGGTCTTCAAGACCCTGGTGACCGACGTGGACGGGGTGCTGACGGTGGCGGTGGTCCCGGTCTCGGGCTCGCTGGACCTGAAGGCCCTGGCCTCGGCGGTGGGCGGCAAACGGGCGGCGATGGCCGACCCGGCGCTGGCGGAGCGCACCACGGGGTACGTCCTCGGCGGCATCTCCCCGCTGGGCCAGCGCAAGCGCCTGCGCACGGTGCTCGACGCGTCTGCCTCCGGCCAGGCCACGATCTGCGTCTCGGCCGGCCGCCGCGGCCTGGAGATCGAGCTGTCCCCGGCGGACCTGGTCTCCCTGACGGGGGCCGTCCTGGCCCCGATCGCCCGCCGGTAGCCATCTGCCGCGCCGCTGTCGGGGGCTCCGCCCCCGCGCCTCAAACGCCGGCGGGGCTGGATTTGCCCTCCGGGCCTCCAGCCCGGCCAAGGGACGGCATCAGCCAAAATCCAGCCCCGCCGGCGTTTGAGGCGCGGGGTCTGGGGCGGAGCCCCGGGAGACGGCGGGTCAGGGTCAGGTACGCAGGGGCGAGGCGGAGCCCCAGGACGCAGCGCGGCACCCGCCCACGGCCCCGCCCACCCCGGAGGGGGTCAGGTACGCGGGGGCTCCGGCGCAGCCGAAGGCGCGTGGACGTGGGGCGGCGGGTAGACGCCCGACCACTCCTGTACGGGGGCCGGGTCGCGCGGGGTCCACAGGGCCGTGAGGCCGAGGTGGGCCAGGACCGCGGCCATCGGCCAGGTCAGCAGCACCCCGTGGGCGAGCAGTTGCAGCGGCGCGTCGAAGGGCACCCCCTTGCCCGCCCGGGCCGCAGCCGTCGGCAGGTCGGTGGACGGCCCCAGCCACAGCCCGAGGCGCCAGCCGACGAGCGCGGCGAAGAGCGATCCGACGGCGAGCCCGATCACCAGCGGCACGCCGCCCTTGCGGCGCCACAGGAAGACGGCCCCGGCGCTCAGCAGGCCCAGGGCGACCGAAAGCAGGAAGAACGTGCCGTCGGCGCCGATCCGCGCCTCGCTCTCGCTGCTGCGCAGGAACACGGCCTCGCCGTTGGAGACGTACTGCGCCCGCGGCGCCAGCCAGGCCCACAGCACGGCGAGGAGCACACCGGCCGCCCCGACCGCCAGGGCCACGGCGGCACCGTCGCGGACGTCCAGCGCGGTGATGCGTCCCGACGCGGCGCCCGGCTTCTCGGGCGGGGGCGGCGGCGGGTCGTAAGGGGAGGGAGGGGTCACGGCTTCGGTCACCCTCACATCGTGCCAGGTCTTGGACCAGGGGGGCCTCCCGGCAGGGGCGTCAGCGGACCGCCGCCCGCCGGTACGCCCATGTCGCGACGGCCAGCGAGAGCACGCCGACGGCCGCGCACACCCCGAGGTCGAGCAGGACGGCGGCCCAGTCCGGATGGGGGGCGAAGGTGCGCGCGAAGGCCTCGACCCCGTACGTCGACGGCAGCAGGTCCCGCGTCCACACGATGACGTCCGGCATCCGCTCCGGCGGCAGCACCCCCAGCAGCAGCGCCGCCGACATGCCGAGCTGCCCCGCGAGCGTGGCCAGCTCCTGGCGGGGCGCCAGCAGCCCCAGCGCTGCCCCGAGCCCGGCCAGCGCGGCTCCGGCCAGCGGCACCACCGCGCCGAGGATCCACAGCCCGCTCATGGGCAGCCCGAACAGCACGCAGCCGAAGACGGCGGTGACCAGGGTGCCCGGCAGGGTGAAGGAGGCGTACGCGGCGGCCGCGCCCAGCACCACCGAGGCGGGCGGCACCGGGAGCGTGGCGTAGTGGTCGAGTCCGCCGCCGGCCCGCAGCTGCCCGAAGTACTGGGCGAGCAGGTTCAGGGCGACGAAGGCGACGACGAGCACCGAGGACCCGGCGACCACGGCCCGGGCCTCCGAGCCGCCGTCCACCACCCCGCGCATCAGGATCATGATCCCGACGGACTGGAAGGTGGCCACGAACAGCAGCGGGATCCGGGCGACCCGGGCCCGGGAGAGCTGCGCCCGGTAGACCGCCGCCAGGGCGGGGAAGAAGCGTGCGCGGGCCGCGAGCGGCGCGGGCTGGGTGGCCCCGGCGCGGTGCGGGGCCGCGTCCTCGGTGATGCCGGCGGCGGAGTCCGCGCCGGTGCCCGGTACGGGGTCCTGCGCGAGGTCGGGTGCGACGGCGCCCGTGGAGCGGTCGCTCACGACTTCACCAGCCCTTTCGTCTTGCCGCCGAGCGCGAGGTACACGTCCTCCAGGCTCGGGGTGGCCAGGGTGAAATCGTCGAGGGCGGCGAAGGCCGGGCCGCCGGTGACCGCGGCCACCGCGGCCCTGGCCTCGTCCGGCGCCAGCCGCAGTACCCAGCGGCGTCCGGACTCGACGGCGTCCGCGCGCAGCCGCGCGACCTCGGGCACCTCCAGCGGAGCGCCCTCGCGCCACACCAGTTCCAGCCGGACCTCGCCGGAGACCTGGGCCTTCAGCCCGGCCGGGGTGTCGCAGGCGATGACCGTGCCCTGGTCGATGACGGCGACCCGGTCGAGGACGGTCTCGGCCTCGATGACGTTGTGCGTGACGAGCAGGACGGTGGCCCCGTGCTGGGCGCGCCGCCGGTCCACGGCCGACCACACCGCCCGCCGGGCCACCGGGTCCATGCCGGTGGTGGGCTCGTCCAGGACCAGTACGGGCCGCTCCCCCACCAGCGCGGCGGCGAAGCAGGCGAGGCGCCGCTGCCCGCCGGAGAGCTTCTTCAGGGGCCGTCCCGCGATCGCGGTCAGCCCGAGTTCCTCCAGTACGGCGTCCCGGGCGGCCCGGGCCTCGCGTGCGGCCAGTCCGCGCAGCCGCCCGGTGGTCTCGGCGGCCAGGGACACGGTGAGCTCGTCCAGGGCGGTGGACTCCTGCCCCAGGTAGGCGAGCAGCCGGGCCGCCCGCTCGGGGTGGCGTACGAGGTCGTGGCCGAGGAGGGTCACCGTGCCGGAGTCGGGCCGCATCAGGCCGGTCAGCTGGCGGACCAGCGTGGACTTGCCGGCGCCGTTGGGGCCGAGCAGGCCGAAGATCTCGCCGCGCCGGACGTCCAGGGAGATCCCGTCGTTCGCACGGGTCTCGGGCAGGGCGGGGGCCCCGCGCCGACCGCGTACCGCGGGATAGGTCTTGACCAGGTCACGCACCGCGCAGACGACGTCGGAGGCCGCTCCGGCGGCTGCTGCCGAGGCCGCCGCCGTGGGGTGTCCCGCGTGTGCTGTGCCCGTACTCACGAGGGAGCAGCCTACGGGGTTCCCGGCCCTACTCGGCCGCCGGGGTGGCCGGGGCGGCGGCCGCGGCGGGGGCTGCGCCCGGGACGGCCGCCACGTGTTCGGCAGCCGCCCGGACGTCGATCTCGCGCCAGAACCCGGCCCGGATGGCGTACCGGTCGTGCTCGTCGATCTGGTCGTCCTTGTGCGCGAGCAGCCCGAACCGGGCGGCGTAGCGCAGCAGCTCGCCGTCGATGCGGTGCGGGATCCGCGGGTACATCGTGGCCAGTTTCTGCAGGTGCACGGTCTCGGGGAGCCGTTCCATCCAGCGCCGGGCGAACACCTGTCCCACCTCGAACGGGTCTCCTCCGACGGTGGTGATGTCCTCCTCGCGGTCGGCCCAGCGCTGTTCGGCGCTGGTGAGCTGGGCGAGGGTGGGCAGCGAGGCGGTTTCGGCGGGTTCGCCGAGCGGTCCGGCCCGGTCGATCCAGCCCTTGTCGGAGGACCAGCGCAGGGCGCTGCCTGCCGGGGGCTGGGCGGCGTTCTGCCCGGCGGGCGGTCCGGCCTGCTGTCCGGGCGCCCGCAGGGATCCGGCGAGGTCCTTGGGCGTGGGTACGGTCTTGGCCGCGGAGCCCGTGGGGGCGGGCAGGGAGGGCCCGCTGCTCGCGGCCTCCCCGGCGGAGCTGCCGTTGCGGGCGGCCTCGGCGAGCGCCGCCTCGGGCAGCGGGGCGGAGAGGATCGCGGCGATGTCGGGGCGCGGGGCGGGCGGCGGGGCGCAGAGTCCGGTGAGGTCCTTGGCGCGGACGGCCCGGGTGATCCAGGCGCGGTCGAGGACGCGGCGTTCGTCGGCTTCGGCCACGAGGTCCTCGGACTGGTTGTAGTCCCCGTCGGCGGCCTGGACGGCCCACAGGTGGACGGCGACGCCGTGTTCCTTGGCGGACATCAGGCCGGGCAGCAGGTCGCCGTCGCCGGTCACCAGGACCACGTCGGAGCAGGCGCGGTTGCGGGCGAGCTCGGTGAGCTCGGCGTGCATGGCGGCGTCGACGCCCTTCTGGGCCCAGCGGCCGTCGCTGCGGGTCAGGGCGCCCAGGCGGACGGTGACGCGGGGCATGACGCGCAGCCGCCGGTGCTCGGGCTGCGGCACCCGGTCGGGTGCGCCGTCGAACCAGTAGATGCGCAGCAGGGGCTGCTCGGTGTCGGCCTCGGCCCGCTCGCGCAGGCCCTGGATGAGGGCGGCGTGGTCGACGGTGATGCGGGAGCGTGAGGGCTCCCCTGCGAGAAGGCTCGCGGCGGCGCCCAGCAGATAGCCGGCGTCCACCAGGACGACGCAGCGGTCCACGCGTTCCACCCTCTTCCCTGGGGGTCCTCTGTGCTTTCGGCGAGTGCCCCGAGTCTGCCCGACCGCAAGGGTGTTGACGGCCGGAACTGGATCATCGGCGTGGCGTATCTCTCAGGAGACCCGGGAATGCGGACCGGCTACGCGCAGTAATGATCCAAAATGCGCGGTTTCGGGCGTTGTGTGAGTGTGAAGGCGGTCCTGGCCCCTAGACCCCATCACGGAGGCTCCACCATGGCCAAGAACAAGCAGCAGAAGCAGCCGAAGCAGCAGCAGTCCCGTTCGTCCTCGCAGGACCCGTCGAGGAGCTCGACGGAATCCTCGCCCGAATCGGCCTCCCAGGCGCCGAGTCCGATGGATCTGGCGCACAAGAGCAAGACGAAGAAGTTCGGCCACAACTGACGCGGCCGCACCGGATGACGGAAGGGGCCTGCCCGGCATCGCCGGGCAGGCCCCTTCCGTGCGGTCCGGCCGGGACTATCCGGCCAGGCAGGACGGGCCGAGCAGCACCTTCAGGTCACCGAAGAGGGCGGGGTCCGGCTTCACGCGGTGCTTGTCGAGGCGCAGCACGGTGGTGGTGCGCGGCCCCTGGAGCTTGATCCGGACCTCGCTGTTGCCCTGGTGGTGGCGCAGGATCTCGCCCAGACGGGTCACCATCGGCGGAGTGACCTTGACGGTCGGGATGGTGAGGACGACGGGGGCGTTGGTTCCGGCGTTGGACACGTCGGGGACCATCATCTCCATGGCGACCAGGCGGGGCACGTCCTCGCGCTTGTCGAGGCGGCCCTTGACGAAGACGACGGTGTCCTCGACCAGCTGGGTGGAGACGAGCTGGTAGGTGGCCGGGAAGAACATGCACTCGATGGAGCCGGCCAGGTCCTCGACGGTGGCGATGGCCCAGGCGTTGCCCTGCTTGGTCATCTTGCGCTGGAGGCCCGAGATGATGCCGCCGATGGTGACGACGGCGCCGTCGGAGTGCTCGCCGCCGGTGAGCTGGGAGATCCCGGCGTCCGTCTTGTCGGAGAGCACGTGCTCCAGGCCGAAGAGCGGGTGGTCGGAGACGTAGAGGCCGAGCATCTCGCGCTCCTGGGCGAGCAGGTAGGACTTCTCCCACTCGACGTCGGAGAACTCCACGTCGAGGCCGAAGCCGGGCTCGTCGCTCGCGCCCTCGTCGCCCATTCCGCCGAAGAGGTCGAACTGTCCCTCGGCCTCCTTGCGCTTGACGGCGACCACGTTGTCGATCATCGGCTCGTGGTGGGCGACCAGGCCCTTGCGGGTGTGGCCCATCTCGTCGAAGGCGCCGGCCTTGATCAGGGACTCGACGGTCCGCTTGTTGCAGACGACGGCCTCGACCTTGTCCAGGAAGTCGGGGAAGCTGGAGAACTTCCCCTTGGCCTTCCGGCTCTTGATGATCGACTCGACGACGTTGCTGCCGACGTTGCGCACCGCGGTGAGGCCGAAGAGGATCACGTCGTCGCCCTGGGCGGCGAAATTCGGCTCGGACTCGTTCACGTTCGGCGGCAGGACCTTGATGCCCATGCGGCGGCACTCGTTCAGGTAGATCGCGGACTTGTCCTTGTCGTCCTTGACCGAGGTCAGCAGGCCCGCCATGTACTCGGCCGGGAAGTTCGCCTTGAGGTAGGCGGTCCAGTAGGAGACCAGTCCGTACGCGGCCGAGTGGGCCTTGTTGAAGGCGTAGCCGGCGAAGGGGACCAGGACGTCCCACAGGGCCTGGATCGCCTTGTCGCTGAAGCCGTTCTTCTTCGCGCCCTCCTGGAAGATGACGAAGTTCTTCGCCAGCTCCTCGGGCTTCTTCTTGCCCATCACGCGGCGCAGGATGTCGGCCTCGCCGAGCGAGTACCCGGCGATGATCTGGGCGGCCTTCTGCACCTGCTCCTGGTAGACGATCAGGCCGTACGTGACCGCGAGCACCTCTTCGAGCGGCTTCTCCAGCTCGGGGTGGATCGGGGTGATCTCCTGCTGCTTGTTCTTGCGCAGGGCGTAGTTCGTGTGCGAGTTCATGCCCATCGGGCCCGGCCGGTACAGGGCCGAGACGGCGGAGATGTCCTCGAAGTTGTCGGGCTTCATCAGGCGCAGCAGGGAGCGCATGGGGCCGCCGTCGAACTGGAAGACGCCGAGGGTGTCACCGCGGCCGAGCAGTTCGAAGGTCTTGGGGTCGTCGAGCGGGAGGCCCAGGAGATCGAGATCGATGCCCTTGTTGGCCTTCACCATCTTGACGGCGTCGTCCATGATGGTCAGGTTCCGCAGGCCCAGGAAGTCCATCTTGATCAGGCCCAGCGACTCGCACTGGGGGTAGTCCCACTGCGTGATCGTCACACCGTCCGTGTGCCGCACCCAGACCGGGGCGTGGTCGACGATGGGCTCGCTGGACATGATCACGCCGGCGGCGTGCACGCCCATCTGGCGGACCAGGCCCTCCACACCGCGGGCGGTGTCGATGACCTTCTTGACGTCCGGCTCGTTCTCGTACATCGCCCGGATCTCGCCGGCCTCGCTGTAGCGCGGGTGCGAGGGGTCGGTGATGCCGTTGAGGTCGATGCCCTTGCCGAGGACGTCGGCGGGCATCGCCTTGGTGAGCCGGTCGCCCATGGCGTACGGGTAGCCGAGGACACGGGCCGAGTCCTTGATGGCGTTCTTCGCCTTGATCTTTCCGTACGTACCGATCATGGCGACCTTGTCCTCGCCGTACTTGTCGGTCACGTACCGGATCACCTCGACGCGCCTGCGCTCATCGAAGTCGATGTCGACGTCGGGCATCGAGACACGCTCGGGGTTCAGGAAGCGCTCGAAGATCAGGCCGTGCGGGATCGGGTCGAGGTCGGTGATGCCCATGGCGTACGACACGATCGAACCGGCCGCGGAGCCGCGGCCCGGCCCCACCGCGATGCCCTGCTTCTTGGCCCACATGATGAAGTCGGCGACGACGAGGAAGTAGCCCGGGAACCCCATCTGGATGATGACGTCCATCTCGTACTCGGCCTGCTTCATCCGGTCCTCGGGGACACCGCCCGGGTAGCGGCGGGCCATGCCGCGCCGCACTTCCTCCTTGAACCAGGTGGTGTCGGTGTAGCCCTCCTCCGGGATGTCGAACTTCGGCATGAGGTTCTTGGCCTCGAACATGCCGGTGGTGTCGATCTGCTCGGCCACCAGGAGGGTGTTGCGGCAGCCCTCCTGCCAGGCGTCCGAGGAGTCGATGGCGTACATCTCGTCCGTGGACTTGAGGTAGTAGCCGGTGCCGTCGAAGCGGAAGCGGTCCGGGTCGGAGAGGTTCTTGCCGGTCTGGATGCACAGCAGGGCGTCGTGCGAGGCCGATTCGTGCGCGTACGTGTAGTGCGAGTCGTTCGTCACCAGCGGCGGGATGCCGAGCTTCTTGCCGATCTCCAGCAGCCCGTCGCGGACCCGGCGCTCGATCTCGATGCCGTGGTCCATCAGCTCCAGGAAGTACCGGTCCTTGCCGAAGATGTCCTGGTACTCGGAGGCGGCCTTGAGGGCCTCGTCGAACTGGCCGAGGCGCAGTCGGGTCTGGAGCTCGCCGGAGGGGCAGCCGGTGGAGGCGATCAGGCCCTCCGACCACTTGGAGATGGTCTCCTTGTCCATGCGCGGCCACTTGGTCAGCCAGCCCTCGGCGTACGCGTCGGAGGACAGCCGGAAGAGGTTGTGCAGGCCGGTGGAGTTCGCCGCCCAGATCGTCTTGTGGGTGTAACCGCCGGAACCGGAGACGTCGTCCCGCTTCTGGTGCGGCTGGCCCCACTGGATGCGGCGCTTGTTGCGCCGGGACTCGGGGGCGACGTACGCCTCGATGCCGATGATCGGCGTGACGCCGGCCTTCTTCGCACTGTGGAAGAAGTCGTAGGCCCCGTGCAGGTTGCCGTGGTCGGACATGGCGATGTGCGTCATGCCCATCTCGTTGCACGCGTTGAACATGTCCTTCAGCCGCGCGGCACCGTCCAGCAGCGAGTACTGGGTGTGGACGTGCAGGTGCGTGAACGGCGGCTTGGTCACGGTGTGAGTCCTCCGGGGGGTGGAGTGGGGGCAGCCTCGAAGTCTACGTCGCCGGACCGACACAGAAGGGTCGCTCCGCGTCTCCCGTGGCGCGGGCACTCACGGGTACGGTCGGGCGTTGCAGAACCAGGACCACCGCACCGGCGTCCCGTCGGGCAGGACCTGTACCACCCCGTGCACCAGGAGGCATCCGCCATGGCGGTTCCCGACACGACCGACGAGCAGCGCGCCGAGCAGATACTCGATGTGTTCGACACCGCCTTCGGCGAGCTGCTCACCGCCGACCCCGCCGCCTTCCAGGTGAAGTTCCGGAAGATGGCCGCCTCGGCCTTCGCCTTCTACCGGGGCACGGCCTGCCTTTTCTACGCGGACCTGGAGCACGACCGGCACGGGGGCCCGTACCTGGACGAGCGGACGGGCCGGGTGTGGATCCACGGCGATCTGCACGCGGAGAACTTCGGCACGTACATGGACTCCAACGGCCGGCTGATCTTCAACGTGAACGATTTCGACGAAGCCTACGTCGGCCCCTTCACCTGGGACCTCAAGCGCTTCGCCGCCTCCATCGCCCTGATCGGCTACACCAAGGCGCTCAGCGACGAGCAGATCAGCGAGCTGGTGCGGATCTACGCCGGCGCCTACCGGGAGCGGATCCACCTCCTGGCCGCCGGGGCCAAGCATGACGAGGTGCCCTCCTTCACCCTGGACAGCGCCGAGGGCCCGCTGCTGGCGGCGCTGCGCTCGGCCCGTTCCCGCACCCGCTTCTCCCTGCTGGACTCGATGACGGAGATCCGGGACTACGAGCGCCGCTTCACCTCCGGCGGAGGCACGATCGAGCTGGACGCCGCCACCCGCTACAAGGTGCTGGCCGCCTTCGACGGGTACCTGGAGACCCTCCCCGACGAATCGCTGGTCCGCCCGGACTCCTACCGGGTCAAGGACGTGGTGGGCCGCCGCGGCGTCGGCATCGGTTCGGCGGGGCTGCCCTCCTACAACATCCTGCTGGAGGGCCACAGCGACGCCCTGGAGAACGACGTCGTGATCTACCTCAAGCAGGCCCAGACCCCGGCCGTGTCCCGGCACATCACCGACCGGGCGGTGCGGGACTACTTCCGGCACGAGGGGCACCGCACGGTGATCTCCCAGCGGGCCCTCCAGGCGCATGCCGACCCGTGGCTGGGCTGGACGGAGCTGGACGGCTCGGGACAGCTGGTGGCGGAGGTCTCCCCGTACGCGGTGGACCTGGACTGGTCGGACCTGGACGACCCGGAGGAGATCGCCGCGGTGGTCGCGGACCTGGGCCGGGCGACGGCGACCATGCACGGGGCGGCCGACGCGGCCGAGAGCGGGCAGACGCTGGTGCCCTTCTCCACCGAGCGGGCCATCGACGCGGCCATCGCGGCCGACGAGGAGGGCTTCGCGGCGCTGCTGGTGGACTTCGCCCACGCGTACGGGGCCCGGGCGCGCGCCGACCACCAGATCTTCGTGGACCTCTTCCGCAACGGCCGCCTCACGTCGTGACCAGGCGGGATCCGGACCCCGCTCGACACCCCAGGTCCCGTTTTCACAGGCTCGCATGGCACACTCGCGGCGATGGACATATCAGGGGCAGGACTCCGGGGGCTGCGGGCCGCGCTGTTCAGCGCGGTCGTCGTGCTGCTCTCCGCGGGCTCGCACGTCCTGATGTCCCGGGTGCCGCTGCCGGCGCCGCTGGCGGTCGGGGCCTTCGCCGCCGTGTTCGCGCTCGCCTACGCGATGGCGGGCCGTGAGCGGGGCTTCGGCCCGATCGCCGGACTGCTCGTGCCGCTGGAGCTGGCCGCCGACACCGTCTTCACCGCCGGGCAGCACGTCTGCTACGGCCCGGCGGGCGGCCCGGTCTCCGGTCCGCTGCGCGCGATGGGCCTGGACGAGCTGTGCGGGGGCACTCCCGTGGGCGGGCCGCTGACCGAGGTGGGCGGCCCGGCCGCCGATCCGGCGGCGCTGCTGGCCGCGCCCGGCCCGTGGGCGCCCTGGCTGCTGCTCGGCGCGCACGTCTCGGTCGGGCTGCTGGCTTCGGCCTGGCTCGCGTACGGCGAGCGGGCCCTGGGCCAGCTGCTGCGGGCGGTGGCCGCCTGCGCGTTCCGGCCGCTGCTGCTGGCGGTGGCCAAGGTGGCCGTGGCCGCCGGACCGGCGCGCCGGGCGCTGCGGCCCTTCCGCTCGGGCGCGGTGGCCCGTACCCGGTTCCCCGCCCATTCCGTGGGTCGACGGGGACCTCCCGTGCTCGGCGCGCTCTCCGGCGCCTGACGCACGTACGGCAGTCCCCATCCCTTTTTGCATGTCACTGACATGCCACCACCCACGGAGATCACGATGAGTGCACGCAACAGCCAGGCGAACAAGGCCGCGGCCCGCGAGCGGCTGCGCGCCGAGCGCGAGAAGCAGGCGAAGCGGGACCGCACGCGCCGCCAGGTGGTCGTGGCGGGCGCGGTCGCGGCCGTCCTCGCCCTGGCCGGCGGCGTCGGCTACCTGGTCGTGCAGGCCAACGAGCCCGGCTACTGGGACAAGGCCGCCAAGGCCGAGCTGGCCAAGCCGAAGAACACCGAGGGCGAGGACGGCACCACCGTCGTCATCGGCAAGGCCGAGGCGAAGAAGACCCTGGAGCTGTACGAGGACTCGCGCTGCCCGGCCTGCGCGGACTTCGAGCAGAAGGCCGGCGAGCAGATGCGCAAGGACGTGGACGCGGGCAAGTACAAGCTCCAGTACGTCGGTGCGACCTTCATCGACAACGCCGTCAAGGGCGACGGGTCGAAGAACGCCCTGAGCGCCCTGGGCGCGGCGCTGAACGTCAGCCCGGAGGCCTTCCTCGACTTCAAGGCGGCCCTGTACTCGAAGGAGCTGCACCCCGAGGAGACGGTCGACAGCTTCGCGAAGGACGACTACCTGCTGAAGGTCGCGGACACCGTCCCGGCGCTCAAGGGGAACGCCGACTTCAAGAAGGACGTCGAGAACGGTACGTACGACCGCTGGGCCCTTGAGATGTCCAAGGCCTTCAACAAGTCGGGAGTGACGGGCACCCCGACGCTGAAGATGGACGGCAAGAAGATCAACACCCCGGACTCGCCGCAGGCCTTCACCGAGGCGATCGACAAGGCCCTGCAGGGCTGATCACCGGCCATTCGGAAAGCCGGTTTTCCGGACATCGCGCTCCAACTGGCGGGCGGACTCCCAGAGTTCGCCCGCCCGTCGCATTTCCGGGTCTGGTCCCGGAGCAGTACCGGTCAGTAATATGATCATCCGTGACCAGTCATCTCAACTCCTCTTCGACCGCGGCAACTCCCCGCCGCCGTACGGTCGTCCTCGCCGCCGCGGCCACGGCCGCGCTGGCCCCCATCACCTCGCTGGGCGCCACCGCCCACGCGGCGGAAACCGCCCCCGCCTTCCTGCACGGCGTCGCCTCCGGTGACCCGCTGCCCGACGGCATCCTGCTGTGGACCCGCGTCACCCCGACCGCCGCGGCCGTGCCCGGCTCGGGCGCCGGCCCCGACACCCAGGTGACCTGGGAGGTGGCCGGGGACAAGGCCTTCTCCCAGATCGTCGCCCGGGGCGCCGTCACCGCGAGCGCCGCCACCGACCACACCGTCAAGGTGGACGTGCGCGGACTGCGGCCGCAGACCCCGTACTGGTACCGGTTCTCCGCCGGCGCGACCGTCTCCCCCGTCGGGCGCACCAAGACCACCGCGGGCCACGACGTCACCACGGCCGGGGTCCGCTTCGGCGTGGTCTCCTGCGCCAACTGGGAGTCCGGCTACTTCTCCGCCTACCGCCACCTGGCCGCCCGCGCGGACCTGGACGCGGTCCTGCACCTGGGCGACTACATCTACGAGTACCAGTCGGGCGGGTACCCGGAAGCCAAGTACGTCGTGCGCCCGCACGAGCCGAAGCACGAGATCGTCTCGCTCGCCGACTACCGCACCCGGCACGGCAAGTACAAGACGGACGGCGACCTCCAGGCACTGCACGCCGCGCACCCGGTCATCGCCATCTGGGACGACCACGAGTTCGCCGACGACACCTGGGCGGGCGGCGCGGACAACCACACCCCGGCCACCGAGGGCGAGTGGGCGGCCCGCGCGGCCGCCGCCAAGCAGGCGTACTTCGAGTGGATGCCCGTACGCGCCTCCATAGCCGGCACCGTCTACCGGCGGCTGCGCTTCGGCACCCTCGCCGACCTGCACCTGCTCGACCTGCGCTCCTTCCGGTCCCAGCAGGTCAAGGTCGGCAGCGGTTCGGTGGACGACCCGGAGCGCACCCTCACCGGACGGGCCCAGCTGGACTGGCTCAAGGCGGGCCTCGCGGAGTCCGGCGCGACCTGGAAGCTGGTCGGCACCTCGGTGATGATCTCGCCGGTGGCCTTCGCCTCGCTGCCCGCGCACCTGCTCCAGCCTCTGGCCAAGCTGCTGGGCCTGCCGCAGGGCGGACTCGCGGTCAACGTGGACCAGTGGGACGGCTACACGGACGACCGCAAGGAACTCCTGGGCCACTTGAAGGACCGGAACGTCAAGAACACGGTGTTCCTGACCGGTGACATCCACATGGCGTGGGCCAACGAGGTCCCGGTGAACATGGCGACGTACCCGGGTTCGGGCACGGCGGCGACCGAGTTCGTGGTCACCTCGGTGACTTCCGACAACCTCGACGACATCCTGCACGTGCCGGCGGACACCGCCTCGCTGGTCGCGGAGTCGGCCGTCAAGAGCGCCAACTGGCACGTGAAGTGGCTCGACATGGACGCCCACGGCTACGGCGTGCTGGACGTGACCGCCGAGCGTTCGCAGATGGACTACTACGTGGTCTCCGACAAGCGGCGGCAGGACGCCACGGCCGCCTGGACCCGCTCGTACCGGACCCTCAACGGGACCCAGAAGGTGGAGCGGGCCGACCGACCGGTTCGCTGACAATCCGTCAAATTTGCGGCACAGAGGGGCCCCTGGTGCAGACCAGGGGCCCCTCTGTCATCAGAAGCAACAAATCTTTTACGTAAGAGGCTTGACCCGTGGGTGTCATGGACACATAAGCTTCGCGCCATCCGGAGAGATCCACAGGCCGGAAACCCCCCACCGAGTCCCCACCTCGAGGAGCACACGTGCGCGCCGTTGCCCGCATATCCCCCCTTCTCCGCCGCCGTCTGATGGGCACCGCGGTCCTGGCCGGAACCCTGGCCTTCACCCCGCTGGCCGCCCCCACGACGCTCGCCGCCGCCAAGACCCCCGCCGAGGTCTGCGCCGAGGAGTCCGCCGCTCCCGCGAACGCCCGCGTGTCCCGCGCCCACGAGGAGCACGCGGACGAGCCCAACGAGGTCACCGAGGCGCAGGCCAAGGCCATGGACGCCGACCTCAAGGCGAAGCTGGACAAGGCCCTGAAGAACCAGCCGCAGCGCGGCATGGAAGCCGCCGCGGCCGTCGTGAACATCCCGGTCTACTTCCACGTCGTGCACTCCGGCACCACCGGAAAGCTGTCGACCACGGACATCGACAAGCAGCTGTCGGTCCTGAACTCGGCCTACGGCGGCCAGGGCACCGGCAACGCCAACACGAACTTCCAGTTCACCCTGGCGTCCACCGACTACACGGACAACGCCTCCTGGTACAACCTGGCCTCCGGCTCCCAGGCCGAGAAGGACATGAAGAACACCCTGCGCCAGGGCGGTCCGGGCGCGCTCAACTTCTACACCGCCAAGCTCTCCGGCGGTCTGCTCGGCTGGGCGACCTTCCCGACCTCCTACGCCTCCAGCCCCAAGATGGACGGCGTGGTCGTGCTCGACGCCTCGCTGCCCGGCGGCTCCTCGGCCAACTACAACGAGGGTGACACCGCGACCCACGAGGTCGGCCACTGGCTGGGGCTCTACCACACCTTCCAGGGCGGGTGCAACGGAAACGGCGACTACGTCTCCGACACCCCGGCCGAGAAGAGCGCCGCGTACGAGTGCCCGGCCGGCCGCGACAGCTGCGCAAGCAAGCCCGGCGTGGACCCGATCCGCAACTTCATGGACTACACGTACGACTCCTGCATGTACCAGTTCACCGCCGGCCAGGTGACCCGGATGCAGAGCAGCTGGACCGCCTACCGGGCGGGCTGAACCACCGTCCGGCCCCGGACCTCCCCCCGGGGCACCGGCTGAACGACACGGGAACCGGCTCTCCGCTCATCTGCGGAGAGCCGGTTTCCGGCGTCTCACAGGGTGTCGAGGAACCCGATCGCGACCTTCCAGAGCCGCTCGGCGGCCTCGGCGTCGTAGTCCTCCAGCCCCGGATCGGTGAACAGGTGCCCGGCACCGGGGTAGTTGTGGACCTCCACATCGGCCCCGGCCCGCTGCATCCGCAGGTACCAGGCCGTCAGCCAGTCGTGCGACTCGAAGGGGTCCGGGTCGGCGATGTGCAGCTGCACCGGCAGCTCGTCGGCCGAGGCGCCGTCCTCCAGGTCCGCCGTCCCGTGCAGGAGCAGCAGCCCGCGCGCCTTCTCGTCGGCCAGCGCCAGGTGCTGGGCGACGGAGCCGCCGAAGGAGAAGCCCGCGTAGACCAGGCCCTCGTCGGAGTAAGGGGCGGAGGCCAGCACCGCGCGCCGGAGCAGTTCGTCACGGCCGATCTCGTCCTGGTGGGCCAGACCCTCCTCGACGGTCTCGAAGGTGCGCCCCTCGAAGAGGTCCGGCACCTGGACCTGGTGCCCGGCCGCGCGCAGCCGGTCGGCCGCCGCGTGCACCGCGGGCCGCAGCCCGTACGTCGAGTGGAAAAGCATGATGTTCATGCCTCTCATCGTGCCAGCCGCCGATGGAAGGTGTGAGAAGCCGCCTTCCGGTTACCTTCCTCCCCATGGAGATGGAGAACGTACTGCGCCCCGTCGCGGTCGTCGGCGGCGCTCTGGTGATCACCCTGATCGCGGGGTGGCTGCTGGACCTGCTGCTGCGCCGCGCCGACGCCCGGCACACCGAGACCCCCTTCTGGGGCCTGCTGCGCCGCTGCCGCCTGCCGTTCCAGCTCGTCCTGTGCACGACACTGCTGAGAGGCTCCTACCGCAGGGCGGGGATCCTGCCCGACCACCCGGTGGGCGTGGGCCGGACCCTGACCCTGGTGCTGATCGCCGGGGCGGCGTGGCTGCTGGTGCGGTTCGCGACGGCGGTCGTCGACTCCACCTACGCCCGGTACGCCGCCGCCCACCCCGACGCCGCCCGGGTCCGCCGGGTCCGTACCCAGGTCACGCTGATCCAGCGGGTGGTCACGGCGGTGGTGGTGGTCGTGGCGCTGGCCGCGATGCTGCTGACCTTCCCGCCGATGCGCACCCTCGGCGCGTCCATGCTCGCCTCGGCCGGCGTCCTCGGCATCGTGGTGGGCATCGCCGCCCAGTCCTCACTGGGCAACCTCTTCGCCGGCCTCCAGATCGCCTTCGGCGACACCGTCCGCATCGGCGACACGGTGGTGGTCGACAAGGAGTGGGGCACCGTCGAGGAGATCACCCTGACCTTCCTGACCGTCCGTACCTGGGACGAGCGCCGCATCACGATGCCGGTCTCGTACTTCACGAACAAGCCCTACGAGAACTGGTCGCGCGGCGGTGCGCAGATGACCGGCACGGTCTTCTGGCACCTGGACCACAGCGCCCCGGTCAACCTGATGCGCGAGGAGCTCCAGCGGATCCTGAAGGACGTCCCCGAGTGGGACGGCCGGGGCGGCGGACTGGCTGTGACGGACACCACCCCGCACACGGTCCAGGTCCGGGCGGTGGTCACGGCACACAACGCGGACGACGTCTGGACGGTCCGCTGCGCGGTCCGCGAGCGGATGATCACCTGGCTCCTCACCCACCACCCCTACGCCCTCCCCCGCATCACCACCTCCGAAGCCGTCCCCCCACCCACCGCCCCGGCCGGGCCGGACGATCCGACCCCGCCGGGCAAATCCAGCCCCGCCGGCGTTTGAGGCGCGGGGTCCGGGGCAGAGCCCCGAATTCGAGCCCCGCCGGCGTTTGAGGCGCGGGGCCTGGGGCGGAGCCCCAGCAGCCGACCCGCAGGCGGGGACACAGCTCAGCCCAATCCACCCGCCTCCGCGGCGCGAGCCCCCCGGCGTCGCACCGGGTCAGAACGTCAGCCGGAACACCGCCCCACCCCCCGGCGCCGCCTCGGCCGTCAGCTCCGCCCCGTGCGCCCGCGCGATCTGCCGCGCCATGGCCAGCCCCAGCCCCGACCCCGGCAGCGCCCGCGCCGCATCGGCCCGGTAGAACCGGTCGAAGACGTACGGCAGGTCCGCGGCCGCGATCCCCGGCCCGTGGTCCCGTACCGTCAGCTCAGGCCCGGCGCCGGCGCCCCGCACCGTCAGCTCGACCTCCACCGGCAGCCCGGCCGGGCTGAACTTCGCCGCGTTGTCCAGCAGGTTCCCCAGCAGCCGGCTCAGCCGCGCCGGCACCCCCGGCACCACGGCCGCCTCCCCCGCCGCCTCCCCCACCGCCGGGCCCGCGCGCCAGCGGAACGGTACGTCCGGCCAGTGCGCCCGCGCCGCCCGCACCCCGTGCTCCACCAGCGTGTCCAGGCGGACCTGCTCGACGAGCGGCTGCGGTTCCTCGTCCCGGGCCAGCTCGATCAGGTCGTTCACCAGCCCCGTCACCTCCCGCAGCTGCCGTCCCAGCGCGCCGGACGCCCGCTCGCGCTGGGCGGGGGTGAGCCGGTCGGCCCGGGCCAGCAGCTCCGCGTTGGTGCGCAGCGCCGTCAGCGGGGTCCGCAGCTCGTGGGAGGCGTCCGCGACCAGCCGCCGCTGGGCCGTGACGGACTCCTCCAGCTCCCCCAGCATGGTGTTGAAGCTCCCGGCCAGCCGGGTGATCTCGTCCTCCCGCCCCGGCGGCGGGAGTTCGATGCGGTGCCGGGGGTCCCGGGTGGCGGCGATCCGCTCGGCGGTGGCGGTGAGCCGGGTGACGGGGGCCAGTCCGGTCCGCGAGACCCAGTGGCCGAGCACGGCGGCGAGCAGCACCCCGGCCGCCGCCGTCAGGACGAGCCACCAGGCGGCCTCCTCGATGCCCTCCTCGACCCGGTCGGCCCGCAGGGCCACCTGGAGGGCCCGCCCGTCGGCGTAGTCGGTGGTGAGCATCCGGGCGGGGTGTCCGGCGAGCGTGAAGTTCGTGTAGTACGGGGCCCGCTCGCCCCGGGCCACCTCCCGGGCGGCCGGGTCCACGGGCAGCAGACCCGGCGTACGGGGATCCCGGGCCGGGTCGGCCGGGACCACCTCCGCGCAGGCCGGGGCGGCGAGGAAGCGGCACTCCCCGGCCAGCGGGCCCGGCCCGGCGTCCGGGTTTCGCTGGGCGGCGAGCCGGGCGGACTGGGTGAGGCTGAGGTCGAGCTGCCGGTAGAGCGCGCCCCGGACGACGAAGAAGGCCGCGGCGCAGACGACGACGGCCACGAAGGCCACCGCCGCGGTGACGGCCAGCGCCAGCCGGGTGCGCAGCGGCCTGCGCCTGCGCCAGGCGGCCCCGAGCCCCCGCCTGCCGGGCCCGGTCATGCCGTGTCCAGCCGGTAGCCGACCCCGTGCACGGTGTGGACCAGCCGCGGCTCGCCCCCGGCCTCCAGCTTCCGGCGCAGGTAGCCCACGTACACGGCCAGCGAGTTCGAGTCCGGCCCGAAGTCCCGCCCCCACACCAGCTCCAGGATCAGCTCGCGCGGCAGCACCTGGCCGGGGTGGCGCAGGAGCAGCTCCAGCAGGGCGGCCTCGGTCCGGCTGAACTCCAGCGGCCGGCCGCCGCGCCGCCCGGTCCGGGTCACCGGGTCCAGCACCAGGTCGGCGAAGGCCGGCGCGGCGGCGCCCGCGGGCTCGGGCGCGGCCCGCCGCAGCAGCGCCCGTACCCGCGCGACCAGCTCGTCCAGCGCGAAGGGCTTGACCAGGTAGTCGTCGGCGCCCGCCTCCAGCCCGTCGACGCGTTCGCTGACCGAGCCGAGCGCGGTCAGGACGAGTACGGGCGTCCGGTCGCCCATCGCGCGCAGCTGCCGGCACACCCCCAGCCCGTCGAGCACCGGCATCATCACGTCCAGGACGACGGCGTCGGGCTCCCAGGCCGCCACCTCGGACAGGGCGGCCAGCCCGTCCGCCGCTCCCCGCACCTCGTACCCCTCGACGGCCAGGCCGTCCTCCACGGCGGCCCGTACCTCGGGCTCGTCGTCCACCACCAGAATCCGATGCCTGTTCAGGGTGCTCATGGGGCAAAGCCTGCCAAAGGCTTGTGAGAGTTCCTCTTAGAACCTTCTTAGGGCGCACCGGGAGGGTGCGTCCATGACCACACGAGACGCACGAGACACGCCCCGGGCGCCCCTCTCCGTCGTGATCGGCGCGGGCGGCACCGGCGGCCACATCTATCCGGGACTCGCTCTCGCCGAGGCGCTGCGCGCAGCCGTCCCCGGCGCCGTGGTCTCGTTCATCGGGACCGAACGGGGCCTGGAGACCGAGCTGATCCCCGGCGCGGGCTACCGCCTGCACACCGTAGACATGATCCCCTTCGACCCGGCGCTGGGCGCGAAGCGGTACCTGCTGCCCGCCGCGCTGCTGCGCTCGGCGCACCAGGCGCGTGCCGTGCTCCGGGCCCAGGGCGCGCACGCCGTCGTCGGCATGGGCGGCTACCCGAGCGCGCCCGCCGTGCTCGGCGCCCGCCTCGCCGGGCTGCCGGCCGTGATCCACGAGTCCAACGCGGTGCCCGGCCGCGCCAACCAGTTCGCGGCCCGGCTCACCCCGCACATCGCGGTGGCCTTCGACCGCAGCCGCGCCCATCTGGCAGGCGGGGCGCGGGCGCTGACCACCGGGATGCCGATCTCCGCGGCCCTCGCCGGACTCGCGGACCTGCCCGGAGCGGCCCGCGCGGCACTTCGTGCCGAGGCCCGGCGGGCCCTCGGGGTTCCCGCCGGGCGGCGGCTGGTGGTGTTCAACGGCGGCAGCCTGGGCGCCCTGCGCCTGACCGGGGCCGCAGCCGCTCTGGCCGGGCTCTGGCAGGGGCGGGACGACGTACAGCTGCTGGTCAAGACGGGTCCGGCGGCGCTGGCGGACACCGAGCGGGAGCTCGCGGCCTCGGGCGGCGGGCGGATCGCGCGGGCCGTGCCGTACCTGGACCGGATGGACCTGGTGTACGCCGCCGCCGACCTCGTGGTGTGCCGGGCGGGCTCGGCGACGGTCGCGGAACTCGCGGCGACCGGCGTCCCGGCGGTGCTCGTCCCCTACCCGCACGCCCCCGGCGACCACCAGACCCACAACGCCCGGGTCCTGTCCGACGCGGGCGCCGGACTGCTGCTGCCCGACGCCGAGACCACCGCCGAACGCCTCGCGGAGCTCGTCGGCCCCCTGCTGGCCGACCCGGCCCGGCTGGCGGCCATGGCCGGCGCCGCCGACCCCGGCCCGCACGCGCGGGCCGCCGAACTGCTGGCCGCGGAGGTCCTCCGCGTCGCCGGCCTCGTCCCCACCCCCCTCACCCCCCTTCTGGAGCGCATGTGAACACCTGGACCGACCGCACCGTCCTCGTCACCGGAGCCGAGGGCTTCATCGGCTCGACGCTGGTGGACCTGCTGGTGGCACGGGGGGCGCGGGTGCGCGCCTTCGTGCACTACAAGCCGTACGCCGAGAAGGGCCACCTGGCCCGGTACCTGGCCGACTCGGACGGTCCGGTCGAGATGTGGGCGGGCGACGTCCGCGACGCGGGCCGGGTCAGCGACGCGGTGGCCGGCTGCGACACCGTCTTCCACCTGGCGGCGCTGATCGGCATCCCGTACAGCTACGACTCGCCCGGCGCGTACGTGCAGACCAATGTCACCGGCACGCAGAACGTGGCGGAGGCCTGCCGCCGGCACGGGGTGCGCCGCCTGGTGCACACCTCCACGAGCGAGGTCTACGGGACGGCGCTGACGGCCCCGATCGCCGAGAGCCACCCGCTCCAGCCGCAGTCCCCGTACTCCGCGTCGAAGATCGGCGCGGACATGATGGCGCTCTCCTTCCACCACGCCTTCGAGCTGCCGGTGACGGTGGTGCGGCCCTTCAACACCTACGGCCCCCGCCAGTCGGCGCGCGCGGTGATCCCCACGATCCTGGCGCAGCTCCACGCGGGCGCCGCAGAGGTCCGCCTCGGCTCGGTGACGCCCACGCGGGACTTCACGTACGTGACGGACACGGCGGCGGGCTTCCTCGCGGTGGCGGAGTGCGACCGGGCCCTGGGCCAGGTGGTCAACCTCGGTACGGGCGAGGAGATCTCCGTCGGCGACCTCGCGCGGTCCCTGATCGCGGCCTCGGGCCGGGAGGCGGAGCTGGTCGTGGACCCGTCCCGGCTGCGCCCGTCGGGCAGCGAGGTCCAGCGGCTCCTGTCGGACAACACCCGCGCCCGCGACTGGGCGGGCTGGCAGCCCGAGGTCTCCCTGACGGAGGGCCTGCGCAGGACCTCGGAGTGGGTCGCGGCCAACCTCCACCTCTTCGCCCCGGACCGCTACGCGGTGTAGGGCGGCCCGGCAGGCATCTTCAGCCTCGCCGGCGTTCGAGGCGCGGGGTCTGGGGCGGAGCCCCGGCAGCGGCGCCGCACCCGACCGCGTCCAGGCCTGGCCCTACGGACTCCGCAGGCTGCGGACGTCCAGGAAACGCAGCACCCGGTCCACGATCTCCGGGTCGGCGCCGGGCTCGCTGCGGGCGGAGAGGACCTCGTGGCGGGCGGCGGACATCATCTCGCGCTGGATCCGCTGGACGTCCCGGATCCGCTGCACCCGCTGCGTGTACGCCTCCCGCCGCTCCTCGTCCACCATGTCGGGGCTGATGCGCGCCCCGACGTCGTACGCGCGCCGGTACAGCGTCTCCACCAGGTCCTCCGGCAGGTCCTCGACCTCCTGGATCTCCCGCAGCCGCCGCTTCGCGGCCTTGGCGGCGCGGATCGCCAGCTGCCGTTCGGTCTCCCGCGCCGCGTCCGTGTCGGCCTCCACCCCCAGCCGCCGGACCAGCCAGGGCAGGGTCAGCCCCTGCAGCACCAGCGTCACCATGATCACGGCGAAGGCGATGAAGACGATCTGGTCCCGCGCGGGGAAGGGCTCACCGCTGTCCGTACGGAAGGGGATGGCCAGGGCCAGCGCCACCGAGGCCACCCCGCGCATCCCGGCCCACCACATCACCACGCTCTCCCGCCAGCTCAGCGGGATCTCCTCGTCGTAGTCGCGCCGCTTGTGCAGCTTCTTCGCGAGCCAGCCGGCCGGGAGCAGCCACACCAGCCGTACGCCGACCACCACCCCTGTCACGGCCGCCGCCCAGCCGGCCATCTCCCCCGCGCGGCCCTGGGCGGTACCGAACACGTTGTGGAGCTCCAGCCCGATCAGGCCGAACGCCACGCCGGTGACCAGTGTGTCGACGACCTCCCAGAAGGTGTGCCCGGCCAGGCGCCCCAGGACGTCGTCGGCGTCGTTCGCGTACTCGGCGAGGAACAGCGCGGTCGTCAGTACGGCGAGCACCCCCGACCCCTGGAGTTCCTCCGCCACCACGTACGACACGAACGGCACCAGCAGCGTCAGCCCGATCTGGAGCGTGGCGTCGCCGAGCATGCCCATCAGCCGGTTCGCGGCCCAGCCGAGGGCGAGTCCGACGGCCAAGGCGACGACCGCGGACAGGACGAACTCCCCGAGCGCGTCGGGCCAGGAGAAGCCGCCGGTGACGGCCGCTGCGATCGCCACGTGGTAGAGCACGATGGCGGTGACGTCGTTGAAGAGCCCCTCGCCCTCCAGGATGGACACCATCCGGCGGGGCAGCCCGAGCGAACCGGCGACGGCGGTCGCGGCGACCGGGTCGGGCGGGGCGACGAGCGCGCCGAGCGCGACGGCGGCGGCGATCGGCAGCCCGGGCACCACTGCGTGCGCGACTGCGGCGACGGCGGCGGTCGTGACGAACACCAGGGCCACGGCCAGCAGGAGGATCGGCCGGACGTTGGCCGCGAACTGCCGCCAGGAGGTGCGCTGCACGGAGGCGTACAGCAGCGGGGGCAGGACCAGCGGAAGGATGTACTCGGGCGGGATGTCGACATTGGGCACGGCCGGAACCAGCGCGAGCCCCACCCCGCCGAGGGTCATGAGCACGGGCGCGGGCAGTCCGAGCCGATCCCCGAGCGGAACGGTCACCACAGCCCCGAGCAGCAGCACGAACAGCAGAGCAAGCTGATCCACTCCCCCACCCTGCCAGGCCGCTGCGCTCGGCGGTGCGCGGTGAGAGCCCGCGGACCCGTGTCGGGGCTCCGCCCCGCACCCCTTACGGGCGCTCCGCGCCCGCGCCTCAAACGCCGGCGGGGCTGAAAGGCGATTTCAGCCCCGTCGGCGTTTGAGGCGCGGGGTCTGGGGCGGAGCCCCAGCAACGGCGGCGAGCACGGGCACGGACGGAACGCCGAACCGAGCGCGGCCCGGGCGGCGGCAGCCCAGGCCAGACCGGACAGCGCCCCCGCAGGGGCCCCGGCGTCAGGACCGGCGGGCCTCCGCCAGGGGACGCCTCATCGAGCGGTGCGCAATACCCGCGTCAAGGAACTCCGGCCCGTACGCCACGTACCCGAGCCGCTCGTAGAAGCCGAGCGCATGCGTCTGCGCGCCCAGGTCCACCGCGACGAGGCCCATCCGCGCGGCCTCCGCCTCGATCGCCCGCACCAGCGCCACGCCCACGCCCAGCCCGCGCGCGGACTTCCGTACGGCCAGCCGGCCCAGCGAGCCGACGCCCTCGGACCCGGTCTTGGCCAGCGCGGCGGCCCCGTGCAGCAGCCGCCCGGTGCCCAGCGGCACCCCGTCCGGCCCCACGGCCAGCACGTGCACCGCGCCCGCGTCGTACGCGTCGTACTCGATCGACTCGGGCACGGACTGCTCGACCACGAACACCTCGGTCCGCACCGCGAAGCAGGACTTCAGGTCCTCCTGCGAGGCGACGACCCGGACCTCGACCGGCGGGGAGACCGGCGAATCGACCGGCGAGGTCACTCGCTCTCCGCCCGGATCACGTCCAGCGCGTGCTGGAGGTCGGCCGGGTAGGTGCTCTCGAACTCCACCCACTGCCCGTCCGAGGGGTGCTCGAAGCCGAGCCGCACCGCGTGCAGCCACTGCCGGGTCAGCCCCAGCCGCTTGGCCACCGTCGGGTCGGCGCCGTAGGTCAGGTCGCCGACGCACGGGTGCCGGTGCGCGGCCATGTGCACGCGGATCTGGTGCGTACGCCCGGTCTCCAGCTTGATGTCCAGCAGCGAGGCGGCGCGGAAGGCCTCGATCAGGTCGTAGTGGGTGACGGAGGGCTTGCCCTCCTGGGTCACGGCCCACTTGTAGTCGGCGCTCGGGTGGCGGCCGATCGGCGCGTCGATCGTGCCGCTCATCGGGTCCGGGTGGCCCTGCACCAGCGCGTGGTAGCGCTTGTCCACGACCCGCTCGCGGAACTGGTTCTTCAGGGAGGTGTACGCCCGCTCCGACTTCGCGACGGTCATCAGGCCGGACGTGCCGACGTCGAGGCGGTGCACGATGCCCTGGCGCTCGGAGGCGCCGGAGGTGGAGATGCGGTAGCCGGCCGCGGCGAGGCCGCCGATGACGGTGGTGCCCGTCCAGCCGGGGCTCGGGTGGGCGGCGACGCCCACCGGCTTCATGATGACGACGATGTCGTCGTCGTCGTGGACGATCTCCATGCCCGGGACGGGCTCGGCGACGACCTCGACCGGCCGCGGCGGCTCGGGCATCTCGACTTCGAGCCAGGCGCCACCGTGTACACGCTCGGACTTCCCGACGACACTGCCGTCGACCGACACCTTCCCCGCGGCCGCGAGATCGGCCGCCTTCGTCCGGGAAAATCCGAACATACGGGCGATGGCGGCGTCGACGCGCTCGCCCTCGAGGCCATCGGGAACGGGCAGGGTGCGGATCTCGGGAATCGTACTCACCTGTCGAGTATGCAGGACTCGACAGGAGACCCGTCCCGCGATCAGTCCTTGTGGACGGTCCCGTCCGGGTCCAGCCCCTTGAACGAGAGCAGCACGATCAGGATGCCGCCGCACACGATCGCGGAGTCGGCGAGGTTGAACACGGCGAAGTGGGCCGGCGCGATGAAGTCGACGACCGCACCCCGGAACACGCCCGGCGAGCGGAAGATCCGGTCCGTCAGATTGCCCAGCGCCCCGCCGAGGAGGAGGCCCAGCGCGATCGCCCACGGCAGGCTGTACAGCTTGCGGGCCAGCCGGACGATCACGACGATCACGGCGGCGGCGATGCAGGTGAAGATGATCGTGAAGGCCTCGCCGAAGCCGAAAGCGGCGCCGGGGTTGCGGACCGCCTCGAACCTCAGCAGGTCACCGATGATCTCGATCGGCGGCTGGTGCTCCAGCTTCGCGACGACCAGCATCTTGCTGCCGAGGTCGAGCACGTAGGCGAGCAGCGCCACGACGAGCAGCGCCACGATCCGCCGGCGCCCCTTGGGCTCGGCGGACTCCGGCTCGGCGTCGTCCCCGACCTCCGGCGTACCGATGATGCGCTCCGCCTCTGTCACGTGAGTCCCTCGAACTAGCTCGAACCAGGTTGCCGACGACACCTGCCAGGTTCCTGGACCCTGACGAGACACGAGGGTACGTCAGGGCGCCCGCACACCGCCCGTCAGGAGGCGTACTCCCGGGCCGACCGTACGCACGGCCCGCCCGGGCGGCCACCGACGGTGACCGCCGGGCCACCCAGCGCCCACGGGAGGGACTGCCGGACCTACTCGTCTAGTGGCGCCGCTCCTGCTTCTGCTTGCAGTCCACGCACAGCGTGGCCCGCGGGAAGGCCTGCATCCTGGCCTTGCCGATGGGCTTCCCGCAGTTCTCGCAGAGCCCGTACGTACCTGCTTCGAGCCGTTCCAGGGCGCGCTCGGTCTGCTCCAGCATCGAGCTCGCGTTCGCCGCGAGCGCCAGCTCGGACTCCCGGGTGATGTTCTTGGTGCCCGTATCGGCCTGGTCGTCGCCCGCGCCGTCGCCCGAGTCCCGCATCAGGCCCGAGATGGCCACCTCCGAGGCGTCCAGCTCGCTGCGCAGCCGCAGGCTCTCCGCTGCCAGCCCCGTACGGGCCTCCGCGACCTCCGCCGGGGTCCAGGGGTCCTCCCCGGGCCGTACGGCGAGCTCGCCCGGCACGGAGGCCGCCGTGGCGCGCGTCTTGGGCAGCCCGCTGGTGGCGGCCTCGGCCGTCTTCCTAGCCGTCCCGGTGCTCTTCTTGGCAACCACTTTCCGGACTCCCGTCTTCTTCGCGGCCTGCGCCGCCCCCTCGGCCTCGGCCGTCTTGGCCGTGGCCTTCCGCTTCTCGACGGCGGTCGTCTCCTTGACGGCGGTCGCCTTCTTGGTGGTCGCCTTCCTGGTGGCCGCCGTCTTCACGGCGGTCCCGTCGGCGGTGGTCGCCTTCCTGGCCGGGGCCTTGGTCGCCACGCTCTTGCCGGCCGCGCTCGTCCTGGCCGCGGCCTTCTTCGCCACGACCTTCTTCGCCACGGCCTTCTTCGCCACGGCTTTCCCGGCGGGTACCTCCTCGGCCGCAGCCGTCCTGGAAGTACTCCCGGCGGTCTTCTTCGCCACCATGGCCGCGGCCCCTTCACATACTGTGATCATCGCTCGCGAATCGTGCCGGAACGATAAATCGACACCGGCCCCGCGGCAACGGGGCACGCATCCAGCGAGGTCGACCTGCATCCGTTGTGCCCATCCGCAGGCCCGATAACCCGCCCCACCCGCCCCACCGGAATCCGTACCGGCGCATCGGGCCGTTCGGGTCACCGCGACGCCCGTTCCGCGCCCCCGCCACGCCGGGCCGACGGCCCCGCCACGGGCCCCCGTAAACCGGTCTGCCGAGGCGCGCCCCGGCCCGTACACTGAGCGCAGCGAGAGGCATGGATGGGGACGAGTAGCGTCGGACGCAGCCAGGAGCGACCCGGGGACGGTGAGAGCCCGGGGGCGAGCGCGATGTGAAGGATCACCCCGGAGCCGCCGGAAGAAAGCCCGCACGGATCCCCGTAGGGCGAGTAGAACCGGCTTCGCACCCCAATGAGGGGGCCACCGGACCTGTCCGGCGGCCAAGGAGGGTGGTACCGCGGGAGCAGGCGTCCTGGATTCAGGAACGGCTCTCGTCCCTCCGGACGGAAGTGACATCCCGCCGGAGGAAGAGTTCAGCCTCATGACCACACCGCCGCAGTACCGCCCGGTACCCGCCCAGGTCGACCTGCCCGCCCTCGAACACGCCGTCCTCGACTTCTGGCGCGAGAGCAAGACCTTCGCCAAGACCCTGGAGCAGTCCGAGGGCCGCCCCGAGTGGGTCTTCTACGAGGGCCCGCCCACCGCGAACGGCATGCCCGGCGCGCACCACATCGAGGCCCGCGTCTTCAAGGACGTCTTCCCCCGGTTCCGCACCATGCGCGGCTACCACGTGGCCCGCAAGGCCGGCTGGGACTGCCACGGCCTGCCCGTCGAGCTCGCCGTCGAGAAGGAGCTGGGCTTCAACGGCAAGCAGGACATCGAGGCGTACGGCATCGCCGAGTTCAACGCCAAGTGCCGCGAGTCCGTGACCCGCCACACCGACGCGTTCACCGAGCTCACGACCCGGATGGGCTACTGGGTCGACCTGGACGACGCCTACCGGACCATGGACCCCGAGTACGTCGAGTCCGTGTGGTGGTCGCTCAAGGAGATCTTCAACAAGGGCCTGCTCACCCAGGACCACCGCGTCGCCCCCTGGTGCCCGCGCTGCGGCACCGGCCTCTCCGACCACGAGCTGGCCCAGGGCTACGAGACGGTCGTCGACCCCTCGGTCTTCGTCCGCTTCCCGCTGACCTCCGGCCCGCTGGCCGGCCAGGCGGCCCTCCTGGTCTGGACGACCACGCCCTGGACCCTGGTGTCCAACACCGCCGTCGCGGCCCACCCCGAGGTCACGTACGTCGTCGCCACCAATGGCGAGGAGAACCTCGTAGTCGCCCAGCCGCTGCTGGAGAAGGCCCTCGGCGAGGGCTGGGAGGCCACCGCCGAGACCTTCACGGGCAAGGAGATGGAGCGCTGGACCTACCAGCGCCCCTTCGAGCTCGTGGAATTCCCGGAGCCCGCCCACTACATCGTGAACGCCGAGTACGTCACGACCGAGGACGGCACCGGTCTGGTCCACCAGTCCCCCGCATTCGGCGCCGACGACCTCGCGGTCTGCCGCGCCTACGGCCTGCCGGTCGTGAACCCGGTCCGCCCCGACGGCACCTTCGAGGAGGAGGTCCCGCTGATCGGCGGCGTCTTCTTCAAGAAGGCCGACGAGAAGCTGACCGCCGACCTGGACGCGCGCGGCCTGCTCTTCAAGCACATCGCCTACGAGCACAGCTACCCGCACTGCTGGCGCTGCCACACCGCGCTGCTCTACTACGCGCAGCCGTCCTGGTACATCCGCACCACCGCCGTCAAGGACGCGATGCTGCGGGAGAACGAGAAGACCAACTGGTTCCCGGACTCCGTCAAGCAGGGCCGCTTCGGCGACTGGCTGAACAACAACATCGACTGGGCGCTGTCCCGCAACCGCTACTGGGGCACCCCGCTGCCCATCTGGCGCTGCGAGGAGAACCACCTCACCTGCGTCGGCTCCCGCGCGGAGCTGACCGAACTGTCCGGGCAGGACCAGTCCGCCCTGGACCCGCACCGCCCGTACATCGACGACGTCACCTTCACCTGCACCCACGAGGGCTGCTCCCTGGAGGCCGTCCGCGTCCCGGAGGTCATCGACGCCTGGTACGACTCGGGCTCGATGCCGTTCGCGCAGTGGGGCTACCCGTACAAGAACAAGGAGATCTTCGAGAAGCGCTACCCGGCGCAGTTCATCTCGGAGGCCATCGACCAGACCCGCGGCTGGTTCTACACGCTGATGGCGGTCGGCACCCTCGTCTTCGACAAGTCCTCCTACGAGAACGTGGTCTGCCTCGGCCACATCCTCGCCGAGGACGGCCGCAAGATGTCCAAGCACCTGGGCAACATCCTCCAGCCGATCCCGCTCATGGACCAGCACGGCGCGGACGCGGTGCGCTGGTTCATGGCGGCCGGCGGCTCCCCGTGGGCGGCGCGGCGCGTCGGTCACGGCACGATCCAGGAGGTCGTCCGCAAGACGCTCCTCACCTACTGGAACACGGTCGCCTTCCAGGCCCTGTACGCCCGTACGTCGAACTGGGCTCCCTCCGCGGCCGACCCGGCCCCGGCGGACCGCACCGTCCTCGACCGCTGGCTCCTCTCGGAACTCCACACCCTCACCACCGAGGTCACGGAGGCGATGGAGGCGTACGACACCCAGCGCGCCGGCAAGTTGCTGTCCGCGTTCGTGGACGACCTGTCGAACTGGTACGTCCGCCGCTCGCGCCGCCGCTTCTGGCAGGGTGACGCGGCCGCGCTGCGCACCCTCCACGACGTCGTGGAGACCGTCACCCGGCTGATGGCCCCGCTGACCCCCTTCATCACGGAGCGGGTCTGGCAGGACATGATCGTCCCGGTCACCCCGGACGCCCCGGAGTCGGTGCACCTGTCGTCCTGGCCGCAGGCGGACACCTCCGCCGTGGACCCGCTGCTCTCCCAGCAGATGCAGCTGGTCCGGCGCCTGGTGGAGCTGGGCCGCGCCACGCGCGCCGAGTCGGGCGTCAAGACCCGCCAGCCGCTGTCCCGGGCCCTGGTCGGCGCGGTGGGCTTCGACGCGCTCTCCGCCGAGCTCCAGTCGCAGATCACGGAGGAGCTGAACGTCTCCTCCCTGGCCTCCCTGTCGGAGGTCGGCGGGTCCCTCGTGGACACCACCGCGAAGGCCAACTTCCGTGCGCTGGGCAAGCGGTTCGGCAAGGGCGTGCAGGACGTCGCGAAGGCGGTGGCCGCGGCCGACGCCGCCGCGCTCTCGCTGGCCCTGCGCTCCGGCTCCGCCGAGGTCGAGGTGAACGGCTCACCGGTCGCCCTGACCCCGGAGGAGGTCATCATCACGGAGACCCCGCGCGAGGGCTGGTCGGTGGCCTCGGACTCCGGCGCGACGGTCGCCCTGGACCTGGAGATCACCCCGGAGCTGCGGCTGGCGGGCCTGGCGCGTGACGCGATCCGCATGATCCAGGAGGCCCGGAAGAACTCCGGCCTGGACGTGGCGGACCGGATCGCCCTGCGGTGGGTCTCCGACGCGCCCGAGGTGGTCACGGCCCTGACGGATCACGCGGCGCTCATCTCTGACGAGGTCCTGGCCACGGACTTCGCGGAGGGCTCCGCCGACGGTGCGTACGGCGAGGCCTTCACGGACGAGGCCCTGTCCCTGACGTTCCGCCTCCGCAAGGCGTAGCCCTCCGGACCGAACGGCCCGTACCTCCCCTTCCCGGGGGGTGCGGGCCGTTTTGTTTCTCCCCGCCCCGCCCTTTCGCCGTTTCCCGGGCTCTGCCCGGACCCGCGCCTCAAACGCCGGCGGGGCTGGAATTGCCCTGCGGGCAACCCAGCCAAATCCAGCCCCGCCGGCGTTTGAGGCGCGGGGGTCCGGGGGCAGCGCCCCCGGCAACGGAGCCGCACCCGGGTACGGGAACGGGCCGGGCCCGGTGCCCCCGTAGGGGAACCGGGCCCGGCCCGAAAAGCGACTGCCGACAGGCGCCGGGGCGCCTAGTTGTCGTCCTCGTCGATCAGGAAGCCGCGCATCGGCGACGGCGCCTGCATCGGCTGCGGAGCATTCGGCCGGACCGGAGCCATCGGCTGGGTCATGGCCGGGGACATCTGCTGCTGACCGCCGTAGGACGGGGCTCCGCCCATCGGGGAGGGACCGCCCATGGGGGACGGGCCGCCCATCGACGGACCGCCCATGGAGTGGCCCATCGCACCGGCCGGAGCCATCGAGGGCGACGGCGCCGGCGGCAGGGAGGGGGCACCCGGGTTGCGCGGCGGGGCCAGGGAGTCGTCGGCCTGGGTCTCCAGCTGGCGCAGCTGCGACTCCAGGTAGGACTTCAGACGCGTGCGGTACTCACGCTCGAAGCCCCGCAGGTCCTCGACCTTGCGCTCCAGCGTGGCGCGGGCGGACTCCAGGGAGCCCATCGCGACGCGGTGCTTCTCCTGCGCGTCCCGCTCCAGCGCGTCGGCCTTGGCGCGGGCGTCCCGCTCCAGGCCCTCGGCGCGCGAACGGGCCTCGCCGACGATCTTGTTGGCCTCGGAACGGGCCTCCGCGATCGCCTGGTCGGCGGTCTGCTGGGCCAGCGACAGGACGCGGGCGGCACTGTCGCCACCGGGGCCCTGCTGCGGGAGCTGCGGCTGCTGCTGGTGCATGGGCTGACCCATGGGCTGCATCTGCTGCCCCATCGGCTGCATCTGCTGGCCCATGGGCTGCTGCATCTGCTGGCCGAGCGGGTTCTGGCCACCCATGGACTGCTGGCCCATGCCCTGCTGGCCCATGCCCTGCTGACCCATGCCCTGCTGACCCATGCCCTGCGGTCCACCCATGGGGTGCTGCTGCATGGGGCCGCCCATCGGGCCCGGACCCTGCGGTCCGTGTCCGCCGGGGCCGGGGGGCAGCTGCGGCTGGCCGCCCGGCAGCTGCGGCGGGCCCATCTGCGGCTGCTGCTGCTGCGGCGGGCCGGATATGGCCGCGGGCACGGGGGCACCGGGGCCTCGCTGGTCCTGGGGTTCCGGCTTGCGCATTCCCTGCTGCTGCTGGTTCTGCGCGGCGGCACGCGTGGCGGCGGCCAGCTTGGCGCGCAGGTCCTCGTTCTCGCGCAGCAGGCGCGTCAGCTCGGACTCGACCTCGTCGAGGAAGGCATCGACCTCGTCCTCGTCATAGCCTTCTCGGAGGCGGACGGTCGTGAACTGCTTGTTCCGCACGTCCTCGGGGGTCAGCGGCATGTCTTCTTCACCTCTACGTAGTCGTCGGCAGTCGGCAAGACCGTATCGGGACTGTCCCCGCGCCTGCGGGGAAGCACATCGTTCACACGCTTCTCGCAGCGGTGCTCACGAAACTGATGAGGATGTAAACGATGATCATCAGAACGAAGAAGGACAGGTCGAGTGCCACGCCCCCGAGACGCAACGGCGGGATGAACCGCCGGAGAAGCTTGAGCGGTGGATCGGTGACAGTGTAGGTGGCCTCCAGAACGACCACCATCGCCTTGCCGGGCGTCCATGAACGTGCGAACTGGAACACGTAGTCCATGACCAGTCGGAAGATCAGCACGATGAGGAAGCACATCAGCGCGATGTAGACGACCTGCAGTGCGACACCCATCCCGCGCTTCCCTCTCCCCGTTTCTCGCTCTGTTCCCGGTCCCGTATCTGAAGGATCGGTCTAGCTTTGGTTGAAGAACCCGCCCTCCGCGATGCGGGCCTTGTCCTCCGCCGTGACATCGACGTTAGCAGGCGACAGCAGGAACACCTTCTGTGTCACGCGTTCAATACTGCCGTGCAGACCGAAGACAAGACCGGCGGCGAAGTCCACCAGACGCTTGGCGTCCGTGTCGTCCATCTCCGTGAGATTCATGATCACCGGAGTGCCCTCACGGAAGTGTTCCCCGATGGTACGGGCCTCGTTGTAGGTCCGGGGGTGCAGCGTCGTGATGCGGTACGGCTCCCGCTCGGAGACGACCTTGGGCATGATCACGGGGGCGTTCTTCTCCAGGTTGGTGCGGTCAGGTGTGATGGATGCCACGGGGGCGATTCGCGCAGGACGTCCGTTTTCCACCGGAATTGGGATGGGTTCCCGCTGCGCCGGAGGCTGGACGACTCGTACCGGTTCGTCCGTTACGGGCGTTTGGTGGACCGGCTGTTGGCGGCGGTCCCGCTCCCGGGCTCGCTCCGGTTCCGGCTCGGGCTCGAATTCGTCGTCGGGGTCGTACCCCGGGTTGTCGTACCGGTCGTCCTCCACGAGGCCGAGGTAGACCGCCATCTTGCGCATCGCGCCGGCCATTCTCTGAGTCCTCCGCTCTGTGGTGGATCGCCCTGTCGCAGGTGCCGCCGTGTCACGAATGTCACCAACTGCCCGCGATCCACGTGGTCTGCCCGCCCATCAGCGGGAATGACCATATTTTCTGCTGTGGTCCGACTTTCTTCGCGACGTTACCCGAGCCGGGGTCTCGCGCCGAGTACCGCAGTGCCGACGCGTACATGTGTCGCACCGGCCGCAACGGCCTGTTCCAGGTCTGCGCTCATCCCGGCCGACACCATCGTGGCAGCCGGATGGTCCGCGCGCAGGCGGGATGACAATTCCACCAGCCGCTCGAACGCGGCTTGTTCGCGCCCCGCGTACGGGCCGGCCAGCGGAGCCACGGTCATCACCCCGTCGATCCGCAGTCCCGGCGCCCCGGCCACGAGGTCCGCCAGCTCGGCGAGCTGTTCTGGCGCCGCGCCGCCCCGGGTCCCGCGCGCCCCCGACTCGGCGTCGAGGGCGATCTGCACGAGGCAGCCGAGCTCCCGCCCCGCCTGTACGGCGGCCGCCGAGAGGGCGGTCACGAGCTTCGGCCGGTCGACCGACTGCACCTCGTGCGCGTATCCCGCCACGGAACGGACTTTGTTCGTCTGCAACTGACCGACGAAATGCCAGTCGAGGGGCAGATCCGCGCAGGCCGCGGCCTTGGGGGCGGCGTCCTGGTCACGATTCTCCGCAACATGACGGACGCCCAGGTCCGCCAGCAGTCGTACGTCGCTCGCGGGGTAGGTCTTGGTGACCACGATGAGCGTGAGCTCTTCCCGCTTGCGTCCCGCGGCCGCGCAGGCGGACGAGATACGTTCCTCCACCCGCGCGAGGTTCTCCGCGAGCTCCGACTTACGATCCGTCATCCCTCAGCCCAACCAGACATATCCGGCAAGCCGCCCGGTCACCCGGTCACGGCGGTACGAGAAGTGGTCCCGCGACTCCAGTGTGCAGACCCCGGATCCGCGGACGTCCATCACCCCCGCCGCGGCGAGCTGGGCGTGCACCCCGGCGACCACGTCGACGGCGGGCGTCCCCCAGCTGGTCTCGGCCCGGGCTGCCGGTACCGCCCCGGCCACCGCCTCCCGCATCTCGGCGGGCACTTCGTAACAGCGTCCGCAGACCGCGGGCCCGGTCCGGGCGACGATCCGCCCCGGCTCGGCCCCCAGCGAGACCATGGCCTCGACTGCGGCGGGCACCACCCCGGCGACCAGCCCGGGCCGGCCCGCGTGCGCGGCGCCCGCGACCCCGGCGACGGGGTCGGCGAGCAGGACCGGCGTGCAGTCGGCGGTGAGCACGGCGAGGGCCAGCCCCCGACGGGCGGTCACCACCGCGTCCACGGCCGGGACGTCCGCCTGCGCGCCCCAGGGTCCGTCGACCACGGCCACGTCCCGGCCGTGGACCTGGTTCATCCAGACCACCCGGTCCGGTTCCAGGCCGAGGGACCGGGCGGCGAGCGCCCGGTTCGCGAGAACGGCGGCCGGGTCGTCTCCGACCGCGCCGCCGAGGTTGAGCTCTTCGTACGGAACGGCGCTCACTCCGCCCCACCGGTCGGTGAAGGCGAAGTGGGCGCCGCCCACGCTGTGCTGCTCCGGTGTCACTTCAAGAAGTCCGGGACATCCAGTTCCTCGGCCGGGCTGTCCTGGTACGGCCGGGCCGTCGGAACCTGCGGCGCGGGGGCCTGGGCCTCGGCCGGGGCCGCCTCGACGGGGGCCGGGGGCTCCTCGCGCGGGGTGACCGAGCCGAGTCCGCCGAAGGCCGGGCGGACCGGCTCGGGGGCGCGGACGGGAGCCGGGGCGGGCTCCTCGCGCTTGGTGGACGCGGCGCCGATGACGTTGTCCCGGCGGGCCGGGGGCTGTCCGCCGTCGAACCCGGCGGCGATCACGGTGACCCGCACCTCGTCGCCCAGCGCGTCGTCGATGACGGCGCCGAAGATGATGTTCGCCTCGGGGTGCGCGGCCTCGCTGACCAGCTGCGCGGCCTCGTTGATCTCGAAGAGACCGAGGTCCGAGCCGCCGGAGATGGAGAGCAGCACGCCGCGGGCGCCGTCGATGGACGCCTCCAGCAGCGGCGAGGAGATCGCCATCTCGGCGGCGGCCACGGCGCGGTCGTCGCCGCGGGCCGAGCCGATGCCCATCAGGGCCGAGCCGGCCTCGGACATCACGGACTTGACGTCGGCGAAGTCGAGGTTGATCAGACCCGGGGTGGTGATGAGGTCGGTGATGCCCTGGACGCCCGAGAGCAGGACCTGGTCGGCCGACTTGAAGGCGTCGAGCACGCTGACCTGGCGGTCCGAGATGGACAGCAGCCGGTCGTTGGGGATGACGATGAGGGTGTCGACCTCTTCGCGGAGCTCGGCGATGCCGTCCTCCGCCTGGTTCGCGCGGCGCCGGCCCTCGAAGGTGAACGGGCGGGTGACCACGCCGATCGTCAGGGCGCCCAGCGAGCGCGCGATGTTGGCGACGACGGGCGCGCCGCCGGTGCCGGTGCCGCCGCCCTCGCCGGCGGTGACGAAGACCATGTCGGCCCCCTTGAGGACCTCCTCGATCTCCTCGCGGTGGTCCTCTGCCGCCTTGCGACCGACGGCCGGGTTGGCGCCGGCGCCGAGGCCGCGGGTGAGTTCCCGGCCGACGTCGAGCTTGACGTCGGCGTCGCTCATCAACAGCGCCTGGGCGTCCGTGTTGATGGCGATGAACTCGACGCCCTTGAGACCGACCTCGATCATTCGGTTGATGGCATTGACACCACCGCCGCCGACACCGATGACCTTGATGACTGCGAGGTAGTTCTGCGGTGCTGCCACGTCGAAGGCCTCTCGCCTCGAGTTACGTGTCGCCGCCTCGCGGGCCTGCGTTGCGACGACTGATGCCGAAATAGGGACGGTCCGAACGCGCCGACCCGAACCCTCACCCTGAAGTTTAGGGTTAGGGGTGTGTCTGTTCCTTGGACTCTTCCGAACAGGACACTAAGTCGACAAGTAGCGCGGGTTCAACGAACACGCCGAACCTCCCGTTTTTCTTTTCACCCTATGTGATCACCCGTATCGCTGGCCAACCAGGGTGCGTCGCTGTTCGACTCGACGTCAACTCCCGGACACCGCAGGGGCGGTGGGGACGCTCACGTCGAAGTGACCGGCCTTGGGCGCGGCCTTCAGCAGGGCGGTCAGCGCTCGGCCCTTCGCCTCACCCTGTTCGCCGCTCCCCCACCTCACGGTCCGGCCTCCGGTCAACTCCAGTACGACCGAATCGTACGAGCCCACCTTGACCTGCACGGTCTCCTTGGCGATCGGCTGCGGGAGGCCGCCGGCGACGGACACGGCCTCGTGCAGCAGCCGCTCTTCGTCGAAGCGGCGGGCGCTCGGGGACTGCACGGCGTCCAATTCGAGGACCGGAACACCCGCTGGCGCTTTCGCGACCGTGTCGAATCGCACACCCGAAGCGTCCACTTCTACGAAGTCGGCGCCCTTTCTGATGAGCAGTACGGGTTTGCGTTCCGTCACTTTCAGCCCGATTCCGTGCGGCCAGGCCCGCACCACATCGACCGAATCGATACGGGGCAGCCGTCCGCGGACCCGGCTCTCGATCTCGTCCGTGTCGACGGTCACGAGGGGTGCGCCGACCGGAACGGCCGCGGCGGCCAGGACCTGCTCGGGGTCGAGCACCTGGGTACCGGTAGCCGTGACCTTCTCGACGCGGAGCCAGGAGGAGCCGTAGAGGGCCCAGGTCCCCCCGGCGGCGAGGACCACGACGGCGGCGAGAGCGGCCAGGGCGGGGCCCCGGCGGAGGCGTCCGCCGGGGCCCCGCGGGCCGGATCTCCCGGGCTTGCCGGGCTCCTTGGGGGGCTGGGGAGGACCGGAGCCCTTCCGGGCGGACCGGCCGGGCCGATCGGAAGACGGTGTCCCGCGCTGTGCGGTCGTCGCTCCGGCCACTCCTGTGCCTCCTGCGTCTGTGCGTTCCCGCGTCAGCGGGCCCGGTGGGCCGCGATCGCCTCGTACACCATGCCGACCAGCAGTTCGTCGGCGTCCCGGCGGCCGAACTCACCGGCGGCGCGGGACATCTCGTACAGGCGGTGCGGATCGGACAGCACCGGGAGGACCTGGCTGAGCACCCACTCGGGCGTCAGTTCCGCGTCGTCCACCAGCAGACCGCCTCCGGCCTTGACCACCGGCTGGGCGTTGAGCCGCTGTTCGCCGTTGCCGATCGGCAGCGGGACGTAGGCGGCGGGAAGCCCGACGGCGGACAGTTCGGCGACGGTCATCGCGCCCGCGCGGCACAGCATCATGTCGGCGGCGGCGTACGCGAGATCCATCCGGTCCACGTACGGTACCGGCACATACGGCGGCATCCCGGGCATGTTGTCGACACGCGGCAGTTCGTTCTTCGGACCCACCGCGTGCAGGATCTGGATCCCGGAGCGCTGGAGGGTCGGAGCGATCTGCTGGATCGTCTCGTTGAGGCGGCGGGCGCCCTGCGAGCCGCCGGAGACCAGCAGCGTCGGCAGGTTCGGGTCCAGGCCGAAGGCGGCGCGCGCCTCGGGGCGGACCGCGGCCCGGTCGAGGGTGGAGATCGAGCGCCGCAGCGGGATGCCCACGTAGCGGGCCCCGCGCAGCTTGCTGTCGGGGGTGGAGACCGCGACGGCGTGCGCGTACCGGGAGCCGATCTTATTGGCCAGTCCGGGCCGGGCGTTGGCCTCGTGGACGATGATCGGCACCCCGAGCCGCTTGGCCGCGAGGTAGCCGGGCAGGGCCACGTAGCCGCCGAATCCGACGACGCAGTCGGCCTTGGTGCGGATGAGGATCTCCTCCGCGGCCTTGATCGTGCCGCGCAGCCGCCCGGGGACGGTGATCAGCTCCGGGGTCGGCTTGCGGGGCAGCGGCACTGCGGGGATCAGCCCGAGCTCGTAGCCGCGCTCCGGCACCAGGCGGGTTTCGAGTCCGCGCTCCGTGCCCAGGGCGGTGATGCCCACTGAAGGGTCCTGCCTGCGCAGGGCGTCCGCGAGGGCGAGCGCCGGCTCGATGTGGCCGGCGGTCCCCCCACCGGCGAGTACGACATGCACCGAAATTCACCGCTCTCCGGACGGACGCTTCTTGACGCGCCGTCTCATCGACTTCCATCTCACCACGGTCCGCTTCCAGCCGGTTTTCGGCTGACGCATCGCGAGGGCCGCGCGCGCGGCCGGCTCCTCCCGCGCGAAGGCGATGAGCAGTCCGACCGCGAACATGGTCGGCAGCAGGGCTGAACCTCCGTAGGAGAACAGCGGGAGCGGGACTCCGGCGATCGGCAGCAGGCCGAGCACCGCACCGATGTTGATCACGGCCTGCGCCGTGATCCAGGTGGTCACGCCTCCCGCGGCAAACCGTACGAAGGACTCCTCCGTGCGTCCGGCCACGCGGATACCCGCATAGCCTAGAGCCGCGAACAGGGCGAGCACCGACAGCGTCCCCGCCAGACCCAGTTCCTCCCCGGTGATGGCGAAGATGAAGTCGGTGTGGGCTTCGGGCAGTTGCCCCCATTTTTCCACGCTGGCACCCAAACCGGAACCAAACCATCCGCCGGAGGCGAGGGCATAGATTCCGTGGACGGCCTGCCAGCAGAGGTCGTTCTTGCCCGGCTGTGTCGCGCCGAGGCACTCCAGCCGGTCCATCCGGTGCGGGCTCGTCTTGATGAGCAGTGCGACGATCACACCCGCGAACGCCAGCACCCCCACGAACAGCCTCGTCGGCGCCCCGGCCAGCCACAGCAGGCCGAACAGGATGGCGCCGAGGATCATCGCGGTGCCCATGTCCCCGCCCAGCATGATCAGCCCGAGCAGCAGGAAGGCCACCGGGACCAGCGGCACCAGCAGGTGCTTCCACTGGCTCAGCAGCCCCTTGTCGCCCTTGCGCGCCAGCAGGTCGGCGCCCCACAGGATCAGGGCCAGTTTGCCGAACTCACTGGGCTGGAGCATGAACGGACCGCCAAGGGAGATCCAATTCTGGTTGCCGTTGATGGACACCCCTATCCCGGGGATCTGCACCAGGGCCATCAGGAAGAGGGTTCCCGCGAGCACCGGGTAGGAGAGCGCGCGGTGCAGTTTGACGGGCATCCGGGAGGCGATCAGCAGGAGTCCGGTGCCCAGCAGGGCGGCCAGGAACTGCTTCTTGAAGAAGTACGCGTCCCCCAGGCCGAGCTGGAGCGCCTTGATCATGGAGGCCGAGTAGACCATCACCAGGCCGAGCACGGTGATGAGCAGCGAGCTGCCGAAGATCAGGTAATACGCGGTGAGCGGACGGTCCCAGGCCTTGCGCAACTGCCGCTGCGTACGCCGCACCCGTGCCAGCGGCCCGCGCCCGGCGGGCCGCTTCACGTTCGCCACCGGGCGGCTGCGGCCCCTCGGCCTGACGGCGGACGGCCGCCGCCCCGGCAGCATTTGCTTGGCCGGCATCTGTGATCTTCCCCTCCACTCGTACGAGGCGAGCAGCCGAGCGGAGGGAACCGTTCCGGAGCCCTAGGCCTTGGCCGCGTCCGCAGCGCTCCCGGCGGCCAGTTCGCGCACCGCGTCGGCGAAAGCTTCCCCGCGCTTGTTGTAGTTCGCGAACATGTCCATCGAGGCACAGGCAGGCGCCAGCAGGACCGTGTCGCCGGGCTCGGCGAGCCGGGCCGCTTCCCGGACCGCCGCGAGCATCGCCCCAGTGTCGGTCCGGGCGAGGTCGGTGACCGGGACCTCGGGGGCGTGTCGCGCCAGCGCCTCGGCGATCAGCGCCCGGTCGGCACCGATCAGCACCACGCCGCGCAGCCGCTTCGCCGACTTCTGCACGAGCTCGTCGAAGGTGGCGCCCTTGGCGAGGCCTCCGGCGATCCACACGACCGGCTCGAAGGCCGCGAGCGAGGCCTCGGCGGCGTGCGTGTTGGTGGCCTTGGAGTCGTCGACGTAGCCGACCCCGTCCACCTCGTCCACGAACGCGACCCGGTGGGCGTCCGGGCGGAAGTTCCGCAGGCCGTCGCGGACCGCGCGCGGCGTCACGCCGAAGGCGCGCGCCAGGGCCGCGGCGGCGAGCGCGTTGGCGATGTTGTGCGGGGCGGGCGGGTTGACGTCCTTGACCTCGGCGAGCTCCTGGGCGTTCTTATGCCGGTTCTCCACGAAGGCCCGGTCGACGAGGATGCCGTCTACCACGCCGAGCATGGAGGGGCCGGGGGCGCCGAGGGTGAAGCCGATCGCCCGGCAGCCCTCTTCGACGTCGGCCCCCTCGACCAGCTTCTCGGTGGCCGGGTCGGCGACGTTGTAGACGCAGGCCACGGTGTTGCCCTCGTAGATCCGGCCCTTGTCGGCGGCGTACGCCTCCATCGAGCCGTGCCAGTCGAGGTGGTCCGGAGCGAGGTTGAGCACGACCGCGGAGTGGGCGCGCAGCGAGGGGGCCCAGTGCAGCTGGTAGCTGGAGAGTTCGACGGCGAGCACGTCGTACGCGCCCTCGTCGAGGACCACGTCGATGATCGGGGTGCCGATGTTGCCGACGGCCGCGGTCCGCAGGCCGGCGGCCTTCAGGATCGACGCCAGCATCTGGGTCGTGGTGGTCTTGCCGTTGGTGCCGGTGATGGCCAGCCACGGAGCGGCGTTCTCGCCGCGCAGCTGCCAGGCGATCTCCACGTCCCCGACCACCTCGACGCCCGCCGCCGCGGCGGCCGCGAAGAGCGGGCTGTCGGGCTTCCAGCCGGGCGAGGTGACCACCAGGTCGGTGCCCTCGGGGAGGGTTTCCGCGTCGGCGAGGCGTACGGAGATTCCCGGGCCGGCCAGTTCGGCGGCGCGGGCGCGGTGGCCCTCGCTGTCGCCGCCGTCGACCACGGTCACCGATGCGCCGAGGCCGGCCAGGGCGCGGGCGGCACTGATGCCGCTCACGCCGAGACCGGCGACGGTGATGTTCTTGCCCTGCCAGGAGGTCACTTGTCGGCTGCCCATCCCGCGTAGAAGAGACCGAGACCCACGATCACGCACATGCCCTGGATGATCCAGAAGCGGACCACCACAAGGACTTCGGACCACCCCTTGAGTTCGAAGTGGTGCTGGAGCGGCGCCATCCGGAAGACCCGCTTGCCGGTCATCTTGAAGGAGCCGACCTGGATGACGACCGACATGGTGATGAGGACGAAGAGACCGCCGAGGAGCGCCATCAGGAACTCCGTGCGGGAGCAGATCGCCAGACCGGCGAGCGCGCCGCCGAGGGCCAGCGAACCGGTGTCACCCATGAAGATCTTGGCGGGCGAGGTGTTCCACCACAGGAAGCCGAAGCAGGCACCCATCAGGGCGGAGGCTACGACCGCGAGGTCCAGCGGGTCGCGCACCTCGAAGCAGGCGGCCGGGTTGGTCAGGTCCTGGGCGTTCACGCAGGACTCCTGGTACTGCCAGACGCCGATGAAGGTGTAGGCACCGAAGACCATCACAGCGGCACCGGTGGCCAGGCCGTCCAGGCCGTCGGTCAGGTTCACGCCGTTGGACATGGCCAGGATCATGAACAGCGCCCAGACCACGAACAGCACCGGGCCGATCGACCAGCCGAAGTCCGTGACGAACGACAGCTTGGTGGAGGCCGGGGTCAGCCCGCGCGAGTCCTTGAACTGGAGCGCGAGCACCGCGAAGGCGATGCCGACGATCAGCTGGCCGGACATCTTGGCCTTGGCCCGCAGGCCCAGCGACCGCCGCTTGACGATCTTGATGTAGTCGTCCAGGTAACCGACCAGGCCCATGCCCGCCATCAGGAACAGCACGAGCAGACCGGAGAAGGTCGGTTCGCTGCCGGTGATGACCTTCGTCAGGGCGTACGCGATGAGCGTCGCCAGGATGAAGGAGATGCCGCCCATGGTGGGCGTGCCCTTCTTCCCGGCGTGGCCGCGCGGGCCGTCGTCGCGGATGAACTGGCCGTAGCCCTTGCGGGCCAGCAGCTTGATCAGCAGCGGGGTGCCGACGAGCGTGAGGAAGAGTCCGATGACTCCCGCGAACAGGATCTGCCTCATCGGTCGGCGACCTCGCCCTCGCGCTCCAGCAACGCAAGCGCGACCCGCTCCAGACCGATCGACCTCGAAGCCTTCACCAGCACGACGTCACCCGGGCGCAGTTCACTGCGCAACAGGTCGACCGCCGCTTGCGCGTCGGACACGACCACCGACTCCTCACCCCACGAACCCTCGTTATATGCGCCCAGTTGCAGCCAGGACGCTTCCCTGCCCCCGACTGCGACGAGCTTGCTCACGTTGAGCCGGACGGCAAGCCGTCCCACCGCGTCGTGCTCGGCGAGTGATGCGTCACCGAGTTCGGCCATGGGGCCGAGCACCGCCCACGTACGTCCCCCGTTCGCCCTGGCGGCGCCGCCCATCGCGGCAAGTGCGCGCAGTGCGGCCCGCATGGACTCGGGATTCGCGTTGTAGGCGTCGTTGACGATCGTCACGCCGTCCGCCCGCTCGGTGACCTCCATCCGCCACCGCGACAGGGTGCCCGCCCCGGAGAGCGCGGTGGCGATCTCCGATGCGGACATGCCCAGTACATGGGCGACGGCGGCCGCGGCGAGCGCGTTCGACACGTGGTGCTCACCGTACAGCCGCAAGGTCACATCGCTGCACCCGGCCGGTGTGTGGAGTGTGAAGGAGGGCTGTCCCCCCGGCGTCATCCGCACCTCGGTGGCCCGTACGTCGGCGTCCTCGGCCTCTCCGAAGAGGACCGTACGGGCCTTCGTACGCCCGGCCATCGCCCGCACCAGCGGGTCGTCGGCGTTGAGGACGGCGACTCCGCCCTCGGACGCAGCCGGCAGGGCCTCGACCAGTTCCCCCTTGGCCTGGGCGATCTGCTCGCGGCCGCCGAACTCGCCGATGTGGGCAGTCCCGACGTTGAGGACGAGGCCGATGCGCGGCGGGGTCAGGCCGGTCAGGTACGCGATGTGGCCGATCCCGCGGGCCCCCATCTCCAGTACCAGGTGGCGGGTTTCCGCGGTGGCCTGGAGGGCGGTGAGCGGCAGGCCGATCTCGTTGTTGAGGGAGCCGGGGGTCCACACGGTGGGCGCGTGGGCCTGGAGCACCTGCGCGATGAGGTCCTTGGTGGAGGTCTTCCCGGCGGACCCGGTCAGGGCCACCACGTCGGTGCCGAGGCGCTCGACGACGGCCCGGGCGAGGGCGCCGAGCGCCTTCTCGACATCGGGGACGACGACGGCGGGTACGCCGACCGGCCGGGCCGCGAGGACGGCCGCGGCGCCGGCGGCTACCGCGCGCTCCGCGTAGTCGTGGCCGTCGACGTGCTCGCCGTCGAAGGCGGCGAAGAGGCTGCCGGCCTCCACCTTGCGGGAGTCGATGACGACGGGCCCGCTGATCCGCACCGACGGATCCGGTATGTCATGGGGCCGCCCGCCGGTGATGTCGGCGATCTCGGCGAGGGAAAGGTCGATCACTGGTTCACCTCGGCCTGTCGGTCCTGCTCGGGGGACGCGGCCTGCTCGGCCCGCTGCCGCCGTTCGATCGCGGCGCGGAGCACCCGGCGGTCGTCGAAGGGCCGTACGACACCCGCGGTGTCCTGGCCCTGCTCGTGGCCCTTGCCCGCCACCAGCACGGTGTCGCCGGGCTCGGCGCGCGCGACGGCCGCGGCGATGGCCGCCGCCCGGTCGGCGTCCACGAGGACGGTGCCCCGCTCGGCGGGCGGTACGGACACGGCGCCTTCGAACATCGCGGCGAGGATCGCGAGCGGGTCCTCGGAGCGCGGGTTGTCGGAGGTCAGCACGGCGAAGTCGGCGAACCGGGCGGCCGCGGCACCCATCGGGGCGCGCTTGGTGGTGTCGCGGTCGCCGCCGCAGCCGAGCACGATGTGCAGCTTGCCGGTGGTGACCTCGCGCAGCGCGCGCAGGACCGATTCGACGGCGTCCGTCTTGTGGGCGTAGTCCACGACGGCGAGGTACGGCTGTCCCGCGTCCACCCGCTCCAGCCGGCCGGGGACCCCGGGGACCGCGGCGACGCCGTCGGCGGCGGTCTGCGGGTCGAGGCCGGCCGCGGCGAGCGTGACGATCGCGGCGACGGTGTTGGCGACGTTGAACGGGCCGGGCAGCGGGGCGGTGGCCGGGACCCGCCGCCCGTCCGGGCCCAGCAGGGTCAGCGTGGAGTCCATGTGCCCGAAGACCACGTCCTCGGCGCGCCAGTCGGCGGCCGGGTCACCGGCGGCGGAGAAGGTGACGACCGGGATCGTCGCCTCCTTGGCGAGGCGGCGGCCGTACTCGTCGTCGATGTTGACCACTCCGAGGCGGGCGCGGCGCTCGGTGAAGAGCTGCGCCTTGGCCTGGAAGTAGTCCTCCATGTCGGAGTGGAACTCCATGTGTTCCGGGCTCAGGTTGTTGAAGACGGCGACGTCGAAGACGCAGCCGTCGACCCGGCCGAGGACCAGGGCGTGGCTGGAGACCTCCATGGCGACGGCCTCGACCCCGCGTTCGCGCATGACCGCGAAGAGGGCCTGGAGGTCGGTGGCCTCGGGGGTGGTGCGCTCGGACTTGATGCGTTCGTCGCCGACGCGCATCTCGACGGTGCCGATCAGCCCGGTGTGGCGTCCCGCCGCGCGCAGTCCGCCTTCGACGAGGTACGCGGTGGTGGTCTTGCCGGAGGTGCCGGTGATGCCGATCTGGAGCAGGCCCTCGCCGGGGCGGCCGTAGATGGCGGCGGCGAGCTCTCCCATCCGGCCGCGCGGGTCGGCGACGGCCAGCACCGGAAGCCCGGTCGCGGCCGCGCGTGCGGCGCCCGCGGGGTCGGTCAGTACGGCCGCGGCGCCGAGGGCGGCCGCCTGGGCCGCGAAGTCGGCGCCGTGCAGCTTGGCGCCGGGCAGGGCCGCGTAGAGGTCACCGGGGCGGACCGCACGGGAGTCGTGCGTGATGCCGGAGATCTGCGGGCCCGACGGGCCGCCGGCGGCTTCGAGGTCCACCAGGGCCGCGAGCTCGGGCAGCGGAATCGGTCGCACGGACACAGGGCGCGGCGGTCCCGGCGGCGCTGCCGGGGCGTCCGTCTGGGTGGTTCTGGGCTGATCAGCGTGGGGCACGGCGGTGAGCGTACCGGGCGCGGCGGGCCGCTCGCGAAGTGAGGGCCCGGTCTCGGCGCCGGTGCCCGATTGGTTCCCCGGTTCCGGGGTGATCGTTGTCACTGATGGTGCCTCACGCATTTCTTGCGGGCCGGCCGGGCCGTGGATCACGGACCGGACTGCGGAGTGGGCTGCGGGCCGGGTTGCGGGCCGGGGTCGAAGGCGACCGGGAGCCCGGCGGGGGCGGTTCCGGTGGGGGCGATCTGGAGGGTCTTGAGCGCGAACTCCATGACCTTCTTGTAGATGGGACCGCAGATCTGGCCGCCGAAGTAGCTGCCCTTCGTCGGGTTCTGGATCGCGCAGTAGACGGTGATCCGCGGGTTGTCGGCGGGCGCGAAGCCGGCGAAGGAGGCGGTGTAGCCCTTGTAGCGGCCGGTGGCCGGATCCACCCGGTTGGAGGTGCCGGTCTTGCCGCCGACCCGGTAGCCGGGGATCCGCGCCTTGGTACCGGTGCCCTCCTGGTCGTCGACGACCGATTCGAGCATCGCGGCGAGGGTCCTGGCGGTCTCCTGGCTGACCACGCGGTTCTGCTCGGGCGCCGGGGCCGGGGTGAACCGGCCGTCGGGGCCCTTGGTGCCGCGGACCAGGGTCGGTTCGATGCGGACCCCGCCGTTGGCGACGGTCGAGTACACGGAGGCCGCCTGCATGGCGTTGAGGGACATGCCCTGGCCGAAAGGAATCGTGTACTGCTGGGAGGTGGACCAGTCCCCGGGCTCGGCCAGGATGCCCCGGGACTCGCCGGGGTAGTTCAGGCCGGTGGGCCGCCCCATGCCGAACTTGGTCAGGTAGGAGTGCAGGACCTTGTTGGCCTCGGGCTGGGTGGGCCCGAGCTGGCCGGTGGCCAGGATGGTGCCGATGTTGGAGGACTTGGCGAGGACCCCGTTGAGGGTCAGGTACCAGGTCGGGTGGTCGATGTCGTCCTTGAACAGCCGGTCGCCGCGGTGCAGCCGGTTGGGGACCTCGACGTGGGTCTCCGGCGTGGCCTTCTTCTCCTCCAGTACGGCGGCCATCGACATCACCTTGGCGGTGGAGCCGGGCTCGTACACGTCCTGGAGGGCGGCGTTGCCCATGGCGGCGGAGCGGGCGCGGGTCAGGTCGTTGGGGTCGAAGCCGGGGGCGTTGGCCATGGCCAGCACCTCGCCGGTACGGGTGTCCTGGACGATGACGTAGCCGCGGTCGGCCTCGGACTTCTGGACCTGCTCCGCGATGGCGCTCTGCGCCGCCCACTGGATGTCGCGGTCGATGGTCAGCTCGATGTCGTCGCCGGGCACGGCGGGCGTCTCGTCAGAGCCCGCGGTGGGGACCCGGCGGCCGCCCGACTGCGCGTACGTGACCTTGCCGTCCTTGCCGGAGAGCTTCTTGTCGAGGGAGGACTCCAGGCCGCCGGCGCCCTTGCCCTCGGCGTTCACGTAACCCAGTATCCCGGCGGCGAGGTCGCCGCCCGGGTACACGCGCTTGCTGCTGACCTCGTTGAACACCCCGGCCAGGACGTTGGCGCCGGGGCCGTTGTTCTTCTTGTCGGCGGCCGCCTTGTCCGCGAAGACCCGCTTGAGGTCCTTGATCTGGTTCCAGACCTGGGGGGTCTGGCGCTGGGCGAGGACGACGTACCGGGTGTTCTTCGTCTTCAGCCGGTCGGCGATGTCCTTGGCGTCCCTGCCGAGGATCGGCGCGAGGAGGGCCGCGGCCTGCTCGGGGGCGTCCGGGGCCTTGCTGTCCTGCGGGGTGAACATCTTCGGGTCGGCGGTGATGTCGTACGCGTCCACGCTGGTGGCCAGGGCCACGCCCTTGCGGTCGGTGATCTCACCGCGCTCGGCGGCCAGCTTGGCGCTGGTGTAGCGGTTCTTCGAGGCCTCGGCGGAGAACGCCCGGGCGTCGACCGCCTGGACCTGGAGCAGGCGGACCACGAAGGCGAGCATGACGAGGGTCAGGCCGACGCTGACGAGGCGCAGCCGGGGCCGGGGGCTGCCGAGCCGGATGGTGTGGGGTGTGCGCGGTGCGGCGGGCCGCCGCCGGCCGGGCCGGGCCGCGGGGCGCGCCGCGCCGGCGGCCCTGGCGCGCTCCCCGGGTCTCGGCCGTCCGGGCCCGGGCACCCGCCGCCGCGGCTCCTGCGCGCTCACGCGCCCACCGCCGGGGCTCCGCCGGTGCTGCGCCGCCCCGCGAGCGGCCCCGGGCTGCGCCCGGGCCTGCCGGGGCTCCGCCCCGGACCCCGCGCCTCAAACGCCGGCGGGGCTGGATTTTCCAGCCCGCCCGGGGAGCGGTGGAAGGGCTGGGTGGGGAAGGGCCCCGCAGGGCTGCGGTCCGCCACCGCGGAACCGTCGGCGGTCGAGGTCACGACGTCACCTGCCTGGGCTGGGGGTGGGCTGCTGCGAGGGTGAGGACGGCGGTTGCGGCCCGCCCGGCGAGGGGGCGGTGCCCGCCGGGGGCTGGCCGGGTGCGGGGTCGGACGCGGGCGCGGACGCAGGGGCCGATGCCGGGGCGGAGGCCGCGGGCGGCGTTGCCACCGGCTGGGCCGGCGGCGTGGAGGGCGGGGGCGGGGGCTCGGCCACCGAGGCGGCGCCGCTGATCTTGCCGTCCGGGCCGAGGAAGACGGGGCTGCCGCCCGGGACCAGGCCCAGCTCGTGGGCCCGCCGCTGGAGCGCGTCGGGGGCCGAGTAGCCGTCCACGTCGCGCTGGAGCGCCTGCTCCTCGTCGGTGAGCGCGGTGGTCTCCTTCTTCAGCTTGCTCAGCTGGAACGAGCCCTCGTTCAGCGCCGAGTTCAGCAGCAGCAGGCTGATCAGGCCGCCGGCGAGCAGGGCCACGACCAGCAGGACGAAGGGCATCCGCGCCGCCTGCCCGGCGGAGCCGCCCGGGCGCGCGGACCCGCCGGACCCGCCGGGGCGGCTCGGACGGCCCGGACGGCTGCCGAGCGCCCGGCCGAGGCGGGCCGCCTGTCCGCGCGTCAGCGTGGCGACCTTCCCGGCCTTGCCGGCGCCGCCTCCCCCGCCGCCCCCGGCGGTCACAGGTGCGCCTCCCGGATGCGTTCGACCCCGCGGAACCTGGCCGGGGCGGCCCGCCGGTTCTCGGCGATCTCCTCCTCGGTGGGCAGTTCCGCGCCCCGCGTCAGCAGCTTCAGCTTGGGCTGGTACTTCTCCGGCACCACCGGCAGTCCCGGCGGCGCCGTGGAGGCCGCGCCCGCCGCGAAGACCTGCTTGACCAGGCGGTCCTCCAGCGAGTGGTACGAGAGCACGGCGATCCGGCCGCCCACCGCGATCCGGTCCACCGCCGCCGGGATGGCCTTCTCCAGCCCCGACAGCTCGCCGTTGACCTCGATCCGCAGGGCCTGGAAGGTCCGCTTGGCGGGGTTGCCGCCGGTCCGCTTGGCGGCCTGCGGCAGGGAGTCGCGGATCAGCTCGACGAGCCGGGCGCTGTTGGTGAAGGGCTCCTTCTCCCGCTCCCGGACGACCGCGGACACGATCCGCTTGGCCTGCTTCTCCTCGCCGTACTGGCGCAGGATCCGGACGAGCTCGCCCGGCGCGTAGGTGTTGAGCACCTCGGCGGCGCTGATGCCCGTCGTCTGGTCCATCCGCATGTCCAGCGGCGCGTCCTGCGCGTAGGCGAAGCCGCGGTCGGCCTCGTCCAGCTGCATGGAGGAGACCCCGAGGTCGAAGAGGATGCCCTGGACGGCCGGGATGCCCAGCCCGTCGAGCACCTCGGCCAGGTCGGCGTAGATCGCGTGGACCAGGGTGGCCCGGTCGCCGAAGGGCGCAAGCCGCTCACCGGAGAGCCGCAGGGCCTCCTTGTCGCGGTCGAGGCCGATCAGGCGCGCCTCGGGGAACCGGGTCAGCAGGGCCTCGCTGTGGCCGCCGAGGCCGAGGGTGCAGTCGACGACGACGGCCCCGGGCCTCTCCAGCGCCGGGGCCAACAGGTCCAGGCACCGCTGGAGCATCACCGGGACGTGTCGGGACTCGCTAGTCAAAGCGCCCTCTCAGATAACGGCGCGGCAGGCGTACGCACCGCCCGGTCCCCGCCCTGCCCCGGTTGTCGCGGGGAGGTGCCCCGGAAGGGGGACCGGTCCGCCGGCGCCGGGAAGGTGGCGCCGGCCGGCCGGTGAGCGGAAGATGGCCGGGCCGTACGTACGCGCCGCGCACGCGGAGTGTTCATCGGGGGCCGGGCGGCCGGTCAGGGCCGGGCTCCGGCCGGTTCGCGTCACTTTAGTGCAACGGTCGCCGCGGTCAACGAACCGCCCCGCGCGCCGCCGCCGGCTCTCGCCCGGAACCGGCAGATGCCGCGAATCACCCGGAAGGCCGCCCCCGCCCACCCCTGTGGGTTAGCTCACAACATGACTTGTTGACGCTCTTTGTCCATCCTCACGCGAGGCCTTTACCAGCTGTGACCACTACCGTCGTACCCATGACGACTTCCGCATCCCTGCCTGCCGCGTCCACGCCCGGGGCACCCGGCGGCGGCTCCGTCACCGACCGCCTGGTCGAGGCGAACCGCGCCTATGCCTCGGAATTCACCGATCCGGGCATGGACGCCCGCCCGGTGCTGCACGTGGCCGTGGTGGCGTGCATGGACGCCCGCCTCGACCTGCACGCCGCCCTCGGCCTCGAACTCGGCGACTGCCACACCATCCGCAACGCGGGCGGCGTGGTCACCGACGACACCATCCGCTCGCTCACCATCAGCCAGCGTGCCCTGGGCACCCGCGCGGTCATACTCATCCACCACACCGGCTGCGGTCTCGAAACCCTGACCGAGGACTTCCGGCACGAGCTGGAGGACGAGGTCGGCCAGCGCCCCGCCTGGGCCGTCGAGGCCTTCCGGGACGTGGACCAGGACGTCCGCCAGTCCATGCAGCGGGTTCGTACGAACCCCTTCCTGCCGCACAAGGACGATGTGCGAGGCTTCGTCTTCGACGTGCACACCGGACTCCTGCGGGAGATCGATCCCAGCTCCTGAGTGACACAAGGCCGTAAAGCCGTCAACAATGCGGGGTGACACCCCCTGGGAACCCCCTGGGGCCGGTGTCCGTGTTTTCGGGGTGGGCCGGTCATGCGCCAAGGGCGTCGGCCCTGAAGCTAGGGCCGAGGAGAACCAGGTGACCACGTACGACGACCGAGCGAGCCTCGCGGATCTGACCAGCACGGCGGAGCGGGTGCGCCACTCGGTCGAGAGCGTGATCGAGGGCAAGCCCGAGGTCGTGCGCCTCGCGCTGACCGTGCTGCTCGCCGAGGGGCACCTGCTGATCGAGGACGTCCCGGGCGTCGGCAAGACCATGCTCGCCAAGACCCTCGCGAAGTCCATCGACTGCTCGGTGCAGCGCATCCAGTTCACCCCGGACCTGCTGCCCTCGGACATCACCGGCGTCAGCATCTACGACCAGCAGCGCCGCGAGTTCGAGTTCAAGCCGGGCGCGATCTTTGCGCAGATCGTCATCGGCGACGAGATCAACCGTGCCTCCCCCAAGACCCAGTCCGCGCTGCTGGAGTCGATGGAGGAGCGCCAGGTCACCATCGACGGCACCACCTACGCGCTGCCCAGCCCGTTCATGGTCGTCGCCACCCAGAACCCGGTGGAGATGGAGGGCACCTACCCGCTGCCCGAGGCCCAGCGCGACCGCTTCATGGCCCGCGTCTCCGTCGGCTACCCCAGCCCCGAGGCCGAGCTCCAGATGCTCGACGTGCACGGCGGGCTGTCCCCGCTCGACGACCTGACGGCCGTCGCGCACGCCCACGACATCGTCAAGCTCATCGAGGCCGTGCGCGAGGTGTACGTGGCCGAGCCGGTCCGGCGCTACGTCGTCGACCTGGTCTCCGCCACCCGCAGCCACCCGGACCTGCGCCTGGGCGCCTCGCCCCGCGCCACCCTGCACCTGCTGCGCGCCGTGAAGGCCTCCGCCGCGCTGTCCGGCCGCGAGTACGTGCTGCCCGACGACGTCCAGGCGCTGGCCGGACCCGTCCTCGCGCACCGGCTGCTGCCCACCGCGCAGGCCCAGCTGAACCGGCGCAGCGCCGAACAGGTCGTCCACGACATCCTCCAGCGCACCCCCGTCCCCGCCGCGCACGTCCGCGGCGAGATGCCGCCCGGCGCGGGCATCCGGGGCTTCTGATGAGCGCCGGTGCCCCGAGCGGCGCCGGTGGCCGGCCTGACGGCGGCGGGGCCGACCGCGGCCAGGACGCCGGCGGGCTGCGCGCCTCGCTGTCCGGACTGACCACCCGCGGCCGCTCGTTCCTGGCCGCCGGGATCGCCGCCGCCGGCTGCGCGTACGTCCTGGGGCAGGGCGAACTGCTCCGGGTCGGGCTGCTGCTCGCCCTGCTGCCGCTGATCTGCGTCTACGCCCTGCACCGCACCCGGTACCGGGTCTCCGGCAGCCGCCGGCTCACCCCGGGGCGGGTGCCCGCGGGCGCCGAGGCCCGGGTGCAGCTGCGGATGGACAACGTCTCCCGGCTACCCACCGGTCTGCTGATGCTCCAGGACCGGGTGCCCTACGTCCTCGGGCCGCGGCCCCGCTTCGTGCTGGACCGCGTCGAGCCCGGCGGGCGCCGCGAGGTGTCCTACCGGGTCCGCTCCGACCTGCGCGGCCGCTTTCCGCTGGGCCCGCTCCAGCTGCGGCTGACCGACCCCTTCGGGCTGGTCGAGCTGACGCGCTCGTTCAGCGCCTACGACACCCTCACCGTCATCCCGCGCACCGAGCCGCTGCCGCCGGTCCGGCTGACGGGCGAGTCCTCCGGCTACGGCGACGGCAGCCGCCGCTCGCTGGCCCTGGCCGGCGACGACGACGTGATCCCCCGCGGCTACCGGCGCGGCGACGACCTGCGCCGGGTGCACTGGCGCTCCACCGCCCGCTACGGCGAGCTGATGGTGCGCCGCGAGGAGCAGCCGCAGCGCAGCCGGGCGACCGTGCTGCTGGACACCCGCCGCCTCGCCTTCGAGGGCGCGGGCCCGGACTCCGCCTTCGAGTGGGCCGTGTCGGGGGCCGCCTCCACGCTGGTGCACCTCCTCGAACAGGGCTTCGCGGTGCGGCTGCTGACGGACACCGGGGACTCGGTGCCCGGCGGCGCCGGCGGCATCGACGGCTACAGCTCGTCCGGCGGGCAGGACTCCGCTGCCGCCGCCGGGCTGATGATGGACACCCTCGCGGTCGTCGGCCACTCCGACGGCGCCGGGCTCTCGCGGGCCTACGACGCGCTGCGCGGCGGCGGCGGCTTCGGCGGAGCCGGGGGTGACGGGCTCCTCATCGCCTTCTTCGGCGATCTGGACGACGTACAGACCGAGCTGGCGGCCAAGCTGCGCCAGCGTTCCGCGGGTGCGGTGGCCTTCGTACTGGATTCCGCGGCCTGGGCCGGGCCGTCCGCGCGGGCGCAGGCCCTGCCCCCGCTCGACGAGCGGCTGCGCAGGCTGCGCGACGCGGGCTGGACGGCGCTGGCCGCTCCGCCCGGGGTGGTTTTCGGCGAGCTGTGGAGACAAGCCGGGTCCGCTCCGCTCGGCACGGGTACTTCCGGAGGACTGCGATGAGCGGGCGGGCGAGACTGACGCTGTTCGCGTTGCTGGCGACGCTGCTGACCGCCTGGTCGCTGGTCCCGCTCGTGGAGTCGGCCGGCTGGCTGCTCCAGGCGGCGCTGCTGCTGGGCGTGCAGAGCGCGGTGGGGGCCGGGGCCCGGCGGGTGCCGCTGGCGCGGTCGCTGACCGTGGCGGCCCAGCTGCTGGTGTCGCTGCTGCTGCTCGCGTTCGTGTTCGGCGGGAAGGCCGGTTCCCCGGGGGCCGGCCCGGTGGCGTACCTGGTGACGGACGTCGGTGCGCTGTTCCAGCAGGGCGTCCGGGACGTGGGCGAGTACGCGATCCCGGCCCCGCTGACGGACGGCATCCGGCTGCTGCTGGTGTCCGGGGTGCTGCTGATTGGGCTGCTGGTGGACACGCTGGCGGTGACCGTGCGGACGGCCGCCGCGGCCGGTCTGCCGCTGCTCGCGCTGTACTCGGTTGCCGCGGGACTGTCGGGCGGCGGGGAGGCCTCCTGGGTCTCCTTCCTGCTGGCGGGCTGCGGTTACCTGATGATGCTGCTGGCCGAGGGCCGGGACCGGCTGGCCCAGTGGGGCCGGGTCTTCGGCGCGGGCCCGCGGGAGCGCGGCCCGTCCTCCTCGGGCCTCAGCGCCACCGGCGCGCACGCGACGGCCCCGGTGCGGACCGGGCGGCGGATCGGCGTGGTGGCGCTGGGCCTGGCACTGGTGGTGCCGGCTGCGCTGCCCGCGCTCGGCGGCGGCATGCTGGGCGGGCAGGGCGACGGCGAGGGCGGCAGCGGGGTGGGCGGGACGATCTCCGCGGTCAACCCGCTGGTCTCCCTGCAGAGCAACCTGAACGCGCAGGACAACCGGGTGGTGCTCAAGTACCGGACGGACAGCCCGCAGCAGAGCGAGCAGTACCTGCGGATCCTGGCGCTGGACGAGTTCAACGGGGTCAAGTGGGAGGCCTCCGGGCGGGCGCTCGCCGACGTGCCGGCGCGGCTGCCCACCCCGCCCGGCCTCGGCGACCAGATCCGCGGGACCGCGACCGAGGTGTCGACCAACGTGTCGGCGGCGGACGGCTACACCCAGCGCTACCTGCCCATGCCGTACCCGGCGACGGCCGTGGACATCGGCGGGAAGTGGCGCTTCGAACCGGCCGGCCGGACCCTGGTCGGGGACCAGCTCGGCAAGGACCGCTTCCAGAACGTCCAGGGCGCGCAGTACCGGGTGCGGAGCCTGCTGCTCCAGCCGACGGCCGTGCAGCTGCAGAACGCTCCGGAGCCCAACGCCGCCGTACGGGCGGAGTACACGAAGCTGCCGGACAACCTGCCGTCGGTGGTCGCCGACACGGCCCGCAAGGTGACGCAGGGCGCGAAGGACGACTACACGCGGGCCGTGAAGCTCCAGGACTTCTTCGCCGTGAATGGCGGATTCCGCTACGACACGAAGACGGACTCGGGCACCGGTCCGGACGCGGTCGCCCGGTTCCTCGCCGACAAGGAGGGCTTCTGCGTCCACTTCGCGTTCTCCATGGCGGCGATGTCCCGTTCGCTGGGCATCCCGGCGCGGGTGGCGGTGGGCTTCACCCCCGGCGAGAAGCAGTCGGACGGCACGGTGAACGTGTCGATGCGCGATGCGCACGCCTGGCCGGAGCTGTACTTCGAGGGCGTGGGCTGGACCCGGTTCGAGCCGACGCCCCGCGCGGGCATCTCGGTGCCGGGCTACACCCGGCCCCAGGCGCCGGCGGCCCAGCCGTCCGCCCCGGCCCCGCTGCCCTCGCAGAGCGGCGCCGTCCAGCCTTCGGCGGCGCCCTCGCAGAGCGAGGACTGCCCGCCGGAGCAGAAGAAGCTCGGCGAGTGCGGTGGACCTGCGCTGACGCAGGACGCCGCGTCCGGGGGCGGCGGGCCCTCGCTGACGGCCGTCCTCGGCTGGACCGCCGCCGCGTTGGCGGTAGTGGGCGTTCCGCTGCTGCCGCTGCTGTGGCGGACCCGGGTGCGCAAGCGCCGGCTGGCGGCCGGGGAGGTGACGCCGGCCTGGCTGGAGCTGGGTGACGCGGCCTGGGACGTGGGCATCGCCCCGGACGAGGCACTGTCCCCGCGCCGGGCGGCGACCCGCGTCGTGGAACTGGGCCGGCTGGAGGCGGACGCCGCCGCGGCCGTCCACCGGATCACGGCCGCCCTGGAGCGGACGCTGTACGCCCCGGCGGGCACGGAGGTCTCGTACCCGGAGCTGGCCGAGGACGTGCTGGCGGCTCGCGCGGGCCTGCTGGCCGCGGTGAGCCGTGGTAGGCGGCTGCGCGCCCTGCTGCTGCCGCGTTCGGCGGTGCGCGTCTCGTGGGCCGTGTCGGCCCGCTGGTCGGGCGTGGCCTCGGTGGTCTCGGCCCGGCTGGCCGCCGTACGGCTGCGGCTGCGGCTTCCGCTGCGGGGCCGCGGCTGACGGGGACGGGCGTACGGGCGGTGTACGGGCCGTAGGGCCGGTACCGCCCGTGAACGCGACGGTGCGGCGAGGCTCGATCCCCCCGAGCCCCGCCGCACCGTCGTTCTGCGTCACCGGGTCCCCCGTGCTCCCGTCCCGGTTCCGGGAGGAGGTACCCGGTCCGCTCCGCAGCCCCGTGTCTGCGGTGCGGACCGGGTCTCCTGCCCGTTGCCCCCAGTCTGTCGTCCGCGCAGGTGGGGGCCATCCGCGCGGGTACTCATCTGTGGGTCTAGGTACGGGTACTCAGTCGCGCGGCGGCCCCACCAGTTGTACGGGCTTCGCCGCCCGAACGGCACCGCCGACTGGGGGGTGGGTCAGCGGTTTCCGCTGACCCGGCCGCGCAGCAGCAGGGACAGCGCCGAGTGCACGTCGTCCAGGGAGCGTTCGCTCTGGAAGGACTGCCAGTCCAGGGCGGCCACCAGAACCATCCCGACCAGCGCGGCCGCGGTGAGCGGCACGTCGATCTCGCCGCTCAGCTCACCGCGCTCGACCCCCTCGCGCAGCACCGTCTCCACGACGGCCACCGCTTCCCGGCGGACCACCATCAGCGTGGACTGCCACGCCCGGTTGGTCCGCCACAGCTCCGCCACGTACAGCTGGGTGAAGGCCGGGTACCGGTCGATGAAGACGAGGCCCGCCCGGATCATCTCGTCGAGCGCCTCGACGCGGCTGCCGCCCCGCGCCTCCGTCTCCTCCGCCGCGGTCCGCAGCGAGGCCGTCAGCAGCCCGACGCCGTGCCGCAGCAGCTCCTCGAAGAGGTCGTTCTTGCTCGCGAAGTTGTAGTAGACGGTGCCCTTCGCGACGCCCGCCCGTTCGGCGATCTCCTCGACCGTGGTCGCGGAGAAGCCCTGCTCGGCGATGAGCGTCACGGCCGCTTCGTAGAGCTTCTGCCGGGTGGCCCGGCGTCGGGCGCCGCCGGTACCCGTACCGGTGCTGCTGCTTTCCATGGCGCTGATTCTCACAGGTCAACACGTCCCTCGGGCGACGGGCTCAGGACTACAGGCTCAGTTCGGGGTGCAGCCGGTCCATCGTCCACACCTGCTTGCCGCGGGCGGCGAGGGCGGTGAGGGCGAGGGCGCCGGCGGTGAAGGCCACCAAGACGGCGCAGCCCTGCCAGACGGGGGCGAGGTCGCCGCCGGTGATGAGCCGGCGCAGGCTCTCGACGACGTACGACATCGGCAGGTAGGGGTGGATGGCGTTGAAGAAGCCGGGGCTGGTCTGCACGGGGTACGTGCCGCCCGCCGAGGTCAGCTGGAGCATCAGGACGGCGAGGACGAGGATCCGGCCGGCCGCGCCGAACTTGGCGTTGAGCCACTGGACGATCGCCGCGAAGCAGCCGCTGACCAGCATCAGGAAGGCGACGGTGAGGGCCGGACGGGCCATCTCCAGGCCGAGGCCCCAGTGGAGCACGGCCATCAGCAGGCCCACCTGGGCGGCGCCGAGGCCCGCCACGGGCAGCCAGCTCGCGAGGGCGATCCGCCAGGGCGAGGCGCCCGCGGACAGGGCCCGCCGGTTCATGGGGGCGATCAGCATGTAGGCGACCATCGCGCCGACCCACAGGGACAGCGGGATGAAGTAGGGGGCGAAGCCGGTGCCGTAGTTGGGCGCCTTGTGCAGGGACTGGTTGGCGAGCCTGATCGGGTCGGCCATGACCTCGGTGCGGCTGTCGCGCTGCTGCTGGTCGTAGTCGGGGATCTTGCCGGCGCCCTCGTGCAGGCCGTCGGCGAGGTCGCGGTTGCCGTCGACCAGCTTGTACATGCCGCCGTCGAGGCTGTGCGCCCCGTCGCCGAGCTTGCCGACGCCCTCGTCGATGGCGCCGGAGCCGTTGGTGGCGGAGCTGAGGCCGGTGTGCAGCTGGGCCATGCCGGTGGCGACCTTGTGGGCGCCGGCGTTGAGGGCGTTGACCTGGGTGACGGCCGCGTCGAGGTCCCCGGCCAGGGCGGGTGCCTTGACGACGAGTTCGCGGGCCTTGTTCTCCAGGTCGGTCAGCTGGGTCCGGAGCTTGTTGACGTCGCCGTTCGCGTTCTGGGCCAGGGTGCTGACGTCGCCGCTGAGCTCGGCGGCCTCGGCCGTACCGTCCTTGACCCTCTTCAGGTCGGGGCAGGAGACCAGGTGCGGCTCGGTGCCGGGGGTGACGCAGTGCCGGGTGTAGATCTCGTCGGCGATGGTGGCGGCCTTCTTGGCGGCGGTGGCCGCGGCCGGGGCCTTCTCGGCGAACTTGTCGAGGTGGTTCTTGACGACCTTGGCGGTGTCGGCGACCAGCTCGGCGGTGTCCGCCAGGTTCTTGGGGTCCTTGACGAAGGGCCGGGCCTTGTCGGCGGCGCCGTTGACCTTGTCGGCCACGGCCTGGGTGCCGTCGGCGACGCTCTTGGAACCGGTCTTCAGCTGGCCGGAGGCGGTGTTCAGCTTCTTCAGGCCGCCGTTGAGCTCGCCGGTCTTCTCCTTGGCCGTGTCGAGGCCGTCCGCGAGGTCCTTCGCGCCCTTCTGGGCCTTGTCGGCGCCGTCCTTGAGCTTGTCGGCTCCGTCGGCGGCCTCGGCCGTCTTGTCGTGCAGGTCGGAGAAGTTGACGAAGATCTTGTCGAGGAAGCCGCGGGAGGCGTTGGTGGACGCGGCCGTGCGGACCTCGGCGAAGACGGTGCGGGAGATCGAGCCGACGATGTAGTTGTTCGCGTCGTTCGTCTGGACCTGGAGGGCGCCCGTGGTGGGGTCCTCGCCGGAGCTGGAGGCGATCTTCTCGCTGAAGTCGGCGGGCATGGTGAGGGAGAGGTAGTACTTCCCGTCCTCCAGCCCCTTGGCCGCCTCCTCGGCGCTGACCTCGCGCCAGTCGAAGGTCTTGCTGTCGTGGAGCTTCTTGGTGATCTCGTCACCGGCGTCGACGCGCTCGCCGTCGACCGTGGTGCCGCGGTCGGAGTTGACGAGGGCCACGGGCACCTTGTCGAGGCGGCTGTACGGGTCCCAGAAGGACCAGAGGTACAGGGCTCCGTACAGCAGCGGCAGCAGGAGCAGCGAGACGAGAGCGGCCCGGGGCAGCTTCCCCCGCCCGAACCGCTTCAGCTCAAGCGCGGCCAGCTTCGGCGAGCGCATCGTCCGCCCCCTTCGTGTCGTCGTCTTCGGTGACCTCTTCGGTCACGTCTTCGGTCACGTCTTCGTCTGCGGTGTCGTCAGCGGTGTCGTCTGCGCCTGTTGCTTCGTCCGCGGACTTGCCCGTGCTGTCGTCCGGGGTGCCGTCCGGAGTGCTGTCCGGAGTGCCGTCCGGAGTGCCGTCCGGGGTCTCGGCGACCGTGCGCAGGACGATCGCGTCGCCCGGGGCCTCGCTGCAGACGGCGAGGACGGTGATCCCGCTCGCGGCGAGCGAGCGCAGCAGGACCCAGGCCTCCTCGCGTTCCGCGTCCGAGAGCTTGAGGTCCAGGTCGTCGAGGGCGATCAGCCGCGGGGAGCCCAGCAGCGCGATGGCCACGGACAGCCGTACGGACTCCAGGCGTTCCAGGTCGCGTACGGAGGTGCGCTCGCCTTTGGGCAGCGTGGCGAGGTCCAGTCCGGCGGCGGCCAGGGCCGCGTCGACCCGGGCCGCCGCCGCGGCGCGGCGTTCGGCGCGGGGGCGCAGCAGGGCGCGGACCGGGCCGTCGTAGCGGCGGTGGAGCAGGGCTCCCTCGCGCAGCTGTTCGGCGACGGTGAGGGCCTGGTCGAGGTCGTTGACCCCGGAGACCGGGCCGAGGGCTGCGATCCGGCGGACCGCGGCCATGTGCTTGGGCAGCCGGTGGCCGCCGACCTCGGCATGGCCGGCGGTGGGCTTCATCCGTCCGGTGAGAGCGAGGAGCAGGCAGGTCCGGCCACTGCCGGAGGGGCCTTCGACCGCGATGAGCGAGCCGGGTGCCGCGTCGATGCCGACGCCCCGGAAGGCCCAGCCGCGCGGGCCCTTGAGTCCGAAGTCCTCGGCTCTGACGGCCGCGCCGTGCGGGCTGTCCACGCCGTCCCCCTTCTTTTGAACTGACCGGTCAGTTCAAAAACTAGCACCCTCCGGAGCACCCGGTGCGCAGCGGGGGGAAGTTGTCCGGTCATGGACCGTAAAAGTGCAGGTCAGCCGGATTGTCAGTGGGGCCCGTCACGATGGGGGCAGCGCGATGAACTCACGCGCCGAAGGCAACGCATCGACAGGAGGTTCGTCATGGCCACACCGTCCCCGTCCCCTGTCCATTCCGTCCTGCGAAGGTCCGCCGCCCCTTCCCCTACGCCTCCGCCGCGGGGAGTCCCCACTGCCGCTCTCGATCTGCTCGCGAAGGCCCGCGCCGGGCTGGCCGAAGCCGCCGGCCTGACCAGGCCCGGCGAGCGTTACGCCACGGCCCACCTGGCCGCACTGCGCGCCGCCGCGGCGGTGCTCGCCGCCCGCGGGCGGCCCGAGCCGATCCGGGGCCCGCGGCGCCGGCCCCGGATCCGCAGCACGTGGGAGCTGCTGCCGGAGCTCGCGCCGGAACTCGCCGAGTGGAGCGCGCTGTTCGCCTCCGGCGCCGCGCGCCGGGCCCGGGCCGAGGCCGGGATAGCGGACGCGGCCAGCGGCCGGGACGCGGACGACCTGATGCGGGCCGTCGCGATGTTCGTGCGCCTGGTGGAGCGGATGCTCGCCCTCCAGGCACCGGCGCAGAGCACGCTCCCGGCCGCGCCGCAGTCCCTGCCGCAGCCGCGTCCGGAGCGTCCGGACGCGGGATGAGCTGCCCGGCAGCGGAAGGCCATAAGGTGGGGCACGGGTGGGGCACGCACCGCTCACCCCCTTCCTTTCCTACCGCGCCGAGGAGCCATCAGCCGTGTCGGACACTTCCCGCCCCCGTGCCTCCCTTCGCACCGCCGTGGTGTGGGAGGTCCTCAAGGAGGCACTCGACCGCCGGGTGAAGGCGACCGGGCGGGACGTGCTGGACGTGCTCGACACCGGCGGCGGCACCGGCAAGTTCGCCGTACCGGTGGCCCGCCTGGGCCACCGGGTCACCGTGGTCGACCCCAGCCCGAACGCACTGTTCGGGCTGGAGCGCCGGGTCGCCGAGGCCGGCGTCGCCGACCTCGTCCGCGGGGTCCAGGGCGATGCCCAGGGCCTGCTGGAGGTCGTCGACCGCAACGCGTACGACGTGGTGCTGTGCCACGGCGTGCTGGAGTACGTGGACGACCCGGCGGAGGGCGTGGCCAACGCGGAGGCCGCACTGCGTCCCGGCGGCACGCTCAGCCTGCTGGCCGCCGGCCTCGGCGGGGCCGTGCTCGCCCGCGCGCTGGCCGGGCACTTCACGGAGGCCCGTACCGCCCTCACCGACCCGGCCGGCCGCTGGGGGTCCGGCGACCCGGTGCCGCGGCGGTTCACCGCCGAACAGCTGGCCGAGCTGGTCGGCGGGGCGGGGCTGACCGTCGGCGCGGTGCACGGGGTCCGCGTCTTCGCCGACCTCGTCCCCGGAGTCCTGGTGGACACCGAGCCGGGCGCGGTGGAGGCACTTCTGCGCCTGGAGGAAGCCGCCGCCGAGCTGCCGGCCTTCCACGCGGTCGCCACGCAACTGCACGTTCTGGGTGAGAAGCAGTCCTGATCTGCGTTCTTCCGCGGGTGGAGTGAGCCACAGACCCTCCGCTCCGGCGCTGCGCCCCGTATGATCGTGGGCAGTGACCGGCATGGTGAACGGACCGTTGGGGAATAACCGCCTCAGTGACCGCTCCCGCGGCGGTACGGTTTCTGGGCTGTGTCTTTTAGAACGTGGCGTAGAGGGCGGGTATCACGGGGGCGATTCCCCGCCTATCCTGAAGGGGACCCCTGGTCGCTACCCCCCGCGACCGACGGATGAGGAGGACTCCCGTGCCGCTCTCGGAGCACGAGCAGCGCATGCTCGAGCAGATGGAGCGAGCGCTGTACGCCGAAGATCCCAAGTTCGCGACAGCGCTTGAGGGAAGCGGACTGCGTACGTATACCCGGCGACGGGTCTACCAAGCGGTCGCAGGCATTGTGGTGGGTATCGCGCTCCTCATGACCGGTGTGATCATTCCGAACGTACTCTGGGTCAGCGTGGTGGGTTTCCTCGTCATGCTGGGCTGTACGGTCCTCGTGGTCACCGGTTGGCGCAAGGCACCCAAGCCTGGCGAGCAACCCGTCTCCGGCAGTGCAGGCGGTTCGGCCCATGGCCAGAACCGGCAGCGTCGGTCGATGATGACCCGCATCGAGGAACGGTGGCAGCGCCGCCGTGACGAACAGGGGCAGTGAGCCCCGTACACACACGTGCACGAGTGAGGGGACGGCCGCCGCCCGGCGGCCGTCCCCTCACTGCTGCGCGTCGTAGCTCCCGCCGGACCACCCGTTCTGCGCCATGATGATGCGGTGAGTGTGCTCCCCCTGGTCTTCACCAGCGGCTGGGCCAGCGGGATCAACGCATACGCCGTGATCCTCCTGCTCGGCGTCTTCGGCGCGACCGGGCTGACCGACGAGGTTCCCGAGTCCCTCCAGCGCACCGACGTGCTGATCGCCGCGGGCGTGCTGTTCCTCTGCGAGGCCGTGGCCGACAAGATCCCGTACGTGGACTCCGCCTGGGACGCCGTCCACACCGTGATCCGTCCGGTGTCGGGTGCGGTGGTCGGCGCGCTGCTGGCCGGGCAGAGCGGTTCGCTGTCCGACATCACCGCCGGTGCGGTCGGTGGCACCACCGCTCTGGCCAGCCACGTCGTCAAGGCCGGCACCCGGATGGCGATCAACACCTCGCCCGAGCCGTTCACCAACGTCGCGATGAGCACCGCCGAGGACCTCGGCGTGGGTGCCGTCGTCACCTTCGCGATGTTCAACCCCGAGGCCGCGGCGATCATCGCGGCGGTCCTGCTGGCCGCCGGACTGGCCCTGCTGGTCTATCTCTGGACCCGGATCCGCCGCTTCCTGCGCCGCCGCGCCCAGCGCCGCGAGGAGCGGCGGCTGGCCGCCGAGGCCCGCCGGGTCACCTAGGGGGTGTCCGGTGGGTCAGGGCCGGGCCCGGCCCGCCTGGCACCGGACACCCCCTAGCCCCCACCGCGCTGACCACCGAGGACGCCCTCGATAGGCTCAGCCCATGGCACGAATTGCGGTGATCGGCGCCGGCATGGGCGCGATGGCGACGGCGGCCCGGCTGGCCGTGGCGGGGCACCAGGTGACGGTGTACGAACGCGGCTCCACCTACGGCGGCGCGGTCGGCCGCCACAAACACGACGGCTTCGCCTTCGACACCGGCCCCGGGCTGCTGCACCTGCCCGCCGTCTACCGCGACCTGTTCGTGAAGACCGGCAAGCGCCCCCTGGAGGACTACCTCGACCTGGTCCAGGTGGACCCGGCCCTGCGGCACGTCCTCCCCGGCCACGGCATCGACGTCACGCTCCCGGGCACCTCCAGCGGCGGCGTCGCCGCCGCCCTCGACGAGGCCTTCGGACAGGGTGCGGGCGAACGCTGGAACGACATGCTGGGCCGGGCCCGGGACGCCTGGGACGCCACCCGCCGCCCGCTGCTGGAGGAGCCGCTGCGCCCCGACTGGCAGGTCCTCGGCCGCGACCCGTACCCGGCACTGCGCAAGAGCGGCCTGCTGCGCCGCCGCCCGCCGACCCTGGCCGAGGTGGCCGCCCGTGAGCTGGGCGGGGGCCTCGGGGAGCTGCTGGCCGGCCGGGTCGCCTCGTACGGCGTCGACCCGGACCGGGCGCCCGCCGCCGCGGCCGTGCTGCCGTACATGGAGCAGACCTTCGGCAGCTGGTACCCGCGCGGCGGGATGCGGGCGCTGGCCACCGCCGTGTACGAGCGCTGCCTGGAACGCAAGGTCGAGTTCGCCTTCGGGGCCCAGGTCGCGGACGTCCTCGTACGCGACGGCCGGGCGGCCGGGCTGCTGCTGGCCGACGGCACGGAGGCGGCCGCCGACTCCGTCGTCTGCGGGGTCGACCCGAGGCTGCTGCCCGCCGTCACCGCCGGCTGGCCGGACGGTTCCGCTCCGGTCCGGGGGGCGCTCGTACCGAGCCGGCTCACCCTGTTCCTCGCGCTGCGCGGCCCCCGCCCGGCCGGCACGGTCCACCGGACCCTGGTCCACTCCCCCGGTGCGGTCGTCACGGTGCTGCGGCCCGACGATCCCGCCACCCGGCCCGACGCGGACCACGAGGCGGTGACCGTGAGCGCGGTGTGCGGCCCTGGGGCTCCCGGCAGCCCTTCCGCGGCCCCCGGGCCCGAGGAACTGCTGGAGCTCGCCGCACGGGCCGTTCCGGGGCTACGGGAGCGGCTGCTGTGGCAGGAGGTGCGCACGCCCGTAGACGTCGAGGCCGCGACGGGCGCCCCGGGCGGCGCCGTGCCCGCCCCGGCCCTCGCGGGGGCCGGGGGACGGCTGCTCTACCCGGCCAATGCGACGGGCGTGCCCGGGCTGTACCTGGCCGGCGGCTGGGCGCATCCCGGCGGCGGGCTGGCGCACGCCGGGATGACCGGGGCCCTGGTGGCCGGGCTGATCGTGGAGGGCGCGGGGTTCCGCGGCTCGCAGTGACCGCCCGCCCGCCCGCCCGGGCCGCCGGTGCGGCCCCGGCGTCACGGCCCCGGCCAGTAGGTCAGTAGCGGTACTGCTCGTACTCGCCGGTGCCCTGGTAGGGGTACGGGTACTGCTGCGGCGCCTCGCCCTGCTCCTCCGCCGGGTATGGCTGGCCCGCCCCGTCGGTGGACCGCTGCTGCGGGACCCAGACTCCGCCGGGCGGGGTGTCCGTGGAGTACTGCTGCTGCCCGTAGTCCGTGTACTGGGGGTAGGCCGAGTAGTCCCCGGCCGGCTGCTGCACGACCCCGCCGCCGATGTACGGGTCCGAGTAGGCGGCGTAGACCTGCTGCTCGCCCGTCGGATAGCCCGTGGTGTAGTCGTAGCCGGGGCCGCCCTGGTTCTGCGGGTCGTAGTACGCCGCGTACTGGTGGGCGTCCTGCTCGGCCGTGCTGAACGGGGAGGCGAAGGCCTCCGGCACGCCGATGGCGGGGGGCGCGGCGGCGAAGCTCTGGATCCCGTAGGACCCGGTCTCCTCGGGCACCGGCTCCGGGCTGTAGACGTCTTCGGAGGCGTCCCGGAACTCCCGCTCGGCAGCCCGCCGTTCGGCCTCGTCCGCGCTCGCGCCCTCGGCGCCGTACTCCAGCCCGGTCACCTGGAGGGCCGGTTCCGGGCGCGCGTCGCCCCCGGCCCGGCGCCGTCCGCTCTTGCGTACGGGCTCCCCGCCCCGGCGCAGCGCCCAGCCGGCCACGAACCCCTTGCGGAAGGAGAGCGTCACCAGGGTCTGGCCCAAGGCGAACGCGGCCGCGCCGGCGCCGATGACCAGCACCGACGGCAGCACCACCCCGGCGACCACGCCGAGGAAGCCGGTGAAGGCGAGCAGGCGCCAGCGGAGCCGGGCCTTGTACTGCATCAGGACCTCGGCAAGCAGCCACAACGCGACGAAACCGAACGCGATGTAGAGGACCGTCATTCCCACGCAAGGCCCCTCTCGGTGCGGACGACCGCCCAGGAAACAGGGGCCGGCCGATCAGGCCCGCTGGTGCAGGCCCAGGTTCTCGTAGATCTCTAGAGTCGCCGTGGAATTGTTCAGCGTGATGAAGTGCAGCCCCGGGACACCCTCGGACAGCAGCCGCGCGCAGAACTCCGTGGCGAACTCGATGCCAATGGAGCGTACAGCGGCCGGGTCGTCCTTGACGGCGAGCATGCGTTCTTTCACATCGGACGGGAAGACCGCGTTGCTGAGTTGCGGCAGCCGGTCGAGCTGCTTGATGTTCACAACAGGCATGATCTCGGGGATGATCGGGGTCTCGCAGCCCGCCTTCGCGACGCTGTCGCGCAGCCGCAGATAGGTCTGCGGATCGAAGAACATCTGGGTGATCGCATAGTCGGCGCCCGCGCGGCACTTGTCCACGAAGTGCCGGATGTCCGTGTCCCAGTCCATCGAACGCGGGTGCATCTCGGGGAAGGCCGCGACGCCCACGCAGAAGTCGCCGGACTCCTTGACCAGCCTCACCAGGTCGGCGGCGTAGTGCACCCCCTCCGGGTGGGCCACCCACTCGCCCATCGGGTCGCCCGGCGGGTCTCCGCGCAGGACGAGCATGTTGCGGATGCCCGCGTCGGCGAACTGCCCGATGACGTTGCGCAGCTCGGCGACCGAGTGGTCCACGGCGGTGAGGTGCGCGACGGGGGTCAGGGTGGTGTCGGCGGCGATCTGCTGGGTGGCGCGGACGGTGCCGCCGCGGGTGGAGCCGCCGGCCCCGTAGGTCACGGAGACGAAGCTGGGGGCCACCGCCTCGACCCGGCGGAGCGCGTTCCAGAGGTTGCGCTCGCCCTTCTCCGTCTTCGGGGCCCAGAACTCGAAGGAGTAGGAGCGCCCGGACGCGAGGAGGTCGCGGACCGTGTGCGCACGATCCGACCAGGTGGAGGAGGTACCAAGGGCCATAACGGCAGGTTAGACGCGGCCCCTCGGACGTCGAAGCGGCGTCCACCCATTGGACACGTTTTTGGACACTTGAGGGTCCGCGCCCTACGGCCGGACGAGGCGGGCCCGTACGCGCTTGGCCAGGTCGGCGGCGGCCGCGCCGGGATCGGCGGCCTCGGTGAGGGCGCGGACGACCACGACCCGGGTGGCGCCCGCTTCGAGCACCTCGTCCAGATTCGCGCTGTCGATGCCGCCGATGGCGAACCAGGGCCGGTCCTGCTCCAGGGAGGCTGCGTACCGGACGAGTCCGAGGCCGGGGGCGAACCGGCCGGGCTTGGTGGGGGTGGGCCAGCAGGGGCCGGTGCAGAAGTAGTCGACGCCAGGCTCGGCGACGGCCGCGTCGACCTCGCTCTCGGCGTGGCAGGACCGGCCGATGAGCAGGTCCTCGCCCAGGATGGCGCGGGCGGCCGGGACGGGGATGTCGCCCTGGCCGAGGTGCAGGACGTCGGAGCCGATGGCGTGGGCGACGTCGGCGCGGTCGTTCACGGCGAGCAGCTTGCCGTGGCGGCGGGCTGCTTCGGCGAAGACCTGGAGGTGTTCGAGCTCCTCGCCCGCCTCCATGCCCTTGTCCCGGAGCTGGACTATGTCCACGCCGCCGGCCAGGACGGCGTCCAGGAACTCGGGGAGGTCCCCCTGCCGCTTGCGTGCGTCCGTGCACAGGTAGAGCCGGGCGTCGGCCAGCTGGGCGCGCGCGTCGTTCGCGGACATGGGTTAACCCCCCGGGGTGGGCGGTGCACGGGCCGGGAGCGGCCCGTGCACCGCGGTGGAGCGGATCGCGGATCAGGTGGAGCAGGTCACAGGGCGAGCGCCTGAGCGCGGCGCTTCACCTCCGTGCCGCGATTCTCGCTCAGCGCCTGCACGGGAGTACCCGGCAGGGTCGGGTCGGCCGTGAAGAGCCACTCCAGGATCTCCGTGTCGGAGAAGCCGTCGTCGCGCAGCACGGTCAGCAGGCCCACGAGCCCCTTGACGACCTTGTCGCCGTCGATGAAGGGGGCCGGCACCTGCAGGGAGCGGTTCTCGCCCCGGCGTACGGCGATCAGCTGCCCTTCCTTGACCATCTGGCGGACCCGGGTCACCTCGATGTCAAGCATCTCCGCGATGTCGGGGAGGTACAGCCAGTCGGGGACAAGGGCATCGATCTTTGCGTCAATCTCGGTCACGGGCACAAGCCTGCCATCTCGGCTGCGCCCCCGGTACCTGGGCGACCCGTCCGGGGCTCCGGGGCTCCGCCCCGCACCCCGGTCCTCAGACGCCGGACGGGCTGAAAATCCAGCCCCGCCGGCGTTTGAGGCGCGGGGTCTGGGACGGAGCCCCAGCGCCGAGCCGTCAGGCGGTGGCCGACTTCAGCGGGGTTCGGGTGTCGCGGACCTTGGCGGGGTCCAGCAGCAGCCCCGCCTCGATCAGCTTGCGACCCTGGGCCAGGTCACGCGGGCGGCCCACGGCCAGGACCGCAACCAGCGCGCCCGCGCGCAGCCAGCACACCGACCAGGTGGGCTCGGCCGGATCGCCCCGCCAGAGCAGCGTGTCCGCCCCGCCGTGGTGTCCGGCGTACTGCACGAAGCGCCCGAACTGCTCGGACCAGAAGTACGGCACCGGGTCGTAGACCTTGGCCGCCTCCGCCGCCAGGATGTTCGCCGCGACCGTACGCGGCCCCTGGAGCGCGTTGTCCCAGTGGTGCACGAGCAGCCGCGTGCCGTAGCGGGCCGACGGGAAGGAGGCGCAGTCGCCGACCGCGTACACCCCGGGCAGCGAGGTGCGCAGGTACGCGTCCGCGGTGACCGAGCCGTCGGGGCCCAGCTGAACGCCGGTCCCGGCCAGCCATCCGGTGGCCGGGCGGGCTCCGATGCCGACGACCACCGCGCCGGCCGGCAGCGCCCGGCCGTCCGCGAGCAGCACCCGGCCCTCCTCGATCCCGGCGACCTTCGCGCCGGTGATCAGCTCGGCGCCGGCCTCCGCGTACCAGCGGCCCATCGGCTCGGCGACCTCGGCGGGCAGCGCGCCCGCCAGGACCCGGTCCGCGGCCTCGACCACGGTCACCTCGCAGCCCGCCTCGCGGGCCGCGGTGGCGAACTCGGCGCCGATCCAGCCCGCGCCGACCACCACCGCGCGGGGCGCCGCCGCCAGCACCGGCCGCAGCCGGGCGGCGTCGTCGAGCGTGCGCAGCAGGTGGACGCCGGGGACGCCCTCGGTCCCGGGCAGGGTCAGGGGCTGCGCGCCGGTCGCCAGGACGAGGACCCCGTACGGGACCGGTCCCGCCTCGGTGTCCAGCTCGCGCTCGGCGGCCCGCAGCCCGGTGACCTCCGTCCCGAGCCTGAGCTCGATGCCGAGCCCCTCGAAGTCCACGTCGAAGGCGGAGCCCTCGGCCGTGCCCAGCAGGACCGCCTTGGAGAGCGGGGGCCGGTCGTAGGGCTGGTGGGGTTCGGCGCCCAGCAGGGTCACGGGGCCCTCGAACCCCTGCTCCCGCAGGGCGACGGCCGTCTGCACCCCGGCCATTCCGGCGCCGACGATCACGACGCCGTTCTGAGTCTGTTCCGTCTGCTCGTTCACCCGGCCACCCTATTCATCTGACGGACCGTCAGGAATAGGTGCCGCCTTACCCGCCGTCCGCGCCGGGGTTACGCTGGCCACCGTACCTATCGCGGGAGTCCGGGCGCACCGGGCTGAGAGGGAGGCTGGCCGGCCTCCGACCGTACGAACCTGATCCGGGTCATGCCGGCGAAGGGAGGGGCTGGACGCCCATGCACTCATCTCGAACGAGAAAAGGATCCGACGTCCTCGTCATCGGGGGCGGGATCATCGGCCTCGTCACGGCCTGGCGGGCGGCCCGGCGCGGGCTGCGCACCGTACTCGCCGACCCGGACCCCGGCGGCGGCGCCGCCCAGGTCGCGGCCGGCATGCTCGCCCCCGTCACCGAGCTGCACTACGGCGAGGAGGCCCTGCTGGAACTGGGCCTGGACTCCGCCGCGCGCTATCCGGAGTTCGCCGCCGAGCTCGCCGAAGCCAGCGGCGGCCTGGACATCGGCTACCGCGCCTGCGGCACCCTCGCCGTCGCCCTCGACGCCGACGACCGCCTCCACCTGCGCGAACTGCACGCCCTCCAGCGCCGCTGCGGCCTGGAGTCCGAGTGGCTCACCGGCCGTGAGTGCCGCCGCCTGGAGCCGATGCTGGCTCCCGGCGTACGCGGCGGCCTGCGCGTGGACGGCGACCACCAGGTCGACCCGCGCCGGCTCGCGGCCGCCCTGCTGGCCGCCTGCGAGCGGGCCGGCGTGGTGATCCACCGGGCGCCGGCCGAGCGGCTGCTCGTCACCGCCGACCGGGCGGCGGGCGCGGTCCTCGACGACGGTACGGAGCTGCCCGCCGGCCAGGTGGTCCTGGCGGCGGGCTCCCTGAGCGGCCGGCTGGCGGGCGTACCGCCGCAGGCCCTGGCCCCCGTACGGCCGGTCAAGGGACAGGTCCTGCGGCTGTCCGTACCGGCGGCGTACGCGCCGTTCCTGTCGCGGACCGTACGGGCGGTCGTACGCGGCAGCCACGTCTACCTCGTCCCGCGCGAGAACGGCGAGCTCGTCATCGGCGCCACCAGCGAGGAACTCGGCTGGGACACCACGGTCACCGCCGGCGGGGTCTACGAACTCCTGCGCGACGCCCACGAACTGGTACCCGGCATCACCGAACTCCCGCTCACCGAGACCCGGGCGGGACTGCGGCCCGGTTCGCCCGACAACGCCCCGCTGCTCGGCCCGACCGAACTCCCGGGCCTGCACCTGGCCACCGGCCACTACCGCAACGGGGTGCTGCTGACCCCGCTCACCGGCGAGGTGATGGCGGAGCTGCTGACCACCGGCGAACTCCCCCGGATCGCCCGTCCCTTCACCCCCCGCCGGTTCTCCGCCGCACGTCAGGAGTCGTACGCATGACCATCTCCGTCAACGGCGAGCCGCTGGAGATCGCGGCCGGCACCACGCTCGACGCCGTGGTCGCCACCCTGACCGCCGCGCCGTCCGGCGTCGCCGCCGCCCTCAACGAGACGGTGGTCCCGCGCGGGCAGTGGCCCGCGACGCCGGTGGGCGAGGGCGACCGGGTCGAGATCCTCACCGCGGTCCAGGGAGGCTGACGATGACATCCGTGAACGACGACCTGTTCACCCTCGCCGGCCGGACCTTCTCCTCGCGCCTGATCATGGGTACGGGCGGCGCCCCGAGCCTGGACGTCCTGGAACGCGCCCTCGTCGCCTCCGGCACCGAACTCACGACGGTGGCGATGCGGCGGCTGGACCCCACGGTCCAGGGATCCGTCCTGTCCGTGCTGTCGAAACTGGACATCACGGTCCTGCCGAACACCGCGGGCTGCTTCACGGCGGGTGAGGCCGTCCTGACCGCCCGGCTGGCACGGGAGGCGCTCGGTACGGACTGGGTCAAGCTGGAGGTCGTCGCGGACGAGCGCACCCTGCTGCCCGACGGCGTCGAGCTGCTGGACGCCGCCGAGATCCTGGTGGACGAGGGCTTCACGGTCCTCCCGTACACCAACGACGACCCCGTGCTCGCACGGAAGCTGGAGGACGTGGGCTGCGCGGCGATCATGCCGCTGGGCTCCCCGATCGGCTCCGGGATGGGCATCCGCAACCCGCACAACTTCGAGCTGATCACGGAACGGGCCGGGGTCCCGGTGATCCTGGACGCGGGGGCCGGCACGGCGTCGGACGCGGCGCTGGCGATGGAGCTGGGCTGCGCGGCCGTGATGCTGGCCTCGGCGGTGACGCGGGCGCAGGAGCCGGTGCTGATGGCTGCCGCGATGCGGGACGCCGTGTCGGCGGGGCGCCTGGCGTTCCGTGCGGGGCGCATCCCGCAGCGCCGCTTCGCCTTGGCCTCGTCCCCGGCCGAGGGTCTCCCGACGCTGGACCCGGAGCGCCCGGCGTTCTGACCTGCGGCCCGGCTTCCTGGGGCGCCGCCCCGGACCCCCGCGCCTCAAACGCCGGCGGGGCTGGGTTGTGCTCCGGCAGCAGCCAAATCCAGCCCCGCCGGCGTTTGAGGCACGGGGGTCCGGGGGCAGGGCCCCCGGCACCGGCGCCGCGCCTGATGCCTGCGCCTGGGGCCCGGCGTCGGCTACGGTCCGCGGCCGGGTGCGTCACAGCTGCGCTGCAAGCGCACCCGGCCCGGCCGAAGAACCCCGTCGGCCCAATAGAATCGCCGGGTGGATACGACCCTGGATGACCCCCTCGTCGGGCGCGTGCTCGACGGCCGCTACCGCATCGACGCCCGCATCGCGGCCGGCGGCATGGCCACGGTCTACCGGGCCGTCGACACCCGCCTCGACCGCGTCCTCGCGCTGAAGGTGATGCACCCGGCGCTGGCCGCCGACGCCGCCTTCGTCGACCGGTTCATCCGGGAGGCCAAGTCCGTGGCCCGGCTCGCGCACTCCAACGTGGTCGCCGTCTTCGACCAGGGCACGGACGGGCCGTACGTCTACCTCGCCATGGAGTACGTCTCCGGCTGCACCCTGCGCGACGTGCTCCGCGAGCGCGGCGCGCTCCAGCCCCGGGCCGCCCTCGACATCCTCGAACCGGTGCTCGCCGCCCTCGGCGCCGCCCACCGGGCCGGTTTCGTCCACCGCGACATGAAGCCCGAGAACGTGCTGATCGGCGACGACGGCCGGGTGAAGGTCGCCGACTTCGGGCTGGTCAGATCCGTCGACGCCGTCACCAACACCACCGGCTCCGTGCTCGGCACCATCTCCTACCTGGCCCCCGAGCAGATCGAGAACGGCGTCACCGACACCCGCGTGGACGTCTACGCCTGCGGTGTCGTCTTCTACGAGATGCTCACCGGCGCCAAGCCGCACACCGGCGCCAGCCCCGCCCAGGTGCTCTTCCAGCACCTCAACGAGGACGTGCCGCCGCCTTCGGCCGCCGTCCCCGGGCTCCCCGCCGGCCTGGACGAGCTCGTCCTGCAAGCCACCGCCCGCAACCCCGGGCTGCGGCCCTCCGACGCCGCCTCCCTGCTCGGCCTCGTCCTGGAGGCCCGCGCGCGGCTCAGCGACGCCGAGCTGGACGCCGTACCGCCGCAGGCGCGCGCCGGGGAGCGGACCTCCACCGAGGACCGCACCAGCGTCATCCCCCGGCCGGTCGCCGCGCAGCAGGAGGTGCACCACACCTCCCGCCTGGAGATGCCGCCGCCCCCGCCCGCCCGGCCCGCGCCGCGGCAGGAGCGGCGCTCCCGCCGCGGCACCTTCCTGGCCGTCGCGGGCGTCCTGCTCGCCCTCGCCCTGGGCACCGGCGTCTGGTACATCAACTCCGGCCAGTTCACCAAGGTCCCCAACCTGCTCGGCAAGACGGAGGAGCAGGCCAGGACCCAGCTGTCCGCGGCGGGCCTCGGCGTGAAGCGGATCGACCGGAAGTTCAGCAACTCCTTCGAGCGCGGGACGGTGATGAACACCGATCCCGCGGGCGGCAAGCGCATCCGCGGCAACGGCGCGGTGACGGTCACCATCTCCCGCGGCCCCGAGGTCGTCGCCGTGCCCAACCTGAAGGGCAGGCCGCTGGAGGAGGCCACGACCGAGCTGACGAACGCGGGCCTCGCGCCCGGCATGGTCACGCAGGCCTTCAGCCAGGACATCGCCCAGGGCTCGGTGATCAGCACCGACCCGGCGGGCGGGGAGAAGCGGGCCCCCGACACGGCCGTCGCACTGCTGGTCAGCAAGGGCCGCCCGATCCCCGTGCCGAGCGTGGCCGGGGCTCCCCTGGAGCAGGCGCGCGCCACCCTGGAGGGCCTCGGCCTGACGGTGGCGACCGCCCCCGAGCAGGTCAACGCCGCGTCTCCGGCCGGTACCGTCGCGAACCAGTCGGTCGGCGCGGGCACCCAGGCAGCGGCCGGGGACACCGTCACCCTGACGGTCTCCAAGGGCCCCCGACAGCTCCCGGTGCCGAACGTGGCCGGCCAGGACGTGGACGCGGCCCGCAAGGCGCTGGAGGGCGCGGGCTTCAAGGTGAAGGTGGAGCGCCCGTTCCTGTCCTTCAGCAACACCGTGGACACCCAGTCGGTGGCCGCCGGCCAGACCGCCCCCGAGGGCAGCACGATCACCGTCAAGACCAAGGGACTGTAGGGGTACGTGGAACAGCAGGAGCACGTGGAGCCGCAGGAGCACGTGGCGCAGCCGGCGGGGGCCGTACGCAATCCCGTGGGCGGGCACATCCCCGTGGCCGGCGGGCTCGCCTCGGTCGGGCTGACGTACGCCCGGGAGCTGGGCGCCGAGGCCGTGCAGGTCTTCGTCGCCAATCCGCGCGGCTGGGCCACCCCGGTCGGCAACCCGGCGCAGGACGAGCGGTTCCGCACGGAGTGCGCGGACGCGTCGATCCCGGCGTACGTGCACGCGCCGTACCTGATCAACTTCGGCTCGCACACCGAGGCGACGGTGGAGAAGTCGGTGGAGTCCCTGCGCCACTCGCTGCGCCGCGGCCGGGAGATCGGCGCGCTCGGGGTGGTCGTGCACACCGGCTCGGCGACCGGAGGCCGCCCGCGCGAGGCGGCGTACGCGCAGGTCAGGGAGCACATGCTGCCGCTGCTGGACGAGCTGACGCACGAGGACGACCCCTTCCTGCTGCTGGAGTCCACGGCCGGGCAGGGTTCCTCGCTGTGCTCGCGGACCTGGGACTTCGGCCCGTACTTCGATGCGCTCGACCACCACCCCAAGCTGGGCATCTGCCTGGACACCTGCCACATCTTCGCGGCCGGGCACGACCTGGCCGAGCCGGGCGGGGCGAAGCAGACGCTGGACCTGCTGGTGGACACGGTGGGCGAGGGCCGGCTGAAGCTGGTCCACGCGAATGACTCCAAGGAGGGGGTCGGCGCGCACAAGGACCGGCACGAGAACATCGGGCAGGGCCACATCGGCCGGGACGCGTTCGCCGAGCTGTTCACGCACCCGGCGATGGAGGGCGTACCGCTGGTCATCGAGACGCCGGGCGGGAAGGACGGGCACGCGGCGGACATCGCGCTGCTGAAGGAGCTGCGCGAGTTCCACTGACCCGGCACGGAACACCTGTGCGCGGAATACCCCTGGGGGGTATACGGTTCTGCTATCCGCAGGAACCGTTGTCCGACGTTCCCAGGGGGCTCCCATGGACCACGCACACGAGCACGGCGCCCACGAGCACGGTGCACAAGAGCAGCACGCACACGAGCCGCACGCGCACGAGCCGCACGCACACCATCCGCACCACGGCTCCAAGGTCACCTGGGCCGAGGCGGCCAGGGCCACGCTGCACTGCCTCACCGGATGCGCCATCGGCGAGGTCCTCGGCATGGTCATCGGTACCGCGCTGGGCTGGGGAAACGTCCCGACGATGGCCCTGGCGATCGTCCTGGCGTTCTTCTTCGGCTACGCGTTCACCCTGCGCGGTGTCCTGAAGGCCGGGTTGGACTTCCGTAGCGCCGTCCGGGTGGCGCTGGCCGCCGACACCCTGTCCATCACCGTCATGGAACTGATCGACAACGGCGTGATCGCGCTCTGGCCGGGCGCCATGGACGCGCACCTGTCGGCGCCGCTGTTCTGGATCGTGCTGGCGATCGCGCTGGCGGCGGCCTTCGTGATCACCGTCCCGGTCAACAAGTGGATGATCGGCCGCGGCAAGGGCCACGCGGTGGTCCACCAGTACCACCACTAGGCGTCCTACAGCTCCGGGCCTTCCCCGGGCTCCTCCTGGTAGGAGTAGCGCTGCTCCCGCCAGGGGTCGCCGATGTTGTGGTAGCCGCGTTCCTCCCAGAAGCCGCGGCGGTCGGCGGTCATGTACTCGACGCCGCGGACCCACTTGGGTCCCTTCCAGGCGTACAGGTGCGGGACCACGAGCCGCAGCGGGAACCCGTGCTCGGCGGTGAGGAGTTCGCCGCCCTGGTGGGTGGCGAAGACGGTGCGATCGGAGGCGAAGTCGGCCAGCCGCATGTTGGAGCTGAAGCCGTACTCGGCCCACACCATCACGTGCGTGACCTGGGGCGCCGGCGGCGCGAGGGCGAGGACGGTACGGGCGAGCACACCGCCCCATTCGGCGCCCGGCATGCTGAACTTCGTCACGCAGTGCAGGTCCGCCACGACCGAGTCGAAGGGCAGGGCCCCGAACTCCTCGTGGTTCCAGCAGTGCTTCTCACCGTCGGCCGTCGCGCCGAAGACGCGGAACTCCCAGCGGTCCGGCTTGAACTTGGGCACGGGCCCGTAATGGGTGACGGGCCAGCCTCGCTGCAACCGCTGCCCCGGGGGAAGCTCCAGCTGCTCTGCTCCCGGAGATTCCCGGCTTTCCGGCTGACCCATGACTCCATGGTGACAGACTGGGCAGGGTGGTCATGACCAGGTCTGGGTCGATTCGGGCAAGTCGCGGTAACTCCCACTAAGGAGGCACTTACTGGACGGCCCCCAGCGGCGGTGCAAGGATGCGCGCAACTGCCCCGTCACTTAGCTGACATTGCCTGGAAGGAGCCTCTGCGATGCAGGGCGACCCCGAGGTCCTTGAGTTTCTGAACGAGCAGCTGACCGGTGAGCTGACGGCCATCAACCAGTACTGGCTGCACTACCGCATCCAGGACAACAAGGGCTGGACCAAGCTCGCCAAGTACACGCGTGAAGAGTCCATCGACGAGATGAAGCACGCGGACAAGATCACCGAGCGCATCCTGATGCTCGACGGTCTGCCGAACTACCAGCGCCTCTTCCACGTGCGGGTCGGGCAGACCATCACGGAGATGTTCCAGGCGGACCGCCAGGTGGAGGTCGAGGCGATCGACCGGCTCAAGCGGGGCATCGAGGTCATGCGCGGCAAGGGTGACATCACCTCCGCCCGTCTCTTCGAGGAGATCCTGGCGGACGAGGAGCACCACATCGACTACCTCGACACCCAGCTGGAGCTCATCGAGTCACTGGGCGAGCCGCTGTACATCGCGCAGCTGATCGAACAGCCGAGCTAGCCGGACCGGCGTGGGGCTAGGCGGCTTCCGCGAGCGCGGGCTCGAGCGAGGGAACGGGAGCAGTCGCGGGCGACACGTCGGCGGCGAGCACGGCCGCCGTGTTGCCCTTCTCCAGCAGTTCCCGGCGCGGGCACGCACCGCGGCCGAGGATGCCCTGGATGGTGCGCACGCAGGAACCGCAGTCGGTGCCGGCCTTGGTGGCCGAGGCTATCTGGCGCGGGGTGCAGGCGCCGGCGGCCGCGTGGTCCTTGACCTGCTTGTCGGTGATCCCGAAGCAAGAGCAGACGTACACGCGGTTCACCTCCCTGGGCGGTGGTTCGGCGAGCCATCCCCTATTCGGTGAGGCTTACCTAACCGTACCCAAAGTTAGGCAACCCTAAAAGCCCTCGATACGACGATGGGGCGCGGATCACATCGATCCGCGCCCCACTGTCGTACGAAGCTACTGACTGATCCCTACTGGTCGCGGTACATCTCGGCGACCAGGAACGCCAGGTCCAGGGACTGGCTGCGGTTGAGCCGCGGGTCGCAGGCCGTCTCGTAGCGCTGGTGCAGGTCGTCGACGAAGATCTCGTCGCCGCCGCCCACGCACTCGGTGACGTCGTCACCGGTGAGCTCGACGTGGATGCCGCCCGGGTGGGTGCCCAGCGCCTTGTGGACCTCGAAGAAGCCCTTGACCTCGTCGAGCACGTCGTCGAAACGGCGCGTCTTGTGGCCGGAGGCCGCCTCGAAGGTGTTGCCGTGCATCGGGTCGGTGACCCAGGCCACGGTGGCGCCCGAGGCGGTGACCTTCTCGACCAGCTCGGGGAGCTTGTCGCGGACCTTGTCGGCGCCCATGCGGACGACGAAGGTCAGCCGGCCCGGCTCGCGGTCGGGGTCGAGACGGTCGATGTACGTCAGCGCCTCGTCGACCGTGGTGGTGGGGCCGAGCTTGATGCCGATCGGGTTGGCGATCTGCGAGCAGAACTCGATGTGCGCGTGGTCCAGCTGGCGGGTGCGCTCACCGATCCAGACCATGTGGCCGGAGGTGTCGTAGAGCTTGCCGGTCCGCGAGTCGGTGCGGGTCAGCGCGCCCTCGTAGTCGAGCAGCAGCGCCTCGTGGGAGGCGTAGAACTCGACGGCCTTGAACTCCGCCGGGTCGGTGCCGCAGGCCTTCATGAAGTTCAGCGCGTTGTCGATCTCGCGGGCCAGCTGCTCGTAGCGCTGGCCGGACGGGGACGACTTCACGAAGTCCTGGTTCCAGGCGTGCACCTGGCGCAGGTCGGCGTAACCACCGGTGGTGAAGGCACGCACCAGGTTGAGGGTGGAGGCGGAGGCGTTGTACATCCGCTTCAGCCGCTCGGGGTCCGGGATCCGGGCCTCTTCGGTGAAGGCGAAGCCGTTGACGGAGTCGCCGCGGTAGGTCGGCAGCGTCACGCCGTCGCGGGTCTCGGTGTCCTTGGAGCGCGGCTTGGAGTACTGGCCGGCGATGCGGCCGACCTTCACGACGGGCACGGAGGCCGCGTAGGTGAGGACGGCACTCATCTGGAGCAACGTCTTCAGCTTGGCTCGGATGTGCTCGGCGGACACGCCGTCGAAGGCCTCGGCGCAGTCGCCACCCTGAAGGAGGAACGCCTCGCCCTTGGCGACGGCTCCCAGACGGGCGCGCAGCTGGTCGCACTCACCCGCGAAAACGAGCGGAGGATACGACTCGAGGTCCGCGACGACAGCGCGCAGGGCCTCGGCATCGGGGTACGAAGGCTGCTGCGCCGCGGGAAGGTCTCGCCAGGTCGCCTTGGAGGCGGGGGCTTGGGTTTCAGCGTTCACGGTCACCTGTTACACATTACGGCGTCGCACGCCCTGTCCAGCCGTGCGCCCACTACGTGAGACAGATATCCCCCGAACCGGACCCCAGTGGCTGGAATTGGTGATTCCGGACGTGCCCGGGGGCGGGTCCTTCGCCTCCACCGCGGGCGTGGGCTAGGGTCCCTCCCATGTACGCGCACGCGAACCTGAACTGGTGGTGGCCCGCTCCCGGCGGCCCACCCCTCGCGCGTACCTAGAGACACGACCGACGCGAAGGCCGCCCCGAGGGGCGGCCTTCCGCGTTCGCGCACGGACCCGGGCCCGCTCCTCCCACCGGAAGGAAGCCCGCCCCATGTCCACGCCCGCGCCCACGTCCACGCCCGCAGCCGTAGCCGTAGCCGCGCCCTCGGTGCTCGGCCGGCTCCTCGACGGCTCCTGCCCGCCGTTCGCCCTGCTCCGGCGCCGGACCCCCGGCCGCGACCACGACACGGTCGAAGTGCTCCTGGGCGCCGTCCACGAGGCCGAGCGCCTCGCCGACCTGCCCGTCGGGCCGCTCCCCACCCTCGCCCTCGTCCCCTTCCGGCAGATCCGCGAGCGCGGATTCGACGTACGCGACGACGGGACCCCGCTGAGCGTGCTCGTCACCGAGGAGGCGTACGAGATCCCGCTCGCCGAGGCGCTGGCCGCGCTGCCCGCGCACCAGGTCCGGGTGGAGGACGGCGGCTTCGACGTCCCCGACAGCGAGTACGCGGCCACCGTGGAGCGCGTCATCCGCGACGAGATCGGCCGCGGGGAGGGCGCCAACTTCGTGATCCGGCGGACCTACGAGGGGCGGATCGACGGCTTCGGCCGCGCCGACGCCCTCGCCCTGTTCCGGCGGCTGCTGCTGGGCGAGCGCGGCGCGTACTGGACGTACGTCGTCCACACCGGCGACCGCACCCTGGTCGGGGCCAGTCCCGAGGTGCACGTGCGGATGTCCGGGGGCACGGTCGTGATGAACCCGATCAGCGGCACGTACCGCTATCCCGCCACGGGCCCGACGGCCGAGTCGCTCCTCGCCTTCCTCGGCGACCGCAAGGAGACCGAGGAGCTGTCGATGGTGGTCGACGAGGAACTCAAGATGATGTGCACCGTCGGCGACCGGGGCGGGGTCGTCGTCGGACCCCGGCTCAAGGAGATGTCCCACCTCGCGCACACCGAGTACGAACTGCGCGGCCGCTCCTCGCTGGACGTGCGCGAGGTGCTGCGCGAGACGATGTTCGCGGCGACCGTCACCGGCTCCCCGGTGCAGAACGCCTGCCGGGTCATCGAACGGTACGAGGCCGGGGGCCGCGGCTACTACGCGGGCGCGCTGGCCCTGCTCGGCCTGGACGCCGCAGGGGCCCAGACGCTGGACTCCCCCATCCTGATCCGCACCGCCGACATCGCCCCGGACGGGGTACTGCGGGTGCCGGTCGGCGCCACCCTCGTGCGGCACTCCGATCCGGCGGGCGAGGTGGCCGAGACCCACGCGAAGGCCGCCGGGGTGCTGGCGGCCCTAGGCGTACGGCCGGCCGCGCCCCGCCCGGCCTTCACAGGGGCCCGGCTGGCGGACGACCCCCGGGTGCGGGCCGCGCTGGAGGCCCGGCGGGCGGACCTGGCCCCGTTCTGGCTGCGGATGCAGGAGCGGCCCGCCGCGCCGGGCGGCCACGCGCTGGTGGTGGACGGCGAGGACACGTTCACGGCGATGCTGGCGCACCTGCTGCGGGTGACCGGCCTGGAGGTGACCGTACGCCGCTACGACGACCCGGGGCTGCGGGCGGCGGCCCTGGCCTGGGAGGGCCCGGTCGTACTGGGCCCCGGCCCGGGGAACCCGGCGGACGCCGGCGACCCGAAGATGCGGATGCTGCGCGCGCTGGCGGCGGAGCTGCTGGCGGGCCACCGCCACGGCCTGGTCGGGGTCTGCCTGGGGCACGAGCTGCTCGCGGCCGAGCTGGGCCTCCCGCTGATCCGCAAGGCGCAGCCGGCCCAGGGCGCGCAGACCCGCATCGACCTGTTCGGGGCCGAGGAGGTGGTCGGCTTCTACAACACGTACACCGCGCACTGCGACGACTCCTTGGACGCCGCCCTTTCCGTACGGGGGGTCGAGGTGTCCCGTGACCCCGGCACGGGCGAGGTCCACGCGGTCCGCTCCGCGGCGGGGGGCTTCGCGGGCGTCCAGTTCCACCCGGAGTCCGTACTGACCCTCCGCGGCGCGGACCTGCTGCGCGAGCTGGTGGCCGGGGTGGGGGTCAAGGTCTAGGCGAGCGAGTCCGAAGTGTCGTCCGCGGGCCGGGAGGGGCTGTCGGGGGCCGGCTCGGAGCGGGCACGGTACCAGCGGATCAGCTGCGTCAGCAGCACCGGCCCTTGCACGGCCAGCCCGCACGCGGCGACGACGACCTGGCCGGCGGCGAGGCCGGTGAACATCGTGGCGCAGGCGAGGCCGTCCGCCAGGTTCAGCTTGGCGTCCGTCCGGCGGGCTCCGGTCTCCGCGCGGACCTTGCGCAGGGCGGAGTAGGCGCCGAGGAGTTGGAAGGCGGCGAAGGCGGCGAGCCCCCAGCGGAGCCAGTCGGGTATGTTCACGCGCCCAATCTAAGGCGGCGTCAGGCGGGGCCGCTGCGCGGGGCCCGTCCCCCACCCGCCCTTCCACCGCTCCCCGGGCTCTGCCCGGACCCGGTCCTCAAACGCCGGACAGGCTGAAAGACAGCCCCGCCGGCGTTTGAGGCGCGGGGTCTGGGGCGGAGCCCCAGGAAACGGCGAAAGGGCGGGGCGGGGACCAGCCCGCGCAGCGGCAAACCGCGGCCGTGCCCGGAGGCTCAGCCGAAGAAGACCCCGACCTCCTGGTACAGCGCCGGGTCCACCGTCTTCAGCTTCGCCGTGGCCTCGGTGATCGGCACCCGCACGATGTCCGTCCCCTGGAGCGCGACCATCTTGCCGAAGTCGCCGTCCCGCACCGCGTCGATGGCGTGCAGCCCGAACCGGGTGGCCAGCCAGCGGTCGAAGGCGCTCGGGGTGCCGCCGCGCTGGATGTGCCCGAGCACGGTGGTCCGGGCCTCCTTGCCGGTGCGTGCCTCGATCTCCTTGGCCAGCCACTCGCCCACGCCGGACAGCCGGACGTGGCCGAAGGAGTCCGTGGTGGCGTCCTTCAGCACCAGCTCGCCGTCCTTGGGCATCGCCCCCTCCGCGACCACCACGATCGGCGCGTAACTGGCCTTGAACCGGGAGGTGACCCAGGCGCACACCTGGTCCATGTCGAAGCGCTGCTCCGGGATGAGGATGACGTTGGCGCCGCCCGCCAGCCCCGAGTGCAGGGCGATCCAGCCGGCGTGCCGGCCCATGACCTCGACGACCAGGACCCGCATGTGCGACTCGGCCGTGGTGTGCAGCCGGTCGATGGCCTCGGTCGCGATGCCGACGGCCGTGTCGAAGCCGAAGGTGTAGTCGGTGGCGGACAGGTCGTTGTCGATGGTCTTCGGCACGCCGACGCAGGGGATGCCGTACTCCTCGTACAGCTGGGCGGCGACCCCGAGGGTGTCCTCGCCGCCGATCGCGATGAGCGCGTCCACCTCGTACTTGGCGAGGTTCTCCTTGATGCCCCGCACCCCGTTCTCCGTCTTGAACGGGTTGGTGCGCGAGGATCCGAGGATGGTGCCGCCCCGGGGCAGGATGCCGCGGACGGCGGGGATGTCGAGCGGGACGGTGGCCCCTTCGACCAGGCCCCGCCAGCCGTCCTTGAAGCCGATGAACCCGTAGCCGTACTCCTGCTCGCCCTTGCGGACGACGGCCCTGATCACCGCGTTGAGCCCGGGGCAGTCGCCGCCACCGGTCAGCACTCCGACCTTCATGGAATCTCCCTTCGCCATGGCGGTCACGCTAGTGGTGACCCGCGTCACATCAAGCGTCATGGAGAGGTCAATTCCGGTGGAATCACGCGGCGTTGCGTATGCCCGTTCACTCGTACGAGGACGTAAGTACGATCGGCGCCACCGCGCGCGGCCGGCTACACGTCGTCCAGGCCCCGCTCTATCGCGTACCGGACGAGCTCCACCCGGTTGTGCAACTGGAGTTTGCCCAGGGTGTTCTGGACGTGGTTCTGCACCGTCCGGTGGGAGATGACCAGCCGCTCCGCGATCTGCTTGTACGAGAGCCCCTTGGCCACCAGCCGCAGCACCTCGGTCTCCCGGTCGGTCAGCTGCGGCACCTTCGGCTCGTCGGAGGCGGCGGGCGCCGGGTCGGTGGCCAGGCGCCGGTACTCGCCGAGCACCAGCCCGGCCAGGCCCGGGGTGAACACCGGGTCTCCGGCCGCCGTGCGGCGGACCGCGTCGATCAGCTCCTGGGCACCCGCGGACTTCAGCAGGTAGCCGGTCGCGCCGGACTTCACCGCTTCCAGGACGTCCGCGTGCTCGCCGCTGGCCGACAGGACGAGGACCCGCAGGGCCGGGTGGGCGCCGACCAGCTCCTTGCAGACCTGCACCCCCGGCATGCCGGGCAGGTTCAGGTCGAGGACCAGGACGTGGGGGGAGACTGCAGGGGCCCGGCGTACCGCCTCGGGGCCGTCCCCGGCCGTGGCCACCACGTCGAAGCCCGCCGCGGCCAGGTCGCGGGCGACCGCGTCCCGCCACATCGGGTGGTCGTCGACGACCATGACCTTGATCTCGTGCAGCTCGTCGCTCTGGTTCAACTCGGTCCGTCCGCTCATCGGTTGTCCGTCCTGCCCCTGGGTACTTTCAGTTCCACTTCGGTGCCCTGCCCGGGGACGGACAGCAGCTCGGCGCTGCCGCCCAGGTCGCGCAGCCGGCCGCGGATGGACAGGGCCACGCCCATCCGTCCCTCGCCCTCCGCCTGGTCGAGCCGGCCGGCCGGGATGCCCGGGCCGTCGTCGCGGACGGTCACTATCACCTCGTCGCCCCAGTCCTCGACCAGGATCCAGGCCCGGGCCCCCTCGCCCGCGTGCTTGCGCACGTTGTCCAGGGCGGCGCCGACCGCCGCGGCCAGCTCCCTCGCCGCCGGCACCGGAAGCGGCACCGGGGTGCCCGGCTCGGCGAAGCTCACCCGCGACCCGGCATGCGGGGCGAGGAGGGTACGCAGGTCCAGTTCGCCCTCGTCGGCGCCGGGCTCCTCGACCTCGTACGCGTGCACCAGCGCCCCGCGCGACTCGTCGCGGGAGATCCGGGAGGGCTGCACCAGCCCGCTGGAGACCAGGGTGCGCAGCGCAACCTCCTGCTCCCCCGCCATCCGGCCGAGCTCCGCGGCCTCGCCGCCCAGGTCCGTACCGCGCCGCTGGACCATGGCGAGGACCTGGAGGACCCCGTCGTGGATGTCGCGGGCCAGGCGCTCCCGCTCGCGGGTGGCCGCCTCGATCTCCAGGGCGCGGGCGAGGGTCGCCTCGCTGGCCCGGGCGACCTCGACGACGTAGCCGATGGCGACGGAGGAGACCCAGACGAGCAGCACGTTGTGCAGGGCGTCGCGGGTGGGCTGGCCACTGTGGATGAGGACGGTGGCCGCGGCCACGAAGGTGGACGCGAAGCAGGCCCAGCGCCAGCCGCCCTTGATCGCGAAGCCGAGGACCGCGCCCCCGGTCCAGATCGTGGGGAGGGTGGGCCCGCCCCCGGTGATCCGCTCGTAGGTGTCGGCGAGCGGGGTCAGCCCGATCCCGACGATGGCGACGGTCAGGTCGGCGACGAGGAAGCCCTTGGTGCAGCTCGCCGCGTTGGCCACCTTCGGGGTGGTGACCAGGGTCCAGACGGCGAGGAAGGCGAGGTAGCCGGCCGCGATCCAGGGGTGCGGGAACTGCTTGTACGCCGAGGCGAACAACAGCACCGCGTAGACCATGGTCCCGAGCCGGTACACCGTCAGGGCGCGCCAGAGCGGCTGCTCCACCGACATGCGTACGACGCGTTCGCGTTTCGCCATCTCCCCCACCCCCCGCGGGCGGTTCCGCCCGCGCTACTCCGCGCCCTGGTCCGCCTTGCCGGCCTTGTCGTTCCTGGCCGCCTTCTCGGCGTCCGCGATCTGGCGCTTGGCGGCCGTCGCGTAGATGTCCACGTACTCCTGGCCGGACAGCTTCATGATCTCGTACATGACCTCGTCGGTCACCGAGCGGAGGATGAAGCGGTCGCTGTCCATGCCGTGGTAGCGGCTGAAGTCCAGCGGCTTGCCGATCCGGATGCCCGGGCGCATCAGCTTGGGCACCACCTTGCCGGGCGGCTGGATCTTCTCCGTGTCGATCATCGCCACGGGGATCACGGGCGCGCCGGTGGCCAGCGCCACCCGGGCCAGACCGCCGGGCTTGCCCCGGTACAGCCTGCCGTCGGGTGAACGCGTCCCCTCGGGGTAAATACCGAACAGCTCCCCGCGCTCGATGACCTCGATGCCGCTCTTGATCGCGGCCTCACCGGCCCCGCGCGCACCGGAGCGGTCCACCGGGAGCTGGCCGACGCCCTTGAAGAAGGCGGCCGTCAGCTTGCCCTTGACCCCTGGGGAGGTGAAGTACTCCGCCTTCGCGATGAAGGTGACCTTCCGGTCCAGCACCGCCGGCAGGAAGAAGGAGTCGGAGAAGGACAGGTGGTTGCTCGCGAGGATCGCCGGCCCCTCCGCGGGAATGTTCTCGAGGCCCTCCACCCACGGCCTGAAGGCGAGCTTCAGGGAACCGCCGATCGAGAACTTCATTGCGCCGTAGATCAACTCGAAAGCCTTCCTGTGTCTGTCGAACAGACCTTAACCCGTGGCTCCCCGTGCAGCGGCCCGACGACCCTGGTCGGTGCCATCCCCGTCGCGTACGGTGAAGTCACACAGAGCAACGCACCCACCAACCCTCATGACCAAGGAGATCCTGGTGCCCGTCCTCCCTGGAGCCGAGCCGTTCCGCCACGAGGGCGGTGAGGTCGGTGTTCTCCTCTGCCACGGCTTCACCGGTTCCCCGCAGTCGCTGCGCCCCTGGGCCGAGTACCTCGCCGAGCGGGGGCTGTCGGTATCCCTGCCGCTGCTGCCCGGGCACGGGACGCGCTGGCAGGACATGCAGCTCACGGGCTGGCAGGACTGGTACGCCGAGGTGGACCGTGCGCTGCGGGAGCTGCTCGACCGGTGTGAGCAGGTCTTCGTCTTCGGACTCTCCATGGGCGGCGCTCTGACGCTGCGGCTGGCGTCCAAGCACGGGGACGCGATCAGCGGCATCGTGCTCGTCAACCCGGCCAACAAGGTGCACGACCCGCTGGCCTTCGCCCTTCCGGTGGCCAAGCACTTCATCCGGTCCACCCCGGGCATCGCCAGCGACATCGCGAAGCCGGGCTCGGACGAGGTCGGGTACGACCGCGTCCCGACCCGGGCCGCGCACTCGCTGCGGAAGTTCTTCCAGCTGGTGGACGCCGAACTGCCGCAGGTCACGCAGCCGGTGCTGCTGCTGCACAGCCCGCAGGACCATGTCGTACCGCCGGTGGACTCGGCGCGGATCCTCGCCCGGATCTCCTCCACGGACGTCACCGAGACCCTGCTGGAACAGAGCTACCACGTCGCGACGTTGGACCATGACGCGGAGCGGATCTTCGCGGACAGCTATGCGTTCGTCGGCCGACTGGCGGAGAGCGTGGGCAGGGAGGGGGCGGAGGCCGGTGGCTGAGCACGAGGAGCAGTCGGGCGGGGTGCCGCCGCTCGACGAGGAAGCGGCGTGGGCGGCGATCGTCGCCGGGTACGGGCAGGAGCCGCCGGACCCGCCCGGCGCGCGGCCGTTCAAGCCGATCGAGAACCTGCTGCTGCCTGAGGAAGACGTCAAGCCATTGCCGCCGGAACCGGATCCGAAGCCCGAGCCCCAGCCCCAGCCCGAGCCGAAGGCCGGGAAGGGCCCCGAAGCGGACCCGGAGGAGCCCGCGCCGCCGGTGGCGCCCGTGGCGCTGGGCGGCTCCGTGACGTTCGCCCCGGGCGTCGGCGGAGCGGGCCCCCGGGATCACTCCCTCGCGGAGCCGGAGGACGAAGACCTGACGCCGGAGGAGGAGGGCCACTTCGTCCCCCCGGAGCCCGAGCTCCCGCCTGCCGACGTGACGGCCAAGTTCGCCTGGCTGGCGGTGGTCGGCGGCCCGGTGCTGCTGCTCCTGGCGGTCCTCCTCCAGTGGGACATGACCTGGTGGCTCACGACGCTGGGCATCGGCGGCTTCCTCGGCGGCTTCGCGACGCTGGTGGGGCGCATGGCGCACGACGACGACGAGGACGACGATCCCGGTCGCGGCGCGGTGGTCTAGCCCCGGCCCAGGGCTGCGCCCGGCCTCCTGGGGCTCCGCCCCAGACCCCGCGCCTCAAACGCCGGCGGGGCTGTCCTTTCAGCCCGTCCGGCGTTTGAGGACCGGGGGTCCGGGGGCGGAGCCCCCGGCAACGGCGCCGCACCGGCGGCCGAACCGTGGCAGGGCTACCGCGCAGCGGCGAGGCGGAGCGCCGCCAGGACCGGCAGGTGGTCCGTCGCCGCCCGCAGGTCCGCGGCCCTCACCCCGGGCAGTCCCACGGGGACCCCGCAGCCCAGCACCTCCACACCCCCCGTCGCGAACACCGCGTCGATGCGCCGGTCGGCCGTGCCCACGGGAAACGTCGGGCCGCCGCCCCACGGGGCCACCTCCCGGCAGTCCTGGAGCTCGGCGGCCAGCCTGGCGAAGGCCGGGCCGTCCGGGCCCTCGTTCACGTCCGCCGCGGCGATCCCGTACGGAGTGTCCAGCGCCGCGACCCGGTCCAGGAGGAGATCCGCCTGGGCCCGGCGCTCCTCGCGCTGGAGCGACAGGTGCGCGCTGACCACCCCGATCCGGGCCGCCCCGAAGCGGACGACGGCGGTGGCGAAGCCCCGCCGGTGCAGGCCGGGGGTGCGGGGCAGCAGTACGTCGTCGGTTCGCTCCACGAAGGCCCGCAGCGAGCACAGCAGCAGCGGCCCGGCCGCCGTCGCGCCCCCGCCGAGCACCACGAGGTCGCTCTTCGCGGCGAGCCGCGCCGCGTGTTTGCGCCACCGGAAGAACCGCGGCGCCTCCTGTACGCACACCAGGTCGGGCGCGCAGGCCCGGATCACCCGGGCCAGTGCCTCCTCGTCGTCGCGCAGGGAGCGGATGTTGTAGCTGAGCACCCGGATCACGGCAGAACCGTCGGGCTCCGTTCGAGACTTCGGCAGCGAAGGCAGCAGCTGGTCCATGCCCGCAACATACGCAGCTGCCCGCCGCACCCCCAAGGGGCGCGGCGGGCAGTCACCGTGGAGCGGGGCGGCTCAGCCCTGGCGGGCCAGGTCGGCCGCGCCGACGAGTCCGGCCTTGCCGCCGAGCTGGGCGGCGAGCACCTGCGCGTGCGGACGCCAGGCGCCGCCGACCAGCCAGCGCTTGAAGGACTTGCGGATCGGGTCGAGGACCAGGTCGCCCTCGTCGGAGACCCCGCCGCCGACGATGAACGCGGACGGGTCGAACAGCGAGGCCAGGTCGGCCAGGCCCGCACCGGCCCAGCGGGCCAGTTCGCGGAAGGCGTCGATGGCGACCAGGTCGCCCTGCCGGGCGGCCTCGCTGATGTGCTTGCCCTCGATGCCCTCGGGGGTGCCGTCGCCGAGGGACAGCAGGATCGCCGCGTTCTCCGGGGTGGCGTTGGCGCGCTGCTTCGCGTACCGGACGAGCGCGCGCCCGGAGGCGTACTGCTCCCAGCAGCCCTGGCTGCCGCATCCGCACAGCAGGCCGTCGGGGACGACGCGGATGTGGCCGAACTCGGCGGCGACGCCGAAGCGGCCGCGCCGCAGCTTGTTGCCGATGATGATGCCGCCGCCCAGGCCGGTGCCGAGCGTGATGCAGATGACGTCCTCATGGCCCTGGCCCGCGCCGAAGCGGTACTCGCCCCAGGCCGCGCAGTTCGCGTCGTTCTCGACGACGACCGGCAGGCCGATGCGCTGTTCGACCTTGTCCTTGAGCGGCTCGTGCCGCCAGTTGATGTTCGGCGCGAAGAGTACGGTCGCGCGCTTGTCGTCCACGTATCCGGCGGCGCCGATGCCGACGGCGTCGATGGTGTGGTTGCTGCTGACTTCGGAGACGGCGGCGCAGATCGCGTCCGTCACTCCGTCCGCGGTCGGCGGGGTGGGCACCTTGTACGTCTCAAGGATGGTGCCCTCTTCGTCGACCACGCCGGCCGCGATCTTCGTGCCGCCGATGTCGACGCCGATGGTGAGTCCCATTAGTCCCTCGGTTTCCGGTCAAACCCCGCCGGGGCCAACGGTACCCGAGGGCGAGGTCCGTTCAGTCGAGATCGATCCGCTCGTCGCGGCCGTCGTCCGGGCCCTCGTCGCGGGGGTCGCGGTCGGCGGGCGGCTGTTCCGGCCGGCGCTGGCCGGGCGGCGTGTCGCGGGTCCAGCGGCGCTCGTGGCCCTCGACGGCCGAGCGGTAGGCGGCGAGCAGCTCGGAGCCGGCGGCCGCGAGGTGGTCGAAGACCTCGGGGTTGCGCTCGATGACGGGCTTGGCGGCGGTCTTCGCCTGGTTGACGAACTGCCGTACGGCTCCCTGGGCGGCGACGCCCAGCAGCGGGTTGTTCAGCCCGGACACCTTGTCGGCGACGGCTTCGAAGAGCTTGAACAGTTCCTCGGCGGCGGTCCCGGTCTGCTGGGCGCCCTCCTGCCCGCGCAGGCGCTCCTTCTCGGCGGCGAGGTCCTCGGCACAGGCTCTGGCCCAGGCGTCGTCGTCGGTGGGGCGGTCGGTGGCCTCGCTCATGGCGGACTCTCCTGCGGCGGGTGCGGAGCGTGCGTACGGACTACCTTCGACGGTACCCGAACGGCGGTACGGCGACGGGGGTGACCTGCCGGTCGCCCCCTAGGACGTACGGGGCCACAGGCCCGGGTCCGGGGTGAAGCGGATGCGGAGCACGTCGTCGGCCAGGGCCGCCCCGGAGACCGTGCAGCGGCGCAGAGCCGAGGGCAGCGGAACGATCCTGCGGTGCGGGCCCGCCGTCAGCAGCAGCTCGTCGCCGCGGCGGATCAGGTCGAGGTCGCTCTTGCGGGCATACGGCAGGCGGACGGCCCAGACGAGCACCCCGTCCTCGGCGAGCCGGTCCTCGACGGGCCAGGGGAGGCGCCTGCCGGGGCGGCCGGGGACGAGGGTGCCGCCCGCGGTGAGGCCGGTCAGCTCGGCGAGGTCCCCGGGACCCTGCGGGTCACGCCCGAGGTGCGGGAGCTCCACGGCGGTGAGGTCCTGGCCCCAGTCCTCCAGGAAGGCGAGCTGCTGGGCGGCGACCGACTTGGCCCAGGGGTCCGCGCAGTCCTGCGGTACGAGCCGGTTGGCGACCAGGTCCGCGACGCCCAGCTCGTGCAGGGCGAGCCCGAGCACCCCGGCGCGCAGGGCGGCGTGCGCGGCCGGTCCCGGCTCGGCGACCAGCCGGACCCGGGTGGTGCCGTCCTCGATGACGGCCTGGACGGCGGCGAGCTCCTCGTCCCAGCGGGCGGCGGCCTCGTAGAGCCACTGCGCGGGCATGGGCACCCCGGCCAGCTGGGCCAGTACGGGCCGCAGGGCGCGGGCGGCCTGCCGTTCGGCGGGCAGCAGCCGGGCGAGGTAGCGGCGCAGCTGGGCGGGCAGGGCCAGGGTGGCGACGGCCTGGTGGAGCGGGGGCAGGTCGACGACGACCAGGTCGGTTCCGGGCGCGGCGGCGGCCCGCCGCAGGGCGCGCAGCAGGGCGAACTGTTCGGCGCCGGGCAGTTCGGTGAGCTCCTCGGCTCCGAGCGGCCGGGCCCCGAGCATGCCGAGGAGGGTGGAGCCGCGCTCCTGGAGGGCGACGAACTCCTCGCGGAACTCCTCGCCGGAGTCCACCCGGGCCACCCGGAACCCGCCGGCCACCGGTACGGCCCGCAGCCCGGGCACGACCTCGGCGGACTCCCCCACCGGCGCGCCGACGAGGGCGGCCAGCGGATCGCCGGGGTCGCCGGACAGCAGCAGCACCCGCTGCCCGTCCCGCGCGGCGGCGAGGGCGGTGGCCGCGGCCACGGTGGTGCGCCCGGCCCCGCCGGGGCCGGTGATCAGCAGGGTGTGCGGCATGGTGGGTCGCTGCTCCGGATCGCTGGTGACATTACGGCGGGGCAGGGGGTGGCGGCGGAGGGTGCGGGTGACCGCTGCGCGGGGCCGGTCCCCTACCCGCCCTTCCGCCGTTCCCTGGGGCTCCGCCCCGGACCCCGCGCCTCGAACTCCCCCTCGCTACCGCTGGGAGGTGCCCCCTGGCGGGGCTGAAATGGTCAGGCCGTCGATTCCACGCGCTTCTTCAGGCCCGCGAGAGCACGGTCGATGATGACCTTCTCGGCCTTGCGCTTGATCATGCCGAGCATCGGGATCTTGACGTCCACGGTCAGCTGGTAGGTGACCTCGGTGCGCTTGCCGCCCTCCAGCGGGGCCAGCCGGTACGAACCGTCCAGCTGGCGCAGCATCTGCGACTTGTCCAGGGTCCAGCTGACCTCGTCCGCGCCCTTCCAGCTGTAGGCGAGGGTGTGGTCGTCCTTGATCGCGCCCGCGTCGAGCAGCAGCCGGACCTTCTCGGCGCGGCCCTCGGCGTCGGTGGCCAGTACCTCGGCCTCCTTCACCTCACCGGTCCACTCGGGGTAGCGGGCGAAGTCGGCGATCACGGCCATCACGTCGGTCGGCGCAGCCTCGATCGTGATGCTTGAGCTGGTGTGTTCCGCCATCGCGGTCGCTCCTCCGGGGAGTGTTCGAGGAAGTGTGCGGCCTCCGGCCGCCGCTCGAAGGCTACCGTGCGTGCGGAGCTCACCACTCCAGGGCCCAGGGCCTTCCGGTCGCCGCGAAGTGCCCGACGTTCACGCACTCCGTGCCCCCGATCCGCATCCGCTGTGCCAGCGGCTGGTGCACGTGCCCGAAGAGGGCGTAGCGGGGGCGGGTGCGGCGGATGGCGGCCAGCAGGGCCTCGCTGCCCCGTTCGAAGCGGCGCGCGACCGTGTCGTAGCAGAGCTCGGGCACCTCCGGCGGGATGTGCGAGCACAGGACGTCGACCTCGCCGAGCGCCTCGACCTTGGCGGCGTACTCCTCCACGTCCACCTCGTAGGGGGTGCGCATCGGCGAGGGCAGCCCGCCGCCCACAAAGCCGAAGACCAGACCGCCGATCTCGGTGCGCTGGCCGTCGAGGACGGTGAGGCCGGGGCGGGCGGCGTATTCCGGCCACAGCCCCGGGATGTCGACATTGCCGTAAGTGGCGTACGTAGGGTTGGGGAACGCGGCGAACATCTGTGCGTACTGGCGGCGTACCGCGCCCTCGATCAGCTGCTCCCGGTCCAGCCCGGCCCACAGCTCCCGGCCGAAGGCGCGGGCCTCCTCGAAGCGGCGCGCGTTGCGCAGCTCGACGATCCGGTCGGCGTTCTCGACGCCGAACAGGTCGGGGAAGATCCCGCGCGAGTGGTCGGCGTAGTCGAGGAAGAGCACCAGGTCACCGAGGCAGATGAGCGCGTCGGCGCCCTCTCCGGCCCGCGCGAGGGCCTCGGTGTTGCCGTGGACGTCGCTGACGACGTGAACTCGCGTGCGCCTGTTCCTGCCACCCATGCCGACACCCTAGGGGCGCCTGGGGCCGGCGGGTAGAGCGGGTCCCCGTACCGGCCGGACCTGCGGTTACTTCCGAGTCCCGGAGGCGGTCGACTAGGGTCGCTTCGACGGGGCCGCGTCATGTGACGCACGGAACATCTGGCCGGTTCCCTCTATCGGAACCCACTACCGGTGGGTAACGTCCGGTCGGTCCACACGGTGGCGATGGCGCCCAGAGGAGCAGCAGTCTTGCGCGAGTTCAGCCTTCCGGCCCTGTACGAGGTCCCGTCGGACGGGAACCTGACGGATCTCATCCGCCGCAACGCCGCTCAGCATCCCGACACGGCCGTCATGGCCCGCAAGGTCGACGGCCGGTGGCAGGACGTGACCGCGACCGAGTTCCTCGCCGAGGTCAAGGCCGCGGCCAAGGGCCTGATGGCGGCCGGCGTGCGCCCCGGCGACCGGGTCGCCCTCATTTCCCGCACCCGCTACGAGTGGGTGCTGATCGACTTCGCGATCTGGAGCGCGGGCGGCGTCACCGTTCCCGTGTACGAGACCAGCTCCCCCGAGCAGATCCAGTGGATCCTCGGCGACTCCGGCGCCGTCGCGGCGGTCGTCGAGAGCCCCGGGCACGGCGCGGCCGTGGAAGCCCTGCGGGACAGCCTGCCGGAGCTGCGCGAGGTCTGGGAGATCGAGCGGGGCGCCCTCGACGCGCTGAAGGCCGCGGGCGAGCAGATCACCGACGCCGAGCTCGACGAGCGCAGCAGCCTCGCGGGCGCCGACGACCCGGCCACCATCGTCTACACCTCCGGCACCACCGGCCGCCCCAAGGGCTGCGTGCTGAGCCACCGCAACTTCTTCGCGGAGTGCGGCAACGCGGTCGAGCGGCTGAAGCCGCTGTTCAAGACCGGCGAGTGCTCGGTGCTCCTCTTCCTGCCGGCCGCGCACGTCTTCGGGCGCCTGGTGGAGGTCGCGGCCGTCCTGGCGCCGATCCGGCTGGGCTGCGTACCGGACATCAAGAACCTGACGGACGAACTCCAGTCCTTCCGGCCCACCCTGATCCTCGGTGTCCCGCGGGTCTTCGAGAAGGTCTACAACTCGGCGCGCGCCAAGGCGCAGGCCGACGGCAAGGGCAAGATCTTCGATGCCGCGGCCGAGACGGCGATCGCGTACAGCCGTGCGCTGGACACCCCGCGCGGCCCGTCCTTCGGGCTGAAGCTCAAGCACAAGCTCTTCACGAAGCTGGTCTACAGCAAGCTGCACGCCGTCCTCGGCGGACGCGGCGAGTACGCGATCTCCGGCGGCGCCCCGCTGGGCGAGCGGCTCGGGCACTTCTTCCGCGGCATCGGCTTCACGGTGCTGGAGGGCTACGGCCTGACCGAGTCCTGCGCGGCGACCACCTTCAACCCGTGGGACAAGCAGAAGATCGGTACGGTCGGCCAGCCCATGCCGGGCTCCGTGGTGCGCATCGCGGACGACGGCGAGGTGCTGCTGCACGGCGAGCAGATCTTCACGGGCTACTGGAAGAACGAGACGGCGACCGCCGAGGCGCTGACCGACGGCTGGTTCCACACCGGCGACGTCGGCACCCTCGACGAGGACGGCTACCTCACGATCACCGGGCGCAAGAAGGAACTCATCGTCACCGCGGGCGGCAAGAACGTCGCGCCCGCCGTGATCGAGGACCGGATCCGGGCGCACGCGCTGGTCGCGGAGTGCATGGTGGTGGGCGACGGACGGCCGTTCGTGGCCGCGCTGGTCACCATCGACGAGGAGTTCCTCGGCCGGTGGGCCGCGGACCACGGGAAGCCGGCCGGTGTCACGGCGGCGGAGCTGCGCGAGGACGCGGAGCTGATCGCCGCCGTCCAGAAGGCCGTGGACGACGGCAACGCGGCGGTTTCCAAGGCGGAATCGGTGCGGAAATTCCGCATTCTGCCCTCCCAGTTCACGGAGGAGTCGGGCCACATCACGCCGTCGCTGAAGCTGAAGCGCAACGTGGTGGCGAAGGACTTCGCGGACGAGATCGAGGCGCTCTACCGGGGCTAGTCCCTGTTAGCGCGGCCCGCGGCCGGAGGCCGCTGTCAGCGGGGGTCGGCGAGGACCCGCGCCATGTTCCGCTCGGCGAGGGCGGTGATCGTCACGAACGGGTTCACGCCGAGCGAGCCGGGGACCAGCGAGCCGTCGACCACGTACAGCCCCTGGTAGCCCTTGACCCGGCCGTACGCGTCGGTGGCGTCGCCGAGGACGCAGCCGCCCAGCGGGTGGTACGTGAAGTTGTCGGCGAAGGCCCGGTTGCCGCCGAAGAGGTCGTACCGGTAGATGGTGAAGTTCCGCCGGTTGATGCGGTCGAAGAGGTTCTTGGCCGCGTTGACCGCGGGGCTGTTCTGGTCCCGCCGCCAGTTGAGGCGGGCGGAGTCGGTGGCGGCGTCGTAGCTGAAGTGCCCCCGCTCCGGGTTCCTGGTGATGGCCAGGTACATCGAGATCCAGTGCTCCAGCCCCATGGGCAGCGGGGCTATCTCGGCGAAGACCGGGTTCGCTGCGTTGTCCCAGTCGTCGATGCCCAGGGCGGGCATGGTGGCCTGGTCGGCGCCGACGGTGTCCCACAGATGGTTGGCGCGGGCGGTCATGACGTTGCCGTTGGGCCCCCAGCCGAGCCCGACCTTCTCGCTGAGCGCCGGCAGCGCCCCGGTCTCGCGGGCCCGCAGCAGGATCTCGGTCGTCCCCAGGCTCCCCGCCCCGAGGAAGAGCTGCTCGCAGCCGAGTTCGCGCACCTGGGTGACCCGGCCGGAGACATCGCTGGTCCGTACGGTCAGCACGTACCCGCCGGCCGGGTCCGGGCGTACGCCGACCACGCGCTGCATGGTCTCGATGGTGACGTTGCCGGTGCCGAGGGCGGCCGCCAGGTAGGTCTTGTCGACGCTCTTCTTCCCGTGGTTGTTGCCGTAGATGACCTCGCCCGCGAGCGCCGACCTGACCGCGGTGCCGGCCGCCTCGCGCTTCATGTACGCGAAGTCGTAGACGTTGGGGACGAAGACGGTCTTCAGGCCGGTGTTGTGGGCGTGCTTGCGGGAGATCCGCGCGAAGCGGTACCAGGGCGTGGACTCGAACCAGGCCGGGTCGATGTCGTTGACGCCGAGCATGGCGCGGGCGCGGGGGAAGTACGTGCCGTACATCTCGTCGGCGTCGACCTGGGGCAGCACCTCGGAGAAGTACGAGCGCCTGGGCGTCGGCGCCATGCCGCCGTTGACGAGCGATCCGCCCCCGACTCCCCGCCCCACGTACACGGACATGTCGCCGTAGTTCACGCGGTCGAGGACGCCCGGGTACGGGCTGATGTCGCGGTTGACCACGTCGAGCCAGAGGAACTGGGCGAGCGGGGCCTCGGTGCGCGTACGGAACCACATGGAGCGGTGGTCGGGCGCCGAGGTGGAGGGGAAGACCTTGCCGTCGGGTCCGGGGGTGTCCCAGAGCCGGCCCATTTCGAGGACGACGGTACGCACGCCCGCCTGGCCCAGGCGCAGGGCGGCGACGGCGGAACCGTAGCCGGAGCCGACGACGATCGCGGGCGCGTAGGGGGCTGCACCCGGCTCGACGGCGGAGGCGGAGGCCAGGCCGATCCGTGTGAAGCCGAGGGCGGCGGCGGTCTGGAGGGCGGCCAGTCCGAGGACATGACGGCGCGTCAGATTTGGTGTCATGGGCGCATCATGGGCGGAATCCGACCTTCCGGCCAGACGCCGTCCTGACAGGTATCTGCGGCACAGTCAGCCGTGGCTGCGCGGGTTCCGCTGCGCGGGTTCCGCTGCGCGGAGCCGGTCCCCGCTCTCCATTTCCCGGGGCTCCGCCCCGGACCCCGCTCCTCAAACGCCGGAGGGGCTGATTTTTCAGCCCCGACGGCTACAGCAGCGCGTGCAGGCGGTCGGCCAAAAGGTCCCAGCGCCACTTCTCCTCGACCCACACCCGCCCGGCGGAGCCCATCCGTTCCCGCAGGGCCGGGTCCTGCAGCAGGACTGCGATCCGCTCGGCCGCGTCAGCGGGGTCGCCGCCCCGGACCACCCAGCCCGTCTCGCCGTCCAGCACCGCGTCCGGCGCCCCGCCGGAGTCGCCCGCGACCACCGGCAGGCCCGTCGCCGAGGCCTCCAGGTAGACGATCCCGAGGCCCTCCACGTCCAGCCCGCCCCGCCGGGTCCGGCACGGCATCGCGAAGACGTCCCCCGCGCCGTAGTGGGCGGGCAGTTCCGCCCACGGGACGGCTCCCGTGAAGACCACCGAGTCCGCGACGCCCGTCGCCTCCGCGAGCGCCCGCAGGTCCGCCTCGTACGGACCGCCCCCCACGATCAGCAGCACCGCGTCCGGCACCGCCGCCAGGATCCGCGGCATCGCCTCGATCAGCGTGTCCTGCCCCTTGCGCGGCACCAGCCGCGAGACGCAGACGACCACCGGCCGGTCGGTCAGCCCGAGCCGGGCCCGGACCTCCGCGCCGCCCGAGCCCGGGTGGAAGGTCTTCTCGTCCACCCCCGGCGGGAGTTGCGTCATCCGCGCCGCCGCCCGGTCCGTCACCGCGGAGGCGATCCGCGAGCGGGTGTACTCCCCCAGGTAGGTCAGCGTGTCGGTGCCCTCGCCGATCCGCCGCAGCAGCTGGCGCGCCGCGGGCAGCTGGGCCCAGCCCGCCTCGTGCCCGTGCGTGGTCGCCACGATCCGCCGGGCGCCCGCCCGGCGCAGCGCCGGGCCCATCAGCCCGAGCGGGGCCGCCGCCCCGAACCACACGGACTCGCAGCCGTGTTCGCGCAGCAGTCCCACCGCCCGCCGCGTCACGCGCGGGGTCGGCAGCAGCATCGTCGTACGGTCGCGCACGACCTGGAAGGGCTGTTCGGCGTCGAAGGCGGCGGTGGCCTCGCGGCCCTCCGCGCTGTGCTTCCAGGTGGAGGCATACACGACGATCCGGTCGGGATCCAGCCGCAGCGCCATGTTGTGCAGGAAGGCCTGGATGCCGCCCGGTCGCGGCGGGAAGTCGTTGGTCACGATCAGCGTCTTGTGCATCGCCTGCCAACGTACCGGACGAGCGGGCTCAGCCCAGCTCTGCCCGCAGCGCATCCTGCCAGGCCTCCGTCAGCGCGGCCGGGTCCACGCCCAGGGCCTCGTCCAGCGCGGTCGGCCACGGCTCGCGGCCCGCCCTTTCGTACAGGTCGACCAGGGCCGCCTCGCCCCACCGCCCCGCGATCATCCGGCAGGCCAGCCAGGACCCCTCGTACGCCCGGGCCACCGCGTCCGGGTCGCCGCCGAAGGCGAAGGCCTCCGTCGGGGGGAGCCCGGCGGGCAGCTCACCCCGGCGCACCGCCCGGGCCAGCGCCGGGGCGGCCTGCTCCGGGGTGCTGGAGGTGCCGCGGTACGCCGCCCAGTCCGCGAAGCCCTCGGAGAGCCACAGCGGGGTCGTGGCGGTGGTCGCCGCCCGGGTGGCGACGTGCGTGACCTCGTGGGTCAGGACGACCCGCCGGCCCGGCCCGCTCAGCTCCGCGTACCCCTCCGGGTTGATGACCACGCGGTCGGCGGGGCCGGTGCCCGCGCCCACCCGGCCGGTGGTGACGGCGCCCAGGCCCCGGTAGTCCTCGGCGGGCCGGCCCAGCAGCTGCGCCATCCGCTCCAGGGAGCCGGGGACCAGCACCACCACCCGCCCCGCCCACGGCCGCGGCCACGCCTCGCCCGCCGCGGGCACGGCACGGTCGGCCTCGGCGGCGACCTCGGCGAGCGTCTCCTGGCCGGCGGAGCCCAGCACCAGCGCGTACGTGCCCCGGACCACCGTCACCGCGCCCTGGTCCCACAGCTGCGGCAGCGCTCCGGGCGCCGGGCGGTCGGAGCGGACCTGCCAGGTCCCGCCGTCCAGAGCCAGTTCGAGTGCGCGCTCCGAGTCCGCGGGGGCCGCGTCGTAGCCGGCCAGCCGGTAGCGCAGCCGGGCCCGTACGGAGGCCCGTACGCCGTCCCGGCGCACCGAGGCGACCTCGTAGGCCCAGTCCTCCAGCGGGATCCCGGCGAGCCGCTCGGGCGGCGTCCGGGACCAGTCCGCCACCGCCCGCCGGACGTCCCGCTCGGCGGCGTCGGCCGGGGGCCGCCCGCCGCCGCACCCCGCCGGCAGCAGGAGGCACAGCAGGAGCGGCAGCACGCGCAGCGGCGACGGCACGCGCGGTGGACGGGGACCCGGGAGCATCAGCCGATCGTACGCACGGGCCCGGCCGGGCCCGTTCTGGCCCTGGCCAGGGTCACGGCCGGGGTCAGAGCCGGCGCCAGGATCAGGGCCGGGTCACCGAGGAGACCGGCATCATCCCGACCGGGTCGTACCGCACCCGGGCCCCCGGGTACGGGGCGTGCACCACCTGGCCGTTGCCCACGTACATGCCGACGTGGCTGGCGTCCGAGCGGTACGTCACCAGGTCGCCCGGCTGCGCCTGCGACAGCGGGACCTGGCGTCCCGCGTGCCGCTGGGCCTGCGAGGTGCGCGGCAGGGCGACGCCCGCCTGCCGGTACGACCACACCATCAGCCCGGAGCAGTCGAAACCGGACGGGCCGGTGGAGCCCCATACGTAGGGCCTGCCGACCGCCGCCCGGGCCGCCATCACCGCGGTCGCGGCGCGCCCCGAGGAGGGCCCGGCGGAGGGCGGGTCGGGCAGCCCGTCGGCGCGGCCGCCGGAGCGCGAGGCGCGCTCGAAGTCGGCCCGCTCCTCGGAGGGCATGGCGTTGAGCAGCCGCCGGGCGGCCGCGAGCTTCGCCGTGACGGAGCGCTTGTGCTTGGCCACGTCGGCGCGCAGCGCGTCGAGTTCGGCGAGCTTGTGGGAGGCCTCGCGGCGTTCCTGGCCGAGGCGGCGCTGCTCCTCCCGCAGTTCGTCGAGCTGCCGGGCCTGGCGGCCGGTGAGCCGGTCCAGGACGGCGGCCCGTTCGAGGTAGTCGTCGGGGTTCTCCGACAGCATCAGCCCGACGGTGGGGTCGATGCCGCCGCTGCGGTACTGGGCTCCGGCGAAGGTGCCGAGGACGCCCCGCATGGTGTTGATGCGGTCCTGCCCGCGGGCCACCGCGTCCTGGGCCCGGCTGACTTCGGCGCGGAGCCGGTCGGCCTTCTCGCCGGCCTCGTTGAAGCGTTCGGTGGCCTGTTCGGCCTCCTCGAAGAGCCGGTCGACCTGCGCGCGGGCGCCGGCCGGGGGCTCGTACGGCAGGCCGGGGGCCGCGCCCGCGGGTGCGCCCGTCATGGCGACGGCGGCGCCGGCCGCCGCGGCGGTGAGGACGGTGACCTTCGTGTTCCGGTCGAGGCCGCTGAGGCCGGGCCGGCGATGGGACGCCACGTGAAACCGCTCCCTTCCGCTGCGCGTGACCCGGGTCCGCCCCCCGTGGACGGCCGTGTGCCGGGTTGCGCGCTGGCAGACAGTAACCGCATGGCCACGCACCGGCCAACGACCGCGGGAGGGCACGCACAGCGACGCCCCGCAGGAGACGCAGGTCACCGGCGGGGCGTGCGGTCGCGGCGCGGCCCGGTAATTCGCCCGGATGGGCGGTGTGCGGCGCGTCCTCGACCGGGGGGTCTACTCGGAGATCAGATGCGGACGCCGAACTGGTACGGCATGTTGTCCATCGACTCGTACTTGACGCCGCCGCGCGGATTGGAGGCGTGCAGCGTCATGTTGTTGCCCGCGTACAGGCCGACGTGGTGCAGGTCCCCGTAGAAGAAGACCAGGTCACCGGGCTGGAGCTCGCTGCGGCTGACGCGCCTGCCCTCTTCCGCCTGGGTGTACGTCGTGCGGCTGACACTGACGCCTGCCTGCTTGTAGGCCCACTGGACGAGCCCGGAGCAGTCGTACGCGCTGGGGCCGGTGGCGCCCATGACGTAGGCGGCGCCGAGCTTGGTCTTGGCCGCCTCCAGGGCGGCGCCGGCACGGCCGGAGGCCTTCACGTTGCCGAGGTCGACGCGCTGGCTGTCGCTGCGGCTGGCCCGCGCCTCCTCGTCCTTGAGCGCGGCGCGCTCCTGCGCGGTCAGGGTGTTGAGCAGGGCCTGGGCCTCGCCGAGCTTGTCCTGCGCGGCCTTCTTCTTCTCGCCGAGCTCCTTGCGGGTGGCGTCGAGGTCGGCGAGCTTGCCGGAGGCCTCCTGGCGCTGCTGCGCGAGGCTGCGCTGCTTGGCCTGGATCTTCTGGACCGCTTCGACCTGCTTGCCGCTCAGGTGCTCCAGGCTGGAGGCCTTGTCGAGGTAGCTGTCGGGGTCGGCGGAGAGGAAGAGGGCGAGGGACTGGTCTATGCCGCCGTTGCGGTACTGGGCGCTGGCCATCGAACCGAGCGCGTTGCGCAGCTCGTTGAGGTCGCCCTGGCCGCGCGCGACCTGGTCCTGGAGCTGCCCGATCTCCTTCTCGAGCTTCTCCTGGCGTTCCTTGGCCCCGTTGAACTTCTCGGTGGCCTGCTCCGCCTCTTCGTAGAGCGCGTCGACCTGAGCCTTGACCTCGTCCTTGCCCGGCTTGGCCGGAGCGGCGGAGGCGCCCTGGGCGGAGAGTGCGACGGCCGCGGCCGCCGTGGCGGTCAGGACGGTCACACGAGCGCGGTTCGGCTGCTTGGGTCGACGGTGGGACGCCACGAAGGCGATCTCCTTCTTCCTGGAGCCGCCGAAGAACGCAACTCGGCAGCACCTCCGCCGCCACCCCGAATGAGTGATCTACCGCACGAAGGTTTGAGCAGACCCTAGTGACCCCGCCGTGATCAGTTCAAATCCTCACGCGAAAAAACTGACCCTCCTACGGGCTTCTTTACCTACAGCGCACGCTCCGTACCGGGCACTTGACGGTACGTCCTCCATCCATCCGGCCAATTCCGGCATTCGGGCCAGGAGTTACGAAACGCGCGAAAGCCGCTTCAGCAACAAGGCGGACGTCACCGGCCGCGCCCCCGCCTTGGCCACCCCGTCGGCGACCTCCCGGTCCGTGGAGACCACCACCACCGGCCTGCCGGGCGGCTCGGCCCGCACCAGCTGGCGGATCAGCTCGTCCGCCGTCACCCCAGCCTTGGAGAACAGCACCCGCACCCCGCGCGGCGGCGCCAGCAGCACCGGGGCCGCCAGCTCCGCCCCGTCGAACACACAGGTCATCTCCGCGCCCGTCTGCGCGGCCAGCATCGACAGCCCGCCCAGCAGCCGCAGCCGCTGCTTCTCCAGCGGCATCGTCGGATAGCCGGTCTTCGTCACGTTGTAGCCGTCGACCACCAGATGGGCCTGAGGCAGCGCCAACAACTGGTCCAGCAGCGCCGGATCGGTCTCGGACAGCGCCCGGGCCGCGATGTCCTTCGGCGTCATCCGGCCCGGCTCCACCGCTTCCACGGTGTCGGCCGGACGGGTCGACACCGGCGGCAGCGCCAGCTCGCGGCGCAGCCCCTGCGCCGCGTCCAGCACGGTGTCCAGCAGCAGCCGCAGCCGCATGTCCTCGATGCTGCGCCCCTCGCGGGTGGCCCGGCGCGAGGCCTCCAGCGCCGTCTCCACCTCCGCCAGACGCGACTTGAGCCGCCGGCTCTCGCTCTCGGCGGTCGTCACCCGGGTGGCCGCGTCCTGGCGGATCCCGTCGACCTCGGCGTTCAGCTTGCGCAGGGCCGCCTCACCGCGCTTGACGTCGCTGAGGGCGCTGCGCAGCTTGCGCTGAAGCGATTCGGCTTCCTTGCGGGCCGCGTCCAGCTCGGCCCGCACCTGCTCGCCGCCCGTGCGCTGCAGCTCCCGTACGTGGGCCAGCTCCTCGCGCAGCCGGTCCAGCTCGCGCCGGGTCTCCTCGCCGATCCGCTCGGCGTCGGCGCGCTGCGCCTCCTCGCCCGCGGCGGCCACCAGCTTCACCCAGCCGACCGGCCGCAGCACGTACGCGGCGGCCGCCACGTCCAGCGGGTCCGCGGCGGCGGGCGGCGCACCGGACTCGAGCGCCGCGGCCAGGTCCGCCTGCGCCTCGCGCAGCTTCTCCGCGACCCTGCCGCGGAACACGGGGTCGGTCTCGACCGCCGCGGCCATGGCGTTGCCCGCGAACTTGGCGCGCCGGGTCGGGGTGAACCGGGCGTACTGGCGCAGCTGCGCCGGGAGGTCCGCGACCGTCAGTCCGCCGAAGGCGTCCGAGACGAGCGCGACGACCCTGCGCCGCACGCCTTCCGGCAGCGGGCGGTCGAGCACCTCGGCGGCGTCGCCGGCCGGTTCGGCCGGCTCAGCGCCGCTTGCTGGCTCCACAATCCGTCACCCCTACCGTGTTCTACCTGTGGACGCGGCTCCCTCAGGAGTCCGCGCCCGGCCTGTCCACGAGCTCGATCTGGTCCACCGCGTTGCACCAGCGGCAGCGGACCGACTCGATGGTCTCATTGACCACCTCGCGCTCCTCGACCTTGGGCTCCCCGGCGAGGTCCAGGTGGACGTACTCCACGACCTTCGACGAACGGGTGACGTCGAAGCGCGTGAGGTTGCCGCACAGGGTGCAGCGCCACCGGGTGGTGTCGGTCGGCAGGGGAACCGTCATCAGGCCGCTCTCTCCTTCGTAGCTGATTCAATTAAAGCCGCCCGCGGCGCCGTACGCGTCGCCCAGCGGACCGCAGCTCGTAACCCTACGGCCTGCCACCGCTTCAGGTGGGCCCGGTTGCGTCATGATCAGTCGCATGATCGTAAGGTGGCAGGCCGTCCGCGAGGCCGCCCGGGGACCGGTGGTCACCCACGCGCTGATCGCCGGCTGCTGTGTCGTGTTCCTGCTCGGCCCCGCCTCGGGACTGAACCCGGCCTACGGGACGGGCGAGGACCTGCTGTCCTCGGGGACGGCGTACTTCCGGCGCTGGGGCGTGGTCCCGGACGAACTCTTCACGGACACCCCGCGCGCCTGGCTGACACCCCTGACCGCGCTGTTCGTCCACGGCAGCTGGCTGCACCTGCTCGGGAACATGCTCTTCCTCTACGTCTTCGGCGCGATGACGGAGGAGCGGATGGGCCGCGCGCCCTTCCTCGTCTTCTACGTCTGTACGGGATACCTCGCCCTGGCCGCGTACGCGGCGGCCAACGCCTCCTCGGACCAGACCCTGGTCGGTGCGTCCGGGGCGATCTCGGCGGTCCTGGGCGCGTTCCTGTGCCTGCTCCCGCGGGCCAGGGTGACGAGCCTGTTCCCGTTCCTGTTCTTCCTGCCGCTGCGGTTCCCGGCGTGGATCGTTCTGCTGTTCTGGTTCGCCCTGCAATGGGTGGCGGCGCACCGCGCGGACAGCGGACCCGGTGTCGCCTATCTGGCCCACCTGGTGGGGTTCTCGCTCGGCTTCGTCTACGCGTGGGGCCGTTATCGGCGTACGACTAGAGTGAGGCGACCAGTGACTGCCGGCGAGGGAGACAGCCAACCGTGATCACCGCGATCGTGCTCATCAAGACCAGCGTGGACCGCATCCCCGAGATCGCCGAGGCCATCGCCGCGCTGGACAGCGTCAGCGAGGTCTACTCCGTCACGGGTACCTACGACCTCATCGCACTGGTCCGCGTGGCCCGCCACGAGAACCTGGCGGACATCATCCCCGGCCGCATCAGCAAGATCCCGGGCGTCGAGGCGACGGACACGCACGTGGCGTTCCGCACGTACTCCCAGCACGACCTGGAAGCGGCGTTCGCCATCGGTCTCGACGCCTGACGCCTGACGCCTCCGGCGCGGGTCCGCCGGGCCGGCCCCGGCCCCGGCCCCGCCACGGCCCGGCTCCGGAAGCGGAACCCCGCCCCCCGTTCGCCTCAAACGCCGGCGGGGCTGGAAATGTGCCCTCGGGCCTCGCCGGCCAAGCCCTGGCCGCACAGCCGGGTGACCCCGCCGGGGCGGAATCTCGGCCGCTGGGCCTGTCCGCGGTGGCCCTCCGGGACGTCTCCTCGGCTCGCGCACTGAGCCCAACTCCACGCCATCAGGCCGGTTGCGCGCTCGTCCTGCGGGGACGTCCCTGCGCGCCCCCGCTCCCCCACCCGGCCAGGGTGCCCGGCCTCGCCACCGGAGTCGGCCGTGGGGTGGGGACGCGCAGGAGTGTCCCCGCAGGACGAGCGCGCAACCCGGGCCGCACCCGCGCAGCTTGGCCTCAGTGCGCGAGCCGAGGAGACACTCCGGAGCGGCCCCGCCCCACACCCAAGGCCAAACCCAGCCCCGCCGGCGCTTGAGGCGCGGGGCCTGGGGCAGAGCCCCAGCAACGGCACCGCACCCAGCCAAGCCCCCCGCAGGGGCAGCGGCAGGGGTCAGACCGCCGGAACGCAGCGGCCCTCTTCGGTGCGGTACTGCCACTTCGCTCCGTCCGCGACGAGCTCCCTCACCGCGCGGACGAAGCGGTCCACGTGCTCGTCGGGGGTGCCGGCGCCGAAGCTGACGCGGATCGCGTTGAGGGAGCGTTCGCCCGGCGCCGCCTCCGGCGCACCGCACTCGCCCTGGGCCTGCGGCTCGCTGCCCAGCAGGGTGCGGACCAGCGGGTGGGCGCAGAACAGGCCGTCGCGGACGCCGATGCCGTACTCGGCGGACAGCGCGGCCGCGAAGTGCGAGCTGTTCCAGCCGTCCACCACGAAGGAGATGACGCCGACGCGCGGGGCGTCGTCCCCGAAGAGGGACAGGACGCGGACCGCCGGGACCTCCGCCAGGCCGTCGCGGACCTTGCCGATGAGGTGGCGCTCGCGGGCGACGAGGCCGTCGAACCCGGCCTCGGTCAGGGCCTTGCAGGCGGAGGCGATGGAGTAGACGCCGATGACGTTCGGGGAGCCGGCCTCGTGGCGGGCGGCCGTGGTGTGCCACTCGACGTCCACGCCGCCGTCCTCGCGCCGGGCCACCTTGCGGGAGGCGCCGCCGCCCGCGAGGTACGGCTCTGCCTCCTGGAGCCAGTCCGCGCGGCCGGCCAGGACGCCCGAGCCGAAGGGCGCGTAGATCTTGTGTCCGGAGAAGGCGACCCAGTCCACGTCCAGGTCCTGGACCGAGACGGGGTGGTGCGGGGCCAACTGGGCGGCGTCCAGGACGATCCGTGCGCCGTGGGCGTGCGCGGCGGCGGCGAGCTCCTTGACCGGCCACAGCTCACCGGTGACGTTGGACGCCCCGGTGACGCAGACCAGGGCCGGGCCGTAAGGCTCGCGGTCGGCCAGCGCCCGCTCCAGGGTGGCGACGGCCTCGTCGGGGGTGCGGGGGGCGTTGAGGTAGGTGACCCGGGCGTCCGTCCACGGCAGCAGCGAGGCGTGGTGCTCGGTCTCGAAGACGAAGACCTGGCAGTCGGCCGGAAGGGCGGCGGCGAGGAGGTTCAGGGAGTCGGTGGTGGACCGGGTGAAGATCACCTGGTCGGAGGGGCGGCAGTCGAGGAACTCGGCGACCGTGGCCCGGCTCTGCTCGAAGAGGTCGGTGGACAGCTGCGAGAGGTAGCCGGCGCCGCGGTGGACGCTGCCGTAGTACGGGGCGTACGCGGCCACGTCGTCCCAGACCCGCTGGAGCGCCGGGGCGGAGGCCGCGTAGTCGAGGGCCGCGTAGGTGACCTCGCCGCCGGTGACGAGGGGGACGGTGACGTCCCGGCCGAGGACCGGCAGCGGCTCGGCACAGGCCGGGCCCCCGGCTGCGGTGGCGACGGAGGTGGTGGCGCCGGACTTCAGGGACGCGGACAGGGAAGCGGACATGGCGGTATCTCCCGGCAGGCAGGGGTGAATGGCTTCGGTGTGCCCGTACGGGGATACGGCTCTGGAGCCGTCCGGGGTACGGGAAGGTCCTCGGAGCGAACGGGGGTACACGGAAGTGACCCTGTTCCGAGGGTTGAAGAAGGGGCGGAGTCGCCCTATCGCATTCGCTTGCTCACGGAAAACGCTCCTCGAGAGACCAGGACCCCTGGTGTCGAGGGATCCGCGCTTGCCGTAGACCTCACTGCCTACGACCTGGTCATCACCCGGGGCACCCCGCCACGGAAGGAGGGTTGCCGGACAGCAAGCCGGGGCCTAAACGCTGTCACTCGTGACCTGTTCAGCATCCTGCCACAAGATCGCCCCAGCGCAAGACCCCGGTCCGCATCGTGGACCGGGGCCTTGGCCGGAAACGATCAGCAGGGCCGGACACCGCTAGGCGTTGCTCGCCGTCACCCACCGCTCCAGCGCGGCTTGGGCGGCGCCCGAGTCGATGGACTGGGCCGCGCGGGTGATGCCGGCCCGGATCTGCTCCTCCAGCGTGCCCGTGCCCGGGTCCAGCGCCACCAGGGCCGCCGCCGAGTTCAGCAGCACCGCGTCGCGCACCGGGCCGGTCTCGCCCGCCAGCAGGCGGCGGGCCACGTCCGCGTTGTACGAGGGGTCCCCGCCGGCCAGGGCCGAGACGTCGACCAGGTCGATGCCGACGTCACGGGGGTCGAAGGACTGCTCCGAGACCTTCCCGTCGCGGACCCACCAGACGCGCGAGGTCGCCGTCGTGGTCAGTTCGTCCAGGCCGTCGTCACCGCGGAAGACCAGCGCGGACGAGCCCCGCTCGGCGAGCACGCCCGCGATGATCGGGGCCATCCGGGGGTCGGCCACGCCGGTCGCCTGGGCGCGTACCCGGGCCGGGTTGGTCAGCGGGCCCAGCGCGTTGAAGAAGGTCCGGATGCCCAGCTCCTTGCGGGCTCCGGCCACGTGCCGCAGCGCCGGGTGGAACTTCACCGCGAAGCAGAAGGTGATGCCGGCCTCCTCGGCGACCTCCACCACCCGCTCCCGGCTCAGGCCGAGGTTCACCCCGAGCTTCTCCAGGACGTCCGAGGACCCGCTCGCGGAGGAGGCGGCCCGGTTGCCGTGCTTGACCACCTTGGCGCCCGTACCGGCCACCACCACCGACGACATCGTCGAGATGTTCACCGTCTTGGCCCCGTCGCCGCCGGTGCCGACGATGTCCACCGTCCGGCCCGGCACCTCGATCAGGTTGGCGTGTTCGTACATGGCCCGCACCAGGCCGTTGATCTCCGCGACCGTCTCCCCCTTGGCCCGCAGCGCGACCGCGAAGCCGGCGATCTGGGCGTCGGTGGCCTCCCCGCGCATGATCCGGTCCATGGCCCAGGCCGTGTCGTCGGCGCTCAGGTCCCGGCCGGTCAGCAGGGCGTCGAGGACGCCCGGCCAGCTACGGGCCGCCACGCTGTCGCCGCCTGCCGGGGTCACAACGTTCATGGTCCGCTCCTGTGTAGTGGGGGGTTCCACTGCGAATGGGAAGGCCCTCAGCCTATCCAGCCGCGGGGGACGGCAAAGAGCCCCGTCCAGACCCTGGACGGGGCTCTCACCGTGGCGACACCAGGACTGGCCGAAACCAGTCCCTCATGCGTTCAGCAGGGGATCAGTGGTGGCCGTGGCCGCTCTGGATCTCCTTGTACTCCTCCACCGTGGGCTTCGGAATCTGGTTGTTCTCCGCGTAGAAGCCCTTGCTGAGCTTCGCGCGCAGCTTCTCCGTGCCCTTCACCTTGCGCTCGACACCGTTCTCGTCGACCGTCGGGCCGATCTCGATCGGCTGGTACTGCTCGTGCGAGGTGAGCGTGTGCAGCTGGCCCTGCGAGAGCGGTTCGTGGACCTCGACGAACTCACCGTGCGGCAGGCGCTTGATGATTCCGGTCTCGCGACCGTGCAGCACCTTGTCCCGGTCCCGGCGCTGGAGGCCGAGGCAGATCCGCTTGGTGATGATGAAGGCGACGACCGGGACGACGAAGAAGCCGATCCGGACGAACCACGTGATCGCGTTGAGCGAGAGGTGGAAGTACTGCGCGAACATGTCGTTTCCACCGCCGATCAGCAGGACGGCGTACTCCGCCAGGTAGGCGACACCGAAGGCCGTGCGGGTCGGGACGTTGCGCGGGCGGTCCAGGATGTGGTGCTCGCGCTTGTCCCCGGTGATCCAGGACTCGATGAACGGCCAGGCGGCGATCGAGCACAGCACCAGCGGGAAGAGCAGCAGCGGGATGAACACGCCCAGGACGAGCGTGTGGCCCCACAGGTTGATCTCCCAGCCGGGCATGGCTCGGATCAGGCCTTCCGGCATACCCATGTACCAGTCGGGCTGCGCGCCGGTGGACACGTGGTCCGGGCGGTACGGGCCGAGGGCCCAGATCGGGTTGATCGAGGCCACGGCGGCGATCGCGGTGATGACACCGAAGACCAGGAAGAAGAAGCCTCCGGCCTTGGCGGTGTACACCGGGAGCAGCGGCGTGCCGACGACGTTGTTGTTCGTCTTGCCCGGGCCCGCGAACTGGGTGTGCTTGTGCACCCAGACGAGGGTCAGGTGCGCCACGACCAGGCCGATCATGATGCCGGGCAGCAGCAGGATGTGGAACGAGTAGAACCGTGCGACGAAGTCGCCGCCGGGGAACTCGCCGCCGTAGAGGAAGAACGACAGGTACGTGCCGACGACCGGCACGGACAGGATCGCGCCCTCCATGAAGCGGACACCCGTACCCGAGAGCAGGTCGTCCGGCAGGGAGTAGCCGGTGAAGCCGGTGAACATGCCGATGAACAGCAGCGAGAAACCGAACAGCCAGTTGATCTCGCGCGGCTTGCGGAACGCGCCGGTGAAGAAGACGCGCATCATGTGCACGATCATCGCGGCGATGAAGATCAGTGCCGCCCAGTGGTGGATCTGCCGGATGAGCAGACCGCCGCGGACGTCGAAGCTGATCCGCAGGGTCGAGGCGTAGGCCTCGGACATCTGCACACCCTGCATGGGCACGTACGAGCCGTGGTACACGACCTCGTTCATGCTCGGGTGGAAGAACATCGTCAGGTAGGTACCCGTGAGGATGATGACGATGAAGCTGTACAGGCAGATCTCACCCAGCATGAAGGACCAGTGGTCCGGAAAGATCTTGCGCATGCTGTTCTTGGCCATGCTGTAGATGCCCAGGCGGCCATCCACCCAGTCAGCTACGCGTTCGCCGGCCGGCGCTTGGCGCCCAGTATCAGTGGCGGTGCTCATCCGCGCTCCCAGAAGGCAGGACCGACGGGCTCTTCGAAGTCGCCGAGCGCTTCGAGGAAGCCTTCGTCATTCACGCCGATCCGCAGCTGCGGAAGCGCGTGACCGGCCGGGCCGAAAATGACACGGGCGCCGTCGGAGAGGTCGAAGGTGGACTGGTGGCACGGGCAGAGCACGTGGTGCGTCTGCTGCTCGTACAGGCTGATCGGGCAGCCGACGTGGGTGCAGATCTTCGAGTAGGCCACGATGCCCTCGTGGGACCACTCCAGTTCCTGCTTGTCCTTGATGTCCTCCGGCTTGATGCGGACGATCATCAGGGCGGCCTTGGCGATCTGGATCTGGAAGTCGTGCTGTTCCTCTTCCAGGCCCTCGGGCATGGCGAAGGTCAGCGAACCGACGATGACGTCCTCGGGACGCAGCGGCTCCATCGTGTTCTGGTTGATGAGCAGCTTGCCCTTGGCCCACAGGGTCTTGCGGAGCTTGTCCTCGGGCAGCGGGCCCAGGTCGCGCAGGATGACGATGCCGGAGAGCGGCACCAGGGCCAGCGCGCCGAGCATCGTGTTCCGGATCAGCGGGCGGCGGGCGATGGTCGACTCGTCCGTACCGGCCCGGAAGTCGCTCATGACCTGGGCCTTGACCTCAGCGGAGGCGCCCATGGCGTGCCGCTCGTCGGCGATCTCCACGTCGGACATCAGGGTGCGGGCCCAGTGGACCGCGCCCGCGCCGATGAGGAAGAGCGCCAGGCCCAGCGTCATACCGAGGCTGAAGTTGAGCGCGCTCACCTTCCCGATGGGGAAGATGTACACGATCTTGTCGATCGGGATGGCCACGAAGGCGGCGATGAAGCCGATCGTGGACAGCATCGACAGCGTGAACATCATGGCGACGGTGCGCTCGGAGCGCTTGGCGGCCGCCTCGTCGATGTCCTGGATGCGCGGCCGGTGGGCCGGCATGCCCGGGTCGGCGAACGGATCGTCCGCGACCGCTACGGCACCGTGGTGCGCGTCGCCCTGCTCACTCGGCAGGTGCTTCTCTTCGGGAATGTCTTGGCTACTCATGACTTCTTGGCCTTAGCGGTGTGGGCCGCGACCCAGACGGCGACAGCGATCAGCGCACCCAGACCGAAGATCCAGCCGAACAGACCCTCGGAAACGGGGCCGAGGCCGCCGAGCTTGAGGCCACCGGGGTTCGTCGACTTTTCGCCGTTCACGTTCTGGAGGTACGCGATGATGTCCTTCTTCTCCTTCTCCGGCATGGTGCTGTCCGGGAAGGAGGGCATGTTCTGCGGGCCGGTGAGCATGGCCTCGTAGATGACCTTCGGCTCTACGCCCTCGAGGTTCGGGGCGTACTTGCCGTCCGTCAGCGCGCCGCCCTCACCGGTGAAGTTGTGACACTGCGCGCAGTTGTTGCGGAACAGCTCACCACCATTGGCGATGTCGGCACCGGCCGGGTCGAACTGCTTCTCGGTCGGCACGCTCGGGCCGGCACCCAGGGACGCGATGTACGCGGCCAGCTGGTCGATCTGCTCCTGCGAGTAGATCTTGGGCTTCTTCGGCACCTGGACGCCGGGCTGCTGGGCGGGCATGCGGCCCGTGCTCACCTGGAAGTCGACGGCTGCGGCGCCGACCCCGACCAGGCTCGGGCCGTCAGAGGAACCCTGACCGCCGGTTCCGTGGCAGCTTGCGCAACCCACGGCGTACAGCTTCTTGCCCTCCTCGATGGCGAGGGACTGGGCGGTTTCATCGGCCTGCGCCTTGCCTGCGGGCGCGAAGGCGGCGTACAGCCCCCCAGTGGCCGCCAGCGCGAGGAGTAGAACGACGACCGCCGCCAGCGGATGGCGTCGTCGTGCGGAGAGCTTTTTCACGGATTACCCCGGTGTCAGGATCTTCTGCGTCGGTGTTTCTGGATGGAGTGCCGGGACCTGCCCGGTGACGTGTTCGCTACTTGATCAGGTAGATCGTCGCGAAGAGGCCGATCCAGACGACATCGACGAAGTGCCAGTAGTAGGACACGACGATGGCCGACGTGGCCTGTTCGTGGGTGAACCTCTTGGCCGCGTACGTCCGGCCGAGGACCAGCAGGAAGGCAATGAGACCGCCCGTCACGTGCAGTCCGTGGAAGCCGGTGGTCAAGTAGAAGACCGAGCCGTACGGACCGGACGAGAGGCTCATGCCCTCGTGCTTGACCAGCTCGGTGTACTCGAACACCTGGCCGCCAATGAAGATCGCACCCATGACGAACGTGATGATGAACCACGTCCGGAGCTTCTTCACGTCACCGCGCTCGGCGGCGAATACGCCGAGCTGGCAGGTGAGCGAGGAAAGCACCAGGATCGTGGTGTTCGTCGCCGAGAAGGGCAGGTTCAAGGCCGAGGCCTCGGCTGTCCAGTACTCGGCGCCCATCACGGATCGCAGGGTGAAGTACATCGCGAAGAGGGCCGCGAAGAACATCAGCTCGGAACTCAACCAGATGATGGTTCCGACGCTGACGAGGTTCGGCCTGTTGACCGTCGGGTGCGCGTGCCCGGTATCTACTGTCGTTGCTGTCGCCACGACCGACATTATGTCGGTCGCTTATCCCGCCCTCACCCTGGGGGGTGCCGTTCGGAGTGTCCGGGGCGTGTGCAAGGCCCGAACGGCCCATCAGACGGGCCTCGGAAGCATCCTGGCGATGCTGTCCGAACCGATGTTGACATGGGGTCGGACGGAGTAGCATCCGCGCATCGAGAGCGTGATTCACGGCCACGTGGAGGAACGAAATGCGGGCGACTGCGCGGGTTCTGGTCTACAGCGACGACTCGAGCACCCGGGAGCAGGTGCGGCTGGCGGCCGGTCGCAGGCCGGCCGCGGACCTGCCGCCGGTGGAGTTCCTGGAGTGCGCGACCCTTCCGGCGGTCCTGTCCGAGCTGGACGCGGGCGGCATCGACGTGTGCGTGCTGGACGGCGAGGCGGTTCCTGCCGGGGGCATGGGGGTGTGCCGGCAGCTCAAGGACGAGATCTTCCGCTGCCCGCCGGTGCTGCTGCTGATGGGGCGCCCCCAGGACGCCTGGCTGGCCACGTGGAGCCGCGCGGACGCGGCCGTCACCCTTCCGGTGGATCCTGTGGAGTTCGCGGAGGCCCTGGCGGGCCTTCTGCGGGCCCGGCTGTCCCTGGACGCCTGACAGGCCTCCCTGCGGCCTCAGGGCACTCCTGAGGCCGTACGGGGCCCCGGACTAGACGGTGGGGCGCAGGCGGGCCTGGTCGACGGTGCTGCGGCCCTCCTGAGTGCCCTTCAGCAGGGCGCTGCCTTCGCGCCAGTCCTTCCAGTCCATGTTCCAGTCGCCGAAGCCGTTGCCGAAGATGTCCATGTCGTCGCCGATACTGTTGATCACCTGGACGATGTCGCCCTCGGTGATGTTCTCGTAGAACCAGGCGGCGTTGCCGGTGCTCATGCCCGTGCAGCCGTGGCTGACGTTGGCGTAGCCGTGCGAGTCGATGGACCACGGCGCGGCGTGGACGTATTCACCACTCCAGGTGACACGGGTGGCCCAGTAGACGGGCAGGTTGTAGTACTCGCTGCCGCCGATGCCCACGGTGTCGCCGCGCATCTGCACGTAGTACTGCTTCCCGAGCACCACCTTGATTCCGTTGCGGGTGGAGAAGCCGGGCTTTCCGGTGGTCACCGGAATGGAACTGATCACTTCTCCGTTGCGCCGGAACGTGAGCCAGTGCGAGGAGGCGTCGGTGGTGACCTCGACCCGGTCCCCGATCTCCAGCTTCAACGGCTTGGCGGCGGCTCCGCGGAGCTCGTCGGTGATCTTGATGCCTTCGAGGTTGCTCCGTACGGAGATCTCGGTGTTGGCGGGCCAGTAGTCCTTGGGGCGGTAGTGGAGCGTCTTGTCGTCCACCCAGTGCCAGGCGCCCACGACCCCGGGAGGGGTGTCGACGATCAGGCCCCGCTCCACGATCGCGCGGGCGGCCTTGTCCTTGACGGGCTCGTTGAGGTCGGCGGTGAGGGGCTGTCCGACGCCGTACTTGCCCTCCTCCGGGCCGAACTCGACCTGGAGGACCCCTTTGGAGGGGGTCGTGTCGAAGGTGAGCGTGCGCTGCCCCGGAGCGCCCCGCTCGTCCTCGGTGCTCACGGTGACCGTGTAGCGGACCCCGGAGGCCATCGGGGTGGTGCTGTGCCAGCGGTCGCCCTTGGCGGTGAGTTCGCCCGCCAGGCGGCGTCCGTGGGTGTCCACGACGCTCACGTCGGTGATCCGGCCCTCGCCGCTCTTGGCGGTGACTTCGAGGGGGCGGTTGGGGTCCACGGGGCGGCTGCCCGCGGCCTGGTTGAAGGCGACCTGATCGCCCGCGTCGTACGGGCGGGCGGACAGCGGGTTGTCGCCGGACCCGCATGCGGTGGCGCCGGCCCCGAGGGACGCGACCAGCAGGGAGCAGCTGAGTACCGTCCAAAGACGCGGTGTGTGCTTCATGGGGCCAACGCTATGAAGGTATGACAAATACGGCGCGCGGGATGACTGCAAACGAGGGGCCCGGACTCCTCCGAAGAGGTGTCCGGGCCCCAAGTGGTGCGCGACGCGGCCGCGCGAGCGGTGCTACTGGTTCTGGTTCTCACCGCGGTAGTACTCGTACACCCAGCCCCACAGGCCGATCAGGATGACCGGGGCGGAGAAGTACATGAGCCACCAGCCGAAGACGACTCCCATGAAGGCGAGCGCGCCACCGATGGCCAGCGAGAGCGGCTGCCAGCTGTGCGGGGAGAAGAACCCCAGCTCGCCCGCCTCGTCGGCGACGTCGGCCTCCAGGTTGTCCTGGGCCATCTCGTCCACGCGCTTGGCCGTGAAGGCCAGGTAGTAGCCGATCATGACCGTCAGACCGAAGGTCAGGAACAGCGCGGTGGTGCCTACGGGCTCCTTCGACCACACGCCGTACACGACGGCCATGATCAGAACGAAGAAGGAGAGCCAGAGGAACATCTTGCCCTGGATCTTCACTTGCCGGCCTCCTTGCCACCGGTGACGGCCTTGGCACCGGCACCGTGGTCCTCGAGGTGGTCGAGGGCCGCGATCTCCGGGTGGTGCAGGTCGAACGCCGGGGATTCGGAACGGATCCGCGGCAGGGTGAGGAAGTTGTGCCGCGGCGGCGGGCAGGAAGTCGCCCACTCCAGCGAACGGCCGTAGCCCCACGGGTCGTCGACCTCGATCTTCTTGCCGTACTTCGCCGTCTTCCAGACGTTGTACATGAACGGAAGCATCGACAGGCCGAGCAGGAACGAGCTGATCGTCGAGATCGTGTTCAGCAGCGTGAAGCCGTCGGCGGCGAGGTAGTCCGCGTAACGACGCGGCATGCCCTCCGCACCCAGCCAGTGCTGCACCAGGAAGGTGCCGTGGAAGCCGACGAACAGCGTCCAGAACGTGATCTTGCCGAGGCGCTCGTCCAGCATCCTGCCCGTGAACTTCGGCCACCAGAAGTGGAATCCGGAGAACATCGCGAACACCACGGTGCCGAAGATGACGTAGTGGAAGTGCGCGACGACGAAGTACGAGTCGGAGACGTGGAAGTCCATCGGGGGCGAGGCCAGGATGACGCCGGTCAGACCACCGAAGGTGAAGGTGATCAGGAAGCCGACGGCCCAGAGCATCGGTGTCTCGAAGGACAGTGAGCCCTTCCACATGGTGCCGATCCAGTTGAAGAACTTCACACCGGTCGGTACCGCGATCAGGAAGGTCATGAAGGAGAAGAACGGCAGCAGCACACCGCCGGTGACGTACATGTGGTGGGCCCACACGGTCACCGAGAGGCCGGCGATCGCGATCGTCGCACCGATCAGACCGATGTAACCGAACATCGGCTTGCGGGAGAAGACCGGGATCACTTCGGAAATGATTCCGAAGAACGGCAGGGCGATGATGTACACCTCTGGGTGTCCGAAGAACCAGAAGAGGTGCTGCCACAGCAAGGCGCCACCGTTGGCCGAGTCGAACACGTGCGCACCGAACTTGCGGTCGGCCTCCAGCGCGAAGAGCGCGGCGGCCAGCACCGGGAAGGCGAGCAGGACCAGGACACCGGTCAGCAGCACGTTCCAGGTGAAGATCGGCATGCGGAACATCGTCATGCCGGGCGCGCGCATGCAGATGATCGTGGTGATGAAGTTGACCGAGCCGAGGATCGTGCCGAAGCCGGAGAAGGCCAGACCCATGATCCACATGTCGGCGCCGATGCCCGGCGAGCGGACCGCGTCCGACAGCGGGGAGTAGGCGAACCAGCCGAAGTCGGCGGCGCCGTTCGGCGTGGCGAAGCCGGCCACCGCGATGGTGGAGCCGAAGAGGTACAGCCAGTACGCGAACATGTTCAGCCGCGGGAACGCCACGTCGGGCGCACCGATCTGCAGCGGCATGATCCAGTTCGCGAATCCGGCGAACAGCGGCGTCGCGAACATCAGCAGCATGATCGTGCCGTGCATCGTGAACGCCTGGTTGAACTGTTCGTTCGACATGATCTGCGTACCCGGACGGGCCAGCTCGGCGCGCATGAAGAGCGCCATGATCCCGCCGATGATGAAGAACACGAACGACGTGACCAGGTACATCGTGCCGATGGTCTTGTGGTCGGTAGTGGTCATCCACTTCACGACGACATTGCCCGGCTGCTTGCGCCGTACCGGCAGCTCGTTCTCGTACGAGTCAGCTGCGGCGGCACCCTGAGGTTCGTTGAGGATGCTCACAGTTTGTTCGTCTCCGCATTCCGGGCCGGGTCGGTCTGCTTGATGCCCGCCGGCAGGAAGCCGGTCTGCCCCTTCTCGGCCAGCTCCTTCAGGTACTCCTGGTACTTCTCGGGCGAGACGACCTTGACGTTGAAGAGCATCCGGGAGTGGTCGACGCCGCAGAGCTCGGCGCACTTGCCCATGAAGGTGCCCTCCTGGGAAGGGGTGACCTCGAAGACATTGGTGTGGCCCGGGATGACGTCCTGCTTGAAGAGGAACGGGACCACCCAGAAGGAGTGGATGACGTCGTTCGACGACAGGATGAAGCGGACCTTCTCACCCAGGGGGAGGACCAGCGTCGGCCCCGGGTTGCCCGTCTGCGGGTTGCGGTCTCCGGGGACGCCCTTCTCGTAGACGCCCTCGGCGCCGGCGGGGAAGGCCTTGGAGAAGCGGTCCGGGATAGCGTTGAGCTCCTTGGGGACCTCACCCGCCTTCGGGGTCGCCGCATCCCCGTCAACGTTTTCGATGTAGTTGAAGCCCCAGCTCCACTGGAAGCCGATCACGTTGATCGTGTGCGCCGGCTTCGAGAGGGCGAGCAGCTTCGACTCGTCACGTGCGGTGAAGTAGAAGAGCACCGAGACGATGATGAGCGGAACCACGGTGTACAGCGCCTCGATGGGCATGTTGTACCGGGTCTGCGGCGGAACCTGCACCTTCGTCCGGCTGCGCCGGTGGAAGATGACGCTCCAGATGATCAGACCCCACACCAGGATGCCCGTGATGAGCGCGGCTGCCCAGGATCCCTGCCAAAGGGAAAGGATGCGCGGCGCCTCCTCGGTTACCGGAGTCGGCATTCCGAGGCGGGGAAAGTCTTGCCATGTATACGAGCAACCAGTGGCGGTCGCCAGGACCACGCCCGCAGTCAGCGCCTGCAGCAGCTTCCGCCGCATCGGGCGCCGCGGCGAGCGGTCGGAGCCGTAGGGACTCACGTAGCGCCTTCCCGAGAGTCTCGGCCCGCGCGGCCGGCCGCGGCCGTGTTCGGGTCGGTCGCCGGCCCTGACGCAGGCAGGGGTTTGGATGTTTATGCGGACCAAACCCTACTGGACGCTATTTGGGGTCGCGCGGGGAGGGTGCCCAACGCGCCGCTACTGCCCCCGAAGGGATGGATCCGCCGTCCGGGGGACGGTGCGATCGGCCCTGACCGGCCCGTTCCGGAAGGCATCTGACGGCCCCTGACCTCGGACGGCGGCGGGCTGCGGCGGATGAGTGAGTCCGGGGTGGCGTCGTCCGCCCGTAGGGCGGGCGGGGAGGGGCCAGGCGCGTGCGGCTGCAAGGCGGAGGAGGGAGTCGACGCGGAGCGTCGGCGACCGACGACAACGCCGCAGACGGGCGTGCCTGGCCCCTCCCCGCAGGCGCCACCCCGGACTCACTCGTCTAGCGTGACGGAATGCCGTACTTCGACACCGCGTCCGCCGCCCCCCTGCACCCCGTGGCCCGGCAGGCGTTGCAGGCCTCCCTGGACGAGGGCTGGGCCGACCCGGCCCGGCTGTACCGGGAGGGAAGGCGCGCCCGGCTGCTGCTGGACGCGGCCCGGGAGGCGGCCGCGGAAGCGGTGGGCTGTCGCGCCGACGAGCTCGTGTTCACTCCTTCGGGGACGCACGCGGTTCACACGGGCCTTGCCGGGGTCCTCGCCGGGCGCCGGCGCGTCGGCGGCCATCTGGTCGTATCGGCGGTCGAACACAGTTCTGTACTGCACGCGGCGGACGCGCACGAGCGAACCGGCGGCACCGTCACCCAGGTGCCGGTGGACCGGTACGGCGCGGTGGACCCCGCCGGGTACGCCGACGCCCTCGGCGCGCGGACCGCCCTGGCCTGCCTCCAGTCGGCCAACCACGAGGTGGGCACCGTCCAGCCGGTGGCGGAGGTCGCCGAGGCCTGCGGGGCGGCCGGGGTGCCGCTGTTGGTGGACGCGGCGCAGTCGCTGGGCTGGGGTCCGGTGGAGGGCGCCTGGTCCGTCCTCGCCGCGAGCGCCCACAAGTGGGGCGGCCCGCCCGGGGTCGGGCTGCTCGCGGTCCGCAAGGGGGTCCGGTTCTCGTCCCAAGGCCCGGCGGACGAACGGGAGTCGGGGCGCTCCCCCGGCTTCGCGAACCTCCCCGCGATCGTGGCGGCGGCGGCCTCGCTGCGGGCCGTACGGGCCGAGGCCGACGCGGAGGCCGCCCGGCTGCGGGTCCTGGTGGACCGGATCCGGCGGCGGGTGGTCCGGCTGGTCCCGGACGTGGAGGTGGTCGGCGCGCCGGACCGCCGCCTGCCCCACCTGGTCACCTTCTCCTGCCTGTACGTCGACGGGGAGAGCCTGCTGCACGAGCTGGACCGGGCCGGCTTCTCGGTCTCCTCCGGCTCCTCCTGTACGAGCTCCACGCTGACCCCCAGTCACGTGCTGCGGGCGATGGGGGTGCTGTCGGAGGGGAACGTACGGGTGTCCCTGCCGCCGGGGACCACGGCGGAGGAGGTCAACGCGTTCCTGGAGGTGCTTCCGGGTGCGGTGGCGGGCGTACGGGAGAAGCTCGGCGTGAGCGAGGCCCCGGCGGCGCCGCCGGAGGCCGACTCCCTGGAGCTCGACGCACTCGGCCTGCTGTGCCCCCAGCCGGTGATCGAGCTGGCCCGCGCCATCGGCCGGGTCCCGGTGGGCGGCACCGTGACGGTCGTCTCCGACGACGAGGTGGCCCGGCTGGACATCCCGGCGTGGTGCGCGATGCGGGGGCACGAGTACGTGGGCGAATCGCCCCGCCCTGTGGGCGTGGCGTACCTGGTCCGCCGCCTCGTCTGATCCCGGCTCCGCCGGGCACCGGGCTCCGCCCGGACCCGCGCCTCAAAACGCCGGCGGGGCTGGATGTTTCAGCCTCGCCGGCGCTTGAGGCGCGAGGTCTGGGGCGGAGCCCCAGCAGCGGCGCCGCACCCAGGCCCTGCGGCCCGCCGCTAGGCGGACAGGTGGGACTTGACCTCCGCCGCGGCCTCTTCGCCGTAGGCCTTGGTGAAGCGCTCCATGAAGTGGGCACGGGCCAGGGTGTACTCCTGAGTGCCCAGCGTCTCGATGACCAGCGTGGCGAGCATGCAGCCGAGCTGCGCCGCGCGCTCCAGGCCGACGCCCCAGCCGAGCCCGGTGAGGAACCCGGCGCGGAAGGCGTCGCCGACGCCGGTCGGGTCGACCTTCGCGGTCTCCTCGGGGCAGCCGACGACGATCGGGGCTTCGCCGACCCGCTCGATCTTCACGCCGTTCGAGCCGAGGGTGGTGACGCGGGTGCCGACCTTGGCGAGGATCTCCTCGTCCGTCCAGCCCGACTTCGACTCGATGAGGCCCTTCTCGTACTCGTTCGAGAAGAGGAAGGTCGCGCCCTCCATGAGGGTGCGGATGTTCTCGCCGTCCATCCGGGCGATCTGCTGGGAGAAGTCCGCGGCGAAGGGGATCCCGCGCGTGCGGCACTCCTCCGTGTGGCGGAGCATCGCCTCGGGGTCGTCCGCGCCGATCAGGACGAGGTCGAGGCCGCCCACCCGGTCGGCGACGGACTTCAGCTCGATCAGGCGGGCCTCGCTCATCGCGCCCGTGTAGAAGGAGCCGATCTGGTTGTGGTCGGCGTCCGTGGTGCACACGAAGCGCGCGGTGTGCAGCACCTCGGAGATGCGCACCGACTCGGTGTCGACCCCGTGCCGGTCCAGCCAGGCACGGTACTCGTCGAAGTCGGAGCCGGCCGCGCCGACCAGGATCGGGCGGCTGCCCAGCTGCCCCATGCCGAAGCAGATGTTCGGGCCGACGCCGCCCCGCCGGACGTCGAGGTTGTCGACGAGGAAGGAGAGGGAGACCGTGTGCAGCTGGTCCGCGACCAGCTGGTCGGCGAAACGGCCGGGGAAGGTCATCAGGTGGTCAGTGGCGATGGAGCCGGTGACTGCGATACGCACGGCGTGGATGCTCCTGCGAAGGACGGCAAGGGGACAGTCAAAACTACCCGGTCGGCAGCGTTGATCCGACCGTACGAAACTACCCCGTAGTAGGTCTTTCTTCACGTACCCCGGGATGTCTACGGTTCGGACATGACCTTCACCGATGGCTTCGGTCACACCGAGTACACCGCCGACGCGCGTGCCACGGAAGTCTCCCTCCGGCCAGGCCTGGCCGAGCTGCTGGGCGACTGCGCCCGGATGGCCCCGCACTGGGCGGTCCCGGCGGGCCCCCGGCCGGCTCGGGTGGCGCCCTCCCAGATCCACGGGATCCGTGTCCCGCCCGCCTCGGCCCGGCTGATCGCCGCCACCGCCGAGTACGGGGACCAGTAGGGGAAGCGAGGGGGCCGGGCCCCCGGGGAACCGGTTTCGCGTCTGCTCCGTCCCACCCGCATCAGGTACGAGGGAACGGGCGAAGGAGCGATGCGGTGACCAGCGAAGAACCCGACACATCACGCGGCACACGACGGCGGCCCGCCTGGGCCATCGGCTCGATCGCGGCCGCCGTGCTGTTCGCGGGCGGCGGGACGGCGTACTGGGCGTCCACGGCCCACGGCGACGCCGCCGGGGGCGGCCGTACGGGCGACACCGCGGCCTCCGCGCCCCGTGCGGCGGGCGACCCCTCGGGACCGGGCATCGCGCCCGGGGAGCCCGACCCGTCCGGGGGCGGGGTGGTCTACCGGGCCGAGGTCGAACTGCCGGAGGCACCGGCCACCGCGCCCACGTTCACCGCGACCGGCGAGGTCACCTCGGCGGAGGTGGCCCGGCTCGCCGCGGCGCTCGGGATCCCCGGCGCGCCGCGGCTGACCGGCGACGTCTGGCTGGCCGGGGAGGCCGCCGACGGCTCCGGGCCCCGGCTCACGGTGACCCGTAAGGCTCCGGCCACCTGGAACTTCACCCGCTTCCAGGCGGGCGGCGGCGCGGGCGACGACTGCGTGCGCGGGAAGGACACCTGCGGTCCGGCCACCCTCCCCCGGGACGCCGGGGACGCGGGCACGGACATCGGCGCGCCCGGCGGCAAGCCGGTGTCCGAGGAGGCCGCCAAGGCGGCCGCGGCGCCGGTACTGGCCGCCGCCGGGCTGGAGGGCCCGCGGCTGGACGCCCGGCTGACCCAGGGCGCGGTGCGGGTGGTGACCGCGGACCCGGTGGTCGGCGGGCTGCCCACCCAGGGCTGGTCCACCAAGGTGAGCGTGGACGCGGGAGCCCAGGTGGTGGCCGGCAGCGGTGAGCTGAAGGCGCCCGAGCGGACCGGCGAGCAGCGGGTGGTGGGCGCCGTGGAGGCGCTGGCCCGGCTGAACTCCGCGTCGGGCGGCTCGGACGGCACCGGTCCGGGTCCGAGCGGCTGCGCGACCTCGGTCCCGCTGGACCCGCAGACCCCGCCCGGGGCCACGGACACGCTGCCGTGCAATCCGGAGCCGCGCCCGATGAAGCCCCCGCGCACGGAGACGGTGAAGGGCGCCGTGCTCGGGCTGGTGCCCGGGACGGTGAGCGGGGCGCGGGGCCTGGTTCCGGCCTGGCTCTTCGAGGTGGCGGGCAAGGACGGCGGACCGGGCCGTACGGTGGCCCAGCCGGCCGCGGCCGAGGAGTCGCCGGCCCCGGTCCCGCCGCAGGACGGGCGGACCGTGCCCGGGTTCTCGTACAAGGAGGCGGACCGGAAGCTGACCGTGAACTTCTGGGGCAGCGTGTGCTCCACGTACGCCCTGGAGGCGCGGGAGCAGGCCGAGTCGGTCCTGGTGAAGATCGTCGACACTCCGAACCAGCCGGGCCAGGCCTGCATCATGCTCGCGCAGGAGATGTCGCTGACGGCGACGCTCCAGCAGCCGCTGGGCGACCGGAAGGTGCTGGACGCGACGACGGGCAAGCCGCTGGCGCGGCAGTAGCCCCGGGCATGCGGGAGGGCCCGCCTGCCGGTCGGATGCGACCGGGGGCGGGCCCTTCTGCGTGGGGACTCGGCAGGACTAGCTGAACGAGTCGCCGCAGGCGCAGGAACCCGTGGCGTTCGGGTTGTCGATCGTGAAGCCCTGCTTCTCGATCGTGTCGACGAAGTCGATGGACGCGCCGTGGAGGTACGGGGAGCTCATCCGGTCGGTGACAACCTTCACACCGTCGAAGTCCTTCACGACGTCGCCGTCGAGGGAACGCTCGTCGAAGAAGAGCTGGTAGCGCAGGCCGGAGCAGCCACCGGGCTGGACGGCGACGCGCAGGGCGAGGTCTTCACGGCCCTCCTGCTCAAGCAGGGTCCTGACCTTGCCGGCGGCGGCGTCGGACAGGAGGATGCCGTCGCTCACAGTGGTCTTGTCGTCCTGTACGGACATCTGCATTCACTCCCGAAGTGGGCGGCTCCCCGCCGGAGACAGGGAAACGTCGGACTCTTGCCGTCGGTGGCAACGAGCGGGGCCGCGGTTTCATTCCGGTCCCGACGCTTGTTTCAGATATTCATGCTCGCACATCGCGCGAGGGGGTGGCCCGGACCGGGCGACAGCTAATGCGTCACATTGACACTATCGGCATCGTCAAACTGACGTGAAGCGGTTATGATAGATAGCGTCAAATAGACGAGAAGTCGAAGCGCCGTTGTCTTCAGAAGTCCCTTGTCGCAGAACAGAAAGGGTGCGTGTCGTGACCACCGCCCAGCCCTTGGACGTCCAGCCGACGCCCCTCGCCCTGCTGCTGCTCGGCCGCGAGGCCGACCCCAAGAGCGAGCGCGGGGTGGAATGCCCCGGCGACCTGCCCTCGCCGTCGGACCCGAACCTGGTGGAGCGCGCCCGCGCGGCCAAGGAGAAGCTCGGGGACAAGGTCTTCATCCTCGGCCACCACTACCAGCGTGACGAGGTCATCGAGTTCGCCGACGTCACCGGTGACTCCTTCAAGCTGGCCAAGGACGCGGCCGCCAAGCCGGAGGCCGAGTACATCGTCTTCTGCGGCGTCCACTTCATGGCCGAGTCCGCGGACATCCTGACCTCGGACGACCAGAGGGTGGTCCTGCCCGACCTGGCCGCCGGCTGCTCGATGGCCGACATGGCCACCGCCGAGCAGGTCGCGGAGTGCTGGGACGTGCTGACCGAGGCCGGCATAGCCGACCGCACGGTCCCCGTCTCGTACATGAACTCCTCCGCCGACATCAAGGCCTTCACCGGCAAGCACGGCGGCACGATCTGCACGTCCTCCAACGCGAAGAAGGCCCTGGAGTGGGCCTTCGAGCAGGGGGAGAAGGTGCTCTTCCTCCCGGACCAGCACCTGGGCCGCAACACCGCCGTCCGCGACATGGGCATGTCCCTGGACGACTGCGTGCTGTACAACCCGCACAAGCCGAACGGCGGCCTGACCGCCGAGCAGCTGCGGGACGCCAAGATGATCCTGTGGCGGGGCCACTGCTCGGTGCACGGCCGGTTCTCGGTCGACTCGGTCAACGACGTGCGCGCCCGCATCCCCGGGGTGAACGTCCTGGTCCACCCCGAGTGCAAGCACGAGGTCGTGGCGGCCGCGGACTACGTCGGCTCGACGGAGTACATCATCAAGGCGCTGGAGGCGGCTCCGGCCGGCTCCAAGTGGGCCATCGGCACCGAGCTGAACCTGGTCCGCCGGCTGGCGAACCGTTTCGCCGCCGAGGACAAGGAGGTCGTCTTCCTCGACAAGACGGTCTGCTTCTGCTCGACCATGAACCGCATCGACCTCCCCCACCTGGTGTGGACCCTGGAGTCCCTGGCCGAGGGCAACCTCGTCAACCAGATCCGGGTCGACAAGGAGACGGAGAGCTTCGCCAAGCTCGCCCTGGAACGCATGCTGGCGCTGCCGTAGCCCGTGGCCGTACCTGACCGAAGGGCCGCCCCCCGGTACGAGGGGCGGCCCTTCGGCTGGTACGCGACGGGTGGGGGTCAGACCCTGGCCGGGGTCTCCTCGTCGGCCGTCGGCGTCGGGACCACCGTCAGGCGGGCCGTCTTCTTCGCGCGGCGGCGGTCCTTGCGGAGTTCGACCATCGTGTAGAGGGTCGGCACCAGGAGCAGGGTCAGCAGCGTCGAGCTGACCAGGCCGCCGATCACGACCACCGCGAGCGGCTGCGAGATGAACCCGCCCTCGCCGGTGACGCCCAGCGCCATCGGGAGCAGGGCGAAGATCGTCGCCAGGGCCGTCATCAGGATCGGGCGGAGCCGGTGCCGGCCGCCCTCGATGACCGCCTCGACGACGCCCAGACCCCGCGCCCGGTACTGGTTGACCAGGTCGATCAGCACGATCGCGTTGGTCACCACGATGCCGATGAGCATCAGCATGCCGATCATCGCCGGGACGCCCATCGGGGTGCCGGTCGCGATGAGCAGGCCCAGTGCGCCGGTCGCCGCGAACGGGATCGAGACCAGCAGGATCAGCGGCTGCACCAGCGAGCGGAACGTCGCGACCAGCAGCATGAACACGATCGCGATGGCCGCGAGCATGGCCAGGCCCAGCGAGGCGAAGGCCTCGTCCTGGTCCTCGGAGACACCGCCGATGGAGGCCGTGGCCCCCTCGGGCAGGTCCATGGCCTTGAGCTTCGTCTGGAGCGCGGTGCTGACCGCGCCGGTGTTGTCGCCGAGCGGCTTCGCGGTGACGGTGGCGGCGCGGGCGCCGTCGATCCGGGTCATCGCGACCGGGCCGGGGACCACCTTGACCTCGGCGATGTCGCCGAGCTTCAGCGGGCCGACCGGGAGGGCCTGGAGTTCGGCCAGGGTGGTGGCCGGCTGCGCGGACTTGATGACGATGTCGCGCTCGGTGTCGTCCAGTACGGCCTTGCCCGCCGGAGTGCCCCGTACCGCCTGGGCGACGATCGCACCGAGCGCGGTCTGGTCCAGGCCCGCTTCGGCGGTCCTGGGGGTGGCCGTGACCGAGATCCGGGGCACGGACTGGGACAGGTCGCTCTGGACGTCGGTGACGTCCTTCAGCTCGGCGACCTCGGCACGGACCTGCTCGGCGGCCTTGGCGAGGACCTCGCCGTCACCGGCCTTGACGACCACGCTGAGGTTCTGGCTGCCGAAGCCGTCACCCGCCACGATCTTGGTCTCGCCGATGCCGTCGAGCCCGGCGAGCGCGCCCTCGATGTCCTTCTTCACGGCGTCCGCGTCGCCCGCGTCATCGAGCGAGACCTGGTACGAGGCCTGGTTGGATCCCGTACCGCCGCCGAAGGCCGCGAGGAAGCCGGAGGAGCCGACGGTGACCTGGTAGCTCTTGACGCCGTCGATCCCGGCGAGCGCCTTCTCCACCTTGCGGCTCGCCTCGTCGGAGGCGGCCAGCGAGGTGCCCGGGGCCAGCTCCTGCTTGACCGTCAGGACGTCCTGCTCCCCCTGGTCGAAGAAGTTGGTCTTCAGCAGCGGGGTCATCCCGAAGGTGCCGACGAGGACGACGACGGCGATGGCCACACTGGTCAGGCGGCGCCGGGTGGCGAAGCCCAGGACCCGGACGTAGAAGCTCTGGAGGCGGCTGCGCGCCTCCTTCTCCTCGGCGTCGCGGCGGGCCTTCGCGATGCTCTCGGCGTCTCCCGCCGTCACACCCTTCGGGGCCCGCAGGAACCAGTACGACAGCACCGGCACGACCGTCAGCGAGACGAGCAGCGAGGCCAGCAGGGCCGCGGTGACGGTGAGCGAGAAGGAGCCGAACAGTTCGCCGATCATGCCGCCGACGAGACCGATCGGCAGGAAGACGGCGACGGTGGTGAGTGTGGAGGAGGTGACCGCGCCGGCCACCTCCTTGACCGCCGTGATGATGGCGGACTCGCGCTCCTCCCCGTAGCCGAGGTGGCGCTTGATGTTCTCCAGGACCACGATCGAGTCGTCGACGACGCGGCCGATGGCGATGGTGAGCGCGCCCAGCGTCAGCATGTTGAGGGACAGGTCGCGGGTCCACAGCACGATCAGCGCGAGGACGACGGACAGCGGGATGGACACCGCCGTGACCAGCGTCGAGCGCAGCGAGCCGAGGAAGACCAGGATCACGATCACCGCGAAGAGCAGGCCGAGCAGGCCCTCGGTGGTGAGACTGGAGATGGACTTGGCGACGGCCGGGCCCTGGTCGCTGACCACGGTCAGCTCGGCGCCGGCGCCGAGCGTGGAACGCAGCTCGGGCAGCTTGTCCTTGACCTCGTCCGAGATGGCGACGGCGCTGCCGTCCTTGTCCATCGTCAGGACGAGCGCGAGGCTGGGCTTGCCGTTGGTCCGGGTGATGGAGACGGGCTTGGCGGCCTCCTGCTTGACGGCGGCCACGTCGCCGAGCCGGACCGCGCCCTTGCCGGGGCCGGGGGTCAGCCGCAGGTCCTCCACCTGGGCGAGGGAGGTGTAACCGGCGCCGACGCGCACGCTCCGGTTCTTGCCCTCCTCGTCGAAGGCTCCGGCGGGTACGGTCGCGCCGCCCGCCTGGAGGCCCCGGGCGAGGGCGGCCCCGTCGAGGCCCGCCGCCGCCAGCTTGGCGTCATCGGGGGTGACGGTGACCTGGAGCTCCTGGACCCCGTCGACGGTGACCTGGCCGACGCCGTCGATGTCCGACAGGACGGGGACGACGGAGCGCTCCAGCTGGTCGGCGAGGGCCTGCTGGTCCTTGTCGGAGGTGACGGCGAGGATGACGGTCGGGATGTCGTCGGTGGAACCGGCCACCACCTGCGGGTCCACGTCGGCGGGCAGCCGGACGCGGGCCCGGTTGACGGCCTGCTGGACGTCGGCGACGAGCTGCTTGGTGCCGCTGTCGCCGTAGTCGAAGGTGGCCATGATGAGGGCGTTGCCCTCGCTGGCGGTGGAGGTGATGCCGGTGAGGCCGTCGACGCCCTTGAGGGTGGCCTCGATCGGCTCGACGACCTGCTTCTCCACCACGTCGGGTGAGGCGCCCTGGTACGGCGCGAGCACGGACACCATGGGCAGTTCGATGGACGGCAGCAACTGCTGCTTGAGCTGCGGGACGGCTATGGCACCGAAGAGGAGCGCGACGATCGACACGAGGCCGATCAGCGCTCTCTGGGCAAGGCTGAAGCGGGACAGCCACGACATGGGCGGGGATCTCTCTGCAGTGACGTATACGCGGCCGTGCCGTCGGCACGCACCAGGGAACTCCCACCCTGTCCGACGGCACGGGCGTACTGCGTCGCTCGCAGGTCCCGTCCTTATGTGCGGCATACCGCGTCCGCAGTACGCCTTTCTACTGCGCTTTCGGCTCCGCGCCCGCCGCCCGGCGGTGGCCGGCTATTCCGCGCGGGGCCGGACCAGTCCCGATTCGTAGGCAATGACCACCAATTGGGCCCGGTCGCGGGCGCCGAGCTTGGCCATGGCCCGGTTCACGTGGGTCTTGACGGTGAGCGGGCTGACCTCCAGGCGTCCGGCGATCCCGTCGTTGGACAGTCCGGCCGCCACGTGGACGAGGACCTCGCGCTCCCGGACGGTCAGCGCGGCGAGCCGCTGCGCGTGCGCTCCGGGCGAGCCGCCGGAGGGGTCCGGGCCGGCTCCGCCGCCCTGGGCGAGGAAGGTGGCGATGAGCCCTTTGGTGGCGGCCGGGGAGAGCAGTGCCTCTCCGGCGGCGGCGACGCGGATGGCGTTGAGCAGCTCCTCCGGTTCGGCGCCCTTGCCGAGGAAGCCGGAGGCGCCGGCCCGCAGGGCCGCGGCGACGTACTCGTCGACCTCGAAGGTCGTCAGCATCACCACGCGCACGGCGGCCAGTTCCGGGTCCGCGCTGATCATGCGGGTGGCGGCGAGCCCGTCGGTGCCGGGCATCCGGATGTCCATGAGCACGACGTCCGCGCGCGTGCGCCGCGCGAGTTCGAAGGCCTCGGCCCCGTCGCAGGCCTCCCCCACGACCTCCATGTCGGGCTCGGAGTCGACGAGCACCTTGAAGGCGCTGCGCAGCAGGGCCTGGTCGTCGGCGAGCAGCACCCTGATGGGCGCGCCGGGCTCGGGGGCGGTCGGGTCGGCCTGGTCCGTCGGGGTCTGGTCCACGTGAGGAGCGTACGCGGGCCCGCGCCGCCGGGGTCAGCCCAGGGCGAGGACGACCAGGGCGGTGGTCGCCGACACCTCGGCCAGGGCCCCGAAGACGTCTCCGGTGACCCCGCCGAAGCGGCGGACGCAGCGGCGCAGCAGCAGTTCCGCGGCGAGCAGCCCCGCCAGGACCGCGGCGGCGTGCAGGCCCGCGGCGGGCAGGCCCAGCGGGAGGGCGGCGGTGGCGGCGAGCGCCACGACCAGCACGGTCACGGAGGTGGCCACCCGGAGCGGGACCACGCCCGCGACCGCCGCGCCGAGCCCTTCGGGGCGGGCCGGCGGGACGCCCGCGCGGGAGGCCAGGGTCATGGCGAGGCGGGCGGTGACGGCGGCGGTGACGGCGGCGAGGCCGCCGCGCACCCAGCTGTCCGCGAACGCGTCGGACAGCGCGGCCACCTGCACGATCAGGGCGAGCACCAGGGTGACGACGCCGAAGGGGCCGATGTCCGACTGCTTCATGATGCGCAGCGCCGCCTCGGCCGGTTTGGCGCTGCCCAGCCCGTCGGCGGTGTCGGCGAGTCCGTCCAGGTGCAGTCCGCGGGTCAGCGCGGCGGGTACGGCGACGGTGACGGCCGCGGCGAGCAGCGGGCTCCCGCCGCACACCAGCAGGAGCGCTCCGGGTACGGCCGCGAGCAGGCCCACGACCAGCCCGACGAGTGCGGCGCAGGCCATTCCGGTTCGGGCGGCGGGGCGGTCCCAGCGGGTGATGCGGGCGGGCAGCACGCTCAGGGTGCCGAACGCGAAGCGGACCCCGTCGCGCAGCGGGGCGCCTTCCGGGGGCGGCGGCGGGGGACCTTCGAACGAATCTTTCATCGGCGCGAACGCTACCCGCTTACAGTGGGCGGTAAGTTGCCCATTACGGTCCAAATGGGCAGCCGCCGCGGAGAGGGTCGGTGCGATGGGTCACTGGTGGTACCGCAACATCCTCGAACCCGGAAAGCTGCCCCTGCTGCTCGCCCTGCTCTCCTTCGTGCTCTCGTTCCTGATCACCCGGGTGATCACCCGCATGATCCGCGCCGGGAAGGGTCCGTTCAAGAACGTCACTCCGGGCGGGCTGCACGTCCACCACGTGGTGCCGGGCGTGATCCTGGTGGTCATCGGCGGGTTCGGCTCGGTGGGCAGCGGCCCGCACACTTTCGCCGCGCTGGTCTCGGCCGTGATCTTCGGGCTGGGCGCGGGCCTGGTGCTGGACGAGTTCGCGCTGATCCTGCACCTCGACGACGTCTACTGGAGCGAGCAGGGGCGCAAGAGCGTGGAGATCGTGGTGCTGACGGCCGCGGTGGTCGCGCTGGTGCTGGGCGGCTTCCTGCCCTTCGGGGTCAACGAGCTGACCGCCGACGAACGCCAGAGCCGCGGGCTGGTCGTGATGAACACCGCCACCAACTTCTTCCTCGCCCTGATCGCCCTGTGGAAGGGCAAAGCGCGCACGGCGGTGTTCGGCACGGTCATCCCCTTCGTGGCCCTGATCGGTGCGATCCGCCTGGCCCGGCCCGGGTCCCCGTACGCGAAGCGGTTCTACGCGAAACGCCCGCACGCCCGGGCCAGGGCCGGGCTGCGCGCCTTCCACCACGACCGGCGCTGGGCGGCACCGCGCCGCAAGTTCGAGAACTTCATCGGCGGCACCCCCGACCCGACCCGGGCCGTACTGGGGAGCGGGGACGCCGGCGGGGGCGGCGGGGACGCGGAACCGCCCGCGAAGCCGCCGCACTGACGCGAGGGCGGGCACGGGCGGTCACGGTGGGCACCGGCCGGCACGGGGCGGGCACGGGCGCTGAGAACGCCGACGGGCCCGCTCCGGGAAGGGAGCGGGCCCGTCGTGCTGTCGGTGTGCCGGGGTGTCCTGCGGAGCGGCGGCGCGCTCAGCCCGGGATCAGCCCGTCGTCGTTGAGCATGCCCTTGACCTCGTCGAGCGTCGCACCCGGTTCGGGCAGGATCAGCTCGGACGGCTCCAGCGCCTCGTCGGGAAGGGGTTCGCCGAGCCGCCGTACGGCATCGAGCAGCGCGCCCAGCGTGCGCCGGAAGCCCTCCTCGTCGCCGCTTTCCATCTCCGCGAGCAGCTCGTCGTCCAGCTTGTTCAGCTCGGCGAGGTGCTCGTCGCCGAGCCTCACCTGGCCTTCCCCCATGATGCGGACAATCATGACGGACCCCGTCCTACTGCTTGTCGAACCGGTGCTGGCCCTGGGACTGCTGGGGGGTGCCCGGGGCGCCGCCCTCGATGGCCTGCTGCTGCGCGGACGGGCCGCCCGCCAGCTCCGCCTTCATCCGCTGGAGCTCCAGCTCCACGTCCGTACCGCCCGACAGGCGGTCCAGCTCGGTCTGGATGTCGTCGCGCGCCAGCCCTGACTGGTCGTCCAGGGCTCCGGAGGCCAGCAGCTCGTCGATCGCGCCCGCACGGGCCTGGAGCTGGGCGGTCTTGTCCTCGGCCCGCTGGATGGCGAGGCCGACGTCGCTCATCTCCTCGGAGATGCCGGAGAAGGACTCCGCGATCCGGGTCTGCGCCTGGGCCGCGGTGTAGGTGGCCTTGATGGTCTCCTTCTTGGTGCGGAAGGCGTCCACCTTGGCCTGGAGCCGCTGGGAGGCGAGGGTCAGCTTCTCCTCCTCGCCCTGAAGGGTCTGGTGCTGCACCTCCAGGTCGCTGACCTGCTGCTGGAGCGAGGCGCGGCGGGACAGGGCCTCACGGGCCAGGTCCTCGCGGCCGAGGGCGAGCGCCTTGCGGCCCTGGTCCTCCAGCTTGACGGACTGCCCCTGGAGCTGGTTGAGCTGCAGTTCCAGGCGCTTGCGGGAGGTCGCCACGTCGGCGACTCCGCGGCGCACCTTCTGAAGCAGCTCCAGCTGCTTCTGGTACGAGTAGTCGAGGGTCTCGCGCGGGTCCTCGGCCCGGTCAAGGGCCTTGTTCGCCTTCGCGCGGAAGATCATCCCCATACGCTTCATGACACCGCTCATGGGCTTCGCGCGCCCCCTTCTAGACGGACTTCGCTCCAGGACACCAACAGTTGCGATCCTCGATCCAGCCGAGTGATCGCCATAGAACCCACAGTACGGGCCCTGTCTCCATTACCGCACTGTTCGACCGCGGATGCGCTCCTCCTCCAGGACGACTGCGCCCGCGGCGTATCAGGCGTAAGGAGTAGGTGCGCCCCCGAGGGGCAGCCGCCGAGCATTCGACGGGAGCCTTTCGGAAGAACCCTGCACCCGGAAGACGCCCGCCGTTGCCGGATCGTTCCCCGCCGGGGTGGGGCCCGTGCCTTCCACCACGTAGGCTTGGGTTTTGTGTTTGGTAGCCGCTCCTCCAAGGAAGAGAAGGCCGCCGCCACCGACAAGGTGAGCGCCGACCTCTCGCAGCCCCGTGACCCGCAGGCCCCGAAGGGCCGCCCTACGCCGAAGCGTGCTGTGGCCCAGTCGCAGCGCAAGGCCGTGGTGGCCTCGACCGGCAATCGCAAGGAGGACGCAAAGCGAGCCCGTGAACGCCGCCGGGTAGAGATGGCCAAGCAGCGCGAGGCGCTGGCCAGTGGCGACGAGCGTTATCTGCCCGCCCGCGACAAGGGCCCGGTCCGCCGGTACGTCCGCGACTTCGTGGACTCCCGCTTCTCGGTCGCCGAGATGTTCCTGCCGCTGGCGGTGATCATCCTGGTGCTCAGCATGGTGCAGATGCCGTCGATCCAGAACATCGCGCTGCTGCTGTGGCTCGGCGTGATCGCGCTGATCATCGTCGACTCCATCGGCCTGGTGTTCCGCCTCCGCAAGGCCCTCGCCACCCGCTTCCCCGACGAGCCGCGCCGCGGCGCCGTCGCGTACGGCCTGATGCGCACCCTCCAGATGCGCCGGCTGCGCCTGCCGAAGCCGCAGGTCAAGCGTGGGGAACGGCCCTGAGCCGAGTAAAGCCCGGAGCGTCGGGAGACGGCTTCGCGGAGGGGGCACGGCTCTGGCTCGAGGGCTTGGGCGGACTGCGCAACGCCGTCCGCCAGGAGCTCGTGGGCCGGCAGGTCGACGAACAGATCGCGCACCGCTTCCCGGTCGGGCAGCGGCTGCGCGTGCTCGACGTCGGCATGGGCCAGGGCACCCAGGCGCTGCGGCTCGCCCGCGCCGGGCACAAGGTGACGGGTCTGGAACAGGACCCCGGCATGCTGGCCGTCGCCCGTGAGGCGCTGGCCGCGGAACCCGCCGGGATCCAGGACCGGGTCCGCCTCATGGAGGGTGACGGCCGCGAGACCGGCGCCCACTTCCTGCCGGGCAGCTTCGACGTGGTGCTGTGCCACGGAGTGCTGATGTATGTGCCCGAGCCGGACGCCATGCTCGCCGGGCTGGCCCGGATGCTCGCCCCCGGCGGACTGCTGTCCCTGCTCGTGCGCAACGGCGACGCGCTCGCCATGCGGCCCGGGCTGGGCACCGACTGGAAGGGCGCGCTGGCCGCCTTCGACAGCGTCGACTACACGAACCGGCTGGGCCTCGACGTGCGCGCCGACCGGCTGGCCGATCTGACGGCCACGCTGTCCGGTATCGGTGCGCCGCTCCAGGCCTGGTACGGCGTACGCGTCTTCACCGACGGCTCCGAGGCCGGTGAGGCCCTCCCGCAGGACGAGGAGCTGGAACGGCTGCTGGCCGCCGAGGACCGTGCCGGGCGGACCGACCCCTACCGCGGGGTCGCCGCGCTGCTGCACTTGTGCGGCGTCCGCGGCCAGTAGCCCTCCGGGCGGGGTCCGCCGCCCTTCCGCCTCGCCGGGCAACCCTCAGCCTCGCCGGCGTTTGAGGCGCGGGTCCGGGCAGAGCCCGGTGCCCGGCGGAGCCGGGTTCCTGGGGCTCCGCCCCAGACCCGCGCCTCAAACGCCGGCGAGGCTGAGGCTGGAAGTGCCCCGGCGAGGCCGACCCGCCAGGGGTCGGGCCTGGGCGAACCCGGCCCGACCGCCAGGCACCCCGCGAGGGGTCACGCGTCGAGGGCCGACCTCAGGCTCATGGTGTAGAGCTCGGTGCCGTTGTCGTCGGACAGCTTCACCTGTTCCACGCCGCCCTCCAGCAGCTCCTTCCAGATCTCACCGATCCAGGACTCCGCGTCCCCCTGCGTGGTGAACTCCTCCGGTTCCACCGCCGGGCTGGTCTCGCTGCCGTCGGCCTTCTCGAACCGCCACGTCCACGCCATGTCCGCCTCCGTTGCTCGTCCGCTGCTCGCACGCGTCTCGCACGCATCTCGCCTTGAGTGTGCCCGCAGAGTAACCGGGCGCGCACCAGTGCCGTCGACGCGGGAGGATCATCCTGTGGAACTCACTCTGCTCGGCACCGGCACTCCCGCGGGCCTGCCCCGCCCCGGCTGCCCCTGTGCGGTCTGTGCGGTGTCCGTCGCCGCCCGGTCCCGGGGCGCCACGTCCGTCCTCGTCGACGGGGCCCTGCTGCTCGATCTGACCCCCGGGGCGGTGCTGGCCGGCGCCCGGGCGGGGCATTCGCTGGCCGGCGTACGGCAGGTCCTGCTGACCCACCCGCACGACGGGCCGGCGGTCGAGCTGCCGCCGGGGCTGCCCGCCGCGGGGCGGGTGCCGGACGGGCGGGAGCTGTCGGTGATCTCCGGGCACCGGGTGCGGGCGGTGCCGATGGACGCGCCGGGCACCGGGTACGAGGTCACCGGACCGGACGGCGGCCGGCTGCTGTACCTGCCGCCCGGCGGGGCCCCGGCCGGTACGAACGGCAGCTCCGGGCAGCGCCCGTACGACGTGGTCCTCGCGGACGTGCTGGGCCGGCCCGAGGCGCTGGCGCGGCTGCGCGCGAGCGGCGCGCTCGGCCCGGCCACGGACGTGATCGCCGTGCACCTGGACCACGACACCCCGCCGGGCCCCGAGCTGGACCGCGTCTGCGCGGCCGCGGGGGCCCGGGCAGTACCGGACGGCACCACCGTGGCCGTGGGCGAGTACCGCGCGGTGCCCGACCTGCCGCGCCGGACCCTGGTACTGGGCGGAGCCCGGTCCGGCAAGTCCTACGAGGCGGAGCGCCGCCTCGCGGCCTTCCCCGACGTGGTGTACGCGGCCACCGGCGGCAGCCGCGACGGGGACGCGGAGTGGGCGGAGCGGGTCGGTCTGCACCGGGAGCGCCGTCCCGCCTCCTGGCAGACGGTGGAGACCTGCGAGCTGGTCCCGCTGCTGGCCGAGGAGGGTCCGCCGCTGCTGGTCGACTGCCTGGCGCTGTGGCTGACGGACGCGATGGACCGGGCCGGGGCGTGGGACGACGCGGTCTGGGTCAGGAGCGGCCGGCAGCGGCTGCGCGAGCGGACCGCGGAGCTGGTGGCGGCCGTCCGCGCGACGCGTCGCCTCGTGGTGCTCGTCAGCAACGAGGTGGGCTCGGGCGTCGTCCCGGCGACGGCCTCGGGGCGCCGCTTCCGCGACGAGCTGGGCCGCCTGAACGCGACGGTCGCGGGCGAGTGCGAGCAGGTGCTCCTGGTGGTCGCGGGACAGGCGCTCGTACTCCGGCAATAGCGGGCGCCGGTCCGGGCGGTGCCGGGCGGTCAGGGCCCGGCCACGACCTGCCGGACACCCCCTTAGGGAGGGCCTCACCGGCTGTACGCTTCGGCAGATGAGCACGCTGAATCTCGACGACTTCTCCGATCTGATCGAGCGCCCCGACGGGGGCGTCCGGCGTGACGCCGAGGACCGCCGTGAACGGCTGGCCGTGCCGCCCGGCGCGCTGGGCCGGCTCGACGACCTCGCCGAATGGCTCGCCGCCGCGCAGGGGCAGGTGCCGGTCAAGCCGGTCGAGCACCCCCGCGTGGTGCTGTTCGCCGCCGACCACGGGATCGCTGCCAACGGCGTCTCCGCCCGGGCCGCCTCCAGCGGCCACGAGCTGGTGCGCGCCGTGCTGGAGGGGACCAGCCCCGTCGCGGTCCTGGCCGGCCGGTTCGGCGTGGGAGTACGCATCGTCGACGCCGGACTGGACTGCGACCCGGACCTGCTTCCGGAGGACGTGGTCCGCCACCGCGTGCGGCGCGGCAGCGGGCGGATCGACGTCGAGGACGCGCTGACGGCCGAGGAGGCCGAGGCCGCGCTGCGGCTCGGGATGCGCATCGCCGACGAGGAGGCCGACTCCGGAACGGACCTGGTCGTCCTCGGTGACCTCAGCGTCGGCGGGACCACCGTCGCCGCCACCCTCGTCGCCGCCATGTGCGGAACCGACGCCTCCGTGGTCACCGGCCGTGGCGGGCAGCCCATCGACGACCTGGCCTGGATGCGCAAGTGCGCGGCGATCCGCGACGCGCTGCGCCGGGCCCGCCCGGTCCTCGGCGACCAGGTGGCGCTCCTCGCGGCGGTCGGCGGTGCGGACGTGGCCGCGATCACCGGCTTCCTGCTCCAGTGCGCGGTACGCCGTACGCCGGTCATCCTGGACGGCGTGGTCTCGGCGGCCTGCGGCCTGGTCGCCCAGCGGGCCGCCTTCCGGGCCCCCGACTGGTGGCTGGCCGGGCAGGCGAGTGGCGAACCCGGCCAGGCGAAGGCACTTGACCGGATGGCGCTCAACCCTCTCCTCGATCACGGCGTCACAGTGGGTGAAGGTACTGGGGCCTTGCTGGCGCTGCCCCTGGTCCAGGCGGCCGCCGCACTCGCGGCGGAACTCCCGGAGAGGACGGCGCCGGAGCCGACGGAATGAGCCACCGGGACCCGCGGCCCTGACCAGGCCGTGGCCCCCGGACCGCTCACGCGGGAACGGCGCCGCCCCATATGATCGCTTTTTATGGGAGAGGTCCGTTTGACCAGCGCAGAGACCGCCCGGGGCACCACACCGGTCCCCGGTCAGGCATCCGGCAGGAAAGAGACCGGCGGCGACCCCGCCGGCAAGGGGGCGGGGGGCGGCCGGGAGACCGGCCGGGGGAGCACCCGATCACGGCGGGGGGCCGCGTTCGCGGTCTGGTACCTGCGTGCCGTCACCTTCGTCAACTTCCTCAGCGCGGTGTGGCTTTCGCTCGGGCAGGACCTGCGCCGGCACAACACCGCCGACTTCTACACCCCGTACCTGCTGACGGCGGGCTTCGCCTCCGGGCTGTTCTCGCTGCTGCTCGCCGTCACCATGGGAAGGCGCAAACGCGCCGCCTGGATCCTGAACCTGGCGGTGAGCGGCGCCCTGCTGCTGGCCTTCGCCGTGGCGGCCTTCGCGCCCTGCACCGGGGGCCGGTGGAACATGTGCTACCCGGAGTTCCGGGACCACGCGCAGAACTGGTTCTCCCTCGGCCTGACCGCCGCCTTCGTCGGCGCCCTGCTGGTGGGCCGACGGGAGTTCTACGCCCGGGGCGACCGCTCCAACCCCGCCCTGGCCACCATCGTGGCCGCCGCGGGCCTACTGGTCACCTCGCTGGTCGCGGCCCTGCTCGTCGGCGCCACGAACACCGACCCCGACGCAGCCGACGCCACCTTCCTGGCCCGCTGGCGCTACGGCGTGATGCGGCTGGTCACACTGGCCCCGGACGACCGGATCCACAACGCCATCACCCCGCCCGGCTGGGTGGACGTCTTCATCAACTTCATGTCGATGATGCTGCTCCTCGCCGTACTGTTCGCCGCCTTCCGCTCGCGCCGCGCCGTCGACCCGATCACCGAGGAGGACGAGGCCCGGCTGCGGGCGCTGCTCGCCAGGCAGGGCGACCGAGACTCGCTCGGCTACTTCGCGCTGCGCCGCGAGAAGTCCGTCGTCTGGTCCCCCACCGGCAAGGCCGCCGTGACCTACCGCGTCGTCGGCGGGGTCTCGCTGGCCTCCGGCGACCCGATCGGCGACCCCGAGGCCTGGCCCGGCGCCATCGAGCCGTGGCTGGCCGAGGCCCGCGAGCACGGCTGGGTGCCGGCCGTGATGGGGGCGAGCGAGGAGGCCGGGCAGATCTACGCCCGGCACGGCCTGGACGCGCTGGAACTCGGCGACGAGGCGATCGTCGAGACCGACGAGTTCACCCTGGAGGGCCGTGCCATGCGGACCGTCCGCCAGGCGTACAACCGCGTCAAGCGGGCCGGGTACACGGTCCGGATCCGCCGCCACGCCGACATCCCGGCCGGGGAGATGGACGAGCTGCTGCGCCGCGCCGACGACTGGCGCGACGGCGCGACCGAACGTGGCTTCTCGATGGCGCTGGGCCGCCTGGGTGATCCCGGAGACGGCCAGTGCGTGATGCTGGAGTGCACCGACGGCAAGGGCGATCTGCGCGCGGTGCTGTCCTTCGTACCGTGGGGCACCAAGGGGCTGTCGCTGGACCTGATGCGCCGTGACCGGGACTCCGAGAACGGCCTGATGGAGTTCATGGTGATCGAACTCCTGGAACGCTCGAAGGAGATCGGGGTCACCCAGGTCTCCCTGAACTTCGCGATGTTCCGGTCGGTCTTCGAGCGCGGGTCCCGGCTCGGCGCGGGTCCGGTGCTGCGGATGTGGCGCTCGCTGCTCAGCTTCTTCTCCCGCTGGTGGCAGATCGAGTCCCTCTACCGGGCCAACGCCAAATACCGGCCGATCTGGGAACCGCGGTTCATGCTCTTCGAGAAGAGTTCGGACCTGCTGCGGATCGGTATCGCGGCGGGACGGGCGGAGGGCTTCCTGGAGGCCCCCGGCCTTCCGAAGTGGCTGCACCGCAGACACCTGGAGACCCGCCGTTGACAGCGCGGACCACATCCTCACTCCGGCGGTTCGCCCGCCGTGAGTGGGGTCCCCTGTTCTGGACCGTCCGGAACGCGCTCGCCCGCGAGAAGTGGCGCGCGATCCCGATGACCCTCGGCGCGGTCTGCCTGACCTCGGTCTTCCAGATCGTGCAGAACACGTCCTGGGGCTTCCAGCCGGTCCAGAACCTCGGCTCGGTCAAGGCGGTCGACCCGTTCTGGCTGGCCCTCCTGAGGACTCCGCTGTCGCTGTTCGTGCCCGCCCTGGACCTGCCGGTGTGGGGGGCGCTCGCGCAGGTCCTGATCGTCTTCGGGATCTCGGAGATCTGCATCGGCTGGTGGCGCACGCTGCTGATCGGCTACGTCGCCACCCTCGCCGGGACCACGTACGCGCGGATCGGGCTCGCGCTCGGCCCCGGCCACCCTCTCGGCCTGCCCGACTCCGACCGCGTCGTCAACGACACCGGGCCCTCGGCGGCGGTGGTGGGGCTCGCCATCTACGTGTGCTGGCGGTACCGGGCGTACCTGACCGGAGCCCTGGTGGTCCTGGCCATGATCGGCGAGGTGCTGGTCAAGGACAACCTGGCGGGCAAGGAGCACCTGGCGGCCATCGCCGCGGTGATGGCGGTGTGCCTGGCCCGGGCCCGCTGGGGTCCGGCGCCCGCCCGCGTGCCGATCGGGCGGCGGCCGCCGCCGGTGGACACCGTCTAGCCAGGCCGCGGGTGGACACCGTCCAGGGGGTGTCCGCCGGCCAGGCCGTACCGTATCCGGGGTGACGACAGACCTCGGGCCGTTCGCGTCCACCCGGCAGTGGATGCGGGCCCATCCGCTGGCCACCGATGCCGTGCTCGCGGCCGGGGCGTTCGTCTCCATGGTCGTCGGCTCCTTCGCCGATCCGCACGGGCCGCACGGGCCGACGTTCGGGACCCGGAACCCCGATCCGCTCTCGCTGCTGCTGATGCTGCTCGGCGCGGCGGCCCTGGTGTTCCGGCGCCGTCGGCCGCGCACCGTGCTCGCGGTGACCTGCGGGCTCTCCCTGCTGGAGCTGACCACCGGCGAGCCCCGGGCGCCCGTCGCCATGTGCACGGTGATCGCCCTGTACACGGTGGCCGCCCGCACCGACCGGCCCACGACCTGGCGGATCGGGCTGCTCACCATGGCGGGCCTGACGGGCGTGGCCATGCTGGCCGGACCGCTGCCCTGGTACGCGCAGGAGAACATCGGGATCTTCGCCTGGACCGGGATGGCCGCCGCCGCCGGTGACGCGGTGCGCAGCCGGCGGGCCTTCGTCGACGCCATCCGGGAGCGCGCCGAGCGGGCCGAGCGGACCCGGGAGGAGGAGGCCCGGCGGCGGGTCGCCGAGGAACGGCTGCGGATCGCACGGGACCTGCACGACGTGGTGGCCCATCACATCGCCCTGGTCAACGTGCAGGCGGGGGTGGCCGCGCACGTCATGGACAAGCGGCCGGACCAGGCCAAGGAGGCCCTCGCCCACGTACGGGACGCCAGCCGGTCCGCGCTGAACGAGCTGCGGGCCACGGTCGGGCTGCTGCGGCAGTCCGGTGACCCGGAGGCGCCGACCGAGCCGGCGCCCGGGCTGGCCGTACTGGACGAGCTGGTGGACACCTTCCTGCACGCCGGGCTGCCGGTGCGGGTGATGGTCCAGCTGGGCGGCGGGAAGGGCCCGTTGCCGGCGGCCGTGGACCTGGCGGCGTACCGGGTGATCCAGGAGGCGCTGACCAATGTGCGCAAGCACGCCGGTCCGGGGGCCAGCGCCGAGGTCAGCGTGGTCCAGGTGGGGTCCTCGGTGGAGGTGACCGTACTGGACGACGGGGGCTCCTCGGCGGACGGGTCGCCGGAGCCGGCCGAGTCCGGCGGGGGCCACGGCCTGCTCGGCATGCGCGAGCGCGCCACCGCCCTGGGCGGGTCCTGCTTCGCCGGGCCGCGCTACGGCGGCGGCTACCGGGTCCACGCGATCCTGCCGCTTTGACCAAGCCCGACCGGGTCCCGCTGCACGGAGCTTCCGCAGGCGCGCCCTCCCAGCCTTGGCCGGGGCACTCCAGCCTCGCCGGCGTTTGAGGCGCGGGGTCTGGGGCGGCGCCCCAGGAAACCCGGCTCCGCCGGGCACCGGGCTCTGCCCGGACCCGCTCCTCAAACGCCGGAGGGGCTGAAAAGTTCAACAGGCGCGGCGCCACGCGTCCAGGTCGTTCCGCTTCTGCAGGGAGCTGAGCTTCAGCTCGCGCGAGCGGTCGCAGAAGCGGGCCGCCGGCAGCTCGTACTCCACGTGGAAGACGGCCTTGCCCGCTTCGATGAAGGGGGTCAGCTTCTCGCACTCGCGGTACTGCGCGCACTGCTCGTTGACCGCGAAGTCGAACTCGCCGACCAGCTGCGGGATCTGGTCCAGGTCGTTCTTCAGGCCGACGGCCAGGCCCCGGTCGTGGGCGAGCTTCGCGATCAGCCGGTTGTACGCGAGCTGGTCCTCGGCGGTGAGCGGGAAGCCCGAGGGGTTGCGGTAGGCGTCCATGTTGTCGGGTTCCACCGCGTCGAAGCCCTTGTCGCGGCACATGTCGAACCGTTTGGCTATCAGCGGTTCCAGCTCGGTCAGCCGCCGGATGTCCAGCCAGCGCTCGCCCTCCCAGCCGTTGCCCTTGCCGAGCATCTCCTTCGGGAACTGGTCCGCGTCAGGGCGGAAGTCCTCCCAGGCGCCGGTGGACAGGTAGCAGATGGTCTTGCGGCCGGCCCTCTTCAGGGCGGCGACCTGCTCCTTGGTGGTGGTGAACCCGTCCACGTCGTACACGGGCGCCTTCACCGACGTGTCGAGCTTCCCGGTGAGCTGCCACTGCCAGCCGACGCCCGGCGGGGGCCGCCAGTACTCCCCCGGCGCCTGCTCGGGCCACGGGTACGGCTCGTCCTCGCCGTCGTCCGGCGGCTCCGCGGTGCAGGCGGCGGTGAGCAGCAGCGCCGCGACCAGCACGGTGGCGAAACGCTTCATCCGGTTGCCTCCAGGGCGTACGGCAAGGTCCCCCACGGGTGTGCGCCGGTCCCGGGGACCGCGCAGTGCACCCCCGCCCGCCTCTCGTGGGCGAGTTGGGCGGCGGGCGCGTCCGGCGGGACCGCGTACACGAGGTGGCAGAACCGCTGGGCAGGGTGGTCGGCGGTCCAGGGCGGCGCGGCGTCCGCGTCCCGGTAGGCGTCCCAGGGCCCCTCGAAGGTGACGAGCAGGTCGGCGAGCCCGGCGTACCCGGGGTGCGGGTGGACGCCGTGGTTCAGGACGAGCGTACGGGCGCCCGCCGCCCGGGCGGCGATGGCGAGCCGCCCGTAGTGGGGCAGCAGTTCCGGATCGGCGGAGGCCTGGTCGAGGAAGGCACCGTCGGTGGCGTACCAGTCGCGGTGGCGCAGCAGGTCCTGGACGACGTCCGCGTGCGGGCGCCGCCCGTAGTCGGTGTCGGCGTAGCCGAGGACGGGCACCCCGGCGTCCCGCAGCCGTCCGGCCACGGCGGCGAACCGTTCGTCGGGGGCCCGGCCCGGCCCGCTGTCGGGGTTGAGCACCACGGAGTGCAGCCGCCCGGCGGAGCGGATCAGCAGCTCCCACTCCTGGGGCCGGTCGGCGGGGTGCTCGTAGAGCGGCACCAGCAGCATGGGGTCCTTCTCGTACGGGGTCACGGGTATCGGGAGTGGCATCAGCGGTGCGCGGTCGCGCGGCCGAGGAGCAGGCAGACCAGTGCGGCCAGTGCGGCGGCGGCCGTGCCCGCCACCACGAGCTGTACCAGCCGGGGCTGTCCCAGCCCGGTCAGCAGGGCCAGGCTCTGGGCGATCGCGGCGGAGGCGCAGACCGCGGCCGCCGGCCGGACCGCGCCGAAGGACTGCAGGAGCAGCCCCGTCCACATCACGGTGCCGAGCAGCAGCAGCGTGGCGACGCGGACCGCGGTGAGGCCCGGGGCGCCCGGCCAGAGCAGGGTTCCGGTCAGGCCCAGGGCCAGCACCACCACCAGGTACAGGGCGAGGCAGCGGGTCAGGGTGGCGAGCATCCGGCGCCAGAACGCCCGGGGCGAACGGGCCGCCCGCAGCCCGGCGAGGCTGCCGCTGCGGAACCGGTGGAGGAGCCATTCGGCGGGGCCCATGCTGAGGGTGAGGGCCACCGCCGAGGGGGCGGCGACGGCCTCGGCCGGGCCGCCGGCGAGCACCTCCCCGAGGGCGGCGTACAGGACGAGCAGGCCGGTGCCGAGGCCGAAGACCCCGTAGGGCACGGAGTCCCCGAGCCGGGGCCCGCGCGGCCGGAACTCCTCCTCGGCACCCCGCAGCATCTGCCAGCGGACCGGGCCCTCCCCCGGCCGGCGCTCGGCCCAGCCCCGGATCCGGCGGACGGCCGCCCGGACGCCGTCGGCCAGCGGCAGCTCCCGTACGGCCAGGGTGCAGGCGGCGAGCAGGGACACCACGAGGAGGGTGACCCGTACCGGCACGGGCAGGTCCACGAAGAGCGCGAGCAGGGCTCCGGCGGCCATCGGCGCGAGCGCGCGCAGCAGGACGCGTTCGCGGCCGAGGACGAGCAGGACGGTGGCGGCCCCGACGTAGAGGGCCTGTCCGGCGGCGAAGGCGTACGAGAACGGCGGCCCGCCGGGCACCGCCAGCGCGGCGGCGGTGCCCAGCAGGGATCCGGCGGGGGCGCCGAGGAGCAGGGTCCGCCCCGCGGCGGCCCGGTCGCCGAGGCCGAGCCAGGAGTAGGCCCGGTGGGACAGGGTCTGGTCCCACACCCAGCCGATGAGGGCCCCGGCGAGCAGGGTCAGCGTCCCGGCGGGCAGGCCGAGCCGGTCCGGGGGGCCTTCGAGCAGGGGCGCGCCGAGTACGTAGGCCAGGCCGGGCAGCGCGAAGATCACTCCGCGCAGCAGGCAGGCCGTGAGGGAGACCTTCCAGGGGTCGGGGACGTCGACGGGTTCCGGGAAGGCGCGGGGCACCCGGGCGTAGAGCTCCTCGGCGAGCGCGAAGGAGTCGTGGCGTCCGTAGGTGAGCCGGATGTACTCGTCGGTCATGCCGTCGGACTCCAGGACGGCCGCGATCTCGTCGGGGTGGACGGCGGCGGCCACGAACACGTCGAGGCGTTCGGCGAGTTCGTCCATCGGGTCGGCGGCCGGTCCGTCGCCGCGCGGCCGGGGGATGCCGGGAAGGGTGTCGGTGGTACCCGGCCCGGGGGCCGTGCCGCGGCGGGCCGCCGCGGCACGGCCCGCCGGGACCCGGACGCCGTCCGGGCCGGGCGGCTTGAGCCAGAGCGATCCGCTCACCACGTGCCTCCTTCGGCGGCGTCCGCCTGGGGGCGGCCCAGGGCGGCGAGTTCGCGGTACCAGGGGTCGGCGAGCCGCTGGGTCCAGGCGTCGCCCTCGTGGACGGGCAGGACGGGCTGGCCGGCGAGTTCCCGGTAGATGTGCCGGAAGCCGTCCACGGACTGGTGGAGGGTGAACTTCTCCACCACCCGCTTGCGGGACATCCGGCCGAGTTCGGCGCGGCGTTCGCCGTCGCGGAGCAGGGCGAGGGTGGCGCGGGCCATGGTCTCGGGTTCGCGGGGCGGGACGACGAGGCCGGTGTCGCCGACGGCCTCGCGCACCCCGCCGACGTCGGTGGAGACGGTGGTGCGGCCGCAGGACATGGCCTCGATGATGCTGAAGGGGAAGCCCTCGCTGATGCTGGAGAGCATCACGACGGTGCCGGCCCCGTAGGCCCGGGCGACCTGCTCGATGCGGCCCTCGAAGGTGATCCCGTCGGCCACCCCGAGTTCGGCGGCGAGCTTCTCCAGGCGGAGCTTGTACTCCTCGCAGCCGGCCGGGACGGGGCCGAAGAGGCGCAGCCGCAGGGCGGGGAGCTCCTCGCGCATGAACGCGTAGGCGCGGATGAGGGTTTCGAGGTCCTTGATCGGGTCGATGCGGCCGCACCAGCTGAGGGTGGGCACCTCGGGTTCGGGTCCGGCATCGGGGAAGGCGTGCGGGTCGACGCCGTTGTAGACGGTGCGGATGCGCTCGGAGTCGGCGCCGCCGCGCTCCTCCCAGCGGCGGTTGTACTGGTTGCAGGGGGTGATCAGGTCGGCCTTCCGGTAGCCCTCGGTGTTGAGCTCGCGGTAGAAGCCGAGCATGAGGGCCTTGACGGGCCAGCGCTGGGCGGCGGTGCGGTAGCCGAGGTAGCGCTCGCGCAGGTAGATGCCGTGCTCGGTGAGGAGGAAGGGGACTCCGTCGAGGTACTTGGCGGCGAGGGCCGGGAGGGTGGCGAGGCCGCTGCTGACGGCGTGCGCGACGCTGTCGGGCGGGATGCGCACGGAGAGCGGCCGCAGCGCGTGTTCCAGCAGGTCGGTGGCGGTGAGCGCGTCGTGGATGGTGGGCGCCGCGGCGGCGGTGGCGAGGCCGGGGCGGGTCCAGAGCGTCATCAGCAGGCGCAGGACGGACTCGGAGCGCAGGGCGGGGGCGAGTTTCCCGGCCCGGGCGAGGAGCGCCAGTTCGCGCAGGGCCTCGGAGAAGCCGGGGCGGGCGGGGCCGGCGGGATCGGCCGGCGCGTCGAGCAGGGCGAGCAGGAAGGCCTCGTAGACCTCGGTGAAGCGGCGGTGGGCCTTGCCCCGCAGGGCGGTGCGGCGGCCGCGTCCCAGCGGGAACCGTCCGGCGGTGGCCGGGGTCGGGCCCCAGAGCGGGACGGCGGTGTGGCGGTAGACGTTGCGCGGGAGTTCCCAGGTGACCGGCTCGCGTCCGGAGCCGGTCAGGGCTATGACGTTGAAGTCGACCTCCGGCATCCCGCGGACCAGCTGGTCGCACCAGGTGCTGACTCCCCCGTGGACGTGCGGATAGGTTCCTTCGGTGAGCATGGTGACGTGACGCCCATGGCTCATGCGGTGTGTCCCCCCAGGACGGAAAAGGGGCCGGCGCCCGTGGTTCGCGGAGCGCCGGCGCTGGTGGTACTGGCGGCGGATCGTCGGCCTGCCGCTCGCGGCCGGTCGGAGGGCCGGTCGGAGGGCCGGCCGATGGTGAGGCGGCCGGCCGGTCGGTTCAGCTGGGCAGGCGCAGCGTGACGGCGCTCTGGAGCAGCTCGGGCCCGGTCCAGGTGGAACGGGTGCCGGCGTAGGCGGTACCGAAGTCAGCGGTGCCGAGGAGGAGTTGCTTCTTGGTGCCGGTGGGCGCGGTGACCGGGGCCACGACGCCGGCGGGCGCCTTGACGGTGACGGTCGTGCCGATGCGGTAGGCGGTGACCTTGTTGTCGGCGACCGCCTTGTTCCAGGCGGCGCGGCGGCTGAGTTCGACGCCGGTGTCCTTCATGCTCTGGTTCACGATCGGCGCGGTGGGCGCGTAGAGGCCGCGGTAGGTGTCGAGGACCTGGTTGAGCACCGGGTACAGCGTGCGGTCCTCGGCGAGGTTGGACTGGTGCACGTAGTGCGGCCGCGGGTCGTTGGCCAGCACGTGGCGCAGGGCCGTACGGGCCTCCTGCGGGACGATGTGGTCGAGGTAGCCGGTGGCCGGGTCCACCGGGGCGGGCAGACAGGTCGAGGTCGCCGGGTTGTCCTCGCAGACACCGCTGCCGCCGTGCGCGCGGCTGGTGTAGATCCAGTTGTACTCGTCGGCCATCTCCGCGTTGGTGCCCGTGTTGTAGTACACGTTCATCGGGTGGCGCGGGACGGTCAGGGCGGCGCCGACGGCGCGCTGGGAGGGTTCGCGGGAGTTGTCGCTGCCCGCCCACTTGACGCCGTTGTCGGCCAGCGCACCGGCCAGGTTGGGGTTGTCCTGGGCCTGCTGCGGGTTGGTCTTGAGGCCGGAGTGCTCGCCGGTGACCAGCTCGGTGCGGTCGATGGCGATGCCCTTGGAGGCGGCCCAGTTGTTGTTGTCGCGGATCTGCGCGGAGATCTCCGCACGGCTCATGTACTGGATCGCGCCCTGGGCGTTCTTGACGCAGCTCCACGGCACGGTGGTGGTGTCCTGGACGCAGCCGAGGAAGGGGTGCGTGTAGGTGTGGTTCATCCAGCGGAACTTGGCCCGGTCCGCCACCAGCTGGGCGGTCAGGGCGTCGACGCCGCCGTTCTCCGCCTTCCACTCCTCTCCGGCACCGCCGTTGAAGAGCATGTCGAGCTTGAAGCTCTTGGACGTCTGCCACTGCGCCGCGTACTGGGCGTCGGCGGCGGTCATCCGGATGGTGCTCTCCTTGCCCTCCCCGCCGGCGCAGGCGTAGTCGCCGGGCGTGCAGTTGAGCTCCTTGTTCCAGCGGGCGTCGGGGGCGAAGACGTCGTCGACGTGGACGGCGAAGTAGTTGCGGCTCTGGCCGAGGTGGACGCCCTGGGTGAGCCACTCGACGATGCCCCGGGCCAGCAGCCGGAACTGCTGCTGGTGCTGGTTGTAGCCGAAGGTGACGACCAGTTCGCTGCGCCCGTCGTGGGCGTACTCGCCGACGAGCGAGGCCCGTCCGGCGCCGACGGGGGCGTCGAGGTAGCTGGTGTAGCCGGGCCGCGGCTTGCCCATGAAGCCGAAGCTCTCCGGGACGAGCGCGGAGTTGTCCTCGAAGGCGACCTGCCCGCCGAGGTAGCCGAAGGGACCCGCCTTGCCGGCCGGGGTGACCGCGGCCTGGGTGCCGTCGAGCTGGCCGCCGTACCCGCCGTTGTCGGTGTACTCCAGGCCCACGCCCGGGTGGGCCCAGGTGTAGGCGTCGACCTGGCGGATCCCGTACGTCGTCTCGTACGCGGCCAGGGCGGCCATCTCGGGCGAGCCCTCGCCGAAGGGGTTCTCGTTCGGCAGGACGACGCCCTGGTACTTCGCGCGCGGCCGGCCGTCGACCGTGTCGCTGAGGTACGCCGCGTTGATGACCGGGCGGCTGCCGCTGCCCAGCTGCACGCGGGTGTAGGGGACCCCGGTGTCACGGAGTTCGGCGGTGATCGCCTCGACGGAGCTGCCGCCGTCGTCGACGACCAGCACCTTCAGGTCGACGCGTGGTGCCGGGGCCGCCTGGGCGGTCGCGGCGGGCAGTGCGACGGACACCAGGGCCGCCGCGGCGCATGCTGCGGCGAGCCTGTTCATCCGGTTCTTCTTGGTGACCATTTCGGGCCGGGCCTTTCCCCCCGCAGGCCTCCCTCGACTCCGGCCCTGTGGCGGTCGGCCGGAGCAGGGGAGGCTCTGTGGAAATCATCGGATCTTTCATGGAAACCCCCTGCTTCGCTTCGGCTGGGGGAGCAAGCGAATCCTTGGACCGGCGGCGCGGAGCGCCGGAGGTCGCTTCGGATATGTCGGTGACGGTCAGATGGCGCCGGCGGGTCCTTCGGGCCGGGTGGTGTAGGCGTAGCCGTCGGCTCGCTGGAGGAGGCGGAAGTGCTTGTGCCTGATGCCCTGGATGAGCCCGTGTGCGGTTTTGATGTTGAAGCTGCCGTTGGCGCGGACGGCGATGCGGCCGGTGTGGGTGCCGGTCTTCTTGCCGGTGGGGACTACGGCGCGGGCTAGGTCTCCGGTCTGGTAGCCGAAGAACTGCTTCTGCCTGGGCAGCCGTAGGCGGGGGAAGCCGTACTTGTCGGGCCGGGTGCGGGTGTAGGTGCCGCGTCCGGTCGCGGTGACCGCGAGGACGCGGGCGGGGGTTCGGGTGACGGTGTCGAGTTCGCCGACACACAGGGCGTCGAGGGTGTGGGTCTTCGGCGTGCCGGTCCGCTGCCGGTTCCATTTGGTGCGGCCACCCGATGCGGCGCGCACGCTGGGGAGGGCTGCGTCCAGTGCGTGCCACAGGGCCCAGCGGGTGGCGTTGACGGCTGCCGCGTCGCGGAGTGGGGCCTTGGCCTGGGCGAGGATCCGGTCCAGCAGGCCCGGGGACTGCTTGAGGAAGTCTTCGACGGGCTGGTTGGACTTCTTCTCGTTGCAGGGGATGCAGGCGGTGCACAGGTTGGAGATGCGGTCACTGCCGCCGCGTGAGCGGGGGTGGATGTGGTCGATGTTGAGGGGGACTCCGGTGGCACCGCAGTAGGCGCAGGCCCTCCCCCACTTGGCGAGGAGGTATTCGCGGACTTCGGTGCCGTGCAGGGTGCCGTACTGGTACTCGGCCCCCTCCATCGGTCCGCCGTTGGACATGGCGTGGGTGTCGAATGCGACCCGTTCCACGTGCACCGCACGGACGGGTGCCCAGCGGGCTATCCGTGTGGTCCACGACATGGTCGTGTCCACGCGGTGACGCAGCGACGGAGCGAGCCACCCCTTGGGGCGCGCGCGGTTGGAGAAGCGGGGTGCGCGGTAACGCAGGTTGCTGGTGCGCCTACGGCGCCGGTAGGCGGCACGAGCGGTGAGCCTGTCCCGGATAGCGCTGCCCCGGTGGGCGAGTTCGACCGCGTACAGGCCCCGGCGCTCCCTGTCCTTCGCGGTGAACACGGCTATGCCGGTGTGCTTGGAGCCGGGGTCGATCCCGAGTTCCACACCGTCCACCTGCGACTCCCTGACGGTGCGGTCTTTCAGCCGGATGACGAACGGGGTGTGCCGGGCCACGACTGCCCGGTCCTGATGGAGGAGCTTGCGGGCCCTGGCGGGGCTGGTCGGCTGCAGCGGTTGGCCGTGCCTGTCCAGGACGAACACGACGGATTGGCCCTCACGGGCCTTCTCCCCAACCTCACGGTCGGGGGTGACGCCGCCGATGCCGGGTGAGGTATCGGCGGTCTCCCCTCGCAGATGTACCGTGCCGGGTGCCTTACGGCGTTCGAGTCCCGTTTCGTCCCCGATCCGGGGGGTGTCTGCTGACTCGAATTCGAGAGCGAGCTGCTGAGGAAGCACAGCCCGGTCGGTCTTCTGTCCTACGCGGTACGTAGCCAACTTCGTTCACCCCCACATGCGTTGTTGGCTGGTGCTGGTAGCGGCGGCCCTCAGCTACAGCGGCTGAGAGCCCCCTCTTCAAGAGGGGGATCCCGTTACTTCGGGCCTTTCCCCTGCAGGCGCCCCCGACCTCGGCCTGCGGCGGTCATGCTTGAAAACAATGCAAAGGAACCCCGCGTCCCCATTGCGAGAGTGGACCGAGTCTCTCGGACCTCGTCAGGTCTAAGGGGCAAACCTGGAACAGAGGCCACAGATGGGTGAACCTGGCGGCGTCTTGATCGAACAACTTGCCAAACCTTCGAGTGGCGTACGGGTGAGTACCTACGCGTAGGCTCATTTCCGGCGGCCGACGGGCCGGAATACGATCGCTGCGGAGCGGCCGGCGACCCTGACGCGACCGCAGCCCCATACACACAAACGGAAGCGAGACTTCACCACCGTGACTGCTCTGACTCTCAGCACTGCCGGCGCGGCGACGCTGCGCGCCGACGCCCTCGTGGTCGGTGTGGCGAAGGGCCCCAAGGGCCCGGTCGTCGCGCAGGGCGCCGAGGCCGTGGACAAGGCGTTCGACGGCAAGCTCGCCGCTGTGCTCGACGCCCTCGGCGCCTCGGGTGCCGAAGGCGAGACCACCAAGCTGGCGGCCCCGGCCGGCCTGAAGGTTCCCGTCGTGCTGGCGGTCGGGCTGGGCTCCGTACCCGAGGAGGACGAGTCCTTCGACGAGGAGGTGCTGCGCCGCGCCGCCGGCGCCGCCGCCCGTGCGCTGCACGGCAGCAAGAAGGCCGCCTTCGCCCTCCCCCTGGACGACGCCTCCGCCGTCACCGCCGTCGCCGAGGGCGCGCTGCTCGGCGCGTACGCCTTCACCGCCTACCAGGGCGGCGAGAAGAAGCGCTCGGGCGACAAGCAGGCCGGCCCGAAGCAGCCGCTGGCCGAGGTCGCCCTGCTGGGTGCCAAGCCGCGCGACAAGGAGCACAAGGCCGCGGCCGAGCGCGCCACGGTCGTCGCGACCGAGGTCAACATCGCCCGCGACCTGGTCAACACCCCGCCGAACGACCTCACCCCCGAGTCCTTCGCCGCGGTCGCCTCCGCGACGGCGAAGGAGAACGGCGTCAAGGTCCAGGTCCTGGACGAGAAGGCGCTGGTCAAGGGCGGCTTCGGCGGCATCATGGGTGTCGGCAAGGGCTCCGAGAACCTGCCGCGCCTGGTGAAGCTCTCGTACACCCACCCCAAGGCGGAGAAGACCCTGGCCTTCGTCGGCAAGGGCATCACCTACGACTCCGGCGGCATCTCCCTGAAGCCGGCCGGCCACAACGAGACGATGAAGTGCGACATGGCCGGCGCCGCCGCCGTCTTCGCCGCCGTCACCGCGGTCGCCAAGCTGGGCCTGCAGGTCAACGTCACCGGCTGGCTCGCCCTCGCCGAGAACATGCCGTCCGGCTCCGCCACCCGCCCCGGTGACGTGCTGCGCATGTACAGCGGCAAGACCGTCGAGGTGCTCAACACCGACGCCGAGGGCCGTCTGGTCCTGGGTGACGCGCTGACCAGGGCCTCCGAGGACAACCCGGACGCGATCGTCGACGTCGCCACCCTGACCGGCGCCATGGTGCTGGCCCTGGGCCACCGCACCTTCGGCGTCATGGCCAACGACGACGCGTTCCGTACGGCGCTCCACGAGATCGCCGAGGAGGTCGGCGAGTCCTCGTGGCCGATGCCGCTCCCCGAGGACCTGCGCAAGGGCATGGACTCCCCCACCGCCGACATCGCCAATATGGGCGAGCGCATGGGCGGCGGCCTGGTGGCCGGTCTCTTCCTGCGGGAATTCGTCGGCGAGGGCATCACCTGGGCCCACCTCGACATCGCCGGCCCGGCCTTCCACGAGGGCGCGCCGTACGGCTACACCCCCAAGGGCGGCACCGGCTCGGCCGTGCGCACCCTGGTGCGTCTCGCCGAGCGTACGGCCACGGGTGACCTGGGCTGACCTGGTCCCGTACCGCTGGATGTGACATGCCTCAAGCCCTGGTCGGCCACTCGATCAGGGCTTGAGGCCGTGTTCACCGACAACGAAATCCGTAGGTTTCTACGCACTGGTAACCCTCGCTCCGGGCAGAACGACCTGCCACATCGTGGGCCCGGCGTCCCGCGTTCCCCCGACAAATGCGAAGATGGGTTCTCGGCAGGACAGGGCCCCCACCACAGGGCCGAAGAACTAGCGGCCGATTACCAGCCGCCGCCCGGTCACAGAGGACCGGTGCCCGGCGCACATGCATGGAGGACGTGACGTGGCGAACGACGCCAGCACCGTTTTCGACCTAGTGATCCTCGGCGGTGGCAGTGGCGGTTACGCCGCGGCTCTGCGCGCATCCCAGCTGGGTCTGGACGTTGCCCTGATCGAGAAGAACAAGCTCGGCGGCACCTGCCTGCACAACGGCTGCATCCCCACGAAGGCTCTGCTGCACGCGGGCGAGATCGCGGACCAGGCTCGCGAGGCCGCCCAGTTCGGTGTCAAGGCCTCCTTCGAGGGCATCGACATCGCGGGTGTGCACAAGTACAAGGACGAGGTCATCTCGGGCCTGTACAAGGGCCTGCAGGGCCTCGTCGCCTCCCGCAAGGTGACGTACATCGAGGGTGAGGGCCGCCTCTCCTCGCCGACTTCCGTCGACGTGAACGGCCGGCGCATCCAGGGCCGCCACATCCTGCTGGCGACCGGCTCCGTGCCGAAGTCGCTGCCGGGCCTGAACATCGACGGCAACCGCATCATCTCCTCGGACCACGCGCTGGTCCTGGACCGCGTGCCGCAGTCCGCGATCGTGCTCGGCGGCGGCGTCATCGGCGTCGAGTTCGCCTCGGCGTGGAAGTCCTTCGGCACCGACGTGACCGTCGTCGAGGGCCTCAAGCACCTCGTGCCGGTCGAGGACGAGAACAGCTCGAAGCTGCTGGAGCGCGCGTTCCGCAAGCGCGGGATCAAGTTCAACCTCGGCACCTTCTTCGACAAGGCCGAGTACACCGAGACCGGCGTCCGCGTCACCCTCGCCGACGGCAAGACCTTCGAGGCCGAGGTGCTGCTGGTCGCCATCGGCCGCGGCCCGGTCTCGCAGGGTCTGGGCTACGAGGAGCAGGGCGTCGCGATGGACCGCGGCTACGTCCTGGTCGACGAGTACATGCAGACCAACGTGCCGACCATCTCGGCCGTCGGTGACCTCGTCCCCACCCTCCAGCTGGCGCACGTCGGCTTCGCCGAGGGCATCCTGGTCGCGGAGCGTCTGGCCGGTCTCAAGACCGTCCCGATCGACTACGACGGTGTCCCGCGCGTCACCTACTGCCACCCCGAGGTCGCTTCCGTCGGCATCACCGAGGCCAAGGCCAAGGAGATCTACGGCGCGGACAAGGTCGTGGCCCTCAAGTACAACCTCGCGGGCAACGGCAAGAGCAAGATCCTCAAGACCGCGGGCGAGATCAAGCTCGTCCAGGTCAAGGACGGTGCCGTGGTCGGCGTCCACATGGTCGGTGACCGGATGGGCGAGCAGGTCGGCGAGGCCCAGCTGATCTACAACTGGGAGGCTCTGCCGGCCGAGGTCGCGCAGCTCATCCACGCGCACCCGACCCAGAACGAAGCGATGGGCGAGGCCCACCTGGCCCTGGCCGGCAAGCCGCTTCACTCCCACGACTAATCGTCACGGGCGCGACGACCACTTCCGCACATTCGTTAGGAGCAACTGAAACCATGTCGGTTTCCGTAACCCTTCCGGCGCTCGGAGAGAGCGTGTCCGAGGGCACTGTCACCCGCTGGCTGAAGGCCGAGGGCGAGCGCGTCGAGGCCGACGAGCCGCTTCTCGAAGTGTCGACCGACAAGGTCGACACCGAGATCCCCTCGCCCGTCTCCGGCATCCTGGCCTCCATCAAGGTCGCCGAGGACGAGACCGTCGAGGTCGGCGCCGAGCTGGCCGTCATCGACGACGGCTCCGGCGCCCCGGCCCCGGCCGCCGCTCCGGCTGCCGAGCCGGCCGCCGCCGAGGCTCCGGCCGCTCCGGCTCCGGTCGCGGAGGCCCCCGCTGCCCCCGCCCCGGTCGCCGAGGCCCCCGCCGCCGCTGCCCCGGCCGCGTCCGGCACTGATGTCGTGCTGCCCGCTCTGGGCGAGTCCGTCACCGAGGGCACCGTCACCCGTTGGCTGAAGGCCGTCGGCGAGTCGGTCGAGGCCGACGAGCCGCTGCTGGAGGTCTCCACGGACAAGGTCGACACCGAGATCCCGGCGCCGGTCTCCGGCACGCTGCTGGAGATCCTGGTCGGCGAGGACGAGACCGCCGAGGTCGGCGCCCGGCTGGCCGTCATCGGCGTGGCCGGCGCTGCCCCCGCGGCCGCTCCGGCCCCCGCCGCTGCGGCTCCGGCCGCCGCCCCGGCTCCCGTTGCCGCTCCGGCTCCGGTGGCTGCTCCGGCCGTCCCGGCTCCGGTCGCCGCTCCGGCTCCGGCCGCCCCGGTGGCCGCTCCGGCCCCGGTCCAGGCTGCCGCCCCGGTGGCAGCTCCGGCTCCGGTGACCCCGGCTCCGGCTGCTGCTCCGGCCGCCGCCCCGGCGTTCGCCGGTGACGAGGCCGCGTACGTGACCCCGCTGGTGCGCAAGCTCGCCTCGGAGTCCGGCGTCAACCTGTCGCAGGTCTCGGGCACCGGTGTCGGTGGCCGTATCCGCAAGCAGGACGTCCTGGCTGCCGCCGAGGCCGCCAAGGCCGCTGCCGCCCCGGCGCCGGCCGCTGCCGCTCCGGCCGCCAAGGCTCCGGCCGCCGCGGTCTCCGAGCTGCGCGGTCAGACGGTCAAGATGACCCGCATGCGCAAGGTCATCGGCGACAACATGATGAAGGCCCTGCACTCGCAGGCGCAGCTCAGCTCCGTGGTCGAGGTGGACATCACCAAGATCATGAAGCTGCGCGAGAAGGCCAAGGGCGCGTTCCTGGCCCGTGAGGGCGTCAAGCTCTCGCCGATGCCGTTCTTCGTCAAGGCCGCGGCCCAGGCGCTGAAGGCCCACGCGGTCGTCAACGCCCGGATCAACGAGGACGAGAGCACCATCACCTACTTCGACTCGGAGAACATCGGCATCGCCGTGGACTCCGAGAAGGGCCTGATGACCCCGGTCATCAAGGGTGCCGGTGACCTCAACCTGGCGGGCATCTCCAAGGCGACCGCCGACCTGGCCGCCAAGGTCCGTGGCAACAAGATCACGCCGGACGAGCTGTCGGGCGCGACCTTCACCATCAGCAACACCGGCTCGCGCGGTGCGCTGTTCGACACGGTCATCGTGCCGCCGAACCAGGTCGCCATCCTGGGCATCGGTGCCACGGTCAAGCGCCCGGTGGTCATCGAGACCGCCGAGGGCACGAACATCGGCATCCGCGACATGACGTACCTGACCCTGTCCTACGACCACCGCCTGGTGGACGGCGCGGACGCGGCCCGGTACCTCTCGGCCGTCAAGGCGATCCTCGAGGCCGGCGAGTTCGAGGTCGAGCTCGGTCTCTGAGACCGTGAGGATCTGAACGGCCTGTAAGGCTCACCGCTCCGCCAGGAGCCGCGTACGGCGCCCCCGCCCGGGTAACTCCCGGGCGGGGGCGCCGTCGTCGTACCCTGGGCGCTCTGCGGCTGCCACCCTGTAACCAGCCTCACCCAGCGCCTGCCACCTGGAACGCTTCGCGTTCACCCGCGCCGCCGTATTGTCTACGCATCAGGCCCCGCGACCTGCCCAGCCATCAGGAGATGAAGCCCCGATGATCACCCCACCCGTCGTGCACTCGCTGCGCGAGCAGATCCGCGAGCACATCGTGGAGGGGATCGTCAGCGGGCGCTGGAAGCCCGGCGAGCGGATCGTGGAGCGCCGGATCGCGGTGGAGCTGGAGGTCAGCCAGACGCCCGTACGGGAGGCCCTGCGCGAGCTGGAGACCCTGCGGCTGATCGAGTCGGCGCCGAACAAGGGCGTACGGGTACGGAACCTGTCGGCTGCGGACCTGGAGGAGATCTACCCGGTCCGGGCCGGCCTGGAGCAGATCGCGGCGGAGCTGGCCGCGCCCCGGCTGGCGGCCGACTGCAGCGCCCTGGAGCCGCACGTCGCCGCCCTGTGGGAGGCGGACCGGACCGAGGACGGCACGGCGCAGGTGCGGCACACGGTGGGCTTCCACCGGGAGATGGTGCGGGCGGCGGGGAACAGCGTGCTGCTGCACACCTGGGAGAGCCTGGGCATCGAGGTGTTCACGGCCCTGTCCATCCGCTGGCTGGGGACGGTCCAGAAGTCCTACGCGGAGGAGCACGAAGCCCTCGTCGAGGCGTTCCGCAATCAGGATCCGGAGATCGGGCTGCTCGTGAAGCGGCATGTCCTGGGCTGCGCTCCGCGCGCCTGACCAGGAGGATTGTCCGGGTTTGCCCGGCACTGCGTGCCTAATTTACTGGCACGCGGTGCCGACTTTTGTCCCGTTGGACATTTCTATGCCACATTCGTTTGATCGATCATCGATCAGGGATTTACAGTCGACCCGGACCTCAACCAGGTCCAACGACCCTGTCCTGCCCGTCAGGGATTTTTTCACCACCTCTCCTTTGTCCGGAAGGCGGCGCACACCGATGTCCGACCCCGTAGGAAAGCTTCCGAGCGAGCTCGACCAGCTCCCGGACCGCGACACCGAGGAGACCGCCGAATGGGCGGCCTCCCTCGACGCCGTCGCTCAGGCCGCCGGTACGCGCCGCGCCGAATACCTGCTCCGCCGCACGCTCCAGCACGCCGAGGCCGCCGGCCTCGCGCTGCCGAAGCTGCTGGAGACGGACTACGTCAACACCATCCCCACCGCCGCGGAGCCCGAGTTCCCCGGTGACATGGAGATGGAAGCCAGGATCACCGCGTGGAACCGCTGGAACGCGGCCGCCATGGTGACCCGCGGCTCCAAGTACGGCGTCGGCGGCCACATCGCCACCTTCGCCTCCGCGGCCTGGCTGTACGAGACCGGCTTCCAGCACTTCTTCCGCGGGAAGGAGGCCGACGGATCGGGCGACCAGCTCTACATCCAGGGCCACGCCTCCCCCGGCATCTACGCCCGCGCCTTCCTCGACGGCCGCGTGTCCGAGCAGCAGCTCGACAACTTCCGCCAGGAGTCCGGCGGCAACGGCCTGCCGTCCTACCCGCACCCGCGGCGCCTGCCGTGGCTGTGGGAGTTCCCGACGGTGTCCATGGGCCTCGGCCCGCTCTCCGCGATCTACCAGGCGCGCTTCAACCGCTACCTGCAGAACCGGAGCATCAAGGACACCGCCAACTCGCACGTCTGGGCCTTCCTGGGCGACGGCGAGATGGACGAGCCCGAGTCGACCGCCGCCCTGGCCCTCGCCTCCCGCGAGCAGCTCGACAACCTGACCTTCGTCATCAACTGCAACCTGCAGCGCCTCGACGGTCCGGTCCGCGCCAACTTCCGCGTGGTCCAGGAGCTGGAGGCCCAGTTCCGCGGCGCCGGCTGGAACGTCATCAAGTCGCTGTGGGGCTCCGCCTGGGACGAGCTGTTCCAGCTCGACACCACGGGCGCCCTGGTACGCCGCCTGCGCGAGGTACCGGACGCGCAGTTCCAGACGTACGCGACCCGCGACGTGGCCTACATCCGCCAGCACTTCTTCGGCGCCAACGCCGAGCTCGTGCAGCTGGCGGGCGTCCTGTCCGACGCGAAGATCGCCGAGTGCTTCCACAGCTCCCGCGGCGGCCACGAGCCCCGCAAGGTCTACGCCGCGTACAAGGCCGCCCTGGAGCACAAGGGCGCGCCGACGGTCATCCTCGCGCAGACCGTCAAGGGCTACACGCTGGGTGCCGGGTTCGAGTCGAAGAACGCGAACCACCAGATGAAGAAGCTGACGATCGACGAGTTCAAGGACATGCGTGACCTCCTTGGCCTCCCGATCCCGGACAGCGCCTTCGCCGACGGCGTCGTCCCGTACGGCCACCCGGGCGCGAACAGCCCCGAGGTGCAGTACCTGAACGAGCGCCGCGCGGCGCTCGGCGGCCCGGCCCCGGCCCGCAAGGTCAAGCACGTGGCCCTGCCGGCTCCGGCCGACCGTTCCTTCGCCCCGCTGCTCAAGGGCTCCGGCAAGCAGGAGATGGCCACCACCATGGCCTTCGTCCGGCTCGTCAAGGAACTGATGCGGGACAAGGAGACCGGCAAGCGCTGGGTGCCGATCGTCCCCGACGAGGCCCGTACCTTCGGTATGGAGTCCCTCTTCCCGTCGGCCGGCATCTACTCGCCGCTGGGCCAGACGTACGAGCCGGTCGACCGCGACCAGCTCATGTACTACAAGGAAGCCAAGGACGGCCAGATCCTCAACGAGGGGATCACCGAGGCCGGCGCCATGGCCGACTTCATCGCCGCCTGCACGTCGTACGCGACGCACGGCGAGCCGATGATCCCGTTCTACATCTTCTACTCGATGTTCGGCTGGCAGCGCACCGCCGACCAGATGTGGCAGCTCGCCGACCAGCTCGGCAAGGGCTTCATCGTCGGCGCCACGGCCGGCCGCACCACGCTGACCGGTGAGGGCCTCCAGCACGCGGACGGCCACTCGCACCTGATCGCGTCCACGAACCCGGCGTCGCTCAACTACGACCCGGCCTTCGCGTACGAGATCGCGGTGATCGTCAAGGACGGTCTGCGCCGGATGTACGGCGAGCAGCCCGAGGACGTCTTCTACTACCTGACGGTCTACAACGAGCCGAAGGTGCAGCCCGCGATGCCCGAGGGCGTCGAGGAGGGCATCCTCAAGGGTCTGTACCGCTTCAACACGGCGGCCGACCTCGCCGAGGCGGCCCCGGCCGCCGATGCCCCGAAGGTCCAGCTGATGGCCTCGGGCACGGCGATCCACTGGATCCTGGAGGCGCAGAAGCTCCTCGCCGCCGACTGGAACGTGGCCGCCGACGTCTGGTCCGCCACCTCCTGGGGCGAGCTGCGGCGCGACGCGCTGGAGTGCGACGAGGCGCTGCTGCGCGGCGAGGTGCGCACCCCGTACGTCACCCGCGCGCTGGAGGGCGTCACCAGCCCCGTCCTCGCCGTCTCCGACTGGATGCGTCAGGTCCCGGACCAGATCAGCCAGTGGGTGGAGCAGGACTGGACCTCGCTGGGCACGGACGGCTTCGGTCTGTCCGACACCCGTGAGGGCGCCCGCCGCCACTTCGGTGTCGACGCCCAGTCGATCGTGGTGGCCGCGCTGGCCCAGCTCGCCCGCCGCGGCGAGGTACCGGCGTCCTCCGTCAAGGAGGCCCGGGAGCGCTACGGCCTCTGAGCCCCGGAGCCGTTCCTGACTGACGTGCCGAAGGCCGGTGTTCGTCCCCCGTGGGGGTCGGACACCGGCCTTTGGCCGTATGAGCGGTGGCGGTGCGGGGGCGGACCCGTGATGCTTGAGCCGTGATGGACGAGACGGAGTTCTGGGAGATCGTCGACCGTACCCGCGAGGCCGCCGAGGGCGACCCCGAGGAGCACGCCGAGCTGCTCGTGGAACGGCTGGCGCAGCTGGACCCGGATTCCGTCCTGGACTTCGCCCGGCACTTCGAGTCGCGGTACAACCGGGCGTACACCTGGGACCTGTGGGGCGCGGCCTGGGTGCTGCTCGACGGCGCGAGCGACGACGCCTTCGACTACTTCCGCTGCTGGCTGATCGGCCAGGGGCGGGAGGTCTTCGAGGGCGGCGTCCACGATCCCGACCAGCTGGCGGAGCTCCTGGTGGACTTCGACGAGGAGATCGACGGGGACGGCGAGGAGCTGGGGTACGCGGCCGACGAGGCCTACGAGCAGCTGACCGGCTCGGTGGCGCCGGACCTCGGCGTTCCCGTGCAGGCGGCGGAGCCGGAGGGCACCCCGCTGGACTTCGAGAACGAGGCCGTGCTCGCGGAGCGCTTCCCCCGGCTCTGGGACCGGTTCCGGGACTGACCTGCGGCCCGGCGCCGACGGCCGGCAGTCGCGGCTCAGTGGTGGCGGCTCAGTAGTGGGTGCCGCCGTCGATGCGGATCTCGGTGCCGGTGATGAAGGCGCCGTCCTCGGAAGCCAGCATGGCGACGACGCCGGCCACCGTCTCGGGGCCGGCGAAGCCCTGGCCGAGGGCCGGGGCGAGCTTGGCGAACAGCGACCAGTCGGTGTCCTCGGGCAGGCCGGGGCCGGTGCCGGTGGTCATGCCGCTCTCGATGGAGCCGGGCGCCACGGCGACGAAGCGCAGGCCCTGCTTGCTGTACTCGGCCGCCAGGGCATGGGTCATGGACTGGATGCCGCCCTTGCTGGCCGCGTAGGCGGACATGTAGGGGTGGGCGAAGGACGCCGAGGTGGAGCTGAAGTTCACGACGACCGGCCGGTCCCCGGCGAGCAGGGCCGCCAGCGACTCGCGGACCATCAGGAAGGTGCCGGTCAGGTTGACCCCGATGACCTGGTTCCAGAGGTCGAGCGTGGTCTGGTGGGTGTGCGCGGAGCGCAGGATGCCCGCGGCGTTGACGAGCACGTCGATCCCGCCGAGGGCACCGGCCGCGGCGGCCACGCCCTCCTTGACGGCGCTCTCGTCGGATATGTCGAGGAGCGCGGTGGTCAGCCGGTCGGCGTGCCCGTCGGCGGCGGCCCGCTCGGCGGTCGCCTTCAGCCCGGCCTCGCTGACGTCCACGGTGTGGACCCGGCCGCCCTCGGAGAGGATGCGGTGGACGGTGGCCTGGCCGATGCCGGACCCGCCGCCGGTGATGAGGACGCGACGTCCTTCGTAACGGTTCATGGGGCGAGGGTACCGAGTGGATGACACGTTTTGCCAGAGTGACAATGCATGCAATCAGGCGTGCGGGCGAGAGGTACGCTTCACCCCGTGAGATCCCCTCGTCCGTACTCTCCCCAGGCCGGCCCCGGAGCCCAGTCGCTGACCGAGCGCCGCAAGGCCGCCACCCAGCTCGACATCGCCCGCGCGGCCTGCGAACTCTTCGCCGAGCACGGCCCCGACGGCACCACCGCCGAGGACATCGCTCACCGGGCGGGCGTGGCACTGCGCACGTTCTACCGCTACTTCCGCAACAAGCAGGAGGCGGTCGCCCCGCTGCTCGCGGGCGGCGGCGACGCCTGGCGCGCCCTGCTCGCCGAAGAGGACCCCGGCACTCCGCTCGCCGAGGCCCTGGAACGGGCCGTCACCCGCTCGCTGAGCGGCCCCCAGGCGGTCATGGAGGGCCTGGAGGTGACCCGCGGGCTGCTGCGCGCGGCGACGACCGACGAGGCCCTGCGCGCGGTCTGGTACCGGGTGAACCAGGACTCCGAGGAGCGCCTGGTCCCGGTGGTGTCCCGGCTGGCCGGCCCGGACGCCGACCCGCTTGGCGTGCGCCTGCTCGCCGCGGCGGCCACGGACGCGATCCGCGTCTCCCTGGAGGTCTGGTCGGCCACGGACGCCCCGGTGTCGGGCCCCGGCTCCCCCGCCGAACTCGCGGTCCGCTGCCTGCGCGACCTCACCGGCGCGATGCCCCTGCTGCGCTGAGCTCAGCGCGGCAGGGGCATCGGCGCGGGCCCGCGGCCCTTCGTGTCCTGACCGGCCTCAGCGGCCACCACCCCAGCCTCCGTTGCCTCCGCCACCCCAGTCACCGTTGCCACCGCCGCCGCCCCAGTCACCGTTGCCACCGCGACCGCCACCCCAGTCGCCGTTGCCCCAGTCACCGTTGCCGCCACGGCCGGAGTCGTTCCAGTCGCCGTTGCCGCCGCGACCGTTGCCCCAGTCGCCGTTTCCGCCGCGACCGTTGCCCCAGTCACCGTTGCCGCCGCGACCGGAGTCGTTCCAGTTCGCGTCACGCCAGTTCGAGTCGTGCCAGTTGCTCCAGTCGTGGCGCCCGTTGCCGCCGTTGCCGCCGACTCCGCCGTCGTCCCAGCACCAGCTGGGACGGTCACGGTCACGCCAGTCCCGGTTGCAGCATTCGTCCCAGCGCCAGTCGTTCCGGTTGTCCGAGCACCTCCAGGTGCCGTTGCCCGTGCTGGTGGCCGAGGCGGTGCCGACCGGCAGCAGGCCGATGGCGACTCCGGCGGCGCCCGCCAGGACTGCCGCGAGGATCCTACGGCGCATCTTCATGCACCTCCGCACATATCTCGCTTATGTGGCCTTTAGGTCATTTCCACCCTCGCCCGGCCCCGCTGCCCTGTCAAAGCGAAAGGCCCCCCGCCGCTCTCCGTGGAGAGTGGCGGGGGGCCTCCCATCAGGCATGACGCTCGATCCGAGCGGTCGCGACCTAGAGGTCGAAGTACAGCTCGAACTCGTGCGGGTGCGGGCGCAGCGCGATCGGGGCGATCTCGTGCGTGCGCTTGTAGTCGATCCAGGTCTCGATCAGGTCGGGGGTGAAGACACCGCCGGCCAGGAGGTACTCGTGGTCCTCCTCCAGGGCCTTGAGGACCGCGTCCAGGCTGGTCGGGACCTGCGGGACGCTGGCGTGCTCGTCGGGCGAGAGCTCGTACAGGTCCTTGTCGATCGGCTCCATCGGCTCGATCTTGTTCTTCACACCGTCGAGGCCCGCGAGCAGCAGCGCCGCGAAGGCGAGGTACGGGTTCGAGGACGGGTCCGGCGCGCGGAACTCGACGCGCTTGGCCTTCGGGTTCGAGCCCGTGATCGGGATGCGCATGGCGGCGGAGCGGTTGCGCTGCGAGTACACCATGTTGACCGGCGCCTCGAAGCCCGGTACCAGGCGGTGGTAGGAGTTCACCGTCGGGTTGGTGAACGCCAGCAGCGACGGGGCGTGCTTGAGGATGCCGCCGATGTAGTAGCGGGCGGTGTCCGACAGGCCCGCGTAGCCGGCCTCGTCGTAGAACAGCGGGTCGCCGTTGGCCCAGAGCGACTGGTGCACGTGCATGCCCGAGCCGTTGTCACCGAAGATCGGCTTCGGCATAAAGGTCGCGGTCTTGCCGTTGCGCCAGGCGACGTTCTTCACGATGTACTTGAAGAGCATCAGGTCGTCGGCCGCGGCGAGCAGCGTGTTGAACTTGTAGTTGATCTCGGCCTGGCCGCCGGTGCCGACCTCGTGGTGCTGACGCTCGACCTGGAGGCCCTGGGCGTCCAGCTCGAGGGAGATCTCGGCGCGCAGGTCGGCGAAGTGGTCGACCGGGGCTACGGGGAAGTAACCACCCTTGTAGCGGACCTTGTAACCACGGTTGTTCTCCTCGGAGCCGGTGTTCCAGGCGCCGGCCTCGGAGTCGATGTGGTAGAAGCTCTCGTTCGCCGTGGTCGCGAAGCGCACGCTGTCGAACACGTAGAACTCGGCCTCGGGGCCGAAGTACGCGGTGTCGGCGATGCCGGTGGAGGCCAGGTACGCCTCCGCCTTCTTCGCGATGTTGCGCGGGTCACGGCTGTAGGCCTCGCCCGTGATCGGGTCGTGGATGAAGAAGTTGATGTTGAGCGTCTTGTCCTTGCGGAACGGGTCCAGACGCGCGGTGCTGATGTCGGCACGCAGCGCCATGTCGGACTCGTGGATCGCCTGGAAGCCGCGGATCGAGGAGCCGTCGAAGGCCAGCTCCTCGTTCGGGTCGAACGCGCGCCCCGGGATGGTGAAGTGCTGCATCACACCAGGCAGGTCGCAGAAGCGGACGTCGACGAACTTGACGTCGTTCTCCTCGATGTACTGCTTCACTTCGTCGGCGTTCTGGAACATCCAACTCCTCCTACTCCCGACCCCGGGGCAGGGGCGGGCTTTATAGCTCGTGGTGCGTCAGTGCGGTGCCGCACGCTGACCCGACCATAAGCAGACGGGATTTCCCAAGCATGACCCATTTGTTTCGCACAAGTTAACCAGGGTCCGGCCGGAGTCCTGTGGAGCGCCACCGGTACCGTGGTCGGGTGGACAAGAGGCAAGCAATCGGATCATGGCTCTCCGGCCCCCGCGCGGCCGCCGAGGACATGGGTATCGACTTCGGCTACCGGGGCGAACGGCTGGGCCTGCCGCAGTACGGCCCCGGCTCCGTCGCCCGGTTCGGGCGGCGGCTGGGCGGTGTCGCCATCGACTGGGTCGGCTGCCAGGTGATTGCGTACGGGCTGATCACGGGCGGCAACCTGGCGGCCACGGGCAACTGGACGCTGGGCCTCTTCGTCCTCGTGAGCCTCCTCACCGTGGGCACCGTGGGCTTCACGCCCGGCAAGCGGATCGTCGGGCTCCGGGTACTCGCGGAGGACGGCGGCCGCCTGGGCTTCGGCCGGGTGGTGCTGCGCACCCTGCTGCTGGCCCTGCTCGTCCCGGCGCTGGTCTGGGACCGGGACGGCCGCGGCCTGCACGACAGGCTCTCCCGCGCCGTACAGGTCCGCATCTGACGGCTCCCGGCCACGGCTCGCCGCCGCACGCACAGCAGACGCACGCACAGAGGCGCCCCCGGGCTTCGGCTCGGGGGCGCCTCTGTGTCGTATACGAAAATCAGGTACGAAAATCAGGTACCCGGATCAGGTGCGCAGATCAGGTCGGCGGATCAGCGCATCTTCCCGCCGCGCGGCATCTTCATGCCCTTGGGCATCGGGCCCTTCGGCAGCGGCATGTTGCTCATGAGGTCGCCCATGGCGCGCAGCTTGTCGTTCACCTGGGTGATCTGGGGGCCGGACAGCACGCGCGGCAGCTTGAGCAGGGTGGTGCGCACCTTCTTGAGCGGCACCTCGCCCTCGCCCGTACCCACGATGAAGTCGTGGACCGGCACGTCCGGCATGATCCGGGCCAGCTTCTTCTTCTCGTTCGCGAGCAGGAGCTTCACGCGGTTCGGATTGCCCTCGGCGATCAGCACCACGCCGGCCTTGCCGACGGCCCGGTGCACGATGTCCTGGCTCCTGTTCATCGCGACGGCGGGGGTGGTGGTCCAGCCCCGTCCCACGTTGTCCAGTACGGCCGCGGCCGCGCCCGGCTGCCCCTCCATCTGCCCGAAGGCAGCCCGCTCGGCCCGTCGTCCGAAGACGATCGCCATCGCGAGGAACGCCACCAGGAAGCCCAGGATGCCCAGGTAGACCGGGTGGCCGATCAGGAAGCCGATCGCAAGAAAGACACCGAAGGTGACGATTCCCACGCCCGCGAGAATCAGACCGACCTTCGGGTCGGCCTTGCGCGTCATCTTGTACGTGAGGGCGATCTGCTTCAGTCGCCCGGGGTTCGCAGCAGTCTCTGCGTTTGACTTCCTCGCCATAGAGCGAAGTTTACGTGGCCTGCGGGGTCCGGGTCGCCGCGGCCTCAAGTACGTGTTCGGTTTCGACCCGGTCCTTGGCCCGGCGGCGGTCTTCGAGGACCGCCGTCCAGGCGTTGCGGCGGGCGCCGCTCATGAGCAGCGACTCGATGCCCCGGAAGGCGTCGGTGACGGACGGGATGGCGATGGCGCGTACGGGCGCGGCCTGCATGATGTCGATCCCTTTCACGGTGCTCACGTCTGCATGGTGTTCGGGGTACGTGCTGTGTGGGCGGTGTGTGCGGTGTGTGGACCCATCGTCACTGATTGGTGTTACCAGTGCATGACCAGCCGGTCAAACGTTTCCGAAACATTGGCGCGGCCCGCCGGGCTCTCGTGAAAAGAGCCTAGGGGCCGCGCCGATGCGGTGTTACTGCTTAGTAAGTTTTTGTGCGCGAGTTCACAGAGTCCGTGCTGTAGTGCGCGTCACACGCTCGCGCGCTTCTCCATCGCCTGCTGGTAGAGGCGACCCGCGCGGTACGAGGAGCGGACCAGCGGGCCCGACATCACACCGGAGAAGCCGATCTCCTCGGCCTCCTTCGCCAGCTCCACGAACTCGGCCGGCTTCACCCAGCGCTCGACGGGGTGGTGCCGCGGCGAGGGACGCAGGTACTGGGTGATGGTGATGAGCTCGCAGCCGGCCTCGTGCAGGTCCTTCAGCGCCTGCGAGACCTCCTCGCGCTCCTCGCCCATGCCCAGGATCAGGTTCGACTTGGTCACCAGGCCGTACGCACGGGCCTTGGTGATCACGTCCAGCGAGCGCTCGTAGCGGAAGCCGGGGCGGATCCGCTTGAAGATCCGCGGCACCGTCTCGACGTTGTGCGCGAAGACCTCGGGGCGGGAGGCGAAGACCTCCTCCAGCAGCTCCGGGACCGCGTTGAAGTCGGGGGCCAGCAGCTCGACCTTGGTGTGGCCGCTCTCGCGGCCCGCGGTCTGCTGGTGGATCTGGCGCACGGTCTCCGCGTACAGCCAGGCACCGCCGTCGGCCAGGTCGTCGCGGGCGACGCCGGTGATGGTGGCGTAGTTCAGGTCCATGGTGACCACGGACTCTCCGACGCGGCGCGGCTCGTCGCGGTCGAGGGCCTCGGGCTTGCCCGTGTCGATCTGGCAGAAGTCACAGCGCCGGGTGCACTGGTCGCCACCGATGAGGAAGGTGGCCTCGCGGTCCTCCCAGCATTCGTAGATGTTCGGACAGCCTGCCTCCTGGCACACCGTGTGCAGTCCTTCGCCCTTCACCAGGGCCTGCATCTTGGTGTACTCGGGACCCATCTTCGCCCGGGTCTTGATCCACTCGGGCTTGCGCTCGATGGGGGTCTGACTGTTCCGGACCTCGAGGCGCAGCATCTTGCGTCCGTCGGGTGCGACTGCGGACACGACCGGCTCCCTGTGACTTCGATTCTTCGGCGCCCACCAGGGTACGCCCGTAATTTCGTACGCTCTTACGTCCGCCAACCTGGGGCCGGCCGGACGCATTCCCCGGGGCCGCTAGCCCACGGCCGGCTCTATGTCGCGCGGCCGCAGTTCCGCCTGCTCGAATACGTCCTTCAGGTGGCGCTCGACGACCGGCAGCACCTCGGCGATGCCGATGTCGCGGCCCAGCTCGTACGAGAGCGAGGTCACACCGGCGTCCCGGATGCCACAGGGGATGATCCGGTCGAACCAGGTGCTGTCGGGGTTCACGTTGATCGCGAAGCCGTGCATGGTGACGCCCTTGGCGACCCGGATGCCGATGGCGGCGAGCTTGCGGTCCTCGCGGCGCTGGCCGGCGTTGGACGGGGCGTACTCGGGGCCGTTCAGCCGGGCGTCGAACTCGTCGTCGTGCAGCCGCGGGTCGAAGTCCAGGGAGAGGCCGCCGATCTTCGGGCGCTCCTCCACCGGGTCGCCGAGCACCCAGACCCCCGAGCGGCCCTCGACGCGGGTGGTCTCCAGGCCGAACTCGGCCGCCGTACGGATGAGGGCATCCTCCAGGCGCCGCACGTGGGCGACCACGTCGACCGGGCGCGGCAGCTTCATGATCGGGTAGCCGACCAGCTGGCCGGGGCCGTGCCAGGTGATCTTGCCGCCGCGGTCCACGTCGACGACGGGGGTGCCGTCGAGCGGGCGCTCGCTGGGGTCCGTGCGACGGCCCGCGGTGTAGACCGGCGGGTGCTCCAGCAGGAGGCAGGTGTCGCCCGTCTCGTCCGCGAACCGCGCGGCGTGCACGCGCCGCTGCTCTTCCCAGGCCGCGGTGTACTCGACGGCATCCGGCCCGAAGCCCAGATGGACAAATCCAAGCTCAGCCACGGCAGCGCCTCCTCATTGAACCTGCTGTGTGCACGTATCGCACTCAGCAAGGGTACGGCGACCCGTACGGGACCCGTCAGGGCCCCGTCCCCGGACCCGCGCCCGGCCCCGCCGCGCCCGCCTGCGGCGCCTCCGGCAACGGCCCGGGCAGCTGCTTGGGACGCCTTCTGCCCTTGGCCGGCCGGTCCGGGTCCTCGTCGGCCCGCGGCAGCCGGCGGTGGCCCTCCGAGTGGTCGTTGACCCAGCCGCACACGCCGCACGCGTACCGCCCGTCGAGCCCCGCGATGTAGGTCCCGCAGCGCCGGCACTCGGCCTCGGTCAGTTCGGGAGGAGGCAGCGGGGCGGTGGATTCGGGGCGTGGCTCGGGGAGGGGAGCCCCGCTGGGCCTGCGGGTCATGGGCCGCAGCGTACGCGGACGGAGGGGGTCGGTCCGTAAAGAGCCCTACCGATTCTGCACACGATCGGATGAATGTGGGACAGACAGGGCGGTCCAGGCGGAGTTCGCCGCTACATTCACGCCGTTCAAGGGCCGGGACTCCGGTCCGTCACGTCAGGAAACCGTGGAGCCGATGACGGAACGACCTGCCCAGCGCGTCCCCAACCGGCAGCTCGCGGCGCTGATCGCGGAAGCCGGGTTCTCCAACGCCGGGCTCGCCCGCCGCGTCGACCAGCTCGGCCTGGAGCACGGTCTCGATCTGCGCTACGACAAGACCTCCGTGACCCGGTGGCTGCGCGGGCAGCAGCCGCGCGGGACCACCCCCGCGCTGATCGCGGAGGTCTTCACCCGGCGCCTCGGGCGGCGGCTCTCGGCGCAGGACCTGGGCCTGGACGCCTGCGCGCCCGTGTACGCGGGGCTGGAGTTCGCGGCCACCCCCGAGGAGGCCGTGGACATCGCGAGCGGGTTGTGGCGCAAGGACTCCGGCTCCCACGCCGAGCTGCGGAAGATCGCCTTCACCCCGGCCGGGCTGGTCGTGCCCAGCCGGGACTGGCTGATCGGGCGGGCCGACGAGCGGGTGGGGCGGGGCGCCGACCCGGCGGCGGCCCGGGTCCCGGTGCAGGGGCGGGCCTCGGTGCCCCTGCAGCGGCAGATCGACCGCAGTCCCGGGCAGCGTGTGACGGGCGGGGACATCGCGGCGCTGCGCTCGGTGAGCGAGCTGTTCCGCGCCCTGGACCAGGCCTACGGCGGCGGCCACGCCCGGCAGGCGCTGGTGCGCTACCTGGAGCACGAGGCGGAGCCGATGCTCCGCGGGACCTACGGGGAGACCACCGGGCGGCGGCTGTTCGCCGCCGCGGCCGACCTGACCCGGCTCGCGGGCTGGACCTCGTACGACATCGCCGCGCACGGGCTGGCCCAGCGCTACTTCGTGCAGGCGCTGCGCCTCGCGCAGGCCGCCGGGGACCGGCCGTACGGCAGCTACGTGCTGGTCACCATGAGCCGCCAGGCGGTCTACCTGGGGCACGGCCGGGAGGCGGTGCAGCTGGCCCGGGTCGCCCAGCAGGGCGTGGGTTCCGGCCCGCCGCCGGTGGTGCAGGCGCTGCTGCACTCGGCGGAGGCCCGGGGGCACGCGGTGATGGGCGAGGTCAGGGCGTCGACGGCTTCGCTGGTGCGGGCCGAGCGGGCGCTGGGCGCGGCGCGGCCCGGGGACGACGTACCGCACTGGGGCCGGTTCTTCGACGAGGCGCAGCTGGCCGACGAGTTCGGGCACTGCCACCGGGACCTCCAGCAGTACCGGGCCTCGGCGCAGCACGCGGAGCGGTCCTTGCAGCTGCGGGCGCCGGCCTACGCGCGGTCCCGGCTGTTCTGCCGGGTGGTGCTGGCCACGGCCCGGCTGGGGCTGGGCGAGCTGGACCAGGCGTGCGCGCTGGGTGCGGAGGCTGCGCAGCAGGCCATGGAGATGCGGTCGGTTCGGGCGGTGGAGTACGTACGGGACTTCGAGCGGCGGCTGGAGCCGTTTCGTGATGCGTCTGCCGTGCGGACCTATCGGGACCGGGTGGCTGCGTTGTCTTGACCCTGCGGGTCGGCTGCCGGGGGCTCTGCCCCCGGGCCCCCCGCGCCTCAAACGCCGGCGGGGCTGGAATTGCCCTGCGGGCAATCCAGCCCCGGCGGCGTTCCCGGGTGGTTCTCAGGCCGCCACCGGAACGGCGGGTTCTGGGGTGGCCGGGAGGGGGATGCCGAAGTCGCGCAGTACTGCGGTGGTGGCGCGGCGGGCGGAACGCAGGGCCCCCTGCACGGTGTTGGTGTCGCGGTGGTCGCCGCACACGTACAGCCCGGCCACGACGCGTACCGGCCGGCGCAGATCGTGGGACGGGGGCATGGCGGGTACGGCCTCCCGGGTGTGGTGGACGGCGAGGAGCTCCCACTCGCGGGTCGCGGTCTCGTACAGCCGCGCCAGGCGGGAGGCGACCGTACGCACGGGCGGCGGCGGGCCGAGCACGGTGGTGGTGACCAGGCTCCGGCCGGCCGGGGCCCGCGTCGGGTCGACCGCGCTCATCACGGCGGTATGGGCCACGGGCCACTTGGGGTCGCCGTCCAGGAGCAGCGAGCCGTCCCAGGGCAGGGGTGTGGCGGTGGCGTGGTGCAGGACGGTGACCTCGTGGAACGCGGGCACGCGCAGGCCGGGCAGGAGTCCGGCGGCGGCGCGGGCCCCGGTGGCCAGCAGGACCGAGCGGCAGCTGAAGTCGCCGTGCTCCTCGGTGGTGACGAGGTTGGTCGCCACCGAGCGGACCCGGATGCCGGTGCGGACGGTGCCGGGCGGCAGGCCCTCGGCGAGCAGGGCGGGCAGGGCCGCGGCCCCTCCCCCGGGCACGGCGAGGCGGCCGCGGGCGAAGGTGCGCAGGGCGAGGTCGGCGACGCGGCTGGAGGTGGTGAGCTCCGGATCGCGCAGCAGGGTGGCGAGCAGTGGCCGCAGTACCGCGTTGACGGTGCGGGGCGGCAGGCCGCGCGAGCGCAGGGCGGCGGAGGCCGTGCGTTCGGGGCGGGCGAGCAGCCGCTCCTCCGGCAGGGCGGCGAGCCGCCCGAGGGCGGCGCTGAGCCGGGCCTGGTCGAGGGAGCCGCTGGCCAGGGCGCGGGCCGGGGTGAGCGCCCCGGCCCGGAGCTGTTTGCCGTCGGTGTGGACCAGGACCCCGGGCGCGAAGGGGCGCAGGGTCAGGCCCTCCAGGCCGGGGGTGCGGGTCAGTTCGGTGTACGAGGTGTTGAGCAGCTGGCCGATCCGGTCCAGCCGGAACCCGTCGGCCGACTCGGTGGCCATCCGGCCGCCGGGGTCGTCGGCGGCCTCCAGGACGGTGACGGTGACCCCCGCCGCGATCAGGTGGTGCGCGGCCGCGAGTCCCGAGACTCCGGCTCCTACGATGATGACGTCCGCATGGTGTGCGGCATGGTGTGCGCTGCTGAGCACGTGCCCCTCCCCGAGGTCGGCGCGGCTGTGTGGGGATCCTCATTCCCCCAACCGACTCCAGGGGAACCCGAGTTCGGTCGGCTATTCCGGTCAACTCCGGTCGCACAACGGTCGCATCCGGGTCACGGGCGGTCGCACACCGGTCGCATGTGGTGCTCAGAGCGCGGCGCGGATGGCCTCGTCGATGCCGGGGTCGCGGAAGACGAAGCCCGACTCCAGCAGCCGGGCGGGCAGGACCCGCTGACTGCCCAGCACGTCCTCGGAGAACTTGCCGAGGACGATCCGCAGGGCCGGGGCCGGTACGGGCAGCAGCGCGGGCCGGTGCAGCACCCGGCCCATGGCGGCGGTGACCTGGCGGTTGGTCAGCGGCTCGGGGCCGGTGAGGTTGACGGGGCCTTCGATGCCGGGGGTGTCGATGATGTGCCGCAGGGCGGCGATCTCGTCCCGGAGGGAGATGTACGACCAGTACTGGCGGCCGTTGCCGAGCGGGCCTCCGATGCCCGCGCGGAAGATCGGGAACAGCCGTCCCCAGGCCCCGCCCTCGCCCGCCACGACCAGGCCGGTACGGGCGAAGACGGTACGGATCCCGGCCGCGCGGGCCGGTTCCGCGGCCGCCTCCCACTCCACGCAGACCGATGGCAGGAAGCCCTGCCCGGCGGGGGCGTCCTCGTCCACGGGCCGGTCGCCTGTGTCCCCGTAGTAGCCGATGGCGGAGCCGCAGACGAACACGGCGGGCGGCTCGTCGAGTGCGGCCAGCGCTGTGGCCAGCGTGGCGGTGCCCAGGACCCGGCTGTCGCGGATCTCCTTCTTGTACGCGGTGGTCCAGCGGTGGTCCCCCACCCCGGCCCCGGCCAGGTGCACGACCGCCGCGCAACCGGTCAGCCCGACCGGGTCGACGTGACCGCCCGCGGGGTCCCAGCGGGCCTCGTCGGCCGCGGCGGGCGCCCGGCGCACGAAGCGGACCACCTCGTGGCCGTCCGCGCGGAGGGACCGTACGAGGGCATTGCCGATGAGCCCGGTGGAACCGGTGACCGCTATACGCATGACCCCATCCTGCCGGGTCGCTGCGCTGGCGTCAGCGGATCCGGGGCCGGGTCGCTGCGCTGGCGTCAGCGGATCCGGGGCCGGGTCGCTGCGCTGGCGTCAGCGGATCCGGGGCCGGGTCGGGGCGTTGCGGGCGGCGGGGCGGGGCGGGCCGGCCTCGCCTCCTGGGGGCCCGGCCCCCGTAGCCCGGCTCCGCCGGGACCTGGGGCTCCGCCCCAGACCCCGCGCCTCAAACGCCGGCGGGGCTGGGTTGTGCCCCTGCGGGCGATCCAGCCGCACATGGCAAGCGGCATGAGCCAAATCCAGCCTCGCCGGCGTTTGAGGCGCGGGGTTCGGGGCGGAGCCCCGGTATTTGAGCCCCGCCGGCGTTTGAGGCGCGGGGTTCGGGGCGGAGCCCCGGTATTTGAGCCTCGCCGGCGATTGAGGCGGGGGTCCGGGGCTGAGCCCGGATTTGAGCCTCGCCGGCGATTGAGGCGCGGGGTTCGGGGCGGAGCCCCGGGGGCCGGCGGAGGCCGTGTCAGGTGGTGGCGCCCAGCCAGGTGCCCACCGCGTACGTGACGGCCATCGCCAGGGCGCCGCCGGCCACGTTGCGCAGGACCGCGCGCGGGACCGGCGCGCCGCCCAGGCGCGCGCTGAGCACTCCGCACAGCGTGAGGGCGGCGAGGACGGAGACCACGGTGACCGGGACGCGGACGGACGGGCCGGGCAGGATGATCGCCAGCAGCGGGAGCAGCGCGCCCACGGTGAAGGCGATGAGGCTGGCGAGGGCCGCGTGCCAGGGGTTGGCCAGTTCGTCGGGGTCGATGCCGAGTTCGACGCGGGCGTGGGCCCGCAGCGCGTCCCGTTCCGTCAGCTGTTCGGCCGCCTCCCGGGCCACGTCGCGGCTCAGGCCCCGCTGGGACAGCAGATCGGTCAGTTCCTCCAGCTCGGCCTCCGGTTCCGCGGCCAGCTCCCGCCGCTCCGTCTCCAGCGCGGCCCGTTCGGAGTCCCGCTGGGAGCTGACGGAGACGTACTCCCCCGCCGCCATCGACAGCGCGCCCGCCAGCAGCCCGGCGACGCCCGCGGCCAGGATCGCCGGGCGGGAGGTGGTGGCACCGGCCACGCCGACCACCAGTCCCGCCGTGGAGATGATGCCGTCGTTGGCGCCGAGGACACCCGCGCGCAGCCAGTTGAGCCGGGTGCTGATCCCCGCGCTGGTGCCGCCGTCACCGGAACCGTGGGCTTCGACGTGCGCCCGGCTCGGCGTCCGGCCGGAGGCTTCTTCGTCCGTCACGCCCCCACTGTCGCGGCCCCGGCGGCACCCGGCCACCCGTGGGGCGGGCCCGGGGTCGCGCGGGCGCGGCCCCGGTACGAGGGTGGAGGGGTGAGACGCGGACGCGAGGAGCCGGGCTGGCTGCGCGGCGAGCCACCACCGCGCTGGGCGCGGCTCGCGCCCGCGGTGGCCCTGCTGGTGCTGGTGCTCGCGCAGATGGCCACGCCGGGCGACGTGGAGCTGGGGTACTTCCTGGCCGCTCTGCCGCCGGTGGCCGCCTTCGCGTACGGGGCCGCCGGTACGGCGTTCTTCGCCGGGGTGGTGGTGCTGCTGCTCGGCGTGCCGGCCATCGGCGTCGCCCATGCCCGCGGCTCCGACCTGGCCACGGTCGCCGCGGTCGGCCTGCTGAGCGTGGTGATCGCCTGGGTGCGGCGGCGCCGGGACGCCCAGCTGGTCAGCGTACGGACGGTGGCCGAGGCGGCCCAGCTGGCGGTGCTGCCGCCGGTGCCGCCGCGGGTGGGCCAGGTGCGCTGCTCCGGGCTGTACCGGGCGGCTCAGCAGGGCACCCTGGTCGGCGGCGACCTGTACGACGTACGGGCGGGGCCGTACGGGGTACGGGCGCTGGTCGCCGACGTGCAGGGCCACGGGCTGGCCGCGGTCGCCACGGTGGCGGGGCTGCTGGGGTCCTTCCGGGAGGCGGCGCTGGACGACGCGGAGCTGGTGGCGGTGGCGGCCCGGCTGGACCGGCGGCTGCTGGCGGACGCGGCGCCTTCGGCGGACGGGTCCGCCGGGCAGCCGGAGCTGTTCGTGACGGCGGTGCTGCTGGAGTTCCCGCCCGGGCGGGACCGCGTACGGATCGTCTCGTGCGGGCATCCGCCGGCCCTGCTGCTGCGCGGGACCAAGGTCGAGGAGGTGCTGGTGGAGCCGGGTCCGCCGCTGGGCCTGGGCCTCCCGGGGCCGGCCCCGTCCACGGTGGCCGAGGTGCGGCTGGCGGCCGGGGACCGGCTGCTGCTGTACACCGACGGGGTGACGGAGGCCCGGGACGCGGCGGGGTACTTCTACCCGCTGGCCGCCCGGGTGCCGGTGCTGTCGAGGGACCCGGCGGGTTTGGTCGAGGCGGTGTGGCGGGACCTGGTGGCCTTCTCCGGCGGGGGTCCGCGCGACGACGTGGCCTTGCTGCTGCTCTCGCTGGACGGGATCGCGGGCGCGCCGGGCCTCCGGGAAGCCCCGGCGGGCTTCCCGGAGGTACCGCGCTGACGGACCGGGCCGCTTACTCGTCTACGCCTCGCGGATGAAGGCGCGCACCATCTTGCAGGTGACGTTGGACGGGCGGCGGATGGCCGTCCGGACGGCCATGGTCCGGATCTTCCGGTTGGTGGCGCGCTGAGCGTCGTACGTCCCCGAGTCGAGCAGGGATATGGCCAGCCGCATCGCCTTGAGGCGGCGGTTGTGGCTCTCGTACCACTCGCGGGGCAGACCCGCGGGCAGTGGCTTCTTCTTGACCTGCTGGACGATGGTGGCAGTGGCCATCTACAGCCTCCCAAACGGTAGTTGGCGTCCTGTCGTTCTCCCTCGATTTTACCCGGGGCCACTGACAGAAGCCCCTGGCCAGACGGGCCTGGCCAGGGCGTCTCTTTCGGATCTTGTCGGTCGAGCCCGCGTTGTCCGGTGCCGTGCATCGCAAGACGGAGGGGCTCCCGAGTACTGGACGTACTCGGGAGCCCCGACAACGCGGCGAGGCGCGGTGCCGGGCAACGCGGGCCCGGCAAGATCCGAAAGAGACGCCCTAGGCTGGGGCGCATGGAGATCTGGATCAACCCCGCCTGTTCCAAGTGCCGCAGCGCGCTGACCCTGCTGGACGCCGAGGGTGCCGAGTACACTGTGCGCCGCTACCTGGAGGACGTGCCCTCCGAGGAGGAGATCCGCGAGGTGCTCGGGCGGCTCGGGCTGGAGCCCTGGGACATCACGCGCACCTCGGACCCGCTGGCCCGGGAGACCGGGGTACGGGAGCTGCCGCGCGAGGAGACCGAGGCGGCGCGGGAGCGCTGGATCGCCCACCTGGCCGCGCACCCGAAGCTCATCCAGCGCCCGATCATCACCGCCGAGGACGGCACGGCCGTGGTCGCCCGCTCCGAGGAGGCCGTCCGCGAGGCGCTGTCCCGCAAGGGCTGACGCGGCCTCCGGCGGCCCCGGCGCGGTGCCGACTGGATGTTCGGCGGGGTCTACGGGACGGTCCTGGCCAGTGGACTGCTCGCCGCCCTGGACCAGAAGGGCGGGGAGTACACCCCCTTCTACGACGCCAGCTGGGTGCTCGTGACGGCGGCTGCGGGTGGGCTACCGGCTGCGCTCCGCCCTGCTGATCGGCCTGGCGGACGCCACGATCGGCCTGGCCATCATCGTGGCGAACGCTTTCATCAAGTAGCGGCCCGGCGAACGGAGCGGGAGCGGCGCCGCCGCCGGGCCCCGGCGAACGGCGGTCAGCCCGCCGGGAGCTGGTCCTGCGCCTCGGCGAGGATCTCCGTCAGCCGCGCCCCGAACTCCGCCCCGCGCGGGTCCGGCACCCCGGTGCGGGCCGAGTCGAGCAGCGCGTCCAGGGCCCGCCCGTAGGCGCCCGGTACGTCGCTCCAGCCCGGCAGCGTGAAGACGCCCTCGGCCCCGCGCAGTTCCAGGCCCACCCCGGCGGCGGCGCGCGGCGCGCCCAGGCTGAGCACGGCGGTGCTGGCCGCGCCGGAGGAGTGCCGCAGGGCCAGCTGGACCACGTCGGAGGGGCCGCGGGTGGCGCTGACCTCGGTGACCTCGCCGAGGATCGGGATCAGGACGGACAGCGCGTGCGGGCCGACGTCCCACAGCCCGCCCTTGGCCTTGCGCCAGGGGGAGTCGGCGTAGGCACTGGGCGTGCCGTCGGGCGGGAAGACGGCGCCGAGCCAGTGGGCCGCGGCGGTGAACCAGCCCGAGCGGGCGGCCTGTTCCCCGACCCAGCCGGAGGTCGGCTCGGCGAAGCGGAGGGTGAGGAAGACGACGGAGGCGACGCCGTGCCGCTTCACGGCGTCGGCGACGGCCCGGGCGTCCTCCACCTCGGTGGCGACGGGTTTGTCGAGCAGCAGGTGGCAGCCCGCGGCGGCGGCGCGGACGGCGAGCGGAGCCTGTACGTCCGGCGGCAGGGCGAAGGCCGCGACGTCACAGTCGGCAAACAGCTCGTCGGGGTCTTCGTACACCTTCACGCCGTACGCCCGCGCGAGCTCGGCCGCGGCTTCGGGCCGGCGGCCCCACACTCCGGCGAACTCGGAACCGGTGTGGGCGGCGAGGGCGGGGGCGTGGGTCCGGTGGGCCCAAGGACCGGTGCCCAGCAGCCCGACCCGGGGGCGGCGGTCCGAGGGGGGCCGGACGGCGGCGCTCCCGGAGTTGTCTCCAGCGGGACTCAAATCAGACGAAATGCTCACCTTCCCAGTCTGCCCCACCCGGAGGGGTGCGGAACCGCTGCCGGTGGAGTGCGCTCAAGCGTGTTCTGGCGAGCTGGAGTGAGTGCGGGTGCTCAGTGGTGTGATCACACATCCGCCGGCTTCGACCCTTTTGAGATGGGAACGGGAATTCCTGCTTCGAATGCGTGACCTTCGCGGGTGGGCTTCGTTGGATGCGGTGACAGGAGTTGCAGGGGCGGAGCCGGGCGGGGTGGGACAGTGGCGGGACTGCGGACGATCGCCGCGCCATTCGTGGCGCCCGGCCCATCCGGGGTCTCGATCCGTGACCGGCTCAGGCACCTCACGTTTGCGGACGAGAAGGTTCTGCAGCTGGTCGGTGACCACTTGGGCTCGCTGGCGGGAAAGGACCTCAAGGCCCGCTGCCAGGCTGGGCTGGATCACGACACCGAGGCGTGGGCGGAGCGGAAGCGGTCCCTGACCGCCGAGTCGTCTTCCCGGTGGGCCGGGTCGGTCACGAAGGCCACCCACGATCAGTGGGCACTCGCCCGCCGCGCCCAGGTCGCGCACATCCAGAGTCTGGAAGCCGGGGTGCGCACGATCACGCACCGGAGGTCGCTGCCGGTCGGCGAGAAGGGGACGAAGCGGGCGCCGGGCGGATACCGCAGCAAGCGGGAGTGGTTCGCCAAGACCCGGCGTCTGCACCTGCTGGAAGACCGGCTGACCGCAGAGCGGGCCGACCGCGAGACGGGTCTGGTCCGTGTCGTACGCGGCGGGAAGCGGCTGCTCAACACGCGCCACCACCTGGAGCAGGCGCAGCTCACCGCGACCGAATGGCGCAAGCGCTGGGAGACGGAACGGCGGTTCCTCCAAGCGGACGGCGAGTCGGGCAAACGGTACGGCAACGAGACCATCCGCGTCACTCCCGACGGCGAAGTCTCCCTCAAGCTCCCGGCTCCGCTGGCACACCTCGCAAACGCGCCGCATGGCCGGTACGTCCTCACCGGCCGCGTCGGCTTCCCGCACCGGGGCGAGCAGTGGCGCGACCGGATCACCGCGAACCGGGCGGTGGCGTACCGCATCCACGAAGACGTCGGCCGGGGCCGCTGGTACCTGACCGCGTCCTGGCAGGTCCCGCCGGTCCCAACCGTGCCCCTGACCGCGGCCCTGACCGGTGGCGTAATCGGTGTGGACACCAACGCCGACCACCTTGCCGCGTGGCGACTCGACCAGCACGGAAACCCAGTCGGCGAACCGCTCCGCTTCGACTACGACCTCACCGGCACCGCGCAGCACCGCGCAGCACCGCGCAGCACCGCGCAGCACCGCGACGCCCAGGTCCGGCACGCCTTGATCCGCCTGCTGCATTGGGCCAAGCGCCATGGCCTCGCGATCGCGGTCGAGGACCTCGACTTCACCGCCGAGAAGACCCGGGAAAAGCACGGCCACCGCAAGCGGTTCCGCAAGCTCATTTCCGGCATGCCCGTCTACAAGCTGCGCGCCCGGCTCGTCAGCATGGCGACCGAACTCGGCATCACCATTGTCGCCGTCGACCCGGCCTACACCTCCAAGTGGGGAGCTCAGCACTGGCAGAAGCCCCTCACCAGCAACAACCGCAAGACCACTCGCCACGACGCAGCCGCCGTGGCGATCGGCAGGCGCGCCCTGGGGCACCCGATCCGGCGACGGACGGCACCGCCCCGCACCCACCAGAGCGATGGGTGCGGGCATCGGACCGTCCAGGCCCGACCGGGCACCCCAGGGCGTGAGGGAAACCGTCCCCGCATCCCCGGACCACGGACACGATCCGTCGGCGCCGGACGCGGAGAGAACGCGGTGGACCAGAACGCCCAACACCGTTCGGGGCGTTCGGCTGAGCATGAGTCCTGACAACAGGACTGACTCCCGCTCAGTCTCTAGGAACGGTGCTCCCCCACCAACCCGCACAACCCGCCCGACCTGCGGTGCAAACCTCGGTAACACGGGGTTCACACACGGGCAACGGATGGGAAATCGCGGCCGGGCACGCTGCGGTCATCACCGCAGCGATGAAGCAGCGACCAGCAGCACCCGCAGAGTCTGAGGATGGGGCCCGTGAGCTACAAGGCTGAGTACATCTGGATCGACGGCACCGAGCCGACGGCGAAGCTTCGTTCCAAGACGAAGATCATGGCCGACGGCGACGCGCTGCCGATCTGGGGCTTCGACGGTTCGAGCACCAACCAGGCCGAGGGCCACGCCTCCGACCGCGTGCTCAACCCGGTGTTCTCCTGCCCGGACCCGATCCGCGGCGGCGAGAACGTCCTCGTGATGTGCGAGGTCCTGAACATCGACATGACCCCGCACGAGTCGAACACCCGCGCGCTGCTGCGCCCGGTCGCCGAGAAGTTCGCGGCCCAGGAGCCGATCTTCGGCATCGAGCAGGAGTACACCTTCTTCGACGGCACCCGGCCGCTCGGCTTCCCGGTCAACGGCTTCCCGGCCGCGCAGGGCGGCTACTACTGCGGTGTCGGCTCGGACGAGATCTTCGGCCGCGACATCGTCGAGAAGCACCTGGACCACTGCCTCGCGGCGGGCCTGAGCATCTCCGGCATCAACGCCGAGGTCATGCCCGGCCAGTGGGAGTTCCAGGTCGGCCCCGTCGGTCCGCTGGAGGTCTCCGACCAGCTGTGGATCGCCCGCTGGCTGCTCTACCGCACCGCCGAGGACTTCAACGTGTCGGCGACGCTCAACCCGAAGCCGGTGAAGGGCGACTGGAACGGCGCGGGCGCGCACACCAACTTCTCCACCAAGGCGATGCGCGAGGACTACCGCGCGATCATCTCCGCCTGCGAGGCCCTGGGCGAGGGCAGCAAGCCGCTCGACCACGTCAAGAACTACGGCGCCGGCATCGACGAGCGCCTGACGGGCCTGCACGAGACGGCCCCGTGGAACGAGTTCAGCTACGGCGTCTCGGACCGCGGCGCCTCGGTCCGCATCCCGTGGCAGGTGGAGAAGGACGGCAAGGGCTACATCGAGGACCGCCGCCCGAACGCGAACGTGGACCCGTACGTGGTGACCCGCCTCATCACGGACACCTGCTGCGCCGGCCTGGAGAAGGACGGCCTGGTCTGACACGCAGTACTCCGCCTGTCCGACGACGCCCGCCGAGCCCTCGTGGCCCGGCGGGCGTCGCCCGTTGGCACTTTGTCCCGGTTGGGCGGGGATATCCCGGTGCCCGGTCGAGACCTTCTCGCGGAATATGAGATTCCGCTCCACTGGTCGAGACGGGGTCTGCCCCGGGCACCGCACATCTGCTTGAATGAGCGCATGGCCAGCTACTCGCACACCTCGACCGGTCGCAGCGACCTCGAGCCGTTCTGGCCTTCCCGTCAGGATCACGATTTCGACCGGGTGTGTTGCCGCGCGAAGAACGCGCCGGCCCTCTAAAGCCTCCGGAACCTCCCACCAGACCTTCCCGAGGCCTTCGGTCTGCGCGGTACGACGACGTCCTTCCGTACGTCTCCTGCCGACCACTCCGCGTGAAAGAGCTGACCACTCATGGCCAACACCCGTACCCTGACCTCCGCTTCCTCCGCTGCGACCGCCGCCCTGCCCCCCTTCCCTCCCAGTGCCCGCCACCGGCTGCGTTCCGTGGACCGGGACGAGGCGGTCCGCGTGGTGGACTTCCTCCCGCCCGGGGCCACCTGGCTGCCCGCCCCCCAGCACACCCTGCCGACGCTGCCGGGCCGGCCGCCGATGGTCGGCTACCTGGTCCTCGTACCGGCCGACCAGCAGCCGCCGACCGCCTTCGCCCCGCCGACCGCCTTCGCCCCACAGGCCGTTGCCGCCCCGCAGGCCCCGGCGCTCCCCTCGGACGCCGCCGGCGCCGCGGGCGAGAGCCCGGTCCGCATCGACCCGGCGCAGCGCACGGCCGAGGTCGACGGGCAGGTCCTCGACCTGACCTACCTGGAGTTCGAGCTGCTGGCCCACCTGGTGGCGCACCCGCACCGGGTGCACAGCCGGGACCAGCTGGTGACCACGGTCTGGGGCTACGGGCACGTCGGCGACGGCCGGACGGTGGACGTCCACATCGCCCGCCTGCGCCGCAAGCTGGGCGCCGCCCACCGTGGCTCGATCCAGACGGTGCGCCGCGTGGGCTACAAGTACACGCCCTGACGGACCCGCTGACATGACGGTGGGCCCGTACTCCGCGAAGGAGTACGGGCCCACCGGCCGTACGGGACCAGGCGCCGTCCGGGCGGAGAGGACCTAGACGGCCGCCCCGCGGCGGCGGGCCGCGACGAAGCCGAGCAGTGCGTCGACCGCCAGGAACACGAGCAGGCTGATCCCCAGCAGCGGGATGAACCAGCCGACCACGGCGGTCACCGCGGCCAGCGGCAGCAGGGCCGTCACCGGCAGCTTGCGCCAGGCGCCGCGCGGCTGCGCACGGCCCACCGACAGCTTGCGGTCCTTCGTCGGACGGCGCAGCCACCACATCCGGTAGCCCCAGAACACGAGGAACATCACCGCGACGGCGAGCGCGGCCAGCGCGAGCTGGTTGGCGAGGCCGAAGGTCAGGCCCATGTGCAGGTCGATGCCGAAGCGCGTCAGCTGGGCGAGCACGGGGTAGTCGGCGAAGCGCAGTTCGTCCAGGACCCGGCCGTCGGCGGGGTCGAGGGCGACGGTGTCCAGGTGCACCGGCACCTGCTTGTCCTTCTCCTTGACCACGTACCCCTTGCCCTTGGCCGGCAGGGTCACCTGGAGGGACTCGGTGACCCCGGCGGCCCGCGCGGCCTCGACGGCGCGGTCGATGCCGATGTCGGCGGTGGGCGCGGGAGGCGGCATCTCCATGCCCTCGGTCATGACATGGCCGGCGTGCTCGTCGGCGCCGCCGGAGGCCGCGCCGGGGTTCAGGGCCGCCGAGACGGCGGGGGTGGCGCCGCCGAGGCCGTCCTGGAGCTGCCCGATGTTCTCCCCGGCGTACTTGGACCAGGTCAGGCCGGTGGCGGAGAGGAGGACGAGACCGGCGACGGCCCAGAGGCCGACGGTCCCGTGCCAGGACAGGGTGCGGCGCCGGCCGGTGGCCTTGCGGTCCGGGAGGACGAGTTCAGCCTTCCGCTTGCGGCGGCGGCCGATCCACAGCCCGAGGCCGCCCAGGGCGACCACCCACAGCCAGCTCGCGGCGAGCTCGCTGTAGTTGCGGCCGAACTCCCCGAGCTGAAGGCTGGAGTGGAACTCGCTCAGCCAGGCCCGCAGGGGCAGGGCGTCGCCGACGGTGGCGAGCTGTCCGCGCACCTCGGCCGTATACGGGTCGACGAACACGGTGAGGGTCTCGCCCTCCGCGAGCCCGGGGCTCTCCATGACGACCCGGGTGGTGGCCTCCGCGTCCGGAGCGGGCCACACGGACAGGACCTCGCCCTTGGGCGCGGCGCCCCGGGCCGCCTCGACCTGGGCGCTCAGCGGCCGGACCTCGTCGCCGACCCGGGCGACGGTCAGCTCGTCGGCGTAGAGGATCTTCTCGGCCTGCCACGAACCGGCGTACAGCAGGCCGGTGGTCGCGGCGAGGAACAGCAGGGGGGCGATCAGCAGGCCCGCGTAGAAGTGCAGGCGCAGGAACAGCGGCCGCAGGGCCGCCCAGCCGCCGCGCCGGGGTATCGCGGCGCCCGGAGCGGTGCCGTCGGGCGAGGAGGAGTCCGGAGCGGGTGCTTCCGGAGCAGGTGCTTCCGGCGTGCGGACATGGTGGATCTCGTCAAGAGACATGGTGGTCCTTGGAAGTGGCGAGAACAGGGGAAACCGACCCCCGGTCTCGCCGTTCGCCACTCAGGCGCAGGCAGGACGGCCGGGGGCCGTGGCTCGGTACCGCGGGCCACGGACGGGCGGCCCGCGCCGTACGACGGCATGGGCGTGCACGGCTCCCCGCAGCCGGCGCGGCCGTTCGCGCGCGGGCCGGCTCGCGGGCGGCGCGGGCGGCAGGGGTGCGGCGACCCGCGCGCCTACCAGGGCGAGTGCGCGGGAGAGCGGCCGGGCCGCCAGCAGGGCGGCGGAGCCCAGGATCCGGGTCAGCCGGAAGACGGCGGCCTCGCCCCGGGCCAGCCAGAGGGCGCAGAACAGCCCGGCGAGCACGTGCGCGGCGATCATCCCGGCACCGCCGTGACCGGCGCCCCCGTGCCCGGCCATGCCCGCCATCCCCGCCAGGTCGGCCATCCCGGCGATGTCGGCCATGCCCGCCATGTCGGCGATCCCCGCCGGGTCCGGGGCCGGGCCGGTCAGCGCGCCCGCGCCCGCGTCCATGTCCATGCCCGGCATGTGGTGGTGGCCGGGTCCGTGCGCCGGCTCCGGCGCGGGTACGGCCACGGGCGGGTGCGCGGGCCGCGCCGCCTGGCTGCCCGAGAAGACGAGGTGCAGCACCCCTTGTACGGCGAGCAGCGCGGCGGTGATCCCCACCGGCCCCCGCCGCCGCCCGGCGCCGAGCCAGGCGAGCCCGCCGGTCACCGCGAAGGCACCCAGGAGCCCCGGGAGCGGTATGTCCGCTCCGGACATGGCCGCGTGCCCGGCCGCGCCCAGGGCGACGCACACCGCCGCGAAGATCGCGGCCCGCAGGACGCGCATCGGCGCGGAACTCTCAGACATGGCCGGAACATGCTCCCACGAGGCCCGGTGACGCCCGCAGGAGGGTGGTATCCGATCATGGACGGGTGAATCCATTGCCACTGGGAGCGGTCTACGCGGGCGCGGTGCAGCTCGGGGCGTACGCCCTGGAGCGGATCGGGGCGGCGGAGCGGGAGCAGGTGCTCCGGACCTGCTCGACGAATGTCGACAACCTCGCCGCCGGGCGCTGGGAGACGCTGGTCAGCAGCGCCTTCGTCGTCGAGGAGCCGATGCCCCTGCCCTACGCGCTGCTGCTCGTCGCGGTCCTCGGGTACGCCGAGTACGCGTACGGCGCCTGGTGGACGGCAGCGGTGTTCCTCTTCGGGCACACGACCGCGACCCTCCTGGTCTACGGGGCCCTGCACCGGACGCCCGATCAGGGCGTCCGGCGGGCCCTGGACGTGGGGACCAGCTACGGGTTCAACGCCGTGCTCGGCGCCCTGACCTCCGCCCTGCCGCGCGGGGCGGTCCGCACGGCCGCCCGGATCGGGCTGCTGGCGCTGGCCGCGGCGCCGGTCCTGCGGCGGGACCGGACCTTCACCGACGCCGGGCACCTGGCGGCCCTGGGGCTGGGCATCGGGGTCTCACTGGCCGCCGATTGTCGTTCCGGAGCAAATCGTCAGAAAATTGCACAGATCGCCATATGAATCTCCCTATGACACGAGTAACGCGCACCGCGCTGGAGCTGCCAAGATGACCGCCACCCCCTCCACCACCGTCGCCAATCTCCGCGACCTCGGCGGCACCCCGCTCTCCGGCGGCCGCACCGTCCGCACCGGCCTGGTGCTGCGTTCGGGCCAGCTCGACCGGCTCGACCTCGCCGCCGACCCGGCCGTGGCCGCGCTGGGCCTGCGTACGGTCATCGACTTCCGCACCGAGGCGGAGCGCGTGGCCCACCCCGACCGGGTGCCGCAGGGCGTGCGCGTCCTGGTGGAGGACGTACTGGCGGACAAGGTGAGCGCCGGCCGGATGCCCGCCGCCGCGCAGCTCAAGGACCTCCTCGGCGACCCGGTGGTGGCCGAGGAGCGCCTGGGCGGTGGCAAGGTGCAGGCGCTGTTCGCCGACATCTACCGGTCGTTCGTGACCTCCGGCTCCGGCCAGGCCGCGTACCGGACCCTGCTCACCGAGCTCGCCGACCCCGGGGCCGGGCCGCTGCTCTTCCACTGCACGGCCGGCAAGGACCGTACGGGCTGGGGCGCGACCGTCGTCCTGGCGCTGCTCGGCGCCGACGAGGAGACGATCACGGCCGAGTACCTGTCGGTGAACCCGGCGGTCAAGCAGGCCTTCGCCCCGATGATCGAGGGCTTCACGGCGGCCGGCGGCGACCCGGACATCGCCCTCGCGCTGATCGGCGTCTTCCCGTCGTACCTGCGCGCCGCGCTGGACGAGGTCGAGACGCGCTACGGCTCCATGGAGAAGTACGTGCGCGAGGGGCTCGGGGTCTCCGACGGGACGGTCGAGGCGCTGCGCGCCCGTCTTGTGGTCTGAACCCGGACGGCCGAGCGCGAGACACCCCTAGGGGGTGTCCGGTGGGTCAGGGTCGGACAGCCCGGGTCGGCTGGTGCCGTGGATTGCAAGGCGGAGGAGGGAGTCACTGCGGAGCATTGACGACCGACGACAACGCGGCAAGCCGCGGCGCCAACCGACCCGGGCCCGGCCATGATCCACCGGACACCCCCTAAGGCCCGAACGCCTGCGCGGGGACGGGTGACCATCCGACGATTCGCTCGTTCTGCTGAACGTGACTGCGCCGGATACCGCCACCCGCCCCCTGTCTCCCGACGTCGAACAGGCCGAGGCCGCCATCGTCGAGCACTACGCGCGGCTGGTGCGGCTCGCCTACCTGGTGCTGCCGCCCTCCCTCGGCCGCAACCGGCGGGTGCTCACCGCCCATTCGCTCGTCCAGCGGGCCCTGCCGCGCGGGCGGCGGGCGGCCGACGCCGACGCGGCCGCCGTGCGGGGCGGGGTCCCGGGCCAGCGCGGCGCGGACGACTCCGGGTATCCGTACGTCCGGCTGCGCGTGCTGCGCGCCGCCCTGGAGGGCGGGATCCCGCTGACCTTCCGGGCCCTGCCCCGGCGCGCGCAGCTCCCGCCGGTACTCCCCCAGGTGTGGGGGCTGCGGCTGTTCCCGCGCTCCGGCGGGGCCGAGGAACTGGCCCTGGACCAGTGGCTGGCCACCCTCGACGGCCCCGGGCGGGCCGCCTGCGTCCTGCGGGCCCTGGAGCGGCTGCCCGAGGCGGAGGTGCTCCGGGTGCTCACCGAGGCCGGGGTCGCGGACCCCGCCGCCGCGGTCGCCGGGTCGGGGGACCCGCTGCACGACGCCCTCTTCGCCTCCCCCGAGTTCGACCCGTGCGTGCTCCAGGCCCGGCCCACCGACCTGCTGCGCCGGCGCCGGCTGACCCGGGCCGCCCTCGCCGCCGGGGCCGCCCTCGCGGTGTGCGGGGCGCTGCTCGCGCTGCCCGGCGGGGGCTGGGGCGCGGACGGGGCCGCGGCCCCGCCGTACGCGCGCAACGCCGCCGCCGAGCAGGCCCTGGATCCGGCGAAGCTGGTCCGGGCCGCGCCCGCGCTGTGGCGTACGTCCTCCCGTACGGACTTCTCCGCCTGGCCCGCGCGCGGCGACCGCGCCGACGACGCGGAGCTGCTGCGCCGGGCGCTGGCCGTCTGGGCGCGCCCCGGCGCCTCCGTGGTCGTCTCGGCGACGCCCGGCACCCCCGCCGGGCCGCCGATGGGCCCGCCGCAGCTGCTGTTCGCGGGCGCCGTGGACCAGGCCGTGGTGGTCCTGCTGTACGACGGGCTGCGCGTGGTGCGGTACGCCGAACCGCGCGCCGGCACCACCGGCGCCGCCCTCGACTTCGCCCGGACCGACGGGGCCTCGGCGGACACCGCGACCGCGCTGGTGCTCAGCCGGGTCGACGGGAACGTCCGCTACCTCGCCGCGCCCTGGGTCACCGGCGCGGCCCTGCGCGACCTGCTCAAGCCCGGCGACGCGCCGGCCCCGCTGAAGCTGACCCCGGACGGGCTCACCCCGCCGGTGGCGGGCCCCGCCCCGTCGGGCAGCTGTACCGGCTGGAACGCCCTGGCCCTCACCGGCGACGGCGCCACCCGGCTGATCACGGACCTCGGTGAACTGACCCCGGCGCGGCTGACCTCGGGCGCTCCGGGCGCCGAGCGCGATGTGGCGGAGGCCGCGGAACTCGGGGACTGGTCGAGGATCGCCTGTCTGCTGCCCTCGGTCCGCTCGCACGGGGTCCGCACGGTCAACGCCTGGACCTACGCGAAGCAGCCGCTGCCCGAGGGCGACGGGACGGCGGCCTGGCTCTGCACGCGGGCCGAGACCTGGCAGGGCGCGGCCGACCGGGTGCAGGCGCAGTTCCTGGCCCCGGGTGCCGCGCTGGCGGCGCAGGCGGCCAGGTCGGAGGGGTCCGCGGCGTGCGGGCCGCGGGAGCCGCGGGTGCTGGCGGGCGTGCTGTGGAAGTCACGGGCGGGCCAGTGGTACGTGCTCGCGGCGGGCAGTGCGCAGTTCGCCTCGCTGTCGGTGTCCGGCGGCGGAGTCAGCGGGTCCGCGAACGGGAACCGACTGGCCGTCAAGGCTCCGGAGGGCGCCCAGGTCGACTTGTCGGGCAAACTCACGGACGGCACCAAGGCGGGCGTGCTGCGCTGAGCGGCCGCCCGGGCCGCGCGACGGACGGCCCCGGCGGGCCCCGGCGGTCCCCGGAGCCGATCGGCCCGGGGTCCCAGGAAATGGGCGCAGAGGGGTTCTCCTCCCCTCTACCCATCAGTACATTGACGCCATGTCTAATACGCCGCTCGCGCCCGCCCCCGTGGCGTCGGAACACATAGACCTCGCCCCGCGGAACGTGTCCTTCGGCTGGGAGCACACCCCGCTCCACTGGCTGCCGAACGATCCCTTCGCCGGGCACATGATCAATGTGCTGCACCTGCTGCTCCCCGCGGGTGAGCGCTGGTTCGTGCACGTCTACAAGCAGGTGCTGCCCCTCATCGAGGACGAGCGGCTGCGGGCGGACGTCGTCGGCTTCATCGGCCAGGAGGCCATGCACGCCGCCGCGCACGACGACGTACTGCCCCACCTCAAGCGGCTCGGCCTGGACCCGACGCCCTACACCGCGCAGGTGGACTGGCTCTTCGAGAAGCTGCTCGGCGACCGGACCCTGCCGCCGGGCCGGGCGCGCCACTGGTGGCTGATGGAGCGCGTCGCGATGATCGCGGCGATAGAGCACTACACGGCGTTCCTCGGTGACTGGGTCCTGAACGCCGAGGAGCTGGACCGGCGGGGCGCCGACCCCACCATGCTGGACCTGCTGCGCTGGCACGGGGCGGAGGAGGTCGAGCACCGGTCGGTGGCCTTCGACCTCTTCATGCACGTGGACGGCAACTACCGCCGCCGGGCCCGGACCTGGGCGACCGGGTTCTCGGCCCTGGTCTTCCTGTGGCAGCGGGGCGTGCGGTTCTTCATGGAGAACGACCCGCACCTGGTGGACGGCAAGGCCTCCTTCGGCCAGTTCTTCCGCGCCGGGCAGCAGGGGGTGCTGCCCTCCACGGGCTCCATGCTGAAGTCCGTCCCGAAGTACCTCTCCCGTACGTACCACCCCTCGCAGGAGGGCTCGACCGCCCAGGCGGCGGCCTACCTCGCCACCTCCCCCGGGGCGAACGGCGGTGCGCGGGCATGAGGCGCGCCCTGACGGTCACGGCTGTGGCGGGAGCGGCCTGGGTGGCGAAGCGGGCCCTGCGCCACCGCATAGCGCGGTCCCCCCTCTGGCCCCTGCCGGCCCTGGAGACCCCCGTCTCGGGCCACTCCCCGCGCCGCCGGCTGCGGGCGCGGATCACCTCCCGTACGCAGCCGGCGGAGGGCGTGCTGCTGCTGACCCTGCGCTCCCCCGAGCTCCCGGCGTGGACCCCGGGCGCGCACGTGGACATCACCCTGCCGTCGGGGCTGGTCCGCCAGTACTCCCTGTGCGGGGACCCGGCGGAGGCGGGTGCGTACACGATCGCGATCCGCCTGGTCGAGGACGGCCGCGGCGGCTCCCGCGAGGCGCACGAGCGGCTGGTGGAGGGCGCCGAACTCGAACTGCGGCCCCCGCGCAACCGCTTCGAGCTGGTCCCGGCGCCCTCGTACGTCTTCGTCGCGGGCGGCATCGGCATCACCCCACTCCTGCCGATGCTCAGGGCGGCCACGGCGGCCGGCGCCGAGTGGACCCTCCTGTACGGGGGCCGCAGCCGGGCGAGCATGCCCTTCCTCCCCGAACTGGCCGTCCACGGCGACCGGGTGGTGCTCTTCCCGCAGGACGAGGCGGGCCTGCCCGACCTGGCCCCGCTCGCCGCGGCCCGGCCGGGCACCCTGGTCTACTGCTGCGGCCCGGACCCCCTGATGCGGGCCGTCACCGAGGCCTCCCCCGATCCGGCGGCGGTCCACCTGGAACGTTTCGCCCCCGCGGCGGCCGGCCCGGCCGAGCCCTTCACGGTCGAACTCCGCCGCTCGGGCCGCACGATCGAGGTCGCGGCGGACGAGTCCACCCTCACCGCGGTCCGCCGGGCGCTGCCCGACACCCCGTACTCCTGCGAACAGGGCTTCTGCGGCACCTGCCGGCAACGGGTCCTGTCGGGCGAGGTGGCCCATCGCGACGAACTCCTCACGGACCAGGAACGCGAGGACTCGATGCTCCTGTGCGTCTCCCGCGCGAAGAGCGGCCGCCTCGTCCTGGACCTTTGACGTCCTGACGCCCCCTCAGCGCGCTTCAGCCCTGGCCAGGGGTGGGGAGGGGCGAAGTAGGGTGTCCGCATGACAACCGGGGTGCGACGCAGGATGGGTGTCGAGGAGCGGCGGCAGCAGTTGATCGGGGTGGCCCTGGAGCTGTTCAGCCACCGGTCGCCCGACGACGTGTCGATCGACGAGATCGCGGCTGCGGCCGGGATATCGCGGCCGCTCGTCTATCACTACTTTCCCGGCAAGCTGAGCCTGTACGAGGCCGCGCTGCGGCGGGCCGCCGACGAGTTGGCGCTGCGGTTCGTGGAGCCCCAGGAGGGGCCGCTCGGGGCGCGGTTGCTGCGGGTCATGGGGCGGTTCTTCGCCTTCGTGGACGACCACGGGCCCGGTTTCTCGGCGTTGATGCGCGGAGGGCCGGCGGCCGGGAGCAGCCGGGCCAACGCCATGATCGACGAGGTCCGGCAGGCCGCGTACGAGCAGATCATCGCGCACATCGGGGTCGAGCGGCCGCCCGCGCGGCTGGAGCTCGTGGTGCGGTCGTGGGTGTCCCTCGCCGAGTCCACCGCGCTGATCTGGCTGGACGGGCGGAAGATCCCCCGGGCCGAGCTGGAGCTCCAGCTGGTGCACGACTTCGCGGCGCTGGCCGCCGTGAGCGCCGCGTACGACACGGAGATGGCGGGGATCCTGGTGCGGATCCTGTCCGGGGAACCTGCCGACGGGCCCTTCGGGGAGCTGGTCGGCCGGCTCGGCGGACTCGTTCCGGGCGGGGCCGACGACCCGCGATGATCAAGCACGCGGCGATAATGCCCGCGTGATCATTGACGACGGGATGTTGTTCCGGCCGGCCGAGGAGAAGGACGCCGGCATTCTGGTGTCGCTGTACGACCGGGCCGCCCGCTGGATGCGCAAACACGGGATCGACCAGTGGAAGCCGGGCGGGAAGGACGCCGCCCACTTCCGCGCGAAGATGCGCGAGGGCGAGGTGTGGCTCGCCGAGGACGCCGACGGGCGGGTCGTGGGCGCGTACGAGCTGTGGTGGTCCGACGAGGAGGCCTGGGGGGTGCAGCCGCCCGTCGCGGGCTACGTGCACCGCCTGATGGTGGAACGCGATGCCGCGCCCGCCGGGGCCGGACGGCGGATCCTGGAGCACGCGGAGTGGCGGATCGCCCGGACCGGGCGGGAGCGGGCGCGCCTGGACTGCGTGTCCACGAACCCGCGGCTGCTCGCGTACTACCGCTCCGCGGGCTACCGGGTGGTCGGCGAGTTCCCCTCGAAGCAGGCCGAGGACGGCCGGGTGTACGGGGTGATCCTGCTGGAGCGGCGCCTCGACACCACCTGACGGCCTCGCACCCGCGTACGCACAGCGGGCGTCCGGGCGCAAGCGTCCGGCGTACGCCATGCCCGGTCCGCTCTCGGCCTCGGCGCGGGCTTTCGCTTGCCGCCCCTTCCGGCGCGACGGTACTGATGGGCGCGACCAGTCGGTACCAGGAGGGGAACACAGTGGAGCATTCCAGGAGCAGGACCGCGGGAGCCGTCTTAGGCATGGCGCTGGCGTGCGTGCTGGGGGCCGCGGGGGCGGCCGGGGCCCAGCAGCAGCCGTCGGCGCCGACTCCGGCCGGGGTCACGGCGGTCGCGGGCACCGCGTCCGTGCAGGCGCCCGCCGCGGTGGTCGACGAAGTGCGGGCGGCGGTGGCCAGGCAGCGTGCGCTGGCCCCCAACGCGCGGGCCGTCTGTTACGCGGCCCATGTCCAGGACGTCGGCTGGCAGTCGACGGTGTGCGACGGAGGCGTGGCCGGGACCACCGGGCAGAGCCGCCGGATGGAAGCCGCGGTGATCGCGACCAGCGGGACCGGCGGCATCTGCGCCAACGCCCACCTCGCCGACGTCGGCTGGCAGGGCTGGCGGTGCGCCGGGGACGGCGCCGCCGTGACGGTCGGCACCACCGGCCAGTCGCGGCGGATGGAGGCACTCGGGCTCCAGGTCGGATCCGGCAGCGTGGCGGCGCAGGCGCACGTGCAGGACCACGCCTGGCTGAACGCGGCCGGCGGGAACCCGGTCTACGTGGGCACCACCGGGCAGTCCCGGCGGATGGAAGCCCTGCGCATCTGGGTCTGAGCCGGCCTGACCCCGTATGAGGTCACGTGAGGTGACATGACGGGGCGGTGCCGGTCCGCGGCCGGCACCGCCCTGTCGTTGCTGTCATCCGTCGGACGGTCAGATGGTCAGGCCCGCTTGAAGACCGCCACCGTGCGGGCCGGCGTCGTGAACTCCCCCGTCGCCGCCCGGTACGCCGCCTGCTTGACCGCGGGGTCGGAGCCCGCGGCCTGGACCGGGTGCAGGGCGTACGCACCGCCCGCGAGGGCGGGCAGGCGCTGGGCCTGGGCGGTGGGCGTGGCGTTGAAGACCACCACGAGGTCCCCGAGCGTCATGGTGATCACGCCGGGCGTCTCCTCCTTGCCCGAGAGGGGGAAGGCCAGCTGCGCCTGGACGGCCTGCGGGGTGGTGAGGGCGAAGGCCGGTTCCGTCGTACGGATCCTCAGCAGGTCCCGGTAGGCGCCCGCGGTGGCGCCGATCTCGGCGCAGCCCGGGGCCGGGCCCGTCAGCAGGGGCTTCGCGTAGGGCCACTTCGGGCGGTTGTCGGCCGCCGGGGGCAGCCCGCGGCCGAAGCCGTTGCCGTCCCGGCAGTCCCAGTGGACGGCGTTGAACCAGTCGCCGCTGTCGTAGGAGTTGCGGTCCAGGGACTTCGAGCGGAGCAGGTCCGTGCCGGCTTGAGAGAGGGCCGGGCCCTGCGAAAGGGTGGCCGTGGCCATGGCCAGGGTCTGCATGCGGGCCCGGTCGGCCGTGGAGGTGGCGGCGGGCAGTTTGAACACCAGAGCGTCGTACAGCGACTCGTTGTCGTGGGCGTCCGCGTAGGCGAGGGCGTCCCCGGGTGCCGCCGCGTAGCCCGCCGGGGCTCCGTTGTAGTCCAGCTCGGAGCCCTTGATCCGGCGGCCGGCGGTGTCGGTGAAGGTGTACGAGGCGAGGTTCCCGGACAGGCCGACCTTGATCAGGTCCTGGGCGTGCAGGAGGCGGGCCTTCTGCTCGGCCGGGGTGCCGTTGGCCGGGGACCCGTTCGGCTCGGTGAACAGCCCGGAGGCGAAGCCCTGCACGCGCGGGTCCTCGTCGAAGGGGCCGCCGCCGCGGACCGCGTCGCGCGCCCGGTCGGAGAAGGTGGCGATGCCGGTACCGGCCATGTTCTTCTGCGTGGCCTGCACGAAGCGGGCGTCGTCGGCGATCTCGCCGAAGTTCCAGCCCTCCCCGTAGAGGACGATCTTCTTGCCGTCCACCCCGTCCTTCTCGACGGTCAGGGCGTCCAGGGCGGAGCGCACGGCCAGGATGTTGGCCTTCGGGTGGTGTCCCATGAGGTCGAAGCGGAAGCCGTCGACCTTGTACTCCTTGGCCCAGGTGACGACCGAGTCCACGACGAGACGGCCCATCATCGCGTTCTCGGGGGCGGTGTTGGAGCAGCAGGTGGAGGTGGCCACGGAGCCGTCGGCGAGCAGCCGCTGGTAGTAGCCGGGGACGATGCGGTCGAGGACGGACTTGTCCGACTGCCCGGCCGCGACGGTGTGGTTGTAGACCACGTCCATCACGGTGCGCAGCCCGGCCCCGTTGAGGGACTGGACCATCCTGCGGAACTCGACGGTGCGGGCGGTGCCGTGCGGATCGCTCGCGTAGCTGCCCTCCGGCACGGTGTAGTGCAGCGGGTCGTACCCCCAGTTGTAGGCGTCCTTCGCCGCGGCGGCGGTCACGCACGCCTGCTGCTCCTCGGAGTCGGGCGCGTAGACCTTGAGGTCGCAGGAGGGCTCGGTGCGGTCCGCGGGCTTCTCCGGGATCGTGCCGATGTCGAAGGCCGGCAGGAGGTGGACGTACGAGGTGCCGGCCTGGGCCAGGGACCGCAGGTGCGTCATGCCGGCCGAGCCGGTGTCGGTGAAGGCCAGGTACTGGCCGGGGTGGCCGCTGGTGCGGTCAGCGACGGAGAAGTCGCGGACGTGCAGCTCCTGGATCTGCGCGGAGGTGAAGGGGACGGGCGCGGGCTTGCGCAGGTCCCGCCAGCCGGGCGGGGCGAGCTTCGGGTCGGCCAGGTCCACGGCGAGGCTGTGCGTGGAGTCGGCGGTCAGGGCCGTGGAGTACGGATCGGTGACCAGGTTGCGGACCAGCTGGCGGGTGCTCGGGGCCCAGACGGTGACGGCGTAGCGGTACGGCTTGCCGGTCCAGCTCCGTTCACCGCGCACCGACCAGACGCCGGTGGTGTCGTCGCGGCGCATGGCGACGGTGCGGCCGTCGAGTTCGAGGGCGACCTGCTGGGCGGTCGGGGCCCAGACGGAGAGGGTGGGGCGGCCGTCCTTGAAGACGGGGCCGAGCGGGGTGTTCGTCGTGTACAGGTCGTCCAGGACTCCGGCGAGCTGGACTCCGGTGGCGGCGAGGACGGCGCCGTTCGCGGCGCGGGCGCTCGCGACGAGCTGGCCGCGCAGGGCGTCCCGGACCCGGTCCCGGTCGCGGGGGTCGACGGTGTGGGCGGCGTACTTCGCCAGGTGCGGGAACTTCTCCTTCTGGGCGGCGGTGAGCTCGGACCGGGTCAGGCGCAGCCACTGGGCGCCGCCCTCGTGCAGGACGCCGTTCGCGGCGGTGACGGTGCCCTCGCGGGAAGCGAGGAGCTGTACGGAGGCGGCGGCCGCGGGGGCGTCCCAGGCGAGGGTGTCGCGGTCGATCCAGACGGCCTTCGAGGTGGTGAGGTCCAGGGCGGCGGCGGATCCCGCGGGCTGCGGGAGCAGGTACTCCTGGCGGCCTCCCAGCATCCAGACCTCGTGGCCGGTGGCCTTCAGGTCGAGGGACTGGTCGGAGGGGAGGTCCTTCTCGTCGCCCTTGTGCAGGATGTAGCTGAGCGAGGTGGCCCCGGCGGCGAGCGGAACCTCGTACACCGCGCCGTAGGAGTCGGTGCGGGCCGGGAGCAGCGGCTTGGACCAGTCGGTGGGGGTGGCCGCGCCGGTCCAGACGTGCAGGCCCCAGCCGTCGTAGGCGCCGTCGGGGCGCTGGTGGTGCAGGACGGCCTTGGTGGTGTCCTGCGGCGGGTGGGCGGGGCGTTCTGTGCGGGCGGGTTCCTTGCCCTGCTCCAGCCAGATCTCGCCCGTCTTGGTCACGTCGACGGTGCGGTCGGCGGCGACGTCCTTGTTGCCGTCCTTGTCGATGACGAGGTAGCCGACGGAGGAGGCGCCGGGCTTGAGCTTGACGTGGGCGAAGGCCCCGTAGGCGTCGCGGCCGGTGAAGGCGTGGCCCTCAGGCCAGGGAGTGGCCTCGCCCTCGGCGATGTCGCCCCAGGCGTACAGCCGCCAGTTCGTGTAGTCCCCGTCGGGCCGGTTGTAGTGCACGACGGCGTAGTCGCGCTGGGTGGCGGTGGGGGTCTCCTTCGGCGGGACCTGGCCGGCCAGGGACTCGGCGAGGGCGCCTGCGGTGCGGCCCGCGGAGTCCACGACGACGGCCTTGTAGCGCAGGACGGTGCCCGCGGGGGCGGTGACGTGCTGGGTGACCTTGTAGGGGGCGTGGTCGGCGGAACCGAGCACCTGCCACTTCCCGTTGCCGGTCTGCGCGGCGAAGACGACCCGGTTCAGGCCGCCTCCGGTGACCTCGGCGGAGAGCTCGACGGTGCCGGCGGCGCCGGGGGCCGGGGCCTTGAGGGTCAGGGTGGGCCCGGTGGCGGGCTCGGCCAGGGGGGTGGTGGCCTGGAGAACCACCGTGCCGAGGGCGGGTACGGCGACGCGGAGCTTGCCCGCCGAGGAGGCGCGCGGCAGTGCGAAGCCGCCGTACAGGCTGCGGTACTGGGTGCCGGCCGGGGCGTCGATCTCCACCGTCCGGGGCTCGGTCCCGTTGTTGGCGGCGACCAGGTACTCGGTGCGGCTGCGGGCGTCGGTCCGGGCGAAGGCGTAGACGGACCCGTCGGCGAGGCGCTTGCTCTGGATGCCGTCACGCAGGGCCGGGTGGGCCTTCGTCAGCTTCGAGAGAGCACTGATCTGCTGGTAGAGCGGGTGCTCCGGATCGTAAGCGTCGCTCGCGTGTGTGCGCACCGTTCCGAGCTGGTCGTCATCCAGATAATCGGCGACCTGCGAGGCGAAGAGCGGCTGGCGGGAGTCCTTGTCGCCGCCCGCGCCCGTGAAGCCCTGCTCGTCGCCGGAGTAGATCACCGGGTTGCCCCGGGAGAGGAACATCAGCTCGTTGGCGAGCCGGTAGCGGTCCAGCAGCTCCTGCTCCCCCGCGCCCGGCCGGTCCTGCTTCAGGAAGCTCCCGAAACGGCCCATGTCGTGGTTGCCGAGGAAGGTCACCTGCTCGTAGGCGTTCGCCTTGTCGCTGGTGTACCGGTAGTCATCGGCCAGTACGGAGGCCAGCCGGCCGGCTCCCGCGCCCTGGGAGGCGTAGGCGCGGACCGCGTCCTGGAGCGGGAAGTCGAGGGTGGCGTCGAGGCGGCCGCGCGTCACGTACGGGGAGGTGACGGCGGTGTCGGCGGAGTAGACCTCACCGAACATGAAGAAGTCGTCCCGGCCGCGCTGGGCCGCGTACTTGTCGAGGGCGGTGGCCCACTGACTCCAGAAGCCGGTGTTGACGTGCTTGACGGTATCGATCCGGAAACCGTCGATGTCGAAGTCCTTGACCCACTTCTCGTAGATCTTCTCCATCCCGCTGACGACCTCGGGCCGCTCGGTCCACAAATCATCCAGGCCGAAGAAGTCACCCTGCTCGGAGGACTCCCCGGCGAAGGTGGAGTCGCCGCGGTTGTGGTACATCGAGGGGTCGTTGAGCCAGGCGGGGACCTTGAGGTCCTTCTTCGCCTCGGGCACGAACGGCGTACGCGGGAAGGTGCCGGGCCCGGTCTTCGGGAACTTCCGCTTCCCGTCCCCGCCTGCTGCGTCTGCGACGTAGTCGGCGTCGTCGAACGGCACCCCGTCCTTCGTCAGATAGGGGAAGGCCCCCTTGGACAGGTAGTCGTAGGACCCCTCCCGGTAGTCGACGACATCGGCGGTGTGGTTGGTGATGACGTCGAAGAAGACCTTCATCCCCTTCCCGTGCGCCTTGTCGATCAGCCGCTCCAGATCGGCGTTGGTGCCGAAGTGCGGGTCGACCTGCGTGAAGTCGGTGATCCAGTAGCCGTGGTAGCCGGCCGAGACGTCGTCGCCCTTGCCCTGCACCGGCTGGTTCTTGAAGATCGGCGCCATCCAGATCGCCGTGGTCCCCAGGCCCTTGATGTAGTCGAGCCGGTCGGTCAGGCCCTTGAGGTCACCACCCTGGTAGAAGCCCTTGTCCGTCGGGTCCAGGCCCGTCTGCGTCCGGGAGCCGGTCAGGCCGCCCCGGTCGTTGCGCGGGTCGCCGTTCGCGAACCGGTCCGGGAGCACGAAGTAGAACTGCTCCCGGGTCAGGTCGTGCCGGGCCGGTTCGGCGGCCAGCTTCGCGTCCGACGGCGGGGCGGGCGGCTTCGCCGCGGCCGCGGCGGGCAGGGCGGGCAGGAGCGTCACGGCCAGGGCGGCGGCGAGGACTCCTGCGGCAGGACGTATCAAGGCGGATCTCCTTGTGTACGGGTCGCATGGATGAGGGCCGCCCGGCGGTGGCGGGAAAGGTGGTGCCGGGCGGCCCTGGTCTGTGGAGCGGCGGCCAGGGCGGGGTCCGGTGGATCAGGCCCGGGCCCGGCCATGACCCACCGGACACCCCCTAGGTGCGCCAGGTGTCGGTCAGCGTGACCTTGCCGCTCGCGGGAACGGTGGCAGTGCGGTTGGCTCCGCTCTCCCAGGTGACGTTGCCGGCGGCGTCCTTGCGGACGTACTTGTACGCGAAGGTCGTGCCGGCCGGGAGGGCGACGTCGAGCTTCCAGACGGGGTACGAGGCCGGGTCGAGCTTCGGGGCGCTGCCGGTGTTCCAGCTGCCGAGTTCGGCGCGGTCCCCGGCGACGTGGATGTTCTGCCCCGCCACGGTGGTGGCGTTGACGGCGAAGGAGGCACCGGAGGTGCCCGACGGCGGCGGGGTCGTGCCGCCGGAGCAGGTACGGGCGCCCGCGTGCAGGGCGAGGGCCGTCCCGGCCCCGAGGGTGGCGGTGAACTGCCCGCCCGCGCCCACGGTGACCGTACGCCCGCTCTGCACGTCGCAGTAGTCGCCGCCCGGGAGCGAGGTCTGGAAGGTACGGGACAGCGCGCCCGCCTCGTGGTTGATCGCGACGTACGCCTTGGAGCCGCGCCCGAAGGCGATCTGGTCGCCGCCGTTGTCCCACCAGTTGGTGACGGACTGCCCGCGGGCCGCGTTGCGGAAGGCGACCATCGAGGAGATCTCCCGCCAGGCGTGCTGGCACTTCCAGCCGTCGGCGTAACAGGCGCTCACCGCACCGCCGTTCGGCGGGCCGGCGTCCTTGTCGGTCCACTCGTAGCCGGAGTGCACGTCCGGGGAGCCGTAGGGCCAGGCCAGCATGAACACGTTGGCGAGGGTGTAGGCGGAGCCGTCCTTGTAGCTGAGGGTGTCCCCGCCACGCTCGGTGTCGTGGTTGTCGACGAACACACCACTCTGCCCACTGGGCATGTGCCCCCAGGCCTCACCGAAGTTCTTCAGGTAGGCCAGGTTCTCGTTCTGGAAGACCCGCTTCAGGTCCCGGGCGTAACGGAACTCCTGCACGTCACCGTTGCCGAGGTACTCACTCGGCGAGACGGCCTCGCCGGCCCCGAAGATGGCCTCCTGCTTCCAGTAAACGCCGGGATTGCTCAGCCGGGACTTGATGTTGGCCAGATCGGCGGCGGGCATGTGCTTGGCGGCGTCGATCCGGAAGCCGTCGACTCCCAGCGACAGCAGGTCGTTCAGGTACCCGGCGATCCGCCCGCGGACGTAGTCCTCACTCGTATCCAGGTCCGCGAGCTGCACGAGCTCGCAGTTCTGGACGTTGCCCCGGTCCTGGTAGTTCGAAATGACCGCGCGGCAGTCGTCCATGTCGGAACCGGAGTAGATGCCCGGGTACCCGTACTTCGTGTACGAACTTCCCCCCGTCCCCGTCCCGTCCCCGGCGGCCATGTGATTGATGACGGAGTCGGCGACGACCTTCACCCCGGCGGCATGGCACGTGTCGACCATGGCCTTGAAGGCGGCCCGGTCCCCCAGCCGTCCGGCGATCTTGTAACTGACGGGCTGATAGGACGTCCACCACTGCGCCCCCTGGATGTGCTCCTGGGGCGGCGACACCTGGACGTACCCGTATCCGGCGGGACCGAGGGTGCCGGTGCAGGCCGCGGCCACGGCGTCGAACTTCCACTCGAAAAGGACGGCGGTGACGTCCTTGTCGCCGGGCGGCGCGGCCTGGGCCTGCGGCGCCTGGGCGGTGAGGCTCGCGGCGGCGAGCAGGACCGCGGCGGCGGCACCGGCAACTCCGGGGGCTCGTGCGGGTCTGGCGGCTCTGACAGACATGTGGGGGGGCCTCCTGGCGGGAGAGGTGGGGATTGTCGCGACCGTAGGGGGGCACCCCGGAATGTTGCAAGACCTTGCGCAAGAGATTGCAGAATTGTTTCCCGTGCGTGTCCTGGCCAAGGCAGGCGCGGGGCGGGACGTTTCTCCGGTGAACCGACCCGGCCGACCGGGTGAGCCCCGGCCAAAGCGAATCCCAAGAAGGGTGGCCAACCGCTACCAACAGGGCATGATCAAGCACCTGTTGCGCACCACGGCCGCTCTCGCCCTCACCCTCGCCCTGGCCGCCACGGCGGCCCCCGCCACCGCGTACGCCGCCGACGCACCCACGTTCACCTGCCAAAAGCTCACGTTCAGCGCCCGGAACATCGACGCCGGCCCCTGCGGAGTCATCGGCTCGCCGGGCCCGCTCCAACCCGCCTACATCGTCCAGGCCGACACCGGCTACAAGTGGTACTGCCCCCAGACCATCTCCCACCTGTACATGGGGACGTGGGTCGTCAAGGGCCGCGACTGCAAGACCTCCGGCTGAAGCAGACACGAGCCCGGGGCCCGGTGGCGCCGACCACACCTCCGGCCCTCAGCCGGATCCGTCCGGCGGGACGCTCCCGACAAGGCCGGTGCCACTACGACCGACGCCTCGCTCAGCCGGCTACCGCTCCACTCAGCCGAGGCTGTCAGTACGCTCGGCCAAAGCGCGGAGTTCGTCCGGTGCAGCCCGCCCCGAGACGAGCAGGAGGTCTCTCACGACCGCCCGGGACGCCACATGCGTACGGATCACCCCGGGTGCCAGCTCCTCGGCCCTGGGCTGGAAGGCCGAGCACTCCATCGAGGACGGAATCCGAGACTCCCTGCGCTGGTACGCCAATCGGGACAGCCTGCTCACCGCCCGATAGCGGTACGGAACCCTGCGCCCGGGCGGGTTCGGGCGTTGTTTCGCCCGAAGGGCGGCGTTGCCGGGCGCCCGGGCTTCCTGCATCACGGGGGTGGCGGAGCCGATGGAGGGTCAGGGGCCGTATGTGGCGCGGGCTGGTCCTCGTATTGGTGGATGTGCAGTTCGCCGTTCATGACGGTGTAGACGCTGGCGTGGTCGCTGGCGGTATTGGTCTGGGTCGCGCCGGGGGCTTGGCCGGGCTCGTCGGCGACCGCGGGCTCGGCCGCCCGGTGGACCTCGACGTGGTTGTGGTGACCGGCCACGACGGGCGCGGAGGCGTCGCCACCGATCCGGATCGTGAAGCGGTCGCCTGCGGCGGATGGCATATCGGGAACTCCTTCACTCGACGCGGGTGAGTGCGATCGGCTCGCAGTTGAGGCATGTGAGATCCGCAGCGCCTGCGGGAGGTTCGCCGCTCCACAGTGCGGTCCTTCCGTCAGCAGCGACGGTGATCTCCGACTTGAAATATCCGATCAGGGCACATGAACCCTCCTCATACAAGGGTTCGTCCGTGGACCGGTAGATGCCACCCGCACCGGTGAGTTTCATAGTGATTTCCCCGCCGCATATCGGCGTGAACCTCAGCGCGTACACCCCGGGACGCTCCTCTTCGATCTTGTGGACGGCTCCCTGGTCATCCCTCCACACGCCAGCCAGGCCGGTGGGCGTCGGCGTAGGTGTGGGCGTCGGGCGCGGCTCGGCCGGCAGGCCAGTCGGCACCGGAATGACAGGCACGCGGGTGGGCGTCGGCCTCGCAGTCGAGGCAGCAACCGACGGCGGGTCATCGGTGGTCTGCTGCTGGCCGATGGCCACGGCAGCGATGACGAGGGCGGCGCTGATGGCGATCACGGTGAGCACCACCGTGAGAGCAGACGCTCCGGCCGCTCCCGCACCGCCGGCCGTGGCGGCGGCTCCTGTGGACACGCCTCCCGCCGCATTGCCCACGACGCTGCCGACCTGTTCCGCGCCGGGCGGCATCGGCGCCGCCGGCCCGGGCCCTGCCGGCATCGGCGTCACCACCAAGTCCCCGGTATGGGCCGCCGCGTGGTCGGTCAGGCCCGGATCCGCTCCGCTCCCGCCCGGTCCGGCGGTGGACCCACTCCCCGAGACCGCCTCAGCCGGTACCGACACGGGGTCTGCGGGCATCACGGATTGACCGGCCACCGAAGGATCACCCGGTACCACCGATGACGAGCCCCCGTCCACCGGGACCGGCTGCGACTGCCCCGACGGCAACGTGTCAGGCGACGACGACCCCGACAGCGACGGGTCCGGCAGCGACGGGTCCGGCAGCGACGGGTCCGGCAGCGACGGGTCCAGCGGGAGCTGCGACGGGGCGTACTGCTGGGCACCCGCCGCCGCGTTCGCGCCCGCCGTGTCCCCCAACTGCCGCCACAGTATGGCGGCCTCCGCGAGCAGGATCCCGGACACCACCCGTCGGCCGGTCAGCAGACTCCTGATGCCTTCCTCATGGGTGAAATAGGCCAGGGCGCGCTGGTCACCCGCGTGCTGGGCGGCGATACGGCCCCGGCCGAGCACCCGCCCCCACTGGCCGAACCGCAGCGATCGGGCAAGGGCGGGCGAGGCAGCCCTTGCGACCGAGACCGCGAGGTCCGGCCGGCCAGCCCGTTCCGCGAGCTCTGCCGCGATCTCCAAGGCCCTGGCGTGATCGGCGATCTGGCCGGGTGACGTCGACCTCCGCGTGACCCACCAGGCGAAGTACTCACACAGCCGGGCAACCGGGAACGGATCCAGGTTGCGTCCCCGCAGTGCCTGTACGGTGTCGGTCGCGCAACGGAACCCCCGTTCCGTGGCCTCGGCCAGGCCCAGGTCCACCAGTCGGCCGCACAGGGCGGCCGGATTCGTCGCGCCCGCCAGAGCGCCGACGTGCACCGGGTCCAACTCCGCATCGGCCAGCGTTGCCAGCAGGTGCAGGCCTCTCATCGCCTCCGGGTCGAGCTGGTCGAGCAGCAGCGGCAGCACCTCCGCCAGCGCGCCGGGCAGAGGCAGCACCACCACGCCCGCGGCGTCGCGCCGGGCGAGAGCCGCCGCGCGCAGCAGGAACAGCGGCCGCCCCGCCGCCGCCTGCCACAGTTCGACGGCGGCGCGTTCACCCTCCGGTGTGGGGTTACCGACTTCCCGGGTCAGGAGTTCCAGTCCCGCACCGCGGTCGAGCCCCGTGAGCTCCAGCGCCGTGCCCTCGCCAAGCAGCGACCGTTCCCGGCCGGCGAAGACGAAGCACGCGTCCGGGGCCGCGTCCATGAGCTCCCGTATCTGGTCTGCGGTCAGCTCGGCGTTGTCCATGTACACCGTCACCCGTATGCCCGTCATCAGCCGGCGGAGCTCCGGGCCCGACGGGACATACCGTGCGGCTTCGTAACAGGCTTCGAAGATCTCCTGGGCCAGGTCACCGGGCTCCCGGTGGGCACCGCTCAGGAACAGCACCCCGTCCGGTCCGGGATGGAGGGTCCTGGCCGCGTACCGCAGGAGCGTGCTCTTGCCTACGCCGGGCGGACCCCACAGCTGCACCGGCCCGCCGTCCCCCATCGCCACGGCCAGAGCCGAGAGTTCGGCCTCGCGGCCCAGTGGGGCGTGCTGTCGCCGCGGCAGGAGTCCGATCTGGTCCCGGCGTACGGGCCGGGGTTGTTCCCGTTCCATCAGCAGGGTCACGGTCGACCCGTGATGCGCGTCCAGCACCACGTTGTGGTTGCCCGCGATCACCGGAGCGGCCGCGTTCCCGGCGATGTGGATCTGGTACCCGGCCTCGTTCCCGGCCGACGCACTGCCTCCCTCTGCGACCTCTTGCGGCTCTTGCGGCTCTTGCGGCTCTACCATCGCAACCCCCGTCAGCTCCGTCGGGCAGGGCCTGACAGCCCCCTTCGGCGCCCGCCTCGGCGGGTGCGCCGTCGGGCCACAGTAGCCACGGCACAGGCCCGCGAACCCGTCGCAGGATGGTTTCCGCTCGCTCCTTTCACGGCTCGGCGAACGCGATGCTGCTCAGCAGCGCGAGATCGTCGACCCTGATGCTCCGATAACCCGTAGAGACCACGCCGGCTTCGCGGAGTCTGCGCAACGCCTTGTGCACGGTGGGTTCCGCCGTACCGGACAGAGTGGCCAGCTCCGGTTGGGTGATCGGCCAGTGGATCACCGCTCCTTCGCCGACGCGCTCGCCGTATGTCATCGCGATCTGGTGCAGCACCCGGGCCAGCCGGGTGGCGGCGTCGCAGCCCGCGAGGTCGATGCGGCGGGCGTTGGCGACGCGAAGCTTGGTCACGATGGACGTGTTGACGGCGAGCGCGATCCCCGGATGGCGCCGTAGGCAGTCGAGGAAGAGGGCGCGCGGGACCGTCCGCACCAGGACGGTCCCGCAGGTGGTGACCGTCGCCGACCGGGGACGCCCGTCCACGGCGGCGAGTTCACCGACGAGGTCGCCACCCATCCGGACCGCCAGCAGGGCATCCCGGCCGTCCTGGATGCGCCCGGTGGCCTTGACCACTCCGTCGAGGAGGATCAGTACGAAGCTGGTCCACTCCGATTCGCGCATGAGCACGCGGCCGGCCTCGTACCGGACACGGGTGCCGAGCGCGAGCAACTGATCGCGGGCGTCCTTGGGGAGACCACCGAGCAGGCTGGCCGGCGGCCAGTCCCACTCCTCACGGAGTCCGCGCCGGGCCATGCCTCGGTCCATGTCTCTCTCCCCCATGGGTTCGTTGTCCCCCTCCGGCACCGCCGCGCACCCGGACCGGCGGCCCAATCCCGTACGAGGACGGGATGTTCACAGCGCGCATGCGTCACAGTGAGGACGGGATCCGTTGCAACCGAGGAGAGTCGCATGGAAGAAGAAGTGGCATACCGGGCCATGCTGGCCGTCGACATAGAACGGTCGGCCGGGCGCGGCAACGTCGCGTTCCACCAGATCCGCGAGGTGCTGACGGCCGTCCTCCGGGAGTCGTTCGAGGACAGCGGGATCGAATGGAAGGCATGCCTGCTCGGTGATCTGGGCGACGGCCTCCGGGTGATCGCGCCGTACGGGATCCGCAAGACCCGGCTGATCCACCCACTGATCCATGAACTCACGGTCCGGCTCCGCGCCCACAACCGCACTGCGGGGCCGGCGACGCGCATCCGCGTCCGCGTCGCGTTGCACGCCGGCGACGTGTTCCTCGGCCCGGCAGGCGAGGCCACCGGACGGCCGCTCGAAGTGCTCGCCCGGCTGCTCGACGCGGCTCCGGCCCGAATCGCCCTGGCCGATGCCCCGGAATCCTTGACCGCCTCGCTCGTCGTGTCGGAGCACTTCCACGAGGAAACGGTTCGGCACGGGTATCCCGGAATCGATCCGGAGTCCTTTCACAAAGTCACTCTCACCGAGAAGGAATACACCGCGGACGCGTGGCTGCACCTGCCCGGTTCCGCGACCGATCCGCGACACGGGGCAGCCGCCACGCCCACCCCCATGGCTGCTTCCCCCGAGTCGCGGATGGTCAACAAGGCGTCGGGAAACGGCGTCATCTACGCGACGGGCACTGGTACGCAGAACATCCACCTGACCGGAAGGTCATAAGGGAGCTTTCATGGACGCGGAGTTGACCGCTCTGGCACAGGCAGGCGCCGCGGCGGTGGTCACGGCAATGACCACAGACCTGTGGCAGAGCACGAGAGACACCGTCATCGGGCTGTTCCAACGGGCCGACAGGAGCCGCCAGACCGCGATCGAGGCCCAACTCGACGGCAATGCCGCCCTCGTACGCGATTCGGCGATCCCGGACGATGTCCGGCGCACACTGTTCGGCCTGTGGGTCCTGGAACTGACGGAACTCCTCCGACAGGACCCTTCCTGCCGCGAGCCCCTGACCCGCCTGGCCGACGAGGCCGACCGCGCCTTCCCGGCGGACCGGCCGCTGGTCAGTTTCGGGCAGACCAACGCCGCCCGGGACTCCGGAAGGGTCTTCGCGGTGCAGCACGGCGACCTGCACGCCTGCAACGCCACCCACTCACGGGAGACATAGTGGAACTCTTGGTGACCCCGGCATCATCGTCTGCTTCGTGATGCAGAAGGACTCGGAGGCCTGACGCCTCGTGTCCCTCTGCCTCCGACTCAGCGTCCCGGACTACACCGACTACTCCGGCTACGACACCGGCTGCAGCAGCCGTTACCGAAACCGCCCCGCCGCTCAGCCCCGCCCCGGCGCCTGCGCCGTAGACCCCCGCACCACCAGCTCGGGCTGGAAGACGTACTCCGTGCGCTGGACCGGTGTGCCGGACACCGCCTCCAGCAGCGCGCCCACCGCGGCCGTGGCCATGGCCCGTACCGGCTGCCGGACGGTGGTCAGCGGCGGGTCCGTGAACGCGATCAGCGGGGAGTCGTCGAAGCCGACCACCGACACGTCCTCCGGCACGCGCAGCCCCCGCTCGCGGACCGCGCGGATGACGCCCAGCGCCATCGGGTCGCTGCCGCACACGATGCCCGTGCAGCCGCGCTCCAGCAGGGCGATGCCCGCCGCGTGGCCGCCCTCCACCGTGAACAGCGTGCGCTGGATGAGCCCTTCCGAGGCGGCCCCGGGCACGGCGGCGGTGAAGCCCTGCTCCTTGCGCGCCGACGGCACGTAGCGCGTCGGCCCGATGGCCAGGCCGATCCTGCGGTGCCCGAGGTCCTCCAGGTGCCGTACGGCCATGTCCGCCGCCGCTCGGTCGTCCGGGGAGACGAAGGGGGCGCTGATCCGCTCGTTGAAGCCGTTGATCAGTACGAACGGCACCCCGCGCGCCGCCAGCCGCTGGTAGCGCGCCGGGTCCGCAGCCGAGTCCGCGTGCAGGCCCGACAGGAACACGATCCCGGTGACCCCCCGCTCCTCCAGCTGCTCGACCAGCTCGTCCTCGGTGGCCCCGCCCGGGGTCTGCGTGCACAGCACCGGGGTGTACCCGTGCCCGGCCAGCGCCTGCTCGATGACCTGCGCGAACGCCGGGAAGATGGGATTCGTCAGCTCCGGTATCAGCAGCCCGACCAGGCCGTTGCTGCGGCGCTTGAGCCGCACCGGCCGCTCGTAGCCCAGCAGGTCCAGCGCGGCCAGCACCTTGTGCCGGGTGCCGGCCGCCACGCCCGACTTGCCGTTGAGCACCCGGCTGACGGTCGCCTCGCTGACCTGGGCCTGCGCGGCGATGTCCGTCAGCCGTAGCGGGGAGCCCGACGGGGAGGTCACACCTGCCACCACACCGTGGAGTCGGCGGGCAGCACATCGGTGTCGGCGAGCTCACCGCTGGCCAGCAGGACCGTGCCAGGCGCGGGCAGCCGTACCGGCGCGTCCGTGGTGTTCGCCGTGCAGACGAAGTCGCCGCGCCGGAAGGCCAGTACGCCCTCCGGTGCCGGCAGCCACTCGACGGCGTCGCCCGCGCCCAGGTCCGCCCGCGCGCGCCGGATCCGCAGCGCCGCCCGGTACAGCTCCAGCGTGGACGCCGGGTCGCCGGTCTGCGCCTCGACGCTCAGCCCGGCCCACTCGGCGGGCTGCGGCAGCCAGCTGCCCCCGGTCCCGAAGCCGTACGGGGCCTGCTCGCCGGACCACGGGATCGGTACCCGGCAGCCGTCGCGCAGCCCGTCCTGGCCGTTCGCCTTGAAGAAGGAGGGGTCCTGGCGCACCTCGTCCGGCAGGTCCACGACCTCGGGAAGGCCCAGCTCCTCGCCCTGGTAGACGTACGCCGACCCGGGCAGGGCCAGCATCAGCAGCGCGGCCGCCCGGGCCCGCTCCAGGCTGCCGAAGCGGGTCCGGTGCCGGACCACGTCGTGGTTGGACAGCACCCACGTGGTCGGCGCGCCGACGGGCCGCATCGAGTCGAGCGAGTCGTCGATGGCGCCGCGCAGCGCCTCGGCGTCCCAGCCGGCGCTCAGGTAGTGGAAGTTGAAGGCCTGGTGCAGCTCGTCGGGGCGCAGGTAGAGCGCGGTGCGGTCGGCGCTGGGGGTCCAGGCCTCGGCGACGCCGATGCGGTCGCCCGCGTACTCGTCGAGGACGAGCCGCCAGGAGCGGTAGATCTCGTGGACGCCGTCCTGGTCGAAGAAGGGAAGCACCTGGTTGCCGAGCAGCTTGAGCTGCTCGTCGCGGCCGAGGTCGGGCAGGCCGGGGGCCTTGACCAGCCCGTGCGCGACGTCGATGCGGAAGCCGTCGGCGCCGAGGTCGAGCCAGAACCGCAGGATGGAGCGGAACTCGTCCTGGACGGCGGGGTGTTCCCAGTTGAAGTCGGGCTGCTCGGGGGCGAAGAGGTGCAGGTACCACTCGCCGTCCGCGACGCGGGTCCAGGCGGGCCCGCCGAAGATGGACTCCCAGTCGTTCGGGGGCTCGGAGCCGTCCGCGCCCCGCCCCTCCCGGAAGTGGAAGCGCTCGCGCAGCGGCGTCCCCGGCCCTTCCCGCAGGGCCTGCTTGAACCATTCGTGCTGGTCGGAGCAGTGGTTGGGAACCAGGTCGACGATGATGCGCAGGCCCAGCTCATGGGCCTCGCGGATCACGGCGTCGGCGTCGTGGAGCGTGCCGAACATCGGGTCGATGGCCCGGTAGTCGGCGACGTCGTAGCCCGCGTCGGCCTGCGGGGAGGCGTAGAACGGGCTGAGCCAGACGGCGTCGACGCCCAGTTCCTTGAGGTAGGGCAGTCGGCTGCGGATGCCTTCGAGGTCCCCCATGCCGTCCCCGTTGGAGTCGGCGAAGCTGCGCGGATAGACCTGGTAGATCACCGCTTCTCTCCACCAGCCGGGCTGGGTGCCGGTGGAGGTGGGGAGTGCGTCGGCGAGGTGCTGGGTCATGGTGTCCTTGAAGAGATCGGGCCGGGGGTGAGAGGGGGCAGGCTCGGGTGGTCAGCCCTTGGTGGCGCCTGCCGTCATCCCGGCGACGAGGTGACGCTGGGCGAAGACGAAGAAGATCGCTGCCGGGATGGCGATGAGGACGGAAGCCGCGCTCATCGCACCCCAGTTGGAGGTGTACTGCGTGACGAAGGTCTGCAGGCCGCCGGCCAGGGTGAGGTTCTCCTCGCCGACCATGAAGGCGGAGGCGTAGGCGACCTCGCCCCAGGCGGTGATGAAGGCGTAGAAGCCGGTGACGGCGAGGCCGGGCTTGGCGAGCGGCAGGATCAGCCGCCAGAAGGTGCCGAAGGGGTTGAGCCCGTCGACGCGGCCGGATTCGTCGATCTCCACCGGGATGGTGTCGAAGAAGCCCTTCATCATCCAGGCGCAGAACGGCACGGCGATGGTGAGGTAGGTGATGATCAGCCCGAGGGGCTGGTTGAGCAGCCCGAGGTCGCCCATCAGGTTGTAGAGCGGGACGATCAGGATGGCCATCGGGAACATCTGCGTGATGAGCAGGGTCCACATCAGGGGCCGCATGCCGGGGAACTTGAAGCGGCTGACCGCGTACCCGGTGGTGGCGGCGATGAACACGCCGAGGACGGTGGTGACGCCGGCGACCAGGACGGAGTTCGCGAACCAGCTGAAGAAGTGGCTGTCCTCCAGCAGGTACGTGTAGTTGCCGAGGGTCGGCTCCTTCACGAAGTCCGTGGTGATCGCGTGCTGGGCGGGCTTGAGCGAGGTCAGCAGGATCCACAGGACCGGGAAGACGGCGATCACGGACGCGATGAGCAGCGTGACGTGCAGGCCTACGGAGGCGAGGGGGGCGCGGGAGCCCCGTGTGCGGGTGGTCATGGTCACCACACCTCTCCCTGCTTGCGCAGCGAGCGCCGGTAGACCAGCGCGAAGATCATGAGGAGGGCGAGGATCAGTACGCCCCACGTCGCGGAGCCGGCGAAGTCGCGCGGGCTGGCGATGAACGCCTCGCGGAAGGCCTGGGTCACCAGGATCTCGGTGGAGTCGCCCGGACCGCCCCGGGTGAGCAGGAAGATCACCGGGAACATGTTGAAGGTCCAGATGGTGGAGAGCAGGATCACCGTCATGCTGACGGCGCGCAGGCCGGGCAGGGTGATGTGCCGGAACCGCTGCCAGGCGCTCGCGCCGTCCATCTCGGCGGCCTCGTAGAGCTCGCCGGGGATCGACTGGAGTCCGCCGAGCAGGGCGACCATCATGAAGGGGACGCCGAGCCACACGTTGACGGTGACGACGGAGAGCTTGGCCCAGGTCGGGTCGTCGAGCCACGGGATGGCGGCGATGCCGCCGCCTTCGAGGACCTTGTTGAGGATGCCGTTGTCGCGGTTGAAGAGGAACCGCCAGGCGAAGACGGAGACGAAGCCGGGGACGGCCCAGGGCAGGATGAGCGCCATCCGGTAGGCGGCGCGGCCCTTGAAGTCCCGGTTGAGCATGTTGGCCAGGACCAGGCCGAGGGCGAAGGTGATGGACACGCAGGCGACGGTCCACACCACCGTCCACACCAGCCGCTGCAGGAAGACCGGGTCACCGAGGACGGCCACGTAGTTGTCGAGTCCGACGAACTCGTACGTGGCCTCGATGTGGTTCGCGCCGATCGTCCGGGCGACGTTGCGCTCGTTGGCGTCCGTCAGCGACAGGTATACGCCGCGGACGAGCGGCCAGCCGATGATCACGCCGAGGACGAGCACCACCGGGGCGACCATGGCCCAGGCGTACCAGTGGGTGGCGAGGGCACGCCCCAGTCCACCGCGCTTCCCGCTGTCAGTCCTGCGGCCCCGGCCGCGGGCGACGTCGGTGTTACCGACTCCGTCGCCCGCGGCCGTGGCCACCGACTGGCTGGTGTGAGCAGCCATGGTTTCTTTACTTCCAGCCCTTGAGGATCTTGCGGAACTCGGCACCGGCCGCCTTGGCCGCGTCCTCCGGGGTGGAGGCCCCGGTGATGGCCTTGGTGTATTCGACCTTCAGCGGCTCGAAGAGGGAGCCGTTCTCCGGGATCCAGGCGCGCTCGACAGCCTTGTCCACGGCCGGCTTGAAGAACTGCACCATCTCGCTGCTCTTGACGTCCGGCGCCTCGTAGGCGGCGGTGCGCGTCGGCAGCAGGCTCAGCTCCTTGGCGGACTGGACCTGGACGTCCTGCGAGGTCATGTACTCGACGAAGGCGTGGGCCGCGGCGCGGTTCTTGGAGCCCGCGTAGACGCCGAGGTCGTGGCCGCCCTGCGGGGCGCCCGCCTTGACCGAGCCGGCCGGGACGGCGGCGACGCCGAGGTTGGCCTTGTCCTTGAACTGGTCGCCGGCGTAGGTGTCGGCGACGGCCCACGGACCGTTGATCATCATGGCGGCCTCGCCCGTCTTGAAGGCCGTCTGCATGTTGGTCCAGCCGTCGGTGGCGTTGGTGACCGCCGCGCCGGAGGTGACCAGCTCACGGGCGGTCTTGAAGGCCTTGACGCCGGCCGCGTTGTCGACGGTGACCGTCTTGTTCTTGGCGTCGACCAGGTCGCCGCCCTCGCCGTAGATCAGCGGGAGGAACCAGTAGGAGTCGTCGCCGCGCAGGTAGAGGCCGGCCTTGCCGGTCTTCGCCTTGATCGCGGCGGCGGCCGTCTTCAGCTCCTCCAGGGTGGTGGGGGGCTGGACGCCGGCGTCGGCGAGCATCTTCTTGTTGTAGAAGAGGCCGAGGGTGTCGATGACCTGCGGCACGGCGTAGGTCTTGCCCTCGTACTTGCCGCTGGCCGCGGCCTGCGGCAGGAACTCGGCGTCGACCTTCTTGGCCGTCTCGGCCGGCACCTCGTCGAGGTAGCCCAGCGAGGCGAAGTCGGCCACCCAGCCGACGTCGGCGCGGATCACGTCGGGAGCGTCGGAACCGCTGCTGAAGGCGTTCTTGACCTTGTTCTGCGCGTCGCCGTACGGGACGTTGACGTACTTGACGGTCACCTTCGGGTGCTTCGCGGTGAACGCCTCGGCGATCTTCTGGAAGCTGGCCTTCTCGGCGTCGTTCGCCGTGTCCCACCAGGTGACGGTGCCGGAGAGCTCGCCGCCGGCCTTCGTCTCGCCGGTCGTGCCCTTGTCGTCCCCACCGCAAGCCGTCGCCGCGAGCGCCAGGGCCGCGACCAGCGCGGTGGCCGCTATGCCACGCCGCATATGAACTCCTTCGATGATCCCGGCCGCGTCCTCGCGGTCCCGAGTTGCCGAGAACGTAACAAGACTGAAAGCCGACCGAAAGAGCTTGCGGCAATTTTCTGCAAGACCTGCTGATCGTTACATCCGTGTGTCCCTACGGTTGCCGCAGCTTGCTGTTAGTTCGAGTCGTCTTCGACTGTCCGGGCCCGCAACCAGGGGGCGTGTGCTCGCGTTGACCCCGATATGACCCATGAGCTGACCGCCTCCCGGCTTGCAAGCGCTTCCAGCAACGCGACAGCAAACGGTGGCTGGTGGCGCGATGCCGTCATCTACCAGGTGTACGTGAGGTCCTTCGCGGACAGCGACGGCGACGGCGTCGGCGACCTCCGCGGGGTGCGCGAGCGCCTCCCCCACCTGGCCCGGCTCGGGGTCGACGCCGTGTGGCTCACCCCCTTCTACGTCTCCCCGCAGGCGGACGGCGGCTACGACGTCGCCGACTACCGCGCGGTGGACCCCCTCTTCGGGGACCTCGCCGACGCCGACGACCTCGTCCGGGCGGCCCACGCCCTCGGCCTGCGGGTCATCGTCGACGTGGTGCCGAACCACACCTCCGACCAGCACCCCTGGTTCCGCGCCGCCCTCGCCGGGGAGCCCGGGGCCCGGGAGCGCTACCACTTCCGCCCGGGGCGCGGCACCGGCGGAGCGCAGCCCCCGAACGACTGGGAGTCCGTCTTCGGCGGGCCCGCCTGGACCCGCACCCCGGACGGGCAGTGGTACCTGCACCTCTTCGCCCCCGAGCAGCCCGACCTGAACTGGGAGCACCCCGAGGTCGCCGAGGAGTTCGCCTCGGTCCTGCGGTTCTGGCTCGACCTCGGCATCGACGGCTTCCGCGTCGACGTCGCCCACGGCATGGTCAAGGCCCCCGGCCTGCCCGACCTCGGGCATGGCGCCCAGGCCACCCTCATCGGCAGCCAGCCGCTCCCCTTCTTCGACCAGGACGGGGTCCACGAGATCCACCGCTCCTGGCGGCGCCTCCTGGACTCCTACGAGGGCCCGCGCATCGGCGTCGCCGAGGCCTGGGCCCCGAGCTCCGAGCGGCTCGCGCTGTACGTACGCCCCGACGAGATGCACCAGGCCTTCAACTTCCGCTTCCTGAAGTGCCCCTGGGACGCCGAGGGGATGCGCACCGTCATCGACGAGTCCCTGGCCGCCACCACCACCGTCGGGGCGCCGACCACCTGGGTGCTGTCCAACCACGACGTCGTACGGCACGTGACCCGGTACGGGGACGGGGCCCGCGGCCTGGCCCGGGCCCGGGCGGCCGCGCTGCTGATGCTGGCCCTGCCCGGGTCGGCGTACGTCTACCAGGGCGAGGAGCTGGGCCTTCCCGAGGTGCTGGACCTCCCCGACGCGGCCCGCCAGGACCCGGCCTTTCGCCGCGGGCGCCGTCAGCGGGTTTCCGGAGCCGGGCCGTTGTCCGGGGCCGCGCCGGACGCCTCCGGGCCGGAAGCCGCAGGCCAGGAAGCCGCCGGTCAGGACGGGCTGCGTGACGGGTGCCGGGTGCCGATCCCCTGGTCGGGGGCCCAGCCGCCGTACGGGTTCGGGCCTGCGGACAGCTGGCTTCCGCAGCCCGCCGGGTGGGGCGGGCTGAGCGTCGCCGCCCAGACCGGCGACCCGCACTCCACGCTGGAGCTGTACCGCGCCGCCCTGGAACTGCGCCGGGCCCTGCCGGGGCTGGGCGCGCCCGAGGCGGGCCGGCGGGCGGAATCCGGCGATGAGGACGACGCGGGGGCCGACACCGGCGGCGGCACGGGGGCTGACCCCGAGGGCGTGACCCACGGCCCCACCGGGATGCGGTGGCTGCCCGCGCCGGAGGGGGTGCTCCTGTTCACCCGGCCCGGCTTCGCCTGCACCTTCAACACCCGCCCCACCCCGGTCGAACTGCCCGCGCCCGGACGCCCCGTACTCTCCAGCGCCCCCGTGGAGACCGATGGCCGCACGGTCCTGCTCCCCGCCGATTCGTGCACGTGGTGGGCAATCTGAACGTGCGACCGGTACAGTCCAATCCCGTGACCGCACGGCTTGCCGACATCGCAACCCAGGCGGGGGTCAGCGAAGCCACAGTCAGCCGCGTGCTCAACGGCAAGCCCGGTGTGGCCGCGGGCACCCGTGAGTCCGTACTGGCCGCGCTCGACGTGCTCGGCTACGAGCGGCCCGTACGGCTGCGCCAGCGCAGCGCGGGCCTCGTCGGTCTGATAACCCCCGAGCTGGACAACCCCATCTTCCCGGCTCTCGCCCAGGTCATCGGCCAGGCGCTGACCCGCCAGGGGTACACGCCGGTGCTGGCCACGCAGACGCCCGGCGGGTCCACCGAGGACGAGCTGACCGAGATGCTCGTCGACCGCGGGGTCTCCGGGATCATCTTCGTCTCGGGTCTGCACGCCGATACGACGGCCGACATGGGCCGCTACGACCAGCTCCGCGGGCAGGGCGTCCCGTACGTCCTCATCAACGGGTTCTCCGACAAGGTGCAGGCCCCCTTCGTCTCCCCCGACGACCGCGCCGCGATGCAGCTGGCCGTGACCCACCTGACCGCGCTCGGGCACACCAGGATCGGGCTCGCGGTCGGGCCGAAGCGGTTCGTGCCCGTCCTGCGCAAGATCGAGGGCTTCCGGCTCGGCATGAAGGAGCGGCTCGGGCTCTCCGAGGCCGAGACGGAAGAGCTGATCCAGCATTCCCTGTACACCCTGGAGGGCGGCCAGGCCGCCGCGACCGCGCTCATCGCGCGCGGCTGCACGGCGGTGGTGTGCGCGAGCGACATGATGGCGCTCGGCGCGATCCGGGCCGCCCGGCAGCAGGGGCTGCGGGTGCCGCAGGACGTCTCGGTCGTCGGCTTCGACGACTCCCCACTGATAGCTTTCACCGATCCGCCGCTGACCACCATCCGGCAGCCGGTACTGGCCATGGGACAGGCGGCCGTACGGACCCTGCTGGAGGAGATCGGCGGTACGCCGGCCCCGCACAGCGAGTTCGTCTTCCTGCCCGAACTGGTGGTCCGCGGCTCCACGGCCTCCGGCCCCGGGCAGAGCCGCAGGCCATAGGCCGCGCACGTAGGCCGCGAGCCGTAGGGGGCGGGTCGTCCCCAAGGCGGAGCGCAGGCGCCGAAGACCGTCCCGAGGGATGATCGGAGGCGAGATCGTATCTGGCAGACTCTCTCCCCATGGGTGAAGCGAGCGTGAAGACACTGGAAACCCGGACGGACGTCTCGTCACCCGAAGTGACCGAGAGCGAGACCCGGCCGGCGCCCGAGCGCGCGCTGCTCACCCGGCTGCGGAGCCCGCGCCGGCCGACGATCTGGTTCGAGATCCTGCTCATCGCGGTCAGCTACTGGACGTACTCGCTGATCCGCAACGCGGTGCCCGAGCAGAAGGCGGCCGCCCTCGCGAACGCCGACTGGATCTGGAACGCCGAGCGCGCCCTGGGCATCGCCGTCGAGGAGTCCGTCAACCACGCCGTGAACTCGGTGACGTGGCTGATCGTCGGCATGAACTACTACTACGCCACGCTCCACTTCGTCGTGACCATCGGCGTGCTGGTGTGGATCTACCGCTTCCACCCCGGGCGCTACGCGGCCACCCGCCTCGTCCTCTTCGCCACCACCGGCGTGGCCCTGGTCGGCTACTACTTCTATCCGCTCGCGCCGCCCCGGCTGATGAACGGGCAGAACTTCATCGACACCGTGCTGGTGCACCACACCTGGGGCTCCATGGCCTCCGGCAACCTCAAGCACATGTCGAACCAGTACGCCGCCATGCCCTCGATGCACATAGGGTGGTCGCTCTGGTGCGGGCTGACGATCTTCGCGGTCGCCTCGGCCCCCTGGGCCCGGATCCTGGGCCTGCTCTACCCGACGGCGACCCTCGTCGTCATCGTGGCCACCGCCAACCACTTCTGGCTGGACGCCGTGGGCGGCATGCTCTGCCTCGCCTTCGGGTACACGGTCTCGCGGTCCTGGTTCGGCTCCCTCCCCCACCAGCTGCCGCGCCACCCCGTGCACACGGGCCCCCACCCGGCGGCGGAGATGCTCAACCGCTTTCGCACCCGGGCTTGAGGACGGGGGTCACCGGGAGCGTGACTCCCGCCGGCCCTACCCTCGCCCTCGTCCTCACCACCTCCGCAGCAGTCCTCCCCGCCCGGCAGCGGGCTCGGGCGTCCACGCCACGACCTCGGCCGCCGCGGGGCCGTCCGCGCTCGGGCCGATCCGCTCCAGGGCCTCGGTGAGGGTGCGTACGTAGGCCTCGTCGGCCAGGATCCGCCGGCCCTCCAAGGGCTGGCTGAGCCGCTCCTCGGTGGCCAGGATCCCGCGGAGCAGGGGCGCCGCCTCGGAGGCCGGGGCGCCGATCTCCCCGAGGTGGTGGACGGCCTCCTGCACCGGCAGGTCCGGCCGGCCCGTCCAGGCCGGGTCCACGGCCGCCAGCAGCACCGGCACGGCGGGCTCCGGGTCTCCGGTGATCCGCCAGTACGCGTGCGCGGCGGCGACCCGGGTCCACGCGCCCGGCGATTCCATCAGGCCGCGCACGGTGTCCGCGTGCGCTGCGGCCGCCGGGCCGAAGTCGGCGAGGAAGGGCAGTCCGTGGCTGCTGCTCCCCGATTTCACGGCCGAGCCGCACACGTCGAGGGCGAGGGCCGGATCCCCGGTGACCCTCCAGTGCGCCCAGGCGGCGCGCCGCGGGTGGTGGCGTCCCGCGAGCTCGGCGCGGCCCGTGGCGAAGTCGGCCAGCCGGTTCGCGGTGCCGGCGGCTGCGGGGCCGATCCGGCCGAGGACGCGCAGGGCGTCGTAGGCGTACGGCGTCTCCAGGTACGGGACCACCTCGGGCACGGCGGGCGCGGCGGCCGGACCCCAGAGTGCGAGGAGTTCGAACGTGAAGGTGCTCGCGTAGGGTTTCGCCAGGTCCTGCCGCAGGACGGTCCGTATCGTCGGGAGCAGGTCCGCGGCGGGCATCGGGGCCAGGATGCGGGCGTGCGAGCGCTGGGACGGAAGGTAGCTCTCTCCCGCAAGGCGCCGCAGGGCGGGCAGCGCCCGGACGTCTCCCATCCCGGCGAGGGCGAACGCGTGCAGTTGGACGGCGTGGCCGGAGGTACGGGCGAAGCCCCGGAGCAGCCGGTCGAGGACATGGGCGATCCGGTCGGCATGCCCGGAGACGGCCGGGCCGGCCTGGAGCATCGCGGAATCGGTGTACCAGCTGGACTCCGATCGGGTGCAGACCGCTTCGACGACGGCCTCCCAGCACCACGGATCCGGCCGCCGGTACCGGAACACGGCCTCGACGGCGGAATCCAGTCGTCTCACGAGGTGGCGGCGTGAACGACGAAGCCGGTCCAGGCGGCCGGGGTGACGGCCAGGCGGGCGTCCTCGGGACGCTTGGAGTCCCGGACGAGGACGGTCCCGGGGGTCCGGGCGACCTCTACGCAGTCGGGCCCGTCGTTGGTGCTGTAGCTGCTCTTGGTCCAGGCGACCTCGACGCAGTCCGCCCCGTCAGCGGTGCTGTAACTGCTCTTGGCCCACGTCAGCGCGGAGAGGCCCTCGGCCGACGGCTTGATGCTCATGTCTCCCCCAGTACCTTCTCGATGAACGTCAGAGATTCGCGAGGCGTCAGAGCCTGCGCTCGGATCATGCCATAGCGCATGTCCAGGATCTGGACCTCTTTGGGCTCGGTGATCAAGCGGCTGGCCAGCTGAACGTCGTTGTGTCCGACCGTCGTTCCGTCGTTGAGACGCATGACTTTGAACGATGCGCCGAGACCGGCGTGCTCCTCGACTGCAATAGGCATGACCTGGATCTCTACGTTGCGCAACCGGCCGACCTCCAGCAGGTGCTCCAGCTGTCGCCGCAACACCATCTTGCCCCCGATGGGCCGTCGGAGGACAGCCTCTTCCTGTACGACGGTCAGCAGCGGGGCCGGATGCTGCCAGAGCAGCTTCTGACGCGACAGCCTCGCCGTGGCCAGGCGTTCGACCTCATCTTCCGAGAACCCGGGGCGCCTGAGCCCGAAGAGCGCCCGCGCGTACTCCTCGGTCTGGAGCAGGCCTGTCACCACGACGTTGTCGTACGACCCGATCTCCACCGCCTCGGATTCCAACTTGGCCAGATCCCGAACCTTCTTCGGGTAGCGGGCCCTTTCGATGTCCGTCTTCATCGCGGCGATTTTCCCGCCCGCCCCAAGGACCTCGTCCGCCTTGTCCAGGAACTCCGGGCGCGGAATGCGGGCACCTCGCTCGATCTTGTAGATCAGGTTCGCCCCGTACCCCATCCGTTCGCCGAACTTGGAACGATCGAGTCCGCCCGCCTCGCGCCACATTTTCAACTGGCGTCCCACCGTGGCGATGACCGCCCCGGATTCGTCCTCCGGATCGAGTTCCCAGCTCGACTCATCGGCGCCGTCTGTGTTCACGTCCACCTCCGTGGGACCGGGAGGACACCGCAGGACCACTTTGGACAACCGCGGTACACAGCACCCTCAACTCTGTTCAGGTTACGCACGGATGGCCACGCTGAGTCACGTGAATCAGGAAATCTCCCTCGTCGCCACACTCCCCTCCACCCCGCGCGGAGCCCGCGCCGCCCGTGCCCTCACGGTGGCCCAACTTGTGGAACAGAAGCTTCCGTTCGAGGACGCCGCGCAGGTCGTCGCCGAGCTGGCCGCGAACGCCGTGACGCACGGGAGGGTACGGGGACGGGACTTCCGGCTCGCGTTGCGCATCGCGCCCGGGCCTACGCTCCGTATCGAGGTGTCCGACACCCGGCGGGAGTTCGCGCCGCCCGCAGACACCGAAGTACCGGACGCCGAGGCCGAGTCGGGGCGGGGGCTCGCCCTCGTGTCCGCCCTCACCGCGCGCTGGGGAACCGATCACGGGCCGGTGCCGGTGAAGACGGTGTGGGCGGAAATGGATTTGGCGAGTCCGATTTCACCGGATCGAGGTTTCCACGACCCGGTGGATCAATATCCGGTCCCGCACGACGCCTAAAGACTAATAACCGGGGGAAACAACCTCTCCCCACCTCCCCCCTCCCCCTCTCACCGGTTCGGGTGAATCAGCCCAACCCAGCTGGCGCATATGACAATTCACCGGGCACTCTGACTCTCGACACAACCCCATAAACGCATTCGGCCCTCGTACGGGACGGCAATCCCGGCCGAGGGCCTGACCACAGAGGAAGCAACACCTTCCCATGGCTGACCAGCAGCTTAGCGCTCCCCCGCGCGTCCCGTCGGGCATCCGGCACATCAACCACGAGCACCGCCGTGGCTACGTCAAGATCGGCAACCACCTCGCCCAGCACCGCGAGCTGAGCATGACGGCGATCGGCCTGGCCACGCACATCCAGTCGCTCCCGGCCGGCGCCAAGGTCACCATCAAGGCCCTCGCCGAACGCTTCCCGGAGGGCGAGGTCCGCATCGCCGCCGCCCTGCGCGAGCTGGAGCAGCACGGCTACCTGGCGCGTTTCCAGGAACGGCTTCCGACCGGGCGCGTCGTGACCTGCACGGTCTCCTACAACAACCCGCCCGCAATGACGGCGGGCGCGGCCCGCGAGCGGCGCGTCCAGCCCGCCCGATCCGAGCCGGGATCGGCCCCCGACCCGGACCCCGACCCGGATCCTGAGCCGAAGCCTGACCCCGACCCGGAGCCTGGCCCCGACCCGGAGCCTGGCCCCGACCCGGAGCCTGAGCCCGACCCCGAGCCCGCAGTCGATCCGGCCGATCCCGCTCCGGTCGTCTCCGAAACCGAGCTCCAGGCCCGCGAGTTGCTGGCCCGTCTGCGGCTGCGCGATCCCCGGCTGGTGCTGTCCGAGCGCGACACGGTGAGGCTGGCGCCCGCCGCGGCCGTTTGGCTGGAGCGCGGGCTGGTCCCGAGCGCCGTCACGGCGGCCCTGACGCGCTCGCTTCCGACGCCGCCGATCCACTCCCCCGCGGGACTCCTCGCCCACCGCCTACGGGAACTCCTCCCGCCCCGGCTGGAGGACCCGTGGGCGACGCGCCCCGCACCCCCGGACCACACGATCCACGCCCTCCGCACCTGCGACGGCTGCGACCGCGCCTTCCGCTCCCCCACCCCGGGCCACTGCCGCGACTGCGCCCCACCGACCGACGCGGCGGCGGCGACAGCCGCTTAGAGGTCGTCCACGACCTTCGCAGGCAAGTTCGGTGTGCTGATGGCTGCCGCCGAATCGTGGTGCCCTACGTGGCCGCAGAGCTGGAACTGGGATGCTTTGGCTGTCCGACCTGGCCGGTCCGGCTGACGCGCTCAAGGTTCCCGCCGCGCCGGGAGCGACTGCGCAGGAGTCCGTTGAGGACCAGAGGGTCTCCGCTCTCGGCGAGGGATAGTCATGAAAATCAATGAGAAGATGACCCGGCTTCTGGCAGAGCACCCCCCAACGGGGCTCACCGACGCGGACATCCCACCCATGTTTCTTGAGGTCAAGGATGAAGGCTGGTCCTACACCCCCAACGGCGCACGCGTGCTGGCCGGACTGATCCCGGGAACCGTCACCTCGTACTTCGACGTGCTCCAGGAAGAAACGTCGATCAACGGGCGGGGGATGACCGACTACGATCTCCCGCCAGCGGAATCCGAGCGGACGGGGCCCCTCCTCAGGAGGTGTCTCGCCTATGCGTTCGGATGTCTCGGCGAGGCGGAGCGGACATTCGGGGACCAGGAAGTCCAGTCCTACGTCATCCTCTCCATGGGCGGAGTCGACGACGATCTCCTTACTGCCACCGTCACCTTCTGCACGCACGACCCGAACACCGCGCCCTACATCCGGGACATCGAGAACGTCCAGGACGCGGCCGTCGTCGAGCTCACCGTGAAGGACCGCGAAATGTGGCACTGACCTCAATCTTTCGAGACGGGCCGTCAGTTCACTGGCGGCCCGTCTCTGTTGTTCGGGTCGGCGGCGGGCAGGCTGAGGCCCCGGCTGCCACGTCGGGGTGAGCGCCGGGTTCCACGGTTGGCCTTCTTCACCGCCGACTTCGGGCCTGGCACCTCTCCGCCGCCGCGGCGATCGCCGCGGACGCCGTCCGCCGCCTCCGGCCCACCCCGCCGGACCCGGCGCCGGACCCCGCCCCCACCGGGGACCGCCGGACCCACCGGACCCCTGAACCGGGGGCGGGGCGCCCGTCAGACGGGCTGGGTGGCGAAGACGAAGAGGCCTCCGGCGCTGCGGACGGTGGCGTACCCGTTCGTCGTGAACTGCGGCATCTCCTCGATCCCGGAGGTCAGCAGGTTCTTGTCGCTGGCGTTGAGCGCGGCTCCGGAGCCGTCCAGGTACGCGTAGAGGACGCCGTTGCCCGGCAGGGCGCGCGGCGTGATGTCCACCTCGTCCGCGGCCTGGCGCCACAGCTCCTTGCCGGTCTCCGTGTTCCAGGCGACCGCGCCCTTGCCGTACTGCACCACGGCGGTCTTGCCGTCCGGGGAGATGGCGAGGCCGTCGTCATCGATGGTGCCGTTGGTGTCGATGCCCGGCCCCTCGGCGAGCCGGCTGCCGCTCTTGACGTCGATCAGCGTCATGACCGCTTCGGAATTGCCGTACGAGGACCATTCGAGGAGGGCCTTGTCGCCCTGGTACGGCATCAGCCGCGCACTGGTCGCCTTGGCCGAGGTGACCAGCTTGGCGATGGCGGCCGGCGGCGCGAGGTCCTTGGTGTTCCACGCCTTATTGCCCGTACGGATGTCCGTGGCGGTCAGCCACTCGGCGGAGGGCTGGAAGGAGATGTCCTTCTGCGACGAGTAGCCGAGACCGGAGCCGACCGCCCCCTTGAGATCGATGTGCGACGCCTGGGTGGTCAGGGTCTCCCCGTCACCGATCGGGATGAACTTGGCGCCGCCGGAGCGGCTGGCGTCCACGAGGTAGCCGTGCCGGACCGGGGTGGACATGTGGGTGTCCCCGTCGAAGGAGGAGCTCCCCAGCTTCTCGCCGGACGGCGCGTACATGGTCAGCACGGTCTGGGTCGAAGCCTTCTTCAGGCCGTCCGCCGGGGTATCGGCGCGGTTGCGGATCAGCAGGGCCGGCGAACCGTCCCGCCACTCGCCCACCTGCGCGAGGGCCACCGTCGGGGAGGACGTGGACCCGCCGCTCTCCGCGGGGAGGGCGATGTCGAACTGCTTGCGCAGCTTGCCGCTCTTGGCGTCGAGGAGGCGGGCGGTGAAGGTGCTCGTGCCCGACTGCCCGTCGCGGGAGTCGGTGACGATGACGGCGTCCCCGACCGTGCAGACGGTGCGCTGCGACGTTTCCTTCTCAGACGCCTTGCTCGCGCAGTTCCCCGCCTCCTCGGCTGTCAGGCTCCAGGCCGGCTGCGCGGCCAGCCCGGGCACCGGCTTGCCCTGGTAGGCCGGGCCCTTCGGCGTCGCGGGCGCGGACTCCGCGCCCTTCCCCGTCTCCCCGCCGCCGGCCTTGGCACCGGGGTCCCCTCCGGAGCACCCGGTCACGAGACCCGCGGACAGCACCAGACCGAGCGCCACCGTCGTACGTATGCGATTCAACTTCCTTGCCCGTCTTCCCTCTTAAATGATCACGCCCAACGGACCACCTTACTTCGATCATGACCCGCCCCTGCCCGGCATCCCTGCGCGCCCGCATGCCGACCACGGACGCGGTGGCCGGTTCCGGCGTGGATGCGGCGCGCAGCCACCCGACGCGCGCCCAACCGCCGGCGACGGCGGCCTGGTGAACCGCATCCGGCGCTAGCCTTCGGCGCCGCGGTGGGTGATCCGCCCGCCCGACACCGTGAGGCGGACGGGGGCCTCGGCCAGTTCGTCCACCCCGGCCGTGACCGGGTCGAGGGCGAAGGCCGTCAGGTCCGCCCGGCAGCCGGGCGCGATCCGGCCCGCCACCCGCTCTTCCCCGGCCGCCAGCGCCGCGTGCGAGGTCATGCCCTCCAGGGCCATCAGCCCGGTCAGGGCGGGCCCGGCGGCGGCCGCGCCGAGGGGGCTGCGGGCGGTGACCAGGACCTGGCGGGCGTCGTAGTGGGCGATGGGCCAGTCCGAGCCCAGGGCGAGCACCGCTCCCGCGTCCCGCAGGTCGCGGCAGCGCCAGGCCCGGCGGGCCCGGTCCCCGCCCAGCCGCGTGGACCACTCGTCGCTGTGGTCGGCCCGGGTGTACGCGGTGTGCGGGGGCTGCATGGAGGCGATCACCCCGAGCTCCGCGAACCGCTTCAGCTGGTCGTCGGGGACGGTCTCGATGTGCTCGATCCGGTGCCGCATCCGGGCCTGCCCGCCCAGTGAGGCCACGGTGTCCAGGACGTACCGGACGGCCGCGTCGCCGATGGCGTGGGTCGCGGTGCGGATCCCGGCGGCGTCCAGGGCGCGGACCGCGCGGGCGTAGGCCTGCGGGTCGGGCCAGAAGGCCTCCGTGCCCCGGCCGTGGCAGTCGGCGTGCTCCAGCCAGGCGGTGCCGCCCTCGACCGTGCCGTCCATGAAGAACTTGACGCCGCCGACCTGCCAGTGGCGGCCGGCCAGCCGCTGGAGCCCGATCAGCTCCGCGAGCTCCTCCTCGTCCGCTCCCGGCATGCACCAGGGGGCCAGGCGCAGCCGCAGCGGCAGGTGGCCCTCGTACTCGACGGTCGACAGGAGCGCGGGCACGTCCCCGTCGCCGAGGTCCATCACGTGGGCGCCGGTCAGGCCGGTGGCGGCCATGGCGCCGAGCAGTTCCACGAGCCGGGTGCGGCGCTCGGCGCGCGAGGGCTTGGGGACCAGGGCGGCGACCAGGTCCATCGCGGCGTGCTCGACGAGGTGTCCGGTGGGGCGGCCCTGCGCGTCGCAGACGATCTCGGAGCGCTGGGCGAAGGCGCGGGGTCCGGTGATGCCCGCGGCGGCCAGGGCCGCGCCGCCGGCCAGGGCGGAGTGGCCGTCGTAGAGGCGCAGGAAGGCGGGGGCGCCGTCCAGTGCCTCCTCGATGAGGTCCCGGTGCACGGGGCGGCCGCCGAAGACGTTGTGGTCGAGGCCGTGGCCCACGATCCAGCCGCCCGGGCGTTCGGCGGCGCGCAGGGCGGCCGACAGCTGGCCGAGGTCCCGGACGGCGGAGAGGTCGGTGCCGGTGGCCATCTCGATGCCCCAGACGGGGTGGCTGTGGGCGTCGGTGAGGCCGGGGGTGAGGGTGGCGCCGCCGAGGTCGACGACCTCGGTGCCGGGGCCGCGCCAGTCGCGTACGTCGGCCTCGTCGCCGACGGCCACGATCTCGCCGTCGCGCAGGGCTACCGCGCGGGCTTCGGGACGGGCCGGGTCGAGGGTGCGGACGCGGGCTCCGGTGAGGACGGTGTCGGCAGCGGGCACGGCGGTGCTTCTCCTTCGGGGGCGGGGTCTTCGGGGGCGGGGTCTTCGGGGGCGGGGTCTTCGGGAGCGGGGGTGGTCACGGGCTCTTCGGCAGCGGGCTCTTCGGCGAAGCGGGCGTACACCTCGGGGCGGTGGGTCTTCAGCCGCTGGGCGAGGCCGAGGCCGAGGAGGAAGACGGCGGGGACGAGGGCGACCAGGACGGTGTTCACGGTGGTGGACGCCATGGTGAACAGGTCCACCTTGGAGATGACCAGGAAGATCGCGACGATCAGCAGCACGGCGGCGGTCACGGGCGCGACCACCGTCCGCCAGGGGCCTTCGGTGTGCGGGCGGCGCCGGAAGTAGACGGGTACGGCGACGGCGGCGAGCAGCATCAGCGCCATGAGGCCGATCATGCCGGGGGTGTTCACCCAGAGCAGGAGCTGTTGGTAGGGGTCGGCGCCGGCGAGGGCGAAGCCGAGGACGACGACGGCGCCGAGGGCGGTCTGGGCGGCTCCGGCCAGGTACGGGGAGCGGTGGCGGGGGTGGATCCGGCCGAGGGCGGCGGGCAGGACGCCTTCCTCGGAGAGGGCGAGCGCGTAGCGGTTGATGGCGTTGTGGAAGGCGAGGAGGGAGGCGATGACGCTGGTGACGATGAACAGGTGCATCAGGTCCGCCGCCCAGGGGCCGACGTAGGTGGTGATGGCGGCGAAGAAGAGCCCGCCGGGGTCCGCGGCGGCCGCCGCGACGACCTCCTCGGCGCCGAAGGCCTGGATGACGGTCCAGACGATGAAGGCGTAGAAGAGTCCGAGGAAGGCGACGGCGATGTAGGTGGCGCGCGGGATGGTGCGGTCGGGGTCGCGGGCCTCGCGGCGGTAGATGACGGTGGACTCGAAGCCGGTGAACGCGGCGAACGCGAAGGCCAGGACGGCGGCGGTGCCGGGGACGAGGACGGCGCCGGGCGCCAAGCTCGCGGCGGAGAGGCCGTGGGCACCGCCCTTGATCAGCACTCCGGCGGCGAGCAGGACGAGTATCCCGGTCTCGGCGACGAGCAGCACACCGAGGAGCTTGGCGCCGAAGTCGATGGAGCGGAAGCCGCCGTACCAGATGAGCAGGAGCCCGGCGAGGGAGACGGGCAGCCAGGGGACGTCGAGGCCCCACAGGGCGTGGACGGTGTCGGCGGTGGTGGTGCCGAGGAGGCCGTAGACGCCGATCTCCATTCCGTTGTACCCGACGAGGGCCAGGAGGGCGGCGCCGATGCCCGCGTGCTTGCCGAGGCCGCGGGCGATGTACGCGTAGAAGGCGCCGCCGCTGCGGACGTGGCGGCTCATGGTGGTGAAGCCGACGGCGAAGACGGCGAGGGTGAGACCGGCGAGGAGGTAGCCGGCGGGCGCGCCGATGCCGCCGAGGAGGATCGCCACGGGGGCGACGCCGGCCATGACGGTGAGGGGGGCGGCGGCGGAGACGACGAAGAAGGAGATGTCGGCGGTGCCGAGCGCTGCCCGGCGGAGGGCGGGGGCAGCGGGTGCGGGGGCCGGGGCGGCGGGGGCGGCGGCCTGGACCGCGGGGCGTCTGGTTCCGGCGGGTGGTGGCGTCGGCGTGTCGGGCATGCGGGGGCACCCTTCTGCGAACGGCAGGCGGCGGGGAGCCGAAAACCTAAAGGCTTTCGGTTCGCGGCAATGTAGCCTCCGGTTCTGGCGTACGGGAAGACCTGACGGCGAGAGGAAACCGATGGCACGGCCGCGCACCCCCCTGCTCGACCGGGAGCGGATCGCCACGACCGCTCTGCAACTGGTGGCGGAACAGGGTGACTTCAGCGTTCCGCAGATCGCCCGGGCCCTCGGCGTGCAGACCGGGTCGGTGTACCACCATGTGGACGGCCGGGCGGGGGTGGTCGAGCTGATCCGCGAGCGGGTGTGCGAGCGGATCGCCGGCGACACCCTGGACCTGGCCCCCTGGGACCGGGCCCTCGAACAGTGGGCCCGCTCCTACCGGGCCGCCTTCGCCGCCTACCCCCGGGCCGTCCCCCTGCTGATGACCACCCCGGTCCGGGCCCCGCGCGTGCTCGCGCAGTACGAGCGGGCGGTCGGGCTGCTGCTGGCGGCGGGCTTCACCGAGGCGGACGTGATGCCGCTGCTGACGGCGTTGGAGAACCTGGTCCTCGGCTCGGCCCTCGACCTGGCCGCCCCGGAGGCCATGTGGGAGCCGTCGCCCGAGACCCCGCTGCTGGCGGGCGCCCTGGCGGCGGTCGGACCGGGCCGCGCGGACGCCGCCTTCGACGTGGGCCTGGCGGCGTTCCTCGCGTATGCCGGAACCCGGCTCGGCGGGGCGAAGCCGTAGGCGCGGCCTGGTAGTTCGTCCGCCACCGACCTCGGGTTTTCGTCGCCGGGCAACCGAATCCGAGCGGAAGGTGGTCAAGGGGGCGAAGGGGGTGGCGATGCACGCCGAGCAAGAAGCTCAGTTCCAGTCGTTCGTGGCCGCGCGCTGGTCTCATCTGGTGCGGACCGCGTACCTGTTGACCGGCGATCCGCATGACGCGGAGGACGTGACCCAGACCGCGCTCGCGAAGGCGTACCGGTCGTGGTGGCGCGTGTCGCGCAGCGACAGTCCGGAGGCGTACGTCCGCCGGATGCTGGTCAGCTGCAATAGCGACCGGTTCCGCAAGCGCCGGGTCGCGGAGCGGCTGACGGACTCCGTGCCGGACACGTCGGTGCGCGACAACGCCGTGGCGTGGGCCGATGAGCGCAATGCGCTGATGGCCGCGCTGGCCCAACTGCCCGCCCGGCAGCGGGCGGTCGTGGTCATGCGGTACTGGGAGGACCTCTCCGAGGCCGAGACGGCCGACGTCCTGGGGTGTTCCACCGGCACCGTCAAGAGCCAGGCCTCCAAGGCACTGGCGAAACTGCGCGCGTGGCCCGGCCTGGGCCAGTTGGCGATGGGCACCACGGCCACGACGACCACGACCAGGACTACGACGGCTACGACGGCTACGACGGCTACGACGGGCTCGACGAGCAGCACGACGCACGAGAGGGCGGTCCTGTGAACGGGCAGGGTGATTTCGAGCTGGACCTGCGGGAGCAGCTGGCCCAGGACGCGGAGGCCCTGCGCCCCGGGGCCGTGCCGTACGAGGCGATCGTCCGCCGGGGCCGCGCGGAGCGGCGGCGCCGGCTGGCGGTGGCGGGGGCGGCGCTGGCCGTGCTGGCCGTCGTACCGGCGACGGCGCTCGCCTTCTCCGGGGACGGCCCCGGCGACCGGCCCTCGGAGCGACTGTCCGCGGCGGGCGGCGACTCCCCGACGCCGGGCACGGCGGTCCGGTCGCCCCAGGCGAGGCGACCGGCGACCGCTCCCGCGACTCCCGGGCAGCTCGCCGACGGCATCACCCACCTGGAGGCCAGCCTCCGGCTGGACCAGTGCATCGAATCCAGCCCGCAGGGCGCCGGCGGGACAGGGCCCGGGCAGCGGGACCTGGGCCTGGCCGACGACTACCGGATCCTGCTCGCGCACCGCAGCACCGGCAACGACAACAGCCCGGGCGACGGCCAGTACTTCGTCGCCGTCAAGGACACCCCGGTGCCGATCCGGCTCATCTGCAGCGTCAAGGACGGCAAACCGACCGGCCTGGGCACCTCCGTCGGCGAGGACGGGACCCCCGGGACCAGGGCCGTCAGGCCCGACATGAACGCGGGGCAGCTCTACCGCCAGCGGATGAGCGACGAGGGCCCGTGGAAGCTGCCCTACCGCTGGGGCAGCATCGGCACCGTCGACCCCCGCGTCGCCCGGGTCACCATCGACTACGGCGGCACCACCGTCGACGCCGTCCTCGACCACGGCTGGTTCGCCGCCACCGGAATCCTGGAGCGGGCCGTCACCGAGGCCCCGCGGATCAAGGGCTACGACGCCCAGGGCAAGGAGATCTACGACTCCGACCAGGACAAGTTCTACGACAAGCCCCTCCCGTAGCGGAGGGGCCGGAGCAGCACCCCGCCGCCGTACGGGGGTCGACGGCGGGTTCCCGTTCCGCGCGGGTGAGGCCGGCTGGTGCGGTCACAGAACTACGCCCCGTAGAACAGCTCGTCCACCACCGCGCGGGCGCGCCGGGTGATGCGGCGGTAGTCGTCCAGCATTTCGCCGACCGTGCCCTCCGCGTAGCCGAGGTAGCGGCCCACCGCGGCCAGTTCGCGGGTCTCGGACGGGAAGGTGTCGCCGGCCCGGCCGCGGACCAGCATCACCGCGTTGCGGACCCGGGTGGCCAGGACCCAGGCCTCGTCGAGGATCTGCGCGTCCTCGGTCCGGATCAGCTCGGCCGCGTGCGCGGCGGCGAGGGCCTCGCGGGTGCGGGTGGTGCGCAGGCCCGGTTCGACCCAGGCGTGGCGCATCTGGATCAGCTGGACGGTCCACTCGACGTCGCTGAGGCCGCCGCGGCCGAGTTTGGTGTGCAGGGTGGGGTCGGAGCCGCGCGGCATCCGCTCCGACTCCATACGGGCCTTGAGGCGGCGGATCTCGCGTACGGCGTCTTCGCCGAGGCCCTCCATCGGGTAGCGCAGCGGATCGATCAGGTCGATGAACCGGCGGCCCAGCTCGGCGTCCCCGGCGACGGGTTCGGCGCGCAGCAGGGCCTGGCTCTCCCAGGTGAGGGACCAGCGCCGGTAGTACGCGGCGTACGAGGCCAGGGTGCGCACCAGCGGGCCGGAGCGGCCTTCGGGGCGCAGGTCGGCGTCGATGAGCAGCGGCGGGTCGGTGGAGGGCAGCTGGAGCAGGCGGCGCATCTCGGCGATGACGGTCTGCGCGGCCTTGGCGGCCTCCTGTTCGTCGACGCCCTCGCGGGGCTCGTGGACGAACAGGACGTCGGCGTCGGAGCCGTAGCCGAGCTCGTGTCCGCCGAAGCGGCCGACGCCGATCACGGCGAAGCGGGTGGGCAGGGTGTCGCCGAAGTGGCTGTGCACGGCGGCGCGCAGGGCTCCGGCGACGGTGGCGGCGGTGAGCTCGGAGACGGCTCCGCCGACCCGGTCGACCAGGGCTCCGTGGTCCTCCTCGGCGGGGTTCTCCTCCGTACCGTAGGAGCCGATGATGTCGGCGGCGGTGGTGCGGAAGAGCTCGCGGCGGCGCACCCCGCGGGCGACGGCGACGGCTGCTTCGGGGGTCTCCGCGCGCCCGACGGCGGCGAGGACCTCCTGCTCCAGGGCCTCGTGCGTACGCGGTTGCAGGCCCTCGGGGTCGCCGAGCAGGGCGACGGCCTCGGGAGCGCGCAGCAGCAGGTCCGGGGCGAGGCGACCGGCGGACAGCACGCGGGCGAGGTTCTCGGCGGCGGCGCCCTCGTCGCGCAGCAGCCGCAGGTACCAGGGCGTCTTGCCGAGGGCGTCGGAGACCTTGCGGAAGTTCAGCAGGCCGGCGTCCGGGTCGGCGGAGTCCGCGAACCAGCCGAGCATGACGGGCAGCAGGGTGCGCTGGATGGCGGCCTTGCGGGTGACGCCGGAGGCGAGGGCTTCGAGGTGGCGCAGGGCCGCGGCCGGGTCGGCGTACCCGAGGGCTTCGAGGCGCTGGCCCGCGGCCCGGGGCGAGAGCCGGGTCTCGCCGGGGGTGAGCTGGGCCACGGCGTCGAGGAGGGGCCGGTAGAACAGCTTCTCGTGCAGGCGGCGGACCACGGAGGCGTGCCGCCGCCAGGCCTTGTTGAGCTCGGCGACGGGTTCGGTGCGCAGCCCCATGGAACGGCCCAGGCGCCGCAGGTCGTTCTCGTCCTCGGGGACGAGGTGGGTGCGGCGCAGCCGATAGAGCTGGATGCGGTGCTCCATGGCGCGCAGGAAGCGGTACGCGTCGTGCAGCTGGGCGGCGTCGGCGCGGCCGACGTAGCCGCCGGCGGCGAGGGCGTGCAGGGCGTCCAGGGTGGTGCCGGAGTGCAGGGTGGCGTCGCTGCGGCCGTGCACGAGCTGGAGCAGCTGGACGGCGAACTCGACGTCGCGCAGGCCGCCGGGGCCGAGCTTGAGCTCGCGGTCGACCTGGGCGGCGGGAATGTTGTCGACGACGCGGCGGCGCATCTTCTGGACGTCGGGGACGAAGTTCTCGCGTTCGGCGGCCTGCCAGACCAGGGGGTTCGTGGCGTCGGTGTACTCGGCGCCGAGAGCGGCGTCCCCGGCGACGGCGCGGGCCTTGAGGAGGGCCTGGAACTCCCAGGTCTTGGCCCAGCGCTGGTAGTAGGCGAGGTGGGAGGAGAGGGTCCGCACGAGGGGACCGTTCCTGCCCTCGGGGCGGAGGTTGGCGTCGACGGGCCAGATGGTGCCCTCGACCGTGGTCTCGGAGCAGATCCGCATCAGGTGGGAGGCGAGGCGGGTGGCGGCCTGGATGCCCTTGGCCTCGTCGTGCCCGGGGGCGGCCTCGCCGACGAAGATCACGTCGACGTCGGACACGTAGTTCAGCTCGTTGCCTCCGCACTTGCCCATCGCGATGACGGCGAGGCGGCAGGCGGCCGCGTCCTCGGGGGCGGCGGCCGAGGCGATGCGCAGGGCGGCGCGGAGGGTGGCGGTGGCGAGGTCGGCGAGTTCGGCGGCGGTCTCGGCGACGTCTATGGTGCCGCAGACGTCGCGGGCGGCGATGGAGAGCAGGCAGCGGCGGTAGGCGACGCGCAGCGCGACGGGGTCGTGCGCGTCGGCCAGCCCGCGCTCGAACTCGCGCAGGCCCGGGTGGAGGTCGGCGGCCTCGTACGTGACGAGGGCCTGCCAGTCGCGGGGGTGGCGGGCGAGGTGGTCGCCGAGCGCCTCGGACGCGCCGAGCACGCCGAGGAGCCGGTCGCGCAGCGGCTTGGCGCTGACCAGGGTGTCGAGGAGCCCGGGCAGTTCGTCGGGCGGCTGCGCCTCGGCGAGCCGTACGAGCCCGCGCAGGGCCAGGTCCGGGTCGGCGGTCGCGCCGAGCGCGTCGAGAAGCACCGGATCGGCCCGTACGGCGGCCAGCGCGCCGGAGTCGAGCAGCCGGGCGGCGGCGGAGGGGTCGGTGAAACCGCTGCGCAGCAGCCGGATGAAGGTGCTGCTCCTGCGTCCCGGGACTGTCATCCCGCCGCCTCCCGCGGTCGTCGCTGCCACTGCCCTGGCGTGACACTGCCCTGGCCTGCCTGGGTCCGAGCCTATCCGGAGCAGGCGTTCGACTCACCGGGACGGCCACTGCGCCCTCCGCGACGGCCGGAAAGAACAGCGTCCGAGAGGAGCCAGTGGGAGCCGGCGGGAGCCAGAAAGGAAACCTCATCGGCGAAACCGGCGGAACCGGTGAACCAAGTGCCCGGTATCGGCCTCTCTCTGACTACTGAGGGGTTTCCCCGCCCGGAACGACCCAAGGCGTGACCGATGGCCGTTACCCGACGCCGCTTCGCGGCGCTGCTCACCGTACTGACCGCCGGCACCACCGGGGCGCTCGCCGTCGCCGCCGGACTGCAGACCCCGGCCGGGGCCACCCAGGAGGGGAACCCGGCGGCCGCCCTCCCGGCGAGCACCACGGCGGGATCGGTCGTCCAGATCGTCGCCCATCCCGACGACGACCTGTTCTTCATGAACCCGGACCTCAGCCGGTCCCTCACCACCGGCCTCCCGGTCACCACCGTCTACCTCACCTCCGGCGAGGCCGACGGGCGCAACGAGGCGCGCGGCGCCCGCCTCAAGGACCCCGAGCAGCCCGCCGACCACGCCCACTACGCGGAGGCCCGGCAGAACGGCATACGTTCCGCGTACGCCCAGATGGCCACCGGGAACCGGACCAGCGTGTGGCGGCGTACGGTCATACCCACCGCCGGCGGCGGCCAGGCCGAACTCGACGTCCTCGTCGCGAAGCCCGAGGTCAACCTGGTGTGGCTGCAGTTGCGCGAGGCCCGCACCATCGGCGGGGACGCCCCCGACAGCCTGCGCGGCCTGTGGAACGGGCGAATACCCGCGCTGGGCGCCCAGCTGGCCTCGGGCAGCCCGGTCAAGCGGCCGTACACGTACACCAGGGACCAGGCGATACAGGCGCTGGCCGGGATCCTGGAGCGCTACCGGCCGACGACGATACGGATGCAGGACCCGACGCCGGGCCGGTACGAGCAGAGCGGCAAGGTCGCCGACCACCAGGACCACATGTACGGCGCCCGCTTCGCGCAGGCCGCCGCCGCCGCGTACGCCGAGAAGGTCACGGACCGCCCGCACTTCTCCGTCCAGAACTACCTCGGCTACCACAACGGCACCCTCCCCCACGCGCTGGACCCGCAGACCGCCGAGACGAAGACCGGCTACCTGCGCACCTACGCCTGGCAGGACCACCACGACTACTGCGGCAGCCCGTCCGGCTGCGGCGACCGCAAGGTCGCGGGCAACCCGACCGGGCGCAACTGGGCCCAGTCGCTGCGCTACACCCGCGCCGACAGCACCTCCTGGCTGGCCGAGGGCACGCCCGGCCGCCTCTGGGCCTTCGCCACGCTGGACGGCCGGACCGCGTACTGGACCCGGAGCCCCGGCGGCGACTGGGCCGGGCCCTCGCTCCTCCCGGGCACCGGCACCGACCCCGGCGCGAGCACGGTCCGCCTCCCCGACGGCCGCATCGGCGTCCTCGCCACCCGTACCACCCTCGGCGAGCGCCCCGAGCAGTACCGGCGCGAGGTCGTCTACGCCGTCCAGTCCGCGCCCGACGGCCCGTTCGGCCCGTGGCAGTCCCTGGACACCCCCGAGGCCTCCGACGAGGACGGCACCTCCTCGATCAGCTCCCCCTCGGCGGGCGTGGACCCGGACGGGCGCGTCACCGTCTACCTGCGCGACTCCCGCCGCACCCTGCGCGCCGCCGCCCAGCGGCCGGACGGCCGCTTCTCCGCCTGGCAGCGCCTGGGCGGCGAGGACCTCCAGGGCGACCCGGTGGCCGTGGCGGACGCCGCCGGGCGGCGCCACGTGTACGCCACCACCACGAAGTCGGTCCTGGCCTGGATCCAGCCCACCCCGGGCGCCGCCCTGAGCGGGCCCACGAAGACGGGCCTGCCCGCCACGACGGTCCCCCTCTCGGCGGTCGCGGACGGCGCGGGCATCCGCCTGTACTTCCGCCGCCCGGACTCGGGGGTCGTCCGCACGGCCCTGGTCACGGCGGGCCCCGCCAGGCCCCGGGTCTCCAGCATCACGGAGGCCGGCGGCCGGGCCGGCTACGGCGCGGTCGGCGTCGCGGGCCGCCTGATCTCGGGCCGCGCGACCAGCGGCACCGCCGGCACGACCTCCCTCGGCGGCCCGCCCGCCTGGTCGGAGTCCCAGCTGCTCTTCACGGGCGCCCCGGCAGCCGCCCTGGAACCCACCCGCACCACCACGGCCACCCTCGGCCTGGACGCCCGCCTCCACACCACCACAACCCCCCTCACCCCGACCCACCACCCCACCTGGCACCCGGCAACGCCGTGACCCACGACGCCCCCGGCCCGGGAGCCGAACCCCAGGACTCGCTACCGGTAGCAGCACGCCTTGCTGGCGCCAGCAACCCTGATAGCGACCGAAACCGGGGTTGATCAGGCTGTTAGCAGGTAGCGACCGCGCAGGAGAAACGCCAGGATCCGACCTCAGGTCAGGTTTCCGGGACTCTCCCCGGTCGTGGTTGCGCGTGGCGTACAAGCCGCTCAGCAGTGTGACTGCCACCATGGCGACGGCAGCCGTATCGGCCCTCCTCCGGTGCAGTAGCAGCCACCGTCCATGGAATTCATTCGTCTCCCGCAACGGAAAGGCGATCGCGTCGTGTACATGATGCGCGAGGTGTACAGAGCCGAACGAGGGAAAGCGCCGGAGATCGTGGCGGCGTTCAAGACCCTCACCGCGGTGTTTGAAGAAGCCGGGTATACGAACCGGCGCATCTACGTCGACTACGTCGGCCCCATGGACACGGTCGTCTGCCAATGGGAATTCGACAGCCTCGACCAGTACTTCACCATGGAGCGAGGGTCCTTCGTGAATCCGGATGAGAACGTGCAGTCGCTGATCAACACGTTGAACAGCTACGCGGCATCCGGCTACAAGGAGATCTACGAGGTCATCCAGTAGCGGATCATCGATGCAGGTCCCCGACACTTTCAGCCGGGGCCACCCACCCGTGAACTCCGGACGTACACGCACCTCATGCCAAGCGGTGAGGGGCGGACCCGGAAGGCCGTGGACGGGGTGTACAAGGCCTCGGGTTGTGTGTCAGACGGCCCACAGACGGCCCAGGGGGAATGAGACGGCTCCGGGCCGGTGGTCGATGACCACCGGCCCGGAGTGTCGTGCGTGGCCCGCGGGGGCTTTGAGCTGCGGTTACAGCACCGGAAGGTTCTTGCGGAGTTCGAAGGCGGTGACCTCGCTCCGGTACTCCTCCCACTCCTGCTTCTTGTTGCGGAGGAAGAAGTCGAAGACGTGCTCGCCGAGGGTTTCCGCGACCAGTTCGCTGCGCTCCATCAGGGCGATGGCCTCGCCGAGGTTCTGCGGGAGGGGTTCGATGCCCATCGCGCGGCGTTCGGCGTCCGAGAGGGCCCAGACGTCGTCGTCGGCGCCCGGCGGGAGTTCGTAGCCCTCCTCGATGCCCTTCAGGCCGGCGGCCAGGAGGACGGCGTACGTGAGGTAGGGGTTGGCGCCCGAGTCGATCGAGCGGACCTCCACGCGGGAGGAGCCGGTCTTGCCCGGCTTGTACATCGGGACGCGGATCAGGGCCGAGCGGTTGTTGTGGCCCCAGCAGATGTACGAGGGGGCCTCGCCGCCCGCGCCGGCGCTGCGGGAGGAGCCGCCCCAGATGCGCTTGTAGGAGTTGACCCACTGGTTGGTGACCGCCGCGGTCTCCGCCGCGTGCTTGAGGAGGCCCGCGATGAAGGAGCGGCCGACCTTGGAGAGCTGGTACTCGGCGCCCGACTCGTAGAAGGCGTTCCGGTCGCCCTCGAAGAGGGAGAGGTGGGTGTGCATGCCCGAGCCCGGGTACTCCGAGAAGGGCTTCGGCATGAAGGTGGCCTGGACGCCCTGTTCGAGGGCGACCTGCTTCATGACCAGGCGGAAGGTCATGATGTTGTCGGCCGTCGAGAGGGCGTCGGCGTAGCGGAGGTCGATCTCCTGCTGGCCGGGGGCGCCCTCGTGGTGGCTGAACTCGACCGAGATGCCCATGGATTCGAGCATGGTGATCGCCTGGCGGCGGAAGTCCATGCCCACGTTCTGCGGGGTGTGGTCGAAGTAGCCGGAGTTGTCCGCGGGCACCGGGCGGGTGCCGTCCAGCGGCTTGTCCTTCAGCAGGAAGAACTCGATCTCCGGGTGGGTGTAGAAGGTGAAGCCCAGGTCGGAGGTCTTCGCGAGGATCCGCTTGAGGACGTAGCGCGGGTCCGCGAAGGACGGCGAGCCGTCCGGCATCAGGATGTCGCAGAACATCCGGGCGGTCCCGGGGGCCTCCGCGCGCCACGGCAGTATCTGGAACGTGCTCGGGTCCGGCTTGGCGATCATGTCGGACTCGTAGACCCGGGCGAAACCCTCGATCGCGGAGCCGTCGAAGCCGATGCCCTCGTCGAAGGCCTGCTCCAGCTCCGCGGGGGCGACCGCGACGGACTTGAGGAAGCCCAGTACGTCGGTGAACCACAGGCGCACGAAGCGGATGTCGCGCTCCTCAAGCGTCCGGAGGACGAATTCCTGCTGCTTGTCCATGCCTTCATCCTCGCAGTTCAGACGGCCTGTGCACCACCACCGCGAGGGCTTGGGCACAGTCGGGCCGGCCCAGTATCGCCAGCGGTGGTTTCCGCCACATTACGCACCCGCCAAAGGTCGCGGCACCCCCGCACTGACCTCGGGCCCGTCATGAGCATTACCATCTGCGCCCATGGGGGGCCGGGAGCACACGCGGGGCGGGAGCCGAGAGGGTGTCTCGGCGCGCCTCGGCGTCCTCCTGATGGCCTTCGGGGTGCTGGCCGGTGCCGTGTTCCTCTGCGCCCGGCCCGGTGAGGTCCATACCGCCGCCGGTGAGCCGGGGCACCCCGCGCACAGCGCGCACGCCGCGCACCTCGCGCCCCTCACACACGACGCGCACGACGCGCACGTCGTCTGCCTGTCCCCGTACGAGCCGCCGGGCTGCTCCGGGCTCTCGCACGTCACCCCCGGCGTCCTGCCCGTCCCGCCGCCCGCCGTGGCCGTGGGCCGGACGGGGCCCGTTCCCGCCGCCCGTCCCGCCCTCGCCGGGCGCCCCCGCCCCGCGGGGACGCTCGCGCGCGCTCCCGACCTCCACGCCCTTCAAGTGCTGCGGACCTGACGGGTCCGGCGCCGCACCGCGCACCACCGGATCCACCTTCCACCCCCCTCAGCAGAAGGAACGACGGCACATGGCCAGCAGGACCGGCAACAGCAAGAGCGACCGGAACAACCAGAACGACCCGCACTCCCGCCAGGCGCGGATAGCCGAGATGCGCCGCGCCGACAAGGCGCGCGACCGGCGCAACAAGGCCATCGCGATCACCACCTCGGCGCTCATCGTCACCGGGCTCGTCGGCTTCGGCGCATGGGTGCTGATCGACCAGCAGGAGAAGGAGGACGCCAAGAAGGCGGCCCTCAAGGCCCCCGTCAGCGGCGAGCAGAACTGGGACGCCAAGACGCTGGGCCGCAACCACGTCGAGACCCCGGTGAAGTACGAGATGAACCCGCCGGTCGGCGGGGACCACCACCCCCGCTGGACGAACTGCAACGGCGACGTGTACGCGAACCCGCTGCCCGAGAACAACGCCGTCCACTCGCTGGAGCACGGCGCGGTCTGGGTCACGTACAACGAGAAGGCCGGCAAGGAGGACGTGGACAAGCTCGCCGAGACGGTCCGCAAGACCCCGTACTCGCTGATGAGCCCGGTCAAGGAGCAGGCCGGCGCGATCATGCTCAGCGCCTGGGGCAAGCAGCTGACGGTGGACAGCGCGACCGACCCGCGGGTGGCGCAGTTCTTCACCAAGTACGTGCAGGGCCCGCAGACCCCCGAGCCGGGCGCGGCCTGCACGAACGGGCTGGCCGACAAGTGAGCCGTACGTACTGGGCGGCGGGCGCGGCGGTCCTGCTCGCGCTGCTGTTCGCGACGGCGGCCACGGTCTCCGCGGCGAGCGGCGGCGGGGGCGCGGACGCGCCGTCCCGCACCCCCGGGCTGCACTCCCCGGACGCGGGCTTCGCCCGGGACATGGCCGTCCACCACCAGCAGGCGGTGGAGATGTCCTTCGTCGTACGGGACCGCACGCAGGACGAGGCCGTACGCAGCCTCGCCTACGACATCGCCAACACCCAGGCCAACCAGCGGGGCATGCTGCTGGGCTGGCTGGACCTGTGGGGCCTGCCGAAGGTGGTGGCCGGCGAGCCGCCGATGTCCTGGATGGGCACCGGCGGCGAGCATTCCGGTCACGGGGCGCAGGACACCGCGCCGGGCGCGCTGATGCCCGGCATGGCCACCAAGGAGGAGCTCACGCAGCTGGGCGCCGCCGGGGGCCGGGACGCGGAGGTGCTCTACCTCCAGCTGATGACCGACCACCACGAGGGCGGCGTCGCCATGGCCGAGGGCTGTGCGCGGCAGTGCGAGACCCCGGCCGAACGGGCCCTGGCCCAGGGCATGGTCGAGGCGCAGCAGTCGGAGCTCACCCTGATGGCGGACATGCTCCGCCAGCGGGGGGCCGCGCCCCGCGGCTAGGCGCCCCGCGGCTAAGGCGTGGGCCCCGCGGCTAGGGGGTCGACGCCGTGCGGATCGCCCGGGCCACCTGGTCCGGGCGGTCCAGCATGACCAGGTGTCCGGCGGGCTCGGCGACCTCGAAGCGGGCGCCGAGCAGGTCGGCGAGGTCCGCCTGGCGGGCCAGCCAGCGCAGGGCGCCCCGGCCGCCGCTCCCGTCGTGGCCGACGAGGACGGTGGCGGGGGCGGCCAGCGGGTGCGTCCCGCGCAGGGCGAGCAGTTCCGCTGCCGTGTCCGGGTAGCGGGAGTTCTCCAGCAGGGCCCCGCGCCAGACCCGGCCGGTGCGGTAGCAGCGGCGTACGAGGTCCCGCGCGGCCGGGTCGGCGCCGCCGGTCCGGGAGGCCCGTACGGTGGCCCGCCGGGCCGACGGGCCCAGGGCGGCCGGCAGCCCGGCGGCGGTCACCGCCCGGCCGAGTGCGCGGGCGGCGCCGGTGCGCAGGGCGGCGGGCAGCACCGTACGCGGGTCCTCCTCCACGCTGGAGTCGACGAGGACCAGGGCCGCGGTGCGCCCCGGGTACAGGCGGGCGAAGGCCTCGGCGTGGAACCCGGCGATCGAGTGCCCGGCCACCGTGACCGGTCCGGCCAGCCCCAGCGCGTCCAGCAGCCCGGCGATCCGGCGGGCCTCGCCGGCGGCGGTCGGCGGCGTACGGGCCGGGCCGCTGAGGCCGTGGCCGGGGCGGTCGAAGCGGACGACGGTGCGGCCTCCGGCGGCGAGCAGCGCGGCAACCGGGTCCCAGTCGAACCAGGCCATCGCGAGGCCCGCGCTCAGGACGCACACCGGGCCGCTGCCCTCGACGAGCACGTGCAGCGGGACCCCGTCGTCACCCACACGGCGGATGATGCGGCCGGGGACGGGCTCCTGGGTCCGCGTGGTCACGTACGGCGCTCCTTGTGGACGGAGTAGGCGAGCAGGCCGAGCCAGATTGCCACGAGCAGGACCTGGAGCCGCTGGCCGGCGCCGAGGGCCCAGGTGCCGCGCCCGGCGGTGAACAGGGCGATGGAGGTCAGGGTCCAGGCGGTGGCGAGCAGTTCGAGGGCGACGAGGGCGGGGCCGTAGCGGGCGAGCGGGGCGAACCAGCCGTAGCGGCGCGCGGCGACCGTGAGGGCCACCAGGCCGACGAGGGCGCCGGTCATGGCGAGGCTGCTGCTGACGGCGTGGGCCTGGTGGGTGGCGGGGACCAGCCCGGCGGTCTCGCGGGCGGCGCATTCGGGGTCGGCGGTGGGCGCGCAGCTCAGCGGCAGCCAGGCGTCGGCTGCGGTGGCCGCGCCGAAGAGGGTGACACCGGCCCAGCCGACGACCGCCCAGGGTCGGCGTGACTCGGCGTGGCGCACCAGCCGGATCAGGGACAGCAGGCCGCCGACTAAGACGAGCAGGCCGGCGGTGAAGTCGGTGGCCCGGAACAGGCCGCCGAGCGGCTGGTCCTGGGCGGCGAGCTCGCTGACGTAGGTCTCGATGGGGTTGAGGCCCGTCGAGAAGATGACTTCGAGCACCCATGCGGTGTACGCGGCCGCGCCGAGGCCTATGAGGAGGGCGACGGGCCAGGCGGTGCACGGGGATGTGCCATTTCTGGACATATTGCGACTAATCCTATGCGCGCCGCCCGAGGTCGGTCCTATGATCGGATACCCGCCCCGGGTAGGGTTCCGATCATGACGCGCGGAGCACGGCGAGCCGCCCCGCGGCCGCTGCCGCTGCCGGGCAGCTCCGCCCCGCACGCCTTGGTTCGTCCGACTGAGTCCCACGCCCTGGAAGACGCCTTCTCGACGCCCGGCGTTGCCTCGGCGGCCACTTCGGGCCCCGCCGGGCGGGGTGAGACGCACCACGCCCCGTACGTCCCGGGCCCCGCCTGACCGGCCGGACCCGCGGTTCCGCGCTGCTCGGGGGCGCGGCCCGCGCACCGGCCGGTCCGTCGGGGCGGAAATCCCGGGTCGGGGAAGGGCATCGGCGTGGCACTCTGTCCGGTGATCACCACAGCCGCGACATAAGGATGCGCCGCCGGTATGAGCACCCCGCCGAACCCGCCCAGCAGCACCCCCGGCCCGCCGGCCGAGCCGACCGAGCCGACCGACCCGGCCGGTACGCCCGTACCCGAGACGGCCTCGATACCCGCGCCCGCGCAGCCCCCGTCGCTGGAGAAGACCCCGTCGCTGGAGAAGTCCCCCTCGCTGGACAAGACCCCGGCCCCGTCGGCCCCTGCCGACGCTCCCGCCCCGGCCCCGTCGGCCCCGGCGCCCCAGGCCCCGGCGGCCCATACCCCGGCGGCGTCCCCGGCCGACGCCCCCGCCGCAGCGCCGGCCCCCGGGGCCCCGGCTCCCGCCCCTTCGCCCTTCGCGCCGCCCGGCCCCGGCCCGGCCCCCGCACCGGCTCCGCAGGCCGGCTCCGGGTACGGCGCCCCCGCCAACCCCTGGGCCCAGCCCGGCGCGGGCTACGGCGGCGCCCCGTTCCCGGGCTACCCGCAGGCCGCCCCCGCCACCAACGGGCTGGCGATCGCCGCCCTGGTCCTCGGCATCCTCGGCATCCTCGGTGGCATCACGCCGTTCCTCTTCTGGATCGGCGCCCTCCTCGGCCTGACCGGCCTCGGCCTGGGCGTCGGGGCTTTCGTCAAGGCCCGCGGGGGCGCCCCCCGCAAGGCCATGGCCGTCACGGGCATCGTCCTCGGCTTCCTCAGTCTCGCCGCGACCACGGGCGGTTTCTACATCACCGCCGCCCTCGCGAAGGAGGTGGACAGGAAGATGGACAAGGAGTTCTCGGAGCTGGACCTCGACCCGTCCTACTCCCCGAGCTACCCGGGCTACCCGACGCACCCGACCAAGAAGCCGAAGCCCTCCCCCTCCGACATCCCGGGCAAGACCTCCGCGCTGCCCTGGGGCGGTACGTTCGCCTACCCCGACGGCGTCGAGGTCACCGTGCAGGGGGCCACCCCTTACACCGTGGGGACGTCCGCCTACCCCACCGAGCGCGTCGGCCGCGGGGTCAAGGTGACCGTGAAGATCACCAACAACTCCGATGCCGCGATCGACGTGTCCACCGCGCTGCCGAACGCCCGGGACGACCAGGGCTCCGAGGTCAAGATGGTCTTCGACGGTACCCAGCCGAAGCTGTTCAAGGGCTCGGTCATGCCCGGCCAGTCGGCCAACGGCTCGTTCGTCTTCGACGTGCCCGAGAAGTCGAAGAGCCTGCACTTCGAGATCTCCGCCGGCCTCACGAGCGACTACGACGACGCGATCTGGGACGGCCCCATCAGCTGACGGACCGTCCGCGACACCCCCGAGGCGCCCCCCAGCGGGGCGCCTCACGCCGTTACGGACCACTCCGTCCGCACCGACTCCAGGACATCGCGTCAGAAAGACGATTAGACTGGGCCCGTGCCTCAACTTCGTCTCGCTCTGAATCAGATCGACTCGCACGTCGGCAACATCGCCGCCAACGCCGACTCGGTCGTCCACTGGACCCGGCACTCCGCCGAGCAGGGCGCCCACCTGGTGGCGTTCCCGGAGATGATGCTGACCGGGTACCCCGTCGAGGACCTCGCCCTGCGCGAGTCCTTCGTGGAAGCCTCCCGTACGGCGCTGCGCGCACTCGCACAGCGGCTGGCGGCCGAGGGCTTCGGCGAACTGCCGGTCGTCGTCGGTTACCTCGACCGCTCCGAGAGGGCCACGCCCCGGCTCGGCCGGCCGGCCGGCTCCCCGGAGAACGCGGCCGCCGTGCTGCACCGCGGGCAGGTCGTCCTGCGCTTCGCCAAGCACCACCTCCCCAACTACGGCGTGTTCGACGAGTTCCGGTACTTCGTGCCGGGCGACACCCAGCCGGTGATCCGGGTGCGCGGCGTCGACGTGGCCCTGGCGATCTGCGAGGACCTCTGGCAGGACGGCGGCCGGGTTCCGGCCACCCGCTCCGCCGGGGCCGGACTGCTGATCTCCGTCAACGCCTCCCCGTACGAGCGCAACAAGGACGACCTGCGCCTCGAACTGGTCCGGAAGCGGGCCCAGGAGGCCGGCTGCACCCTCGCCTACCTGGCGATGATGGGCGGCCAGGACGAGCTGGTCTTCGACGGGGACTCGATCGTCGTCGACCGCGACGGCGAGGTCATCGCGCGCGCCCCGCAGTTCTCCGAGGGCTGTGTGCTCGTCGACCTCGACCTGCCCGCCGCGCCCGCCGACGCCCCTGAGGGCGTCGTGGACGACGGACTGCGCATCGACCGCGTGATCCTCTCCGAGGAGCCCGTGGAACCCTACGAGCCGGTCGTCACCGGCGGGTACGCGGACCGCCTCGACGACGACGAGGAGATCTACGACGCGCTGGTCGTGGGCCTGCGCGCCTACGTCAAGAAGAACGGGTTCCGCTCCGTCCTCATCGGGCTCTCCGGCGGCATCGACTCCGCCCTGGTCGCCGCGATCGCCTGCGACGCGATCGGCGCGCAGAACGTCCACGGCATCTCGATGCCCTCGAAGTACTCCTCGGACCACTCCAAGGGCGACGCGGCCGATCTGGCCCGGCGGACCGGCCTGAACCTCCGCACCGTGCCCATCGAGCCGATGTTCGACGCGTACATGGGCTCGCTGGGCCTCACCGGCCTCGCCGAGGAGAACCTCCAGTCCCGCCTCCGCGGCACCATGCTCATGGCGGTCTCCAACCAGGAGGGCCACATCGTGCTGGCCCCGGGCAACAAGTCGGAGCTGGCCGTCGGCTACTCCACCCTGTACGGCGACTCCGTGGGCGCGTACGGCCCGATCAAGGACGTGTACAAGACGGACGTCTTCCGGCTCGCGCAGTACCGCAACCGGGCCGCGGCCGAGCGCGGCGAGACCCCGCCGATCCCGGAGAACTCGATCGTGAAGCCGCCGAGCGCCGAGCTGCGCCCGGGTCAGGTGGACACGGACTCGCTGCCGGACTACCCGGTGCTCGACGCGATCCTGGCCCTGTACGTGGACCGCGACCAGGGCATCGAGGCGATCGTGGCGGCCGGTTTCGACCGGGAGCTGGTCGCCAGGACCCTGCGGATGGTGGACACGGCGGAGTACAAGCGCCGCCAGTACCCGCCGGGCACCAAGATCTCCGCGAAGGGCTTCGGCAAGGACCGCAGGCTGCCCATCACGAACGGCTGGCGCGAGCACGCGTGACCCGGCCGCAGGCGGATGTGCCGGGGCCCCGGCCGCTTCCGACGGTGACGTCGAGGCGGCCGGGGCCCTGCCGTACCCACCGCCCGGGCGACGGGGCCCGGGCTACAGCAGGGCGGTGACCCGCGCCGCGACCGGAAGGTGGTCGCTGCTCGTGCGCGGCAGCGTCCAGGAGGCCTCCGGCGTGATCCCGCGGACCATGATCTGGTCGATCCGGGCCATCGGGAACTGGGCCGGCCAGCTGAAGCCGAAGCCGTCGCCCGCCGCGCCCTGCGTGGAGCGCATCTGCGAGGTGACCTCGGACAGGGCGCGGTCGTTCATGGTGCCGTTGAGGTCGCCGAGCAGGATGACCTTCTTGAGGGGTTCGCCGGCGAGCGCGGCGCCCAGCGCGTCGGCGCTGTCGTCGCGCTGGTTGGCGGTGAAGCCCGCGTTGAGCTTGACCCGGACGGAGGGCAGGTGGGCGACGTAGACGCCGATGTCGCCGTAGGGGGTCGCGACGGTGGTGCGCATGGCCCGGGTCCAGCCCATCTTGATGTCCACGGGCATGCTGGAGGTCAGCGGGTACTTGCTCCACACGCCGACCGTGCCCTCGACCGCGTGGTACTTGTACGTGCCGGCGAGGGACTTCTCGTACACGGGGACGGCGCCCGCCTTGAGCTCGGTCAGGGCCAGTACGTCGGCTCCGGACTTCGCCACCGACTCGGCGGTGCCCTTGGGGTCGGCGTTGTCGGCGTCGACGTTGTGGGTGGCGACCACGAGGTTGCCGCCGGATCCGGACTTGTCGGTGACCAGTCCGCCGAACAGGTTCACCCAGACCACGGCCGGCAGCAGGACCGCGATCAGCGCGGTCGCGGACCGGCGGAAGAGGGCGGCTGCCAGGAGCAGCGGGACGGCCAGGCCCAGCCAGGGCAGGAAGGTCTCGGTGAGGCTGCCGAGGTTGCCCACGTCGTTGGGCAGCTTGGCGCGGAAGACCATGACCAGGGCGAGCAGCAGGGAGCAGGCGGCCAGCACGATCCCGCGCCGCCAGATGCCCCGGTCACCGCGCCGGGCGGCCAGTCGGCGCCGGAGGCGGGATCCGGAGGGCTCGGGCTCCGAGCCGCCGTTCCCCGTCTCCATCATGTACGCCTGTGCCATGCCACTGTCCTCGCTGCCGTACTCGCGCTCCGTCCCCGCCCCTTGACCCTAGGCGATGTACGGAGCCTTCCGTGCCCTACGTCACGACCGCCTGTCGCGGTCGTACGTCCGGGAGGACGAACGGCCGTACGCCAGGGGTTCCGCTTGTCACGAAACGCGCACATTGGAGGACCCCGGCCCGTCCCACTTCCGCCTCGGGCCGCACGGATGCCACCATGGGGGGTGAGTCCGGGGACGCCGTAGGGGCGCCTCGAGATGACACAAGGAGCAGTTGCAATGACGCATGCCGTTTCGCCTGCCCGCGAACCCGCCCAGGCGGCCTCGCCCACCCTCTACGGAGGCACGGGCACCCGGCGCATCACCGTCCGCGACCTCACCCTCGCCAAGGAACGCGGCGAGAAGTGGCCCATGCTCACCGCATACGACGCGATGACCGCGTCCGTCTTCGACGAGGCCGGCATCCCGGTCATCCTCGTCGGCGACTCGATGGGCAACTGCCACCTCGGCTACGACTCCACCGTCCCGGTGACGATGGACCAGATGACCATGCTCTCGGCGGCCGTCGTACGGGGCACCAGCCGCGCGCTGGTCATCGGCGACATGCCGTTCGGCTCGTACCAGGAAGGCGCCGTGCAGGCGCTGCGCAGCGCCACCCGCCTCGTCAAGGAGGCCGGCGTGGGAGCGGTGAAGCTGGAAGGCGGCGAGCGCTCGCTGCACCAGACCGAGCTCATCGTGCAGTCCGGCATCCCCGTCATGTCCCACCTGGGCCTGACCCCACAGTCCGTCAACGCCATGGGCTACCGGGTGCAGGGCCGCGGCGACGAGGCCGCCCACCAGCTGCTGCGCGACGCGAAGGCGGCGCAGGACGCGGGCGCCTTCGCGGTGGTCCTGGAGCTGGTCCCGGCCGAGCTGGCCGCCGAGGTCACCCGGTCCCTGCACATTCCGACGGTCGGCATCGGCGCGGGCTCGGAGTGCGACGCGCAGGTGCTGGTGTGGACGGACATGATGGGTCTGACCGGCGGGAAGATGCCGAAGTTCGTCAAGCAGTACGCGAACCTCCGCAAGACCATGGGGGACGCGGCGAAGGCCTTCGCCGAGGACGTGGTCGGCGGAACGTTCCCGCAGGAGGAGCACGCCTTCCACTGATGAAGTGAGCAGGTCACCGCGGCCCGCCGGCCGGAATGTCGGCGGGCCGCCGCCTGCCCGCCGCGCGGATGTCGGGCGGATGTCGGTCGGCTGTCGGTGCTTTGTCAGTGGCGGATGCTCCCATGGTGGGCATGACGCGAAACGACAAGAACCCCCACGCCGTAGAGGTACGGGGGCTGGTCAAGCACTACGGCGAGACCAAGGCCCTCGACGGTGTCGACCTGGACGTCCGCGAGGGCACCGTCCTCGGGGTCCTCGGGCCCAACGGCGCCGGCAAGACCACCCTGGTGCGCTGCCTCTCCACCCTGATCGTCCCGGACGCCGGCACCGCCCGGGTCGCGGGCTACGACGTGGTCCGCCAGCCCCGGCAGCTGCGCCGGACCATCGGCCTCACGGGCCAGTACGCCTCGGTCGACGAGAAGCTCTCCGGCTGGGAGAACCTCTACATGATCGGCCGGCTGCTCGACCTGTCCCGCAAGGACGCCCGCCGCCGCGCGGACGAGATGCTGGAACGATTCTCCCTGACGGAGGCGGCCAAGAAGGCCGTCATGAACTACTCCGGCGGCATGCGGCGCCGGCTCGACCTCGCCGCCTCGCTGATCGGCAACCCGGCCGTCCTCTACCTGGACGAGCCCACCACCGGCCTGGACCCCCGAACCCGCAACGAGGTCTGGGACGAGGTCCAGCGGCTGGTCGCCGAGGGGGCCACCGTGCTGCTCACCACCCAGTACATGGAGGAGGCCGAGCAGCTCGCCAGCGAGCTGACGGTCATCGACCGCGGCAAGGTCATCGCCAACGGCAAGGTCGACGAGCTGAAGGCCCGCGTCGGCGGCCGCACCCTGAAGATCCGCCCGGTGTCCTCGGCGGACCTGCCGGGCATGGCCCGCTCGCTGGCGGAGGCCGGACTGGACGGCGTGGCCGGTTCCCAGGCCGTGCCGGACGAGGGCGTGCTGCTGGTCCCGATCCTGAGCGACGAGCAGCTGACCGCCGTGGTCGGCCTGCTGGCCGCCCGCGGGTACGCGATCGCCGACCTCGGCACCTACCTGCCCAGCCTCGACGAGGTGTTCCTGTCCATCACCGGACAGAAGCCCGCCTCCGTCGAGGACTCCGTTCCCACCGAGCAGACCGAGGAGGTCGCGGCATGAGCACCGGAACCACGACGAAGCCCAGCACCACCACCGCCGTCACCGCGGCTGCCCCGGCCGCCCCGGCCGCGGCCACCGGCGAGGGCCGCATCGGCCTGCGCGCCAACCTGCGGCACATCGGCGCCCTGGTGCGCCGCAACGCCCTGCAGATCAAGCAGGACCCCGAGTCGATGTTCGACGTCCTGTTCATGCCGATCATCTTCACGCTGCTGTTCGTGTTCGTCTTCGGCGGCGCGATCTCCGGCAAGGGCAACCAGGCGGACTACGTCAACTACGTCGTCCCGGGCCTGATGGCGATGATGGGCATGAACATCGCCATGGCGGTCGGCACCGGGGTCAACGACGACTTCAAGAAGGGCGTGATGGACCGCTTCCGGTCCATGCCGATCGCCCGGTCGTCCGTACTCCTCGCCAAGATCGTCGTCGAGATCGGCCGCATGATGGTCGCCATCACGATCCTGCTCTGCGTGGGCTTCATCCTCGGCCTGTCGATCAAGGGCTCGGTCCTGGACCTGCTCTTCTCCATCGGCCTGTCCGCCGTCTTCGGCGCCTCGCTGATGTGGATCTTCATCCTGCTCGGTCTCACCCTGAAGACCGCGCAGGCCGTCCAGGGCATGGCGATGCTGGTCCTGATGCCGCTTCAGTTCGGCAGCTCGATCTTCGCCCCGCCGGCCACCATGCCGGGCTGGCTGCAGTCCTTCACGGACTACAACCCGCTGTCCAACCTGGCCGACGCCGCCCGTGCCCTGATCAACGGGACGCCGGTCGGCGACTCGGTGTGGATGACCCTGGCCTGGTCGCTCGCCATCACGGCGGTCACCATGCCGCTCGCGGTCCGCAAGTTCCGCCAGAAGACCTGACCCGGCCGGGGGTCGGTTCGGTCCGTTCGGATCGCGTCCCGGACGGGCCCCTGACCGGGCCCGGATCAGAACAGGGCGGTGGCCTCCTCCAGGGTGAGGCCGCCGCCCTCGGCGTATGCCGCCTCGTACGCGGCGTCGCCCAGCGCCGCCCGGGCCAGCTCCTCGGCGCGGGCGCTGTCCTCGCGTTCCGTCGTCACCGCGAAGTGCCGGGGCGGCAGCAGGGCGCGGTAGGCGCCGAGCAGCCGGGCGGCGTCGTGCGCCCGCCGGTGGCCGCCGAGCGAGGCCAGGGACACGGCGGCGGTCATCAGGTAGACCGCCTGCATCTGCGGGGCCACCAGCCGCGCCATCGGGTCCGAGGCGGACCCCATGGCCTGGTGCAGCCGTTCGAGGGCCTCCTCGTAGTGGCCCTCCTGGTTGTCCAGCCAGGCCATCGTGCCGAGCAGGAAACCGTCGAAGACGGCGAACGCGCCGAAGGCGAACTCGTCGCGCAGGAGCTGGAGCTGTTCGCGGGCCTCGGCGATGCGGCCGGTGCGCCCGAGGACACCCGCGAGGAACATCCGGGCCGCGGGCAGCGCCTCGTTGCTGAACCGCTCCACCGTCGCGGTCACTTCGCCGAGGATCCGCTCGGCCTCCTCGAAGCGGCCGCTCTCGGTGAGCGTCCCGGACATCCGTACGCGCAACACCGCCACCTGCGCCCTGGCACCGAGGCGTTCGGCGTAGGCGATGGCCTCGCGGTAGTCGCGGGTGGCCGGGCCGTACTCGCCGCGCTTCTCCCGGGACTCGGCGCGCGCCGAGAGCGCCTCGGCGCAGCCCCAGGCGTCGCCGAGCTCACGGAACAGGGCCAGGCTCTCGTCGGCGTCGCGGGAGGCGTCGCCCGCCCAGTCGGCCCGGTTGGCGAGGATGTTCGCGCGGAGCTGGAGCGCGGAGGCGAGTTCCCAGCGGTAGCCCATCGCGCGGGCGGTGGCCACGGTCTCGTCGATGACCCGTTTGAGCAGCCCGGGATCGCCCGCGATCATGACGGCGTAGATCCACAGGGAGCTGGGTGTCCGGCAGGTCTGCGGAAGTCCGGGCCGGTAGGCGGCGAGCACCCCCTCGACCTGGGCCCGGGCCTCCGGGCTGTTCCAGGAGTCGCTGGTCTGGTCCCGGGAGGCCAGCTGGACCAGGTGGACGGCGCGCCAGGCCTCGGTGAGCAGCTCGCCGGAGTAGGGCGGCGGCGAGTCGACGAGCCGCTCGTACACGGGCTCGGCGGGGACCACGGGCGGCCCGAAGGGGTTGGGGCCCAGCGCCGCGGCCGCCTCGGACCAGTGCCGGGCCTCGGCGCGCAGGTCGTGCATGTGCCAGTACCAGCCCAGGGAGTGGATCAGGCACAGCACTTCGCCGACGTCGCGGGCGGCGACGGCCCGGCGCAGGGCGGTACGGAGGTTCTCGTACTCGGTGGCGAGACGGTCGGCGGCCGCCCGCTGGCCGTGGCCGCGGAGCAGGGGTTCGCTGATGCGGGCGAGTTCGCGGTAGTGGACGAGGTGGCGGCGTTCGGTGGCCGCGCGGTCGCCCTCGGCCTCGGCGAGGCGCTCGGCGGCGTACTCGCCGACCGTCTCCAGGAGGCGGTAGCGCATGCCGGAGCCGTCGGAGCCGGGGGCGGCCACGACGAGGGACTTGTCGACGAGGGAGCCGAGGGTGTCGGCGACGTCGAGGCTTCCTCGGGCACAGACCGCTTCGGCGGCGGCTAGGTCGCAGCCGCCGGCGAAGACGGACAGCCGGCGCAGCACGGTGCGTTCGGCTTCGTCGAGGAGGTCCCAGGACCAGTCGACGACGGCCCGCAGGGTCTGCTGACGGGGCAGGACCGTACGGGCGCCGCTGGTCAGCAGACGGAAGCGGTCGTCGAGCCGGTCGGCGATCTGGCGCGGGGTGAGCAGCCGCAGCCGCGCGGCCGCCAGCTCGATGGCGAGCGGCAGCCCGTCGAGGCGGCGGCAGATCTCGGCGGCGGCGGCCGGGTCGTCCGCCGTGCGGAAACCGGGCCGGGCGGCGGCTCCGCGGTCCCCGAGGAGCCGGAGCGCGACCGGGTCGGGCAGCGGTTCCACCGGGCGCAGGGACTCCCCCGGCACGCCGAGGGGTTCGCGGCTGGTGGCGAGGATCTGGACGCCCGGGCAGTGCGTGAGGAGCCGTTCGGCGAGCTCGGCGGCGGCGCCGATGACGTGCTCGCAGTTGTCCAGGAGCAGCAGGAGCCGCCTGCGCGCGCAGTACTCGGTGAGCCGGTCGAGGGGGTCGGACCCGCCGCGGTCGGTCAGGGCCCGCAGCTCCTCGGCGGAGGCGCCGCGCAGCTTGGTCTCGCGTGCGCCGAGCGTGGCGAGCGCGGCCTCGGCGACGTCGTCGGGGTCGTCGACGGGGGCGAGCTCGACGAGCCACACCCCGTCCGGCCAGCCGGCTCCGGCGTGCGCCTCTGCGGCCTCCTGGGACAGCCGGGTCTTGCCGGCCCCGCCGGGGCCGAGCAGCGTGACGAGCCGCGCCCGGGCCAGGTCGTCCCCGATGACCCGGATGTCCTCCTCGCGGCCGACGAACGTGGTCAGCCGCGCCCGCAGGTTCCCCGGGCCGGGCGGTACGGGTCGGGGCGCGTGCACGTCCCCTGTGCCCGGGGCGGCAGCCGGGACCTGGGCCGTGGCCGGGATGGCCTGTGCGCGACCGCCACCGGGAGCGGGCCGGGGCCCGGACGCGGGCGCGGACCCGGTCCCGGGCGCATACCCGGATGTAGGCGCGGACCCTGGAGCGGTCCCGGGCCCCGGCGCGGTCCCAGGCACCTGCCCAGAGGCGGGAGCGACCCCCGGAGCGATCCCGGGCCCGTTCCCAGACTCGGGAGCGGACCCCGGCACGGGCGCATGCCCGGCCCCGGGCGCGGACCCCGATGCGTACCCGGACCCCGGAGCAGTCCCGGGCCCGTTCCCGGACGCGGGAGCGGGAGCGGGCCCCGGCGCGGGCCCGGAAACCGGTGCGGCCCCCGGCACGGGCATCGGCACGGGCATCGGCGGGGTGAGGAGTTCGGCGTGCAGGGCGCGCAGGGCCGGGCCGGGGTCCGTGCCCAGGCGGGCGGCCAGGTCCCGCCGGACGGCGTCGTACGCGGCCAGCGCCTCCGCCGGGCGGCCCGCGTCGCGCAGCGCCCTGATGCGCAGGGCCTGCAGGGGCTCGTCCAGCGGCTGCCGGGCGCACAGCGCGGTCAGCTCCGGCAGGGCGCGCTCCGCCCGGCCCAGGGCCAGGGCCGCGGTGAGCAGGCCCCGGCGCGCGTCACCCCGTACGGCCTCCCAGCGCGCGGACTCGGCGCCCGGGTCGGGGAGGTCCGCGAGGGCGGGCCCGCCCCACAGCGCGAGCGCCTCCTCGTACAGGGCGGTGGCCTTGGCGGGGTCCCCCTCGGCCAGCGCGACGTCACCGGCCAGGGCGAGGCGTTCGAAGCGGTACAGGTCGATGTCCTCGCGCTCGGCGGCGAGCAGGTAGCCGCCTTCCGCGGAGCGCACGGCCGCGCGCCCGAGGGCCCGCCGCAGCCGGGCGACCAGCGCCTGGAGGGCGGCCACCGCGTCGGCCGGCGGGTCGCCGTCCCACACCTCGGCGACGAGCAGGTACACGGGGACCGCCCGGCCCGGCCGCAGCGCGAGCGCCGTCAGGAGCGCGCGCAGACGTGCTCCGCCGACGGCGACGGGGCTCCCGTCGTCGCGGATGGCCCGGGTGGTGCCGAGGATCGTGTAACGCACCGGCCCATTGTCCCCGGAGCCGGTCCCGGACCCGACCTTATTTCCGCCGGGCTCCCGGGATAGGTTTCGCCGCATGGGTCATCAGGGGAGCCGCGGCGAGCGGCGCATCAGTTCCGTGTTCCTCGGGATCGTCGCCGTCATGGCGGTCACCGGCTGGGCGGTGTGGACCGGTTACTCGACGAGCACGGGGCTCGCCGTGTTCCTCTTCGTCACCTCGGCCTGGATCGTCTCCCTCTGCCTGCACGAGTACGCGCACGCCCGCACCGCCCTGCACAGCGGCGACCTGACGGTGGGCGCGAAGGGGTACCTGACCCTGAACCCGCTCAAGTACACGCACGCGCTGCTCAGCATCGTCCTGCCGGTGCTCTTCGTGATCCTCGGCGGACTGGGCCTGCCCGGCGGGGCCGTGTACATCGAGCGCGACCGGATCCGGGGCCGCTGGAAGCACAGCATCATCTCGGCGGCGGGCCCGCTGACCAACGTGGCCTTCGCCGCCGTCTGCACGGCCCCGTTCTGGCTGGACGCCCTGGAGGGGGTGCCGGGTCCGTTCCGCCTCGCGCTCGCGTTCCTGGCCCTGCTCCAGGTCTCGGCGGCGATCCTGAACTTCCTGCCGGTGCCCGGCCTGGACGGCTACGGGGTGATCGAGCCCTGGCTGTCGTACGGAGTCCGCCGCCAGGTGGAGCCGCTGGCGCCGTTCGGCCTGATCGCCGTCTTCGCGCTGCTGTGGATCCCCGGGGTGAACAGCTTCTTCTTCGACGTGGTCTACGGCCTGCTGGGCTCCCTCGGCGTGACCGAGGTGGAGGCCTACTGCGGCCGTGAGCTGTACAGCTTCTGGCGCGAGGACAGCGCCTTCTTCTGCGCGGTTCCGCAGCCGTAGCGCGTCCTGGTCAGCGGCTAGAGGGTGTCCTGGGCGGCGGCGGCCTTGTCGGCCTTCGCCTTGCGCACGTAGTACCAGGCCATGTTGGACGTGACACCGGCCAGCAGCACCCAGACGATCCCGAGGAAGCTGCCCTCCACGAAGGCGACCACGGCGGCGGCCAGGGCGAGGACGCAGCAGACGATGGCGAAGACGGCAAGGCGGGGCATGGAAGAAGCTCCTCGGGAACACTGAACGGGGTCGAGCCCCTCCAGTGTCCCCCATGCCCCGCAGTGCTCCCGTAAGGAAACGGAGCGCGGCGCGGGCCGGGCCGCCGGACCGGACCGGGCCGCCGGGCGGGCTCGGTGTCAGACGTCCGTGATGCGCAGGCCCGCGTGGGCCTTGTAGCGGCGGTTCGTGGAGATCAGGTTGGCTACGAGGGACTCGACCTGGTGGGCGTTGCGCAGGCGGCCCGCGAAGACTCCTCGCATGCCCGGGATGCGGGCGGCCAGGGCCTGGACGAGGTCCGTGTCGGCGCGGGCCTCGCCGAGGACCATCACGTCGGTGTCGATCTCCTCGATCGACTCGTCCTGGAGCAGGACCGCCGAGAGGTGGTGGAAGGCCGCGGTGACGCGGGAGTCCGGGAGCAGGGCCGCGGCCTGCTGGGCGGCGCTGCCCTCCTCGACCTGGAGGGCGTAGGCGCCCTGCTTGTCGAAGCCCAGCGGGTTGACGCAGTCCACCACGAGCTTGCCCGCGAGGTCCTCGCGCAGCGATTCGAGGGTCTTGGCGTGACCCTCCCAAGGCACCGCGATGATCACGATGTCGCTGCGGCGCGCGCACTCGGCGTTGTCCGCACCTTCCACGCCGAGGCCCAGTTCCCCGGCGGCGCTGTGGGCGCGGTCCGCGGCGCGGGAGCCGATGATCACCTTCTGGCCGGCCCGGGCGAGCCGGTAGGCCAGGCCGCGGCCCTGGTCGCCGGTGCCGCCGAGGACGCCGACGACGAGGCCGGAGACGTCCGGAAGGTCCCACGGGTCCTTGGCCGGCGCCTTGGCGGCCGGCGGCGTCTGAGTGCTGTCTGGGGAGGTCATGGGGGCGAGGGTAACCGTTCCTAGAGACTGAGCGGGAGTGAGTCCTGTTGCCAGGACTGGTCTCTCTCAGCCGCGCGCCCCGGACGGTGTTGGGCGTGCTGGTTGCCCGTGTTCGCTCCGTGTCCGGGCTGCGCGCATCGTGTGCGTGGTCCGGGAACACGGGGTCGGGTTTCCTCACGTCCTCGGGTGTCCGGTTCGGCCTGGACGGTCCGATGCCCGCGACGATCACTCCGGTCGTCGTGGGGCGGTGCCGTCCGTCGCCGGATCGGGTGCCCGAGGGCGCGTCTGCCGATCGCGATGCTCGCGGCATCGTGCCGGGTCGTGGTGCGGTGGGGCGCTGTCATGGGTTTTTGCCAGTGCTGGGCGCCCCACAGGCTGGTGTACGCGGGGTCGACCGCGACGATCGGCAGACCCCTTTCGGCTGCCATGGAGACGAGCCGTGCACGGAGTCTGGCGGTGGGGATGCCGGAGATCAGTTGCCGGAACTTCTTCTTCCGGCCGTGCTTCTCGCGGGTCTTCTCGTCGGTGAAGTCGAGGTCTTCGATGGCGATGGCCGTGACGCCGCACCGTTGTGCCCAGTGGAGGAGGCGGGTGATGGCGTGGCGGATCTGCGCGTCCCGGTGCTGGGCGGTTCCGGTGAGGTCGTAGGGGAAGCGGTGCGGTTCGCCGACGGGGTTGCCGTGGGGGTCGAGTCGCCAGGCGGCGAAGTGATCGGCGTTCGTGTCCACGCCGATGATGCCGTTCGCGCGTGCCGCCGGGAGGGAGATGGTCTGGACGGCGGGGCGGGTCCAGGCGGCGTCGAGGTACCAGCGGCCGCGCACGGTGTCGTAGTGGACGCGGTAGGCGACAGCCCGGTCCGTAGACGTGCGGTCGCGCCACTCCTCGCCCCGGTGGGGGAACGCGACGCGCGCCGTGAGTGTGTACCGGCCGCGCGGGCTGTTGGCGTACCCGGCGAGCGGGGTCGGCAGCTTGATGCTGACCTCTCCCTCGGGGGTGACCCGGATGGTCTCGTTCCCGAACCTCTTCCCGGACTCGCCGTCGGCTGACAGGAACCAGCGGGCTGCCTCCCACCTCTCCCGCCACTCAGGTTCCGTGAGACCGGCCGCATCCAGGTGGTGGCGGGTGTTCGCCGGTTTCCGGCCTCCGCGCACCACCCGTACCCGGCCCGCCTCACGATCAGCCGACACGGCTGCGTGCCGGGCCTCCAGGGATGCCAGCCGGCGGGACTTGGCAAACCACTCACGCTGCGACCGGTAGCCGCCGGGAGCGCGCTTGGTGCCGCGCTGTCCGACCGGGAGGGACAGGCGGTGGCGGAGCATGCGGATGCCCGCATCAAGCCCGGCCAGGTGGGTGGCCTGAGCGCGGCGGGACAGCGACCACTGGTCATGCGTCGCCTTCGTGACCGACCCCGCCCACCGGGACGACGACAGCGGGGTCAGCTCGCGCTTGCGCCCGGCCCACGACTCATTGGAATGCCCCAGGCCATCAGCACACCGGGCCTTGAGGTCACGTCCCGCCAAGGCGGCCAGATGCGCGGCGACCAGCCGCAGGACCTTCTCATCCTCCGCCGTCAGAGCCTTGAGCCGGTCACGTATCGACACGCCTGAGGGACCGAGGGCAACGAACGGCGTGGCGATTGTCCGCAGCCCCCTCCCCGGCTCAGCCACCCTGCGCCGCCGCTTCCAGGGCCTTGACAGCCCGGTTCTTCGCGCCACGGCGTCCGTGCAGGCGAGCACAGAACGAGGTGAGCACGTCCATCATGTCCCGGACCAGGTCGTCATCGACCTCGCCGTCATCCAGCACGACGAGACGGCGTCCGTGCGCGGACAGGGCGGCTTCGACCAGTTCCACATTCATCCACCCGAGGCGGTCCCTGTGCTCCACCACCACACAGGTCACATCAGGGTCGGCCAGCAGACGACGCGCCTTCGACCGGGAACCGTTCATACCCGAACCGGTCTCCGACTCGATCCGGACCACCCGGTGACCGGCCTTCGCCGCCCACTGTGAAAGACGCGTCACCTGACGCTCAAGATCCGCCTTCTGATCATGAGACGACACCCGGGCATACAAGCCGACACCACCCACCACCTCAGGTGCGGCATGCGCCTCCACATTCACCAGGATCGTGCGCGGCCCGACCCGCTGAGCCGGTACCGGCAAAGTCCCCTCACGAAACCAGCGATACGCGGTCTGCGGATGCACACCCTGCGCCTTCGCCCACTCCTTCAGGTTCACACCCACGACCGTAACCACACTCACCCAAACGCACTATCACTCACAAGAGTGACCTGACGGCACAACAGCTACTAACCCCGGGACGGGCAGAGTCGAACGGCCGTCGGCCACGGTGCGGGGGCGGGGTGCGGGGCGGGGTGCGGGGCGGCGTGTCGGCAAGCGCTCCCGTATGTCCCTTCCATGGTGCAGGATGCCGATATGGATGCCGTGAGGGTCGCGCTGCTGCGCGAGGTGCTCGCCGGTACGCAGTGGCCCGGCGCCGCGCGCCGTTTCGCGGGCTCGCTGCGGCGTGCCGTCGTACCGGCCGGCGGGAAACTGCTGCTGGTGGGGACGGCTCAGTACGAGCCGTGGCACCTGGCGGCGCACCTGGTGGACGAGGCCGCCTGGTCGGGTCTGCCGGAGCTGGCGCCCACGCTGGTACGCCACCACGTGCGGCCCGGTGAGCCTCCGCACCTGTCGGTGGGGCTGGGCCGGCTGGCCGCGGCCCGGCGCGGGCACACCCTGCTGGTGGTGGCCCCGGAGCGGCCCGGGGAGGGTCTGCTGGAGCGGGTCCACGACGCCCGGCGGGCGGGGGCGACCGTACTGTCCCTGGACGGCGGGGACCCGGACCTGGGCACGCTCGCGCACGACGCGTTGTCGGTGGCGGACGGGACGGCCGAGCTGGATCTGGACACGGTGCAGCACCTGGTCAGCGCGGCGGCCGGGGAGAACAGCCTGCCGGCGCAGCGCGGGCCGCGCCGGTTCCGGGACCGGCTGGCGCGGCTCGCCGACCAGTTGACCGCGCCGCCGCCCAGCCGCTGGTAGCGGCGTCCGCCACGGCCACTCCGGCCACTGCGGCCCTTACGGGCCGTTCGCCGCGGGCCTACGGAGCCGTGCCCTCGCCTTCCTCCTCCTCGCGGGACTTGTCGTTCCACTTGGGGTCGTTCTGCCACTCCAGGTTGCGCTCCTGCGCCGTCTCCATGGCGTGCGCGGCCTCCGCGGGCGTCTCGTAGGGGCCGAAACGGTCCTTCGCCGGGCACTCGGGGCCTTCCTCGACCTTCTGGTGGACGAGGCAGTAGTACCACTCGCCCGCTTTGCCCACCTGGCGCTTCTTGAACAGGGCCATCGCTGTCAGGCTCCTCTCGATGCCGCTCTCTGCCGCCATGCTGCCCCATCCCCGCTGGATACACTCGCTTGCATGTCTGGCCAGTCGCTGCTCGTACCAGGCGAGCTTTCTCCCGCCCGTTCCGTTCCCGGAAACATCCGCCGACCCGAGTACGTGGGCAAGCCCGCGCCCACTCCCTACACCGGGCCGGAGGTGCAGTCCGCCGAGACCATCGAGGCGATGCGCATCGCCGGCCGGATCGCCGCCCAGGCGATGGAAGAGGCCGCCAAGCTCATCGCCCCGGGGGTGACCACCGATGAGCTGGACCGCGTCGCCCACGCGTACATGTGCGACCACGGCGCCTACCCCTCGACGCTGGGCTACCGGGGCTATCCGAAGTCCCTGTGCTCCTCGGTCAACGAGGTCATCTGTCACGGCATCCCCGACTCGACCGTCCTGCGCGACGGCGACATCGTGAACCTCGACGTGACCGCGTACATCGGCGGGGTGCACGGCGACAACAACGCCACGTACCTGTGCGGGGACGTGGACGAGGATTCGCGGCTGCTGGTGGAGCGCACCCGAGAGGCGCTGAACCGGGCCATCAAGGCCGTCAAGCCGGGCCGCCAGATCAACATCATCGGCCGGGTCATCGAGTCGTACGCGAAGCGTTTCGGCTACGGCGTGGTCCGGGACTTCACCGGGCACGGCATCAATTCCTCGTTCCACTCCGGCCTGATCGTCCCGCACTACGACAGCCCGCACGCCACCACGGTCATCGAGCCCGGGATGACCTTCACCATCGAGCCGATGCTGACCCTGGGCACCCACGAGTACGACATGTGGGAGGACGGCTGGACGGTCGTCACGAAGGACCGCAAGCGCACCGCGCAGTTCGAGCACACACTGGTGGTGACGGACAGCGGGGCGGAGATCCTGACCCTGCCGTAGTCCGGCCCGGACGTGTGGCCGGATTTTTTACCGACAGCACGTCGGGAACACATTGACTTAGGTATGCCTAAGTAGGAGGATCAGGTGTGGCGGCTGCCGCCACGCCTGCTCCCTCTTCTTCGGAGGTCCCCCTTGGACGCCTTCTCTACGGTCATCCGCGTCGCCTCGCACGAGCAGCACACCGAGGCGGAGACGTCGACCTTCATGAGCGACCTGCTCGGCGGCCGCCTGGGCGTGGAGGCCTACACGCGCTACACCGAACAGCTGTGGTTCGTGTACCGGGCCCTGGAGGATGCGGCCGAGTCGCTCAAGGACGACCCGGTGGCGGGCCCGTTCATCCAGCCGGAGCTGATGCGCGTCGCCGAGATCGAGCGCGACCTCGGACACCTGCTCGGCCCGTCCTGGCGGGAGACGGTCGTGGCACTGCCCGCGACCGAGGCCTACGCCGCCCGCGTGGCCGAGTGCGCGGCCCAGTGGCCGGGCGGGTACGTCGCCCACCACTACACCCGCTACCTGGGCGACCTCTCCGGCGGCCAGATCATCCGGGACAAGGCCGAGCGCACCTGGGGCTTCGAGCGCAAGGGCGACGGGGTCCGCTTCTACGTCTTCGCGGACATCGCCAACCCGGCGGCCTTCAAGCGGACGTACCGCGAGCTGCTGGACGCGATCGCCGCGGACGACCTGGAGAAGCAGCGCATCATCGACGAGTGCAAGCGCGCGTTCGGCTTCAACGGCTCGGTCTTCCGCGAGCTGGGCGAGCAGTTCCCGCTGAGCGCGTAGCCCCAAATCCAGCCTCGTCGGCGTTCGAGGCGCCGATCCGGGCAGGCCCGGTGCCCGGCGGAGCCGGGATTCCTGGGGCTCCGCCCCAGACCCCGCGCCTCAAACGCCGGCGAGGCTGGGTCCGGGCCCGCGCCTCAAACGCCGGCGAGGCTGAAGTTGCCCGGGGCAAAGCGGACCCGGCCGCCGATCTCCACCGTGCCGTCGGGGCCCGGCGCCGTGAGGATCTGGGAGCCCGCGCCCTGGACGATGTTCAGGGCGCGGTTCAGCTGGGTCGTCAGCAGGACCGCCGCCGAACCGGTGGCCTCGTCCTCCACGACGGCCCCGTCGGGGCGGCGCGGAAAGCCGCGGGCCCGTACCCGGCCCGCGGCCTCGTCCTCCCAGGCCCAGGCGTACAGCCAGCCCTCGCCCGGCGGCGGGGCGGGCAGCGCCTCCACCTCGGCGGGACTCGCGTACTGCTCGGTGCGCTTGCCCTCGACCCACTCGGCGCGGGCCGTGATCCAGGTGAACTCCCCGTCGTCGCGCGCCCATACGGACCCGGCCGGGGGCTGGAGCTCCTCGATGTCCAGCAGCCAGGCGACCCCGACCAGCGGATGTCCCGCGAAGGACATCCGCGTGCCGGGGGTGCGGATGTCGACGACCCCGCGCTCGGGGTCGTCGACGAACACCGTCTCGCTGTAGCCGAGTTCGGCGGCGAGCCGCTGCCGGGACGCGTCGTCCGGGCAGGTCCGGCCGTCGCGTACGACTCCGAGCAGGTTGCCGTACCGGCCGTCACCCGCGCAGAAGACCTTGAGGACGTCTAGATCGTTCACGCGGGCATTGAAGCACGGCTCAGATCCGGGCCGTGCCGCGGCGCTTGCGCGCGAGGAACACCGCGCCGGCGCCGACCGCCACCACCGCGCCGGAGACGCCGAGCAGGGTCCCGGCCGGGATCTCGGCGCCGGTGGCGGCGAGGTTGCCGCCGACCGAACCGCCGCCCGCGGTGGTGCCCGTACCGCCGGTGGTGCCGCCCGCCGGGAGGGTGGCGTCCTTGTCCACGGCCACCGAGAAGGTGAGCGGGTCGAGGGCGTCGCCGGCCTTGTACATGGAGCCGGTGGTGTCGTTGGCGAAGGCCGCCGCGCCCTGTTCCGTGAAGGCCGCCGGGACCGCGTCGAGGGCCAGCAGGCCGCCCTTGGTCTTGTAGTCGGTCTTCGACAGGTCGAGCGTGGCGAAGGGGACGGCCGTCTTGCTGCCGGAGGCATTCTTGACGTCCACGTACAGGGTGCCGGTCTTGCCGGCGGCCTCGACCCGGGGGTTGGCGAAGCTCATGTCGATGCCGTGGCCCGCGTACTGGAAGCGCAGGGAGCCCTCGAAGGAGACGTTCAGCTTCTGCTTCGCGGCGTCCAGCTCGCCCTTGGCGAGGGCGAAGGCGTAGAGGTCGCCGTTCTTCACGGCGCCGCCGCCGGGGGTGATCGAGCCCGCGCCCAGCACGTACTTGCGGAAGGACTCCTTCACGCCCCACGTCAGGCCGGCCTTGAGGACCTTCTGCGCGCCGTCGGCCGGGGCGGTCGGCGCCGCGGTGGTCCTGGTCGGCGTGGGAGTCGGCTTGGTCGCCGTCGCCGTCGCCGTGGGCGTGGGGCTGGGCTTCGGGGACGGGGGCGTCGGGCTCGGCTCGGACTTCTCGAACTCCAGCTTCGCCGTCAGCGGGTCGCCGGTCTTGCCCTCGTAACCCGGCGAACCGAGCGCGTCGGCGGCCGCCTTGGTGAGCTTGGTCCCCAGCTTCTCCATCGACTGGCCGCCGAAGGCGACGTCCGCGAGCGCCACGTCCTGGGCCGTGGCCCCGGCCTTGGTGACGTCGGCGGTGAGCTGCTTGGTGCCCGTGTCGATACGGAAGTCCGAGAGCTTGACCTCGAAGCCGTGGCCGGCCGGCGGGGCGGGCGAGGAGAAGGTGACGCTGCCCTTGAAGGCGGCCTTCACCACGTGCCCGGCGGTCGGGTCGTACTGGCCGACGGCCTCGCCGAACCGGAGGGTGCCGTCCGCGTCGGCCTTCGCGCCGTCGGCCACGGTGATGGTGCCCTTGGCCATGCCCGTCACGTACGCGCGGTAGCTGGCGAGCACGCCCCAGTCGAGGGTGCCGCCGACTATCTTCACCGGCGCGGTCGGCGCGCCGCCGGCCTTCGGGGCGGCGGCCGGGGCGACCGCGGCCGTGGCGGGCAGGACGAGGGCGGTGGTGCCGAGCGCGGCGGCGGTGAGAACGGCGGCCGCGAGGGCGATCGGGCGACGGAGGGACGACATGGCTGAGGACTCCTGAGGGAACGGGATCGGGGGTGTGGGGCGGCAGCCCTGGGGGTGTCGTCAGCCGGACGGGACCGCGACGCCACTTCGGACGGGCGGCGCGACCCTGACCCACCGGACACCCCCTACGGGGCTTCGGTGGGCGCGGCCGCCGCGTCGGCATCGGCCCGCGCCGCAGCGGCGGCGTCGGTGCGGCACTTGCGGACCACCAGGAAGGCGGCGCCGCCGGCCAGCACCAGCACGGCCGCGGCCAGGGCCACGTACAGCCCGGTGTCCGAGGACTCCCCGGCCTGCGCGGCGGGGGCCGGGGCGGCGGGCGGTGCGGAGGAGGTGGCGGGCGCGGGGGAGGCCGTGGAGCCGAGGTCGGGGAGGGCGGGCAGCTGTGCGGAGGTGTCGAGGGCGACGGCGAGGGTGACGGGGTCCATCTCGGTGCCCGCCTTGTACATGGCGTTGAAGGCCTGGGAGCCGCCCTCGGTCAGGGTGGCCGGGGCTTCGGTCAGGGTGGCGAGGGCGCCCTCGGTCTTCAGCCCCTTGGCGTCGAACTCGACGAGCGCGACGGCGCTCTTCGTCTCGCCGCCCGCGGCGGTGACGTCGGCGGACAGGACGCCCTTGCCGTTCTCCACCTTGACGCTCACCTTGCCGAGCTTCAGGTCCAGGTGGGCTCCGGTGAAGTGGACGGTCCCGGCGAAGGCCGCGTCGAGCGTGCCCTTCTGGCCGTCGTACGCACCCTTGCCCTGCGGGAAGCGGAACAGCGCGCCCCCGTCCAGGGCGCCCTCGGCGAGGACCCACTTGCCCTGGCCGATGGAGCCGGTGACGTACTCGCGGAAGGTCCGGCGGACGCCCCAGTCGACGGCGGCGTCGGCGAAGGCGCCCTGCGGCTGCGGGGTTCCCTCGCCCTGGCTCGGCGGTCCCGAGGGCTGCGCGGACTGCGCAGGCCGGGAGGGGGCCGCCGGGGCCAGTACGTCGGCGGAGAGCGAGACCGGGTCGAGCGGCGCGCCGGCCGCGTAGTAGCCCGCGAAGGCCTTGGCGCCCTGTTCGGTGAGGGTGGCCGGGACGTTGGAGAGGGCGATCGGGGTGCTGCCGCCCTTCATGTCGATGCCGCCGAGGCCGAGGGTGGCGAAGGGCACCTGGGACTGGCTGGTGACCTGGCCGGTGTCCTTGGCCTTGCCGGCGACGTCCACGTACAGGGTGCCGCGGCCGCCGGAGATCTTGACGGTGGGGCGGCTGACGGTCATGTCCAGCTCGTACGCGCCGTCGGGCTTCTGGTGGCCCTGGAAGGTCACGCCGCCGCTGAAGGAGGCGTTGAACTCCCCCGAGTCGGGCTCGTACGAACCGGCCGCCGAGTGGAAGCGGAACAGGCTGCCGCCCGCGGTGGCGGCTCCGCTCTTCAGCTTGAAAGAACCTTTCGCGATGGGACCCGTGACATAACTCTGGAAGGACGATTTGATACCCCAGTCCAGCCGGCCGCCCTGCACGGTGCGGCCCGCCGCCTGGGCGGCGGTGGCCGGGAGCAGCACTCCCAGCAGGGCCACCAGCAGGACGACTGCCGGCGCACGGGCGGGTCCAGCGGACATGAATGCCCCTCCAGGGTCTAGCGAGTTAGGTGAGGCTAACCTAAACTACGGTTGGCCGTGAGTGGAACCCCTCGGTCGCCCCCAACCTTCATCCGCCGGACGACCAGGACGGTGCCCTCGTGCCCACGCCCGCCGCCCCACCCCGCTCCCCCCGCATCGGCCTCGCCATGACCGCCCTGGTCGCCCTGGCACTGGCCGTCACGGGCTGCGGGAGCACGGCAACGCCCGCGGGCCGGCCCGCCCATACCGCCGCCGCGGCCCCGGACCGGGTGGAACCGCTCGAACCCTCGCCCGCGCCCGTACTGCCCGTCACCGTGCCCTCCAGCGACGGCACTCCGGTCACGGTCAGCTCCGCGGACCGGGTGGTCCCGCTGACCGGCAGCCTCAGCGAGATCGTGCACACCCTCGGCCTCGGCCGACAGGTCGTCGCCCGGGACATCACGGCCACCTTCGAACAGGCCGCGCAGCTGCCCGTGGTGACACGTGGTCATGACGTCTCGGCCGAGAGCGTGCTCTCGCTGCGCCCGACCCTGGTCCTGGCGGAGACCACCACCGGTCCCGCGGAAGCGATCCAGCAGATCCGTGACGCGGGCATCCCGGTCCTGGTCGTCGCCCCCGCCAAGACGCTGGAGGACGCACCGAAGCGGATCTCGGCGGTGGCCGCCGCGCTCGGCGTGAAGGAGGCCGGCGACCAGCTGAACCAGCGCACCGCCGACCGGATCGCCGCCGCCCGCAAGGACATTCCGGCCGCCACGGGCAAGAAGCCCCGGGTCGCCTTCCTCTACCTGCGCGGCACGGCCTCCGTCTACCTGCTGGGCGGCTCGGACTCCGGCGCGGCCTCCCTGCTGGAAGCGGCGGGTGCGGTCGACACGGGCAAGGACTCGGGGCTGGGCAAGGACTTCACCCCCATCACCAGCGAGGCCCTGGCGGCCGCCGCCCCCGACGCGATCCTGGTCATGTCCAAGGGGCTCGAATCCGTCGGCGGTGTCGACGGCCTGGTCAAGATCCCGGGCGTCGCCCAGACCCCGGCCGGCATGGACCGCCGGGTGGTCACCATCGACGACGGGGTCCTGCTCAACTACGGCCCCCGCACGGACCAGGTCCTCACCACCCTGATCACCCAGCTCTACGGCAAGGCGTCCTGACGTGCGGCTTCCTTCCGAATCCCGGTCCACGGAAGCCGGGTCGGCCGGTGGCGGCGGGGTCCGTGCCCGGCGGCTCCGCCGCGCGGGGCTCCGCCCCACACCCCGCGCCTCAAACGCCGGCGAGGCTGAAATTGCCCTGCGGGCAATCCAGCCCCGTCCGGCGGACGACGCCGGCCAGAATCCAGCCCAGCCCGGGGGTCCCCCCGGACGGAGTCTGGGGGAGTTTGAGGCGCGGGGTCCGGGGCGGAGCCTCAGGCCGCGAAGCCACACGGCCCCTCTCCTCACCGCCGCCCTCGTCGGCGCCCTGGTCCTGCTGGCCCTGATCTCCGCAGGAGTCGGCGCCTACGGGATCCCCCTCACCGACGTCCTCGCCTCCGTCCAGCACCGCCTCGGCCTCGGCGGGGCGCCGCTCGACCGGGTCGGGGAGAGCGTGCTGTGGAACGTACGCCTCCCCCGCGTCGCGCTCGCCCTGCTCGTCGGCGCGAGCCTCGGCTGCGCCGGCGCGCTCATGCAAGGCGTCTTCGGCAACCCGCTCGCCGAGCCCGGTGTCATCGGGATCTCGGCGGGCGCGGCCGTCGGGGCCGTCGCCGCCATCGGCCTCGGCCTCAGCTTCTTCGGCAACTGGACGGTCACCGTCTGCGCCTTCGTCGCGGGCCTGATCACCGTCACCGCCGTCTACCTGCTGTCGCGCAACGGCGGCCGGACCGAGGTCGTCACCCTCATCCTCACCGGCATCGCCGTGAACGCCTTCGCGGGCGCCCTGATCGGCCTCTTCATCTTCTTCGCCGACAGCGGCCAGGTGAACCAGATCACCTTCTGGCAGCTCGGCTCGCTCGCCCAGGCCACCTGGCCCAAGGTCCTCGCCGTACTCCCCTGCGCGATCGCCGGCCTGCTCGCCGCCCCCTTCTACGCCCGCAAGCTCGACCTGCTCTCCCTCGGCGAGCGGCCCGCCCGCCACCTGGGCATCGACGTCGAACGGCTGCGCCTCGCCCTCGTCCTGGTCGTCGCGCTGCTCACCGCCGCCGCCGTCGCGGTGGCCGGCATCATCACCTTCATCGGCCTCCTGATCCCGCACCTGCTGCGGATGGCCAACGGCCCCGGCCACCGCTTCCTGGTTCCCGGCAGCGCCCTGGCCGGCGCCGTCGTCCTCGTCGCGGGCGACCTGGCCGCGCGGACCCTCGCCCAGCCCGCCGAGCTGCCGCTCGGTGTGCTGACCGCCCTGCTCGGCAGCCCCTTCTTCTTCTGGCTGCTGCGCCGTACCCGCCGCAAGCAAGGAGGCTGGGCATGACCGGCATGCTGACCGGGCTGCTCTCCCGGAACAAGCGGGCCGTCCCCGCCCGGCCCGTCCCCGGCACGGCCTTCGCCGAGGCCGTGGACCTGCACGTCCGGCTGGGGCAGCGGGAGGTCCTGTCGGGCATCGCCCTGAGCGCGCGCGCCGGGGAGGTGCTGGCGCTGGTCGGTCCGAACGGCGCGGGCAAGTCCACGCTGCTGGCCGCGCTCGCCGCGGACCTGCCGGCCGCCTCCGGTGAGGTCCGGATCGACGGCCGCCCGGTGGGCGGCTGGAGCGCCCCCGAGCTGGCGCTGCGCCGCTCCGTACTCCCCCAGTCGGCCGCGCTGTCCTTCCCGTTCGCGGTGGAGGAGGTCGTACGGATGGGCCGCGCGCCCTGGGCCGGCACCGCCTTCGCCGACGCCGACGAGGAGGCCGTGGCCACCGCCATGGCCGCCACCGAGGTCACGGACTTCGCCGCGCGCCCCTTCTCCGCGCTCTCCGGCGGCGAGCGGGCCCGGGTCGCGCTGGCCCGCGTACTGGCCCAGCGGACCCCGCTGCTGCTGCTCGACGAGCCCACCGCCGCCCTGGACCTGCGCCACCAGGAGCTCGTGCTGCGGGTCTGCCGGGAGCGGGCCGCGGCCGGGGACGCGGTGGTGGTGGTCCTGCACGACCTGGGCCTGGCCGCCGCCTACGCGGACCGGGCCGCCGTCCTGCACGACGGGCGGATCGCGGCGGACGGCCGGCCGGCCGAGGTGTTCGAGGACGCGCTCCTCAGCCGGGTCTACCGGCAGCCGGTGGAGGTGCTCCCGCATCCGCGGACCGGGGCCCCGCTGGTGGTCCCCGTACGCGGAGCACTGCCCGGTGTTCCCGGGGCCGATTCCAGCCCCTCCGGCGTTTGAGGAGCGGGGTCCGGGGCGGAGTCCCGGCATCCGTGCCGCACGGACCCCTCGGCACCGGCGTCCGCGCTCACGCGATCCGCACGCCCTGGCCACCGACCCTGACCCGGGGGTCACCCGCTGGCCATGCGGTCATGATCGACTAGGCACCGGGGCCCGGCAATGGGATTCAGCCGCGGCCGATGTACGGCATGGCCGTCGCCATCACCGTCGCGAACTGCACGTTCGCCTCCAGCGGGAGCTCCGCCATGTGCAGCACGGTCCGTGCCACGTCGGCGGCGTCCATCACCGGCTCCACCGCCAGCTGCCCGTTGGCCTGGAGGATGCCGGTCTGCATCCGCTCGGTCATCTCGGTCGCCGCGTTGCCGATGTCGATCTGGCCGCAGGCGATCCGGTACGGCCGGCCGTCCAGGGACAGCGACTTCGTCAGGCCGGTCATCGCGTGCTTGGTGGCGGTGTAGGCGATGGAGTTCGGGCGCGGCACGTGCGCGGAGATGGAGCCGTTGTTGATGATGCGGCCGCCCTGCGGGTCCTGTGCCTTCATCTGCCGGAAGGCCGCCTGCGCACACAGGAAGGCGCCGGTCAGGTTGACGTCCACGACCGAGCGCCAGGCCTCGTAGCTGATGTCCTCCAGCGGGACCCCGCCCGGCCCGAAGGTGCCCGCGTTGTTGAAGAGCAGGTCGAGGCGCCCGTACCGCTCGTGCACCGCGGCGAACAGCGCGGCCACGTCCTGCGGATCGCTCACGTCAGCCGGGACGCACAGCACGTCCGCGTCGGCCCCGGCCGCCCGGGCCGTCTCCTCCAGGGGCTCGGCGCGGCGGCCCGCCACGGCCACCGCCCAGCCGGCCCCGGCCAGGGCGAGGGCCACGGAGCGGCCGATCCCGGAACCGGCACCGGTCACCACGGCGGTCTTCTTCACACGTGCGCTCATGGGGCCGCAGGCTACGTCACACCGGGCCTCGGACCCCGGACGTTCCAAGGGCTGAGAGCATGGGTCGGTCAGGGGTTCGTGAGCAGGACGAAAGACTGGAGTGCCGCATGACGGAGAGAGCCCCCGCGACGACCCCTTCGGACGCGTCGTCGCCCGCGTCGCCCTCCGCTCCCCAGGCCACCGACCCCGAAGCCCCCGGTCCCCGAGCCCCCGGCCCCAAGGCTGCCGTCCCCACCGCGGGCGCCCTCGCGGCTGCCGCGCCCCTGGCCGCCGCCCGCCGCACCGGACTGCTCGTCATCTTCATGCTGGGCGGGCTCACCGCCCTGCCCCCGCTGTCCATGGACATGTACCTCCCGGCCCTGCCGGAGGTCACCACCGCCCTGAACAGCCCGGCCGCGACCGTCCAGCTCACCCTGACGGCCTGCCTCGCCGGCATGGCCCTGGGCCAGCTGGTCATCGGCCCGATGAGCGACAAGTGGGGCCGCCGCAGACCCCTGCTCATCGGCATGGTCGTCTACGTCCTCGCCACCGCGATCTGCGCCTTCGCGCCCACCGCCGAGCTCCTGATCGGCTTCCGGCTGCTCCAGGGCCTGTCGGGCGCGGCCGCGATAGTCATCGCGCGGGCCGTCGTACGCGACCTGTACGACGGGGTCGAGATGGCCCGGTTCTTCTCCACCCTGATGCTGGTCTCCGGGGTCGCCCCGATCATCGCCCCCCTCATCGGCGGCCAGGTGCTGCGCTTCTCCGACTGGCGGGGCGTCTTCGTCGTCCTGACCGGCGTCGGCGCCCTGCTGACGCTGCTGGTGTGGCGGCGGCTCGACGAGACGCTGCCGCCCGAGCGGCGGCAGACCGGCGGGGTGGGCGCCGCCCTGCACACCATGCGCGGGCTGCTCGGCGACCGGGTCTTCACCGGGTACACGCTGACCGGCGGCTTCGCCTTCGCCGTGCTGTTCGCCTACATATCGGCCTCGCCGTTCGTGATCCAGGAGATCTACGGGGCCTCGCCGCAGGCCTTCAGCCTGCTGTTCGGGCTCAACTCCGTCGGCCTGATCGCCGCCGGCCAGATCAACGGCAAGCTGCTGGTGGGCCGGGTCAGCCTCGACAAGGTCCTGGCCGCCGGGCTCGCGATCGCCGGGGCCGCCGCGGTGGCCCTGCTGCTGATGTCCACCGGGGTGTTCGGGAAGGCCGGGCTGTTCCCGGTCGCCGCCGCCCTGTTCGTGCTGATGTCGTCCATGGGCGTGATCCTGCCGAACACCAACGCGCAGGCCCTGATGCGCACCCCGCACGCCGCCGGTTCGGCCTCCGCGCTGATCGGCACCACCTCCTTCCTCGTCGGGGCGATCGCCTCGCCGCTGGTCGGGATCGCGGGCGAGGACACGGCCGTGCCGATGGCCGTCGTCCAGGTGGTGTGCTCGGTGCTCGCGGCCGGCTGCTTCCTCGGCATGTGCCGGCCCTGGCGCGAGCGGGAGCCCGCGGTCCCGTCCGCGGAATAAACTTCGCAGGTGAACGCCTCCGCCCCCGCCCCCACCTCCGCCGAGACCCTCCGCACCGTGCTGGGCGGACTGCTCGACGGACTCCCGCCGAAGCAGGCCTCGGCCGCCGTCGAGCGGCTCATCGCCAGCTACCGGGGGCAGACCCCGACCGACGCCCCCGTGCTGCGCAACCGCTCCGACGTGGCGGCGTACGCGGCGTACCGGATGCCGGCCACCTTCGAGGCCGTACGGTCCGCCCTGGACGGGCTCGCGGAGGCCGCGCCGGACTGGGCGCCGGGCTCGCACGTGGACATCGGCGGCGGCACCGGGGCGGCGACCTGGGCGGTGGACGCCACCTGGGACGGCCCGCGGGAGACCACGGTGCTGGACTGGGCCGAACCGGCCCTGGCCCTGGGCAAGGAGCTGGCGGCGGCCTCCGCCTCGCCGGTGCTGCGCGGGGCGCAGTGGCGGCGGGCCGTGATCGGGGCCGGGCTGACGGTCCCCGACGCCGACCTGGTGACCGTGTCGTACGTGCTGGGCGAGCTGACGCCGCAGGCGCGTACGGCCGTCGTCGCCGAGGCGGCGCGGGCCGGGCAGGCGGTCGTACTGATCGAGCCGGGCACCCCGGAGGGCTACCTGCGCATCCGTGAGGCCCGCGACCAGCTGATCGCGGCCGGGCTGCGGGTCGCCGCGCCCTGTCCGCACGACGGGACCTGCCCGATCGAGGTCGGCCAGGACTGGTGCCACTTCTCGGCGCGGGTCAGCCGGTCCTCGCTGCACCGGAAGGTCAAGGGCGGCTCCCTCCCGTACGAGGACGAGAAGTTCAGCTACGTCGCCGCGACCCGCTTCCCGGTGGCGCCGGCCACCTCCCGGATCACGCGGAAGCCGCAGATCCGGAAGGGGCTCGTCCTGCTGGAGCTGTGCGGCCCGCAGGGCCCCGACGCACCGGGCCTGACCCGGGCCACCGTGACCAAGCGCCACGGTGACCTCTACAAGGCGGCGCGGGACGCCGACTGGGGCCAGGCCTGGCCGCCGGCCGAGTAGTTACGGGCGCAGCTCCTGGGTGCAGCACTTCACGCTGCCGCCGCCCTTGAGCAGTTCTCCCAGGTCCATGGGGACCGGTTCGAACCCACGGTCGCGCAGCGGCTCCAGCAGGCCGGTCGCCGCCTGCGGGAGCAGCACGTGCCGGCCGTCGGAGACCGCGTTCAGGCCGAGGGCGGCCGCGTCCCGGCCGTCGGCGATCAGGGCGTCGGGGAAGAGCCGCTGCAGTACGGCCTGGCTGCCCGGGGAGAAGGCCTGCGGGTAGTACATGACCTCGTCGCCGTCGAGGACGCTGAGCGCCGTGTCCAGGTGGTAGTAGCGCGGATCCACCAGGTCGAGGCCGATGACGGGGCGGCCGAAGAACTCCTGTGCCTCGTCGTGCGAGAGCGGGCTGGAGCGGAAGCCGCGGCCCGCCAGGAGGTAGGAGGCGGTGACGGCGAAGTCGCCCTCGCCCTCGTTGACGTGGGACGGCTCGTGGATGTCGGTGAAGCCGTGGGAGCGGAACCAGTCGAGGTGGATCTCGGCCTCGGCGGTCCGTTCCGGGTAGGCGAAGCGGGCCCCGAGCACCCGGCCGTCGACGACCAGTGCGCCGTTCGCCGCGAAGACCATGTCGGGCAGCGCGGGATCGGGGACGAGGGTCTCGACGGTGTGGCCGAGGGCGCGGTAGCGGTCCCGCAGGTCTTCCCATTGGGCGTGTGCGAGGGGCAGGTCCACCGGTTTCGTGGGGTCCATCCACGGGTTGATGGAGTACGTGACCCTGAAGTGTGCGGGTGGGCACATCAGGTAGCGCCGGGGTGTGGCGTCTCTGCGCAAAGAAGGCTCCTCACGACTTGCACGACGTGCATGGCTTACGGCTCATGCCGGTGTGGACAGAATCGTCTCTCCTCAAGGATGACGGCGCAGTGAACTGATTGGGTGGTTTGCAGGGCAAAAGACGAGACGTCTCGGGTTGGTATGTTCGAAGGATGACCAGGACCCCTGATGCCACCCGCCGCAGCGACCGCTCCCGCCGCGCCATCCTCGACGCGGCGCTCGCCCTCGTCGGGGAGGTCGGCTACAACAAGCTGACCATCGAGGCCATCGCCGCCCGCGCCGGGGTCGGCAAGCAGACCATCTACCGCTGGTGGCCCTCGAAGGCCGCCGTCCTCCTCGACGCCTCGCTGGCGCTCGCCGGGGACGCGGAGGCGGACGGCGAGTGGACCGGCTTCCCCGACTCGGGGGACCTCGCGGCCGACCTGAAGTCCGTCCTGCGGGCCACGGTCGACGAGTTCAACGACGAGAAGTACGAGGCCCCCGCCCGCGCCCTGGCGGCCGCCGGGGCCACCGACCCCGAGCTCGGCGCCCGCTTCAACGAACAGCTGCTGGAGCCCCAGCTCGCCCTGTACGAGGCCCGGTTGCGCACCGCGCAGGAGGCCGGGCAGCTCGCGCCGGAGGCCGATCTGCGGCTGACGGTGGAAATGCTGGTCGGGCCGCTGACGCACCGCTGGCTGCTGCGCACCGCTCCGCTGACCCACGCCTTCGCGGACGCGCTGGTGGACCAGGTGCTCGGCGGAGTGTCAAACGTCACCGGCAGGTAGCCGCCCGACGGCCAGTCGGGAACATTTGCACTAATTCTGTGGTTTTGTGTGCGTTGCAGGTTCCCTCTCCCCAGCCCCCCGGTTGAGGAGACCGGTCACCCGGGGCGCAGGATGGTGGGACCATGTGAAGGTCCGCCGGGGATACGGTGAGGTGAGGGGATAGATGGGGTCTGAATCCGGCCGCGTCAAACGCGGCGAGCAGAGCAGGATTTCCCAGTGGCTGCGCCGGCGGCAGAAGCCCACCGCCGAGGACCCCGCACAAGAGCGCGAGGCGCTCCTCCTGGCCGTCGCCGCCGCCGGGATGCCGCTCGCCCCCGCCGCCCATCCCGCCGGCTACCGATGTTCGTGCGACCGGATCGGCTGTCCGACGCCCGCACGACATCCCCTCTCCTTCGCCTGGCAGACCCAGTCGACCACCGACCGCGCCCAGGTCGAACGCTGGGCCCGCAACCAGCCCCAGGCCAACTTCGTCACCGCGACCGGCATGGTCCACGACGTGCTGGACGTCCCCCTGGAAGCCGGACTCGCCGCGCTGGAGCGCCTGCTGGAGGCCGGCATCGAAGTCGGCCCGGTCGCCGAGTCGAGCGGCACGGGCGAGCAGGCCCGGATGCTCTTCTTCACCGCCACCCGCGGCACCCCCGAGGACGAGGACGAGTGGTGGCCGTGCGAACTGGACTGCCACCCCGAGACGATGGACGAACACCCCGGCCTGCGCTGGCACTGCCGCGGCAGCTACGTCCTGGTCCCCCCGGCGGCCCTGCCGGGTGACCAGGCGGTCACCTGGCGCCGTGGCATGGAACACCCCCTCCCGGACCCCCTCACCGTCCTGGAAACCCTGACGGACGCCTGCGCGACTTACGCGGGTGCCGCGAACTTGACCCCGGCCGCGGTGGCCTGGCCGCTGGGCCGCTGACCCCAGGCTGCCGCCCGGGCCCCTGGGGCTCCGCCGGGTGCCCTGCGGGCGGCTCGGCCGGTTCGGCTGCGCCAGGGCCTGGCCGCCCTGCCCGGGCCCCTGGGGCTCCGCCCCAGACCCCGCGCCTCAAACGCCGGCGGGGCTGGATTTGGCCCTGGCTTCGCCCCTGGGGGCAGGCGGCCTGGTCGGTGGGGTCGGTGCGCGGGGCCGCTCCGGGTTGTCTCCTCGGCTCGCGCACTGAGCCTGACCCGACGTCCTCGGCCCGGGTTGCGCGCTCGTCCTGCGGGGACAACCCTGCGCGTCCCCACTCCCCTCCACCACGGCTACGCCCACCGCCAGGCCCCGCTTCCAGGGCCTGGGCGTGGGGCGGGGTCGCGCAGGAGAGTCCCCGCAGGACGAGCGCGCAACCCAGGCCCGGCTATCGCAGCCGGGGCTAAGTGCGCGAGCCGAGGAGACGCTCCGGAGCGGCCCCGACCCACAGCAGCACCTGGCCAAGCCCCCGCAGGGGCCAAGGCCGAACCCAGCCTCGCCGGCGTTTGAGGCGCGGGGTCCGGGGCGGAGCCCCGGGGAACGGAGGAAGGGCGACCGCCTCAGTGGATCTGGGTGACCACCACGTCCAGGGCCCAGGCCTTGCCGGCCTTCTCCGGAGCCTCCGCCTCGACCACGTAGCCCAGGTCCCGCAGGGCAGTGACCAGCTCGGCCGGCGCCCCAGGGGCGGAGCCGGAAAGCAGCAGGTCCCGCACCATCCGACCCTTCGTCGCCTTGTTGAAGTGGCTCACCACCGACCGCTTCTCCACCCCGTCCACGACCTGCGAGTGCAGCACCCGCACGGTCGCGGTCCGCCCCGCCACCTCCCCCTTCGGCCGCCACGCGGACGCGTACGCCGACGAGCGCAGGTCCAGCACCAGCCCCTCCCCGGCCGCAGCGGGCAGCACTTCGGCCATCGGCGCCCGCCAGTACGCGCCGAGCGCCCCCAGCCCCGGCAGCTTCACGCCCATCGAGCAGCGGTAGGACGGGATCCGGTCGGTGATCCGCACCGCGCCCCACAGGCCGGAGAACACCAGCAGCGCGTCCTCGGCGAGCTTGCGGGCCGCCGGGGTCAGGTCGGCGAGGCCCAGGGCGTCGTACAGCACGCCGGTGTAGATCTCGCCCGCCGGACGGGCCACCGCCGAGCGGAGTTCCACGTTCTTGGCGACCTCGCCCCGCAGGCCCTCGCTCAGGCCCAGCACCTCGCGCGCCTTCGGCTCGTCGCCCGCGCACAGCTCCACGAGTTCGTTGAGCACCGCCGCACGCGCCGCGGCCAGCCCGGGCAGGGACAGCTCCTGCGGCTTAAGCGGTGCGCCGGAGCCGCCGGCGGCCTTTCCTTCGGACGGCGGCAGCAGCACGAGCACGGTGGTTCTCCTTCAATACGTCACGGCGCAGGGGATGCGGCCCCCGAGCCAGGGTAGACGGCCCGCCGTACCGCCCGGGCCCGCTGTCCACCGCTCGCCGCTCGCCGTGCCGCCCGGGCCCGCCGCCTCTACGCTCGACCCATGCCACGCCGTCCTATCCACATGACCGGCACAGACGGGGCCGCCCTGCGGGCCGCGCTGCGTGAACTGCGGACGAAGCTGGACGTGCCGGAGGAGTTCCCGGCCGAGGTGCTCGCCGAGGCGCAGCGGGCCGTCCGGGAGCCGCGCCTCCCCGACCTCGACGCGACCGACATCCCGCTGTTCACCATCGACCCCCCGGCCTCCGTCGACCTCGACCAGGCCATGCACCTCGCCCGCCGCCCCGGCGGTGGCGGCTACCGCGTGCACTACGCCATCGCCGACGTGGCCGCCTTCGTCACCCCGGGCGGCCCGCTCGACGCGGAGGCCCACCGCCGGGTCAGCACCCTGTACTTCCCCGACGAGAGGGTCCCCCTGCACCCGGCCGTGCTCTCGGAGGGCGCGGCGAGCCTGCTGCCCGACCAGACCTGCCCGGCGCTGCTGTGGCGCCTCGAACTGGACCCCGACGGCCGGGTCGAGACCGTGGAGGTACGCCGGGCCCTGGTCCGCAGCCGGGCCAAGCTCGATTACGACGGCGTCCAGAAGGCCATCGACTCCGGCACGGCCGAGGAGCCGCTGGCCCTGCTGAAGGACGTCGGCCGGCTGCGCGAGGCCCTGGAGCAGGAACGCGGCGGCATCTCCCTGAACGTGCCCGAGCAGGAGATCGTCGAGCACGGCGGCAGTTACTCCCTGGCCTACCGCGCCCCGCTCCCCGCCGACGGCTGGAACGCGCAGATCTCCCTCATGACCGGCATGGTGGCCGCCGACCTGATGCTCGCCTCCGGGGCCGGCATCCTGCGCACCCTGCCCACCGCCCCCGACGGGGCCGTCGGCAGGCTCCGGCGGACGGCGACGGCCCTGCGGATCGACTGGCCGCACCACGTCCCGTACGCCGAACTCGTCCGCTCCCTCGACCCGCACCTCCCCGCCCACGCGGCCTTCCTCCAGGAGTGCACGGCCCTGCTGCGCGGCGCGGGCTACACGGCCTTCACCGGCGGCGAGAGCCCGGACCCGGCGATCCATGCCGCGGCGGCGGCCCCGTACGCGCACTGCACCGCCCCCCTGCGCCGGCTCGTCGACCGGTACACCGGCGAGCTGTGCGTGGCGGCCGTGGCGGGGGCCGAGCCGCCGCAGTGGGCGGTGTCGGCGCTGGCGGAGCTGCCGCAGGAGATGGCGGAGGGCGCCCGGCTGGCCAACACGGTGGAGCGCGAGTGCGTGGACCTGGTGGAGGCCGCCCTGCTGAAGGGCCGCGTCGGGGAGACCTTCGAGGCCACGGTGATCGACGTGAAGGACCACGAGCCGCTGGTCGGCACGGTCCACCTGGCGGAGCCGGCGGTGGTCGGCCGCGTCGAGTCCTCCTCGCGGGAGCTGCCGCTGGGCGAGCGCATCCGGGTCCGCCTCACGCAGGCGGACCCGGGCACCTCGAAGATCCTCTTCGCCGTGGCCTGAACCCCTACTCGTCTAGACGGGCTGCCTGAGCGCGCTGACCAGAGCGCGCGGGTCGTCGGCGTGGAAGCGGACGGTACGCACCTGGGCCCGGGCCCCGAGCGGCCGGACGACCCCCAGCGGGCGGTTCAGCTCCAGGGTCACCGTGGTCTGGCTGCCCACGATCAGGTCGAGCACCCCGTCCTCGGACACGGTGACCATCCGGCCCTCCGGGTAACGCCGGTCGACCCGGACCGAGGCCACCGCGTCCGGCGGGACGGTGAGGTCGAACAGGGCCCCGTAGCGGATCCGCAGCGAGCCGTCGGGGCGGACCACGTGCGGCCGGGTGACACAGGCGGCGTGCATCGCGAGGAGGATGAGGATCCCGTACACGTCGAGTACGAGCACCACCTGGTGGACGGCGGGCCAGGGGATGAGCACGGCCAGCGCGGCCGTCTCGATCACCGACACGAAGAGCAGGCCGTACATCATGGCCGTCTGCGGTCCGGTGTACCCGGCGGCGAGGTCCCCGGGAAGCACCCCGTGCTTCCTGCGCAGGGCCCACCAGCCGAGGGAGGCGGTGGCCCGCAGCTCGTGCCGCACCAGCCGCCGCACCTGCACCGGCAGCACCCGGCGGGCGGCCTCCCGCATCCGTGCCAGTGCGCGTTCCGGTGTCGGTGTCGGTCTCGGTGTTCCGTTCATCCCCGTCCCCTCTCCATGAACGCCTCCATGACCCGGCGTACGACCTCGGCCTGCGCGGGCGTGTACTCCGCGAGCAGCGCCTCCTGGAAACCGGCGACGACCCGCCCCCCGGCCGGGACCGCGGCGAACACCTCGTCGGGGACGGCCGCCACCAGTTCGGCGGCCAGCGCGGGGATCCGCGGGTCGTCCACCGGGGCGTCGGCGAGCGCGTCGAGGCGTTCGTAGAGCGCGAGCAGCGCGGGGTCGGCGGCCAACGGGCCGAGCGCGGCGTACAGTTCCTCGCCTCCGGAGCCCGTGGCGTCGAGCAGCGTCAGGTGCTCGCGGTCCTTCGCGGCGGCGGCCGAGGTCGTGGGCGGCGCCTTCGCGAGGAGCGCGGCGAGCGCGGGGGACAGGGGTTCGGTGTCCCCGGGCTCGGCGGCCAGCAGCACCGCGAGGCGCCGCCGGCGCTCCCCGATCTCGGCCTCCTGGCGGGCCAGGTCGGCGTCGAGCTCCTCCAGTACGTCGGCCAGTTCCCGCCCGGCATCGTCCGCGAGCACGTCCCGTACCTCGTCCAGGCTGAGCCCGAGCTCGGTGAGGCGGCGTACGCGCGCCAGCAGGACGGCGTCGCGGACGCTGTAGGCCCGGTATCCGTTGGGGCGCCGCTCCGGTTCCGGGAGCAGCCCGACATGGTGGTAGTGCCGGATCGCCCGGGTCGTGACCCCGACGAGCGCGGCGATCTCTCCGATCCGCATGAGCCCAGTAGAAACCCTGCCGTTGCGTCAAGGTCAAGGCGCGACGGCACAGCCGGTAACATGGTCGGCACGACAGACGAGTCGGCTGGGCGGCCGCGTCGGGATCCCCGGATCCCGCCGAGGAACGTCCGGGCTCCACAGGGCAGGGTGGTGGGTAACGCCCACCCGGGGTGACCCGCGGGACAGTGCCACAGAAAACAGACCGCCGGGGGCTTCGGCCCTCGGTAAGGGTGAAACGGTGGTGTAAGAGACCACCAGCGCCTGGGGTGACCCAGGCGGCTAGGTAAACCCCACCCGGAGCAAGGTCAAGAGGATCCGTCCCCGGACGGGTCTGCGCGGACGATCGAGGGCTGCCCGCCCGATGTCCGCGGGTAGACCGCACGAGGCCGGCGGCAACGCCGGTCCTAGATGGATGGCCGTCTCCCCGGCGACCGCGAGGTCTCCGGGAGACAGAACCCGGCGTACAGGCCGGCTCGTCTGCCGTTCCCACTCCGTTCGGGGTGCCACACAACGGCGGCGGCTGCCCGGATCCGGGCAGCCGGCGCAAACGCCCCTCGGAGGGGCACGTCATGGGGCACGCTCGCACCCATGACCGATCACCCCGCTGCCGCGGCCTCTGCCGCCGCGCTCATACGCGCCCTCGCCGAAGCGACCACCGACGCCCGTGAAGCCTACGGAAGCCCTGCCGAAGTCGCTTCCGTGACGGGCAGCCTGCTCGCCCTCGCCCACCACCTCGAAGACGCGTTGGGCCGGCTGGCGCAGCACATCGACCGGCGTGACGACGACTGGGCCGGCCGGTACGCACGGGAGGCGAGCGGCGACATCCGGACGGCCCAGGCCCAAGCCCGCAATATGGCCCGAGCCCTGGGCAAGTCCGTGGAAGCGCTCGGCCACCTCAAGCCCGCACCCTGACCCTGCTGCCGACCGACCGCTACCGCAGGTGGGAGGTGTCGTTCAGCAGGCGCACCGAGGCGTTGCCGTCCGCGTAGTAGGCCACCGCCGACAGGGAGGCCGCGGAGAGTTCCATGCGGAACAGCGCCTCCGGCGGGGCGCCGAGGGCGAGGCGGACCAGGATCTTGACCGGGGTCACGTGGGTGACGAGCAGGACCGTGCGGCCCGCGTGGGCGGCCAGCAGCCGGTCGCGGGTCGCCGAGATGCGGCGGGTGGCGGCCGTGAAGCTCTCGCCGCCGCCCGTGGGGGCCGCCCGCGGGGAGTCCAGCCAGGCCTGGAGGTCGTCGGGGAACCGCTCCCTCACCTCGGCGAAGGTCAGGCCCTCCCAGGCCCCGAAGTCGACCTCGCGCAGGCCTTCCTCGACGGTCACCCGGAGCCCGAGGCGGTCGGCGACGGCCTGGGCGGTCTCGCGGCAGCGGCGCAGCGGGGAGCTGATGACCGTCTGCACGGTGCCCCGCGCGGCCAGTGCCTCGGCCACGGCGGCGGCCTGCCGCCGGCCGGCCGCGGACAGTTCGGGGTCGCTGCCGCCGCTGCCGGAGAAGCGCTTCTGCGGGGTGAGGGCGGTCTCCCCGTGGCGCAGCAGCACGAAGGTGGCGGGGGTCCCCATGTCGGGTCCCCAGCCGGGGCTGCCGGCCGTCGCCGTCGCCGTACCGGTGGCGGTGGCGGTGGCCGAACCGGTGGTGGTGCCGGTGGCCGCGCCCGCGCCGGCCGTGGCCGCGCCGGTCGCCGGGCCCGTGGCGGGGGCTTCGGCCGCCGGGGTCGCCGGCGTGTCGGAGTCGAGGCAGGGCTCGATCACGGGGGTGCCCGCCGGACCGTCTTCCCCCGCGGAGCGGCCCGGCAGGGACTCCGTGAAGAGCGTGTCGGCGACGACCGAGGCCGTCGGGGAACCGGCCCGTGCGGCCGCGCCGGAGGCGAGGGCCGCCCGGACCGCCGCCGCGCCCGCGGCCGCGTCCCCCGGAGGGCCGGCCGGCGGGGTCGCCACCGCTCGGGCGGCGCCGCGGTCGAAGACGGCAGAGGAGTCCGAGGGCTCCCACGGCTTTCCGCGCTTGCCCGCGTCCATCGCCTCGTTGGCGAGCCGGTCCGCGTGCTTGTTCTGCTCGCGCGGGATCCACTCGTACGTGACCTGCGCGCGCGGCAGGATCCGCGCCGCCTCCGCCGCCAGGGGCTTCATGTCCGGGTGCTTGATCTTCCAGCGGCCAGACATCTGCTCGACGACCAGCTTGGAGTCCATGCGGACCAGGACCGCGGCGTCCGGTGCCAGCGCGCGCGCCGCTTCGAGCCCGGCGATCAGACCCTTGTACTCGGCGACGTTGTTCGTCGCGACGCCGATGTACTCCGCGCGCTCGGCCAGCGTCTCCCCCGTGGCGGGGTCGAGGACCACCGCTCCGTAGCCGGCGGGACCCGGGTTGCCCCGGGATCCGCCGTCCGCCTCTACGACGAACCGGACGGGCCTCTGCATCAGATGCCCGAGTCGGCCGTACGGACCAGGATGCGGCCGCAGTTCTCGTGACGTACGACCTGGTCGCGCGCGGCGGCCTTGATCTCGTTGACCTCGGCCATGTCGAGCTCCAGGCGGCAGCCCTCGCAGCGGCGCTGGTAGAGGCGCGCGGCGCCGACCCCGCCCTGCTTGACGCGGATCTTCTCGTACAGCGCCATCAGGTCGACGGGCATGGACCCGACGATGACCTCGCGGTCCTTGGCGATCTTGGCGGCTTCGGCGTCGATCTCGCCGGTGGCGGCGTCGCGGCGCGCGGTGGCGTCCGTCAGCTCGGTCTCCAGGTCGGAGACCCGCCCGGTGAGGCCGGTGACGCGCTCGGTCGCGGCCTCCAGGCGCTCCATGACCTCCAGGACCACGTCCTCCAGGTCGCTCTGCCGCTTCGCGAGGGAGACGACCTCGCTCTGCAGGTTCGCCAGGTCCCGGGCCGAGACGCCCACGCCGGAGTCGAGCCGCTGCTGGTCGCGGGCCGCGCGCTGGCGGACCTGGTCCACGTCCTGCTCCGCCTTGGTCTGCTCGCGGGCGGCGTCGCTGGCCTGCGTCTGGGCGGCGACGAGCAGGTCGCGCTGCTGGGTGAGGTCCTTGGTCAGCGAGTCGACCTCGGCGTGCTCGGGCAGCGACTTGCGCTTGTGGGCGAGCTGAGACAGCCGCACGTCCAGGGCCTGGACGTCGAGAAGTCGGATCTGGTCGGCGGGCTCGGCGTTCAGTTGGGGGCTCCAGGGATAGAAGGGGAAGTCACGGACGGCGCGTGCACCGTCCACGGGTCGGTGACCGTGCGCGAGACGTGGGTACGCAGGCCCCAGCCGTGGCGCTCGGAGATCGCGTCGAGCTGTGCGGCCGCCTGCTCGCACCAGGGCCACTCGGTGGCCCAGTGGGCGGCGTCGACGAGGGCGAGCGGGCTCTGCTCGCGGGCCTCGGACACCGGGTGGTGGCGCAGGTCCGCCGTCACGAAGGCGTCCACGCCCGCGGCGCGGACCTGCTCGAAGAGGCTGTCGCCGGAACCGCCGCTGACCGCGACGCGCTGGATCAGCGCGTCCGGGTCGCCGGCCACACGGATGCCCTGCGCGGTCGGCGGCAGCCAGGCGGCGCACCGGGCGGCGAACTCCCGCAGGGTCTCGGGGCGGTCCAGCTCGCAGATCCGGCCCAGGCCACGGCGGCCTGCGGGGTCGGTGGCGTCGGGCACCAGCGGGCCGGTGACCCGCAGGTCCAGGGCGCCGGCGAGGGCGTCGGAGACTCCGGGGTCGGCGCTGTCGGCGTTGGTGTGGGCGACGTGCAGCGCGATGTCGTTCTTGATCAGCGTGTGCACGACGCGGCCCTTGAAGGTGCCGGCCTCCACGGTGGTGGTGCCGCGCAGGTACAGGGGGTGGTGGGTGACGATCAGGTCGGCGCCCAGTTTCAGCGCCTCTTCGGCGATCTCCTGGACGGGGTCCACGGCGAACAGGACCCGGGAGACCTCGGCGTCGGGGTCACCGCAGACGGTCCCGACGGCATCCCACTGCTCGGCCCGCGAGGGGGGCCAGAGAGCGTCCAGCGCGGCGATGACTTCAGAGAGACGGGGCACGGGCCAAGGCTACCGTCCGTGGCGACCTTCCCCACCAGGCGCGGTGTCGCTTCCGCGGGCCGCGGTACCGCCGCCGGGCGGCCCCATCCCGCCCCGCCGGAGCCATCCCCCGCCCTGCGGGCGCCATCCCCCGGCCCCGCCGGAGCCGAACCAGCCCCTCCGGCGTTTGAGGAGCGGGTCCGGGCAGAGCCCGGTGCCCGGCGGAGCCGGGTTTCCTGGGGCTCCGCCCCAGACCCCGCGCCTCAAACGCCGGCGGGGCTGGATTTGCCCCCGGTCGGGCCTCGAAGGCCGCCGAGGCTGGAATTACCCCCGGCTACTTGACCAGGTGGCCGCGGAGGTCGTCCAGGACCTTGTCCGCGGCGGTCACGCCCAGGCCCAGGTACCAGGTCTCGTCCGGGACATCCACCGCGCGGCCCTGCTGCACGGCCTCCAGCCCCTTCCACAGCGGGTTGGCCTCGGCGGAGTCGCGCTTGGTCTTGTCCTTGGGTCCGTAGACCCCGGTGAAGATCCAGTCGGCGGCGGCCTCGTCCATCCGCTCCGGGCTGATCTCGACGGCCAGTTCCTCGGCCTGCTGGTTCTGCGGGCGCGGGATGCCGGAGTCCTTCAGGATCGTGCCGATGAAGGAGGCCCCGGCGTAGAGACGGGTCTTGCCCGGCATGTGGCGCAGCATCGTGACGGTCGGCTTCTTCTCGCCGAGGTCCTCGCCGAGCTTGACCGCCTTGGCCTCGTAGGCCGCCAGCTTGGTCTTCGCCTCGGCGGTCCTGTCCAGGGCTGCGGCGTTGAGCAGGAAGTTCTCCTTCCACGTGAAGCCCGGGCGGATGGAGAACACGGTCGGGGCGATCTTGGAGAGCGCGTCGTACTTGTCCGCGGCGCGCAGCTGGCTGCCGAGGATCAGGTCGGGCTTGAGGGCGTTGACCGCTTCGAGGTTGAGGTTGTTGATGGTGCCGACCGACTTGGGCTCGCCGGCATCCTTCTTCAGGTAGTCGGGGATGGACTCGTCGCCCTCGGACGGCGCGTAGCCGACGGGCTGCATGCCCAGCGAGACGACGTTGTCGAGCTCTCCGACGTCGAGCACCACGACCCGCTTGGGGGCGGCCTTGAGCTCGGTGGAGCCCATGGCGTGGGTGATGGTGCGCGGGAACTGGCCGGCCTGGGCGGTGGTGCCGAAGGCGGCCGTCTTCGCCGCCGCGTCGCCGAACTCCTTGCCGCCCTGGGCGACGGCCTGCTTGCCGCCGCCCCCGGCCTTGTCGCCCTTGGCCGCCTCGCCGTCCTTGCCGCCGCAGGCGGTGAGGACGAGTGCGGCGGCGGCCGCGAGTGCGACGGCGGCTGTTCCGCGGCGTCGGAAGGACATGGGGCGACTCCTGGTGTGGGGCGGCAGGGGATGACCGAGGGGATGGTTAGGCATACCTAACTAATTCCCCACCCTAAACGCCCCGATATCGCACAGCACAATCGCCACCTTCACCACACGCGAATCGCCGCCCGGCCACCCTTATGTGTGAAGCCGTCTTGGTCGTGTTGTTCGCGGGAAGTCCGAAAACTAGCTTCCTGACCCGGAGGTGACGCGCAGATGACTGTCTGTGCCATCGAAACGACGACGGCCACGCCCGCGGCCCCGGCCACGGCGCCGTTCACGATCACCGCGGACGGGTCGTACGCCGCCCGGCTCGCGGGGGACGGCGAGGCGCTGTACGCGGAGCGCTGGACCCTGGCCGGGCCCGAGGCGTACGCGGTCCCGCTGCCGCTCGCGCAGCCCGAGGAGGCCGACAGCGAGGTGCTGCCGCTGGCCGACGGGCGGGTGCTGATCCACCGGCGGGTGGCGGAGCGGCACGCCTTCGCGCTGCTGTACCCGACGGGCGCCGCGGCCGGGCCGCGCACCGGGGAGCTCCAGCTGGGCGGGGTGGAGGCGGAGGAGGGCGTACGGGTCCGCCTGCTGCCGCCGTCGCCGGACGGGTCCTGCGCCTTCGCCCTGGCCGTGTCGGACACGGGCAGCACGGTCTGGCAGGTGGCCGGGAGCGGCTCCCCCGGGCCGCGGCGCGCGGCCGACATCCCGGGGCGGTGCTCCGGCGGGGTGTGGCTGGACCGGGCGGGCCGGATGCTGGCCCTGGACCGCGAGGTGGACGGGGTCACCAAGGCCGTCGCCGTGGACCTGGGCGGCGGCGGAGCCGGTGGCGCCGAGGTGTCCCCGCTGCTCCAGATCACGGAGGGCAGCGACGACCGGCTGCTGCTCGCCGACCCCGACAGCGGGCTGCTGCTGATCCGCTCGGACGCCCCCGGGCAGCCGCGGCTCGGCTGGGGGGTGCTGGGCAGCTCCCTGCCGGTGCGCTTCCCGGAGTGCCTGCGCGGGGAGGGCCTGGCGCAGGCCGTGCCCTTCGCCGTGCAGCCGGGCCAGGCCCTGATGCCGGAGACCTGCGGGGTCGCGCTGCGGCTGCCCGGGCACGGCCTCGCGCTGTGGCGCCCCGCCGACCGGCACGTCTTCCGGCTCGGCCCCCCGGTGGGCTGGCTCGGCGGTACCGGCCTGTGGAGCCGGGAGGGCCGGCTCCACCTGCCGTACGCGACCCCGGAGGTGCCCTGCGGGATCCTCGGGATGACCCTGCCGGTCACCCCTCCCCCGCCGGTCCGCCTGGACCCGCCGCCGCAGCCGGCGAGGCGCCCGGTCCCCCTCCAGCAGGCCCCCCTCGGCTGACCCGGGGGGCCGGGGGCCGGGGCCGGGGGCCGGGTGGCCGGGCCGGGGGCCAAGGGAGACCGGCCACGGCCCTAGTCGTGCTTGAGGCCCAGGACCTCCGTCGCGGCGAACGTCTCGTTCGCCGGGCGGGAGTCGTAGTGCGGGGTCAGGACCTCGTCGAGCTCCTCGAAGGAGAAGGCCTCCTTGCCGGTGTCGAACTTGGCCGCCACCTTGGGGCGTTCCATCACGACCACGATCCCGCCGTGTACGACGAACAGCTGCCCGTTGGCCTTGGCCGCGGCGGGCGAGGCCAGGTAGCCGACGAGCGGGGAGACGTGCTCGGGGGCGAGGGCGTCCAGCTTGCCCTCCTCCGGGACCTGGAAGCCCGCGAAGACGTCCTCCGTCATCCGGGTGCGGGCGCGCGGGCAGATGGCGTTGGCCGTCACCCCGTACTTCGCCAGCGCGAGGGCGGTCGAGGTGGTCAGGCCGACGATGCCGCCCTTGGCCGCCGCGTAGTTCGGCTGGCCGGCCGAGCCGCCGAGGAAGGCCTCGGAGGAGGTGTTGACGATCCGGCCGTAGACCGGTCCGCCCGCCGCCTTCGACCGCTCGCGCCAGTGCACGGACGCGAAGTGGGTGGTGTTGAAGTGACCCTTGAGGTGGACCCGGATCACCGAGTCCCACTCCTCCTCCGACATCGAGAAGACCATCCGGTCCCGCAGGATGCCCGCGTTGTTGACCAGGATGTCGAGCTTGCCGAAGCTGCTCACCGCCAGGTCGACCAGCTGGCGCGCCTGCTCGAAGTCGGCCACGTCCCCCAGGTGCGCGACCGCCTGCCCGCCCGCCGCGCGGATCTCCGCGGCGACCTCCTCCGCCGGGGCCGCCGAGGCCTCGCCGGAGCCGTCGCGGCCGGGCTGGCCGAAGTCGTTGACGACCACGCTCGCGCCGAGCCTGGCGAGTTCGACCGCCTCGGCCCGGCCGAGGCCGCGGCCCGCGCCCGTGACGATGGCGCAGAGCCCCTCAAGTGGCATTGACATCCGTACGGTTCCCCTCGGAATCGGTGGAACGGGTCAGATCTCGATGCAGGTGCGCAGGGCCGTGCCCGTACGCATCTGGTCGAGGGCGTCGTTGATCTCGGCGAGCTGCACCCGGTGCGTGATCAGGCTCTCCAGGTCCACCCGGCCGGCCCGCCACAGTGCGATGGTGCGCTCGTAGGAGCGGAGCACGTCGCCGCCGCCGTACATCGACGGCAGGATCTTCTTCTCGTCGAAGAACAGCGAGAACATGTCGATCTGGAAGTTGTCGTCCAGCGCTCCCGCGCCGACGATGACCACGCTGCCGCCGCGCCGGGTCATCTTGTACGCGGTCTGCGCGGTCGCGGACTTGCCGACGACCTCGAAGACGTAGTCGAAGCCCTCGCCGCCGGTGATCCGGTTCTTGGCGTCGTCGAAGGCGTCCGGGGCGACCGCCTCGCTGGCGCCGAACCGCAGGGCGGCCCCGCGCCGCGACTCCACCGGGTCGACGGCGACGATCTGCGCCGCGCCCTGCACCTTGGCGCCCTGGATGACGGATATGCCGACGCCGCCGCAGCCGATGACGGCGACCGAGGACCCGGCCTCCACCTTGGCGGTGTTGATGGCCGCGCCGAGCCCGGTGGTGACCCCGCAGCCGATGAGGGCGGCGATGTCGAAGGGCACGTCGTCGGGGATCGGTACGGCGCACTTGGCGTCGACGACGAGTTCCTCGGCGAAGGTGCCGGTGGCGGCGAAGCCGAAGATGTCCCCGCCCGCGCGCTTGAAGTTGGGGATGCCCGCGTTGACCAGGCTCTCCAGGCACAGGTGGCCCTGGCCGCGCCTGCAGGCGGGGCAGTGGCCGCACGGCGGCAGCCAGCAGACGAGGACCCGGTCGCCGATCTTGTGGCTGGTGACCCCGTCACCGACGTCGGCGATCACCCCGGAGCCCTCGTGGCCCGGGATGAAGGGGGCGGGCTGCGGCAGGATGCCGCTCATCGCGGAGAGGTCCGAGTGGCACAGGCCGGTGGCCTTGATCCGGATCTTCACCTTGCCGGGACCGAGGCCCACGGCCTCCATGTCGTCGACGACCTCGAGCTTGTCCTGGCCGATCTCGCTCTGCAGTGCTGCGCGCACGGTGCGGCTCCTTCTGTGGGTGCTACGAGTGTTCGACGACGGTGTCGGCGAGGACCGGCGCGTCGTCCCGTTCGACGGCGGTCACCGACACCAGGACGCGGCCGGACTCCTGCCACATCCGGATGCGCAGCGTCTCGCCGGGGAAGACGATCCCGGCGAAGCGCGTGCGGTAGGCGCGGACCCGGGAGACGTCCCCGCCCAGGACCGTGTCGACGACGGCCTTGAGGGTCATCCCGTACGAGCACAGGCCGTGCAGGATCGGCTGGTCGAAGCCGGCCAGCTTGGCGAACTCGGGGTCGGCGTGCAGGGGGTTCCAGTCGCCGGAGAGCCGGTAGAGCAGCGCCTGGTCCTCCCGGATGTGCCGCTCCTCGGTGCGGTCGGGGGCGCGCTCGGGCTGCCCGGAGGTGACGGAGGGGCCGCGTTCGCCGCCGAACCCGCCCTCGCCCCGTACGAAGAGCTGCGCGTCGCTCGTCCACAGCGGCCCGTCGGCGTCCGCGACCTCGGAACGCAGCACGATCACCGCGGCCTTGCCCTTGTCGTAGACGGCGGCGACCCTGGAAGTGGAGGTGGCCTCGCCCTTGACCGGGATGGGCCGGTGCAGCTCGATGGAGTGCCCGCCGTGCAGGACGGCGGCGAGGTTGACCTCGATGCCGGGGGCGGCGAGGCCGCCGAGCATGGCCATGCCCGCACCGGCGACCGTCGCGAAGCTGGGCAGCACGTGGAGCTTGGACTCCAGGGTGTAGCGCAGCTCGTCGGGGTCGTTGGCGGGGCGGCCCGCGCCGAGGCCGAGGTGGTAGAGCTGGATGTCCTTGTGGTCCCAGCCGATGGCCCCCAGACGGGGGGTGGCGGCGAGGGCCTTGGCGGCATCGATCGGCATGGGGATGCTGCTCCCTGTTTCTGGAGAACGGGGGCCTTGGAAGACCTCGGTGCGGCCGTCCGCACCGTCGGCCGCACCGAGGTCGTATGCGGGACCGGTTCTAGAACGCGTTCTAGGGCCGGTTGAAGGAATGTATAACGCACGCCCCAGCAGGAGGGAAGAGTCTTGACCTGCCGTCAGATTCCATTCCGCCGAGGCGTGTTGCACGGGCTCGCGAGGGCTGGGCCATACCCTTCCGGGGTGGAAGAAATGCCCGTTGACCACCGCCAGGCCCCTTCGCTGCGCGTGCTGCTGGACCCGCCGAACCCGGCGCTGGCGCTCCGGCTCGGCCTCCAGCCGGACATCGAGGTCGTCCGTGACGCGATGGCCCGTCCGGTGGTGGCACTGGTGGAGGAGCCCGGCTCCGTCGCCCGGGTCCTGGCGGACGACCCGGAGTGCCGGGTCCTCGTCCTGACCGGCTCGGCCCGCCCGGGCCTGCTGGACGCGGTCCTCGCCTCGGGGGCGGCGGGCCTGATCCTGCGCGACGACCCGATCGAGGACCTGGCGGACGCGATCCGCCGGGCCTCGCGGGGCGAAACGGTGATCGACCCGTCGCTCGGGCCGGGCCGCGCCAAACCCAGCCCCGCCGGCGATTGAGGCGCGGGGTCCGGGGCAGAGCCCCAGGAGCGGCGCCGCACGGGCACGCACCGTCACCCCGCCGGGAGGCCGCACGGGCACGCACCGCCACCCCGCCGGGAGGCTACCTCCGCAGCAGGGTGACCACCGCCGCACCACCCAGCCCGATGTTGTGGGCGAGGCCCACCCCGGCCCCCGCGACCTGACGGGCCCCCGCCTCGCCCCGTAGCTGCCACACCAGCTCCGCCGCCTGCGCCAGCCCCGTCGCGCCCAGCGGGTGCCCCTTGGAGATCAGCCCCCCGGAGGGGTTGACCACCCACCGCCCGCCATAGGTCGTCGCCCCGCTCTCCACCAGCTTCCCGGCGGCGCCGTCCCCGCACATGCCGAGCGCCTCGTACGTCAGCAGCTCGTTGATCGAGAAGCAGTCGTGGAGTTCGACCACGTCCACGTCCTCGATGCCGAGCCCGGACGCCTCGTACACCTGCCGCGCGGCCGCCGCCGTCATCGGCTTGCCGACCACGTCGATGCAGGAGCCCCCGAAGCTGTCCCCGGTGTCCGTGGTCATCGCCTGCGCGACGATCTCCACCGCCTTGTCGTGCAGCCCGTGCCGGACGACGAACCGTTCCGAGACGACCAGCGCGGCCGCCGCCCCGTCGGAGGTCGGCGAGCACTGGAGTTTGGTCAGCGGTGCGTGGATCTCCTTCGCCGCCAGGATCTCCTCCACCGTGTACACGTCCTGGAACTGCGCGTTCGGGTTGTTCGCGGAGTGCCGGTGGTTCTTGGCGCCCACCATCGCGAGCTGCGCGGCCGTGGTCCCGTACCGCTCCATGTGCTCGCGGGCCGCGTTCCCGAAGATCTGCGCGGTCGGCGGTGACATCTCGAAGCCGTGCGCGGCGGCCATGATCCCGTAGTGCCGGGCCACCGGAGACGTCTTGAAGTCGCCCCCGTCCGCCCCGCCCCCCAGCGCGCCGCGCTTCATCTTCTCGAAGCCCAGCGCGAGCACGCAGTCGTTCAGCCCGCCCTCCACGAACTGCCGGGCCATCATCAGCGCCGTCGACCCGGTCGCGCAGTTGTTGTTGACGTTGTAGACGGGGACCCCGGTCAGCCCCAGTTCGTACGCGGCCCGCTGCCCGGCCGTGGACGCCTGGAAGCAGTAGCCCACCGGCACCTGCTCGACGAGCCCGTAGTCCACGCCCGCGTCCGCGAGCGCCGCGGAACCGGCCTCCTTGACCATGTCCCAGTACTGCCAGTCCCTCGACTCCGGCTTCTCGAACTTCGTCATGCCGACGCCCACGATGTACGACTTCATGCCCGACTTCATGTCCGACAACTCCTAGTCCCTGGGAAGGCCGAGGATCCGCTCGGCGACGACGTTGAGCTGGACCTGCGTGGTGCCCCCGGCGATGGTCAGGCAGCGGGACATGAGCATCCCGTGCACCGCCCGCTCCCCCGCCCCCTCGCGCACCGCGCCCGCCGGCCCCAGCAGTTCCAGGGCCAGCTCGGCGGTCCGCTGCTGGTGCGGAGTCTGGACGAGCTTGCGTACGGAGGCGCCCGCGCCCGGTTCCAGCCCCGACACCTGCTGGAGGGTGGTGCGCAGCCCGATGCAGGCCAGGGCGTGCGCCTCGGCGGCGAGCACCCCGATGCGCGCCCTGTACGTCCCGTCGAGGCCGGCGGAGCGGTCGATCAGGGCCTCCAGGCCGGTGTCGAAGGTCATCTGGTCGGCCATGTGGACGCGTTCGTTGCCGAGGGTGTTGCGGGCGACCTTCCACCCGCCGTCCGCCGCGCCGACCAGCGCGTCCGCCGGGAGCTCGGCGTCGTCGAAGAAGACCTCGTTGAAGAGGGCCTCGCCGGTGATCTCCTTGAGCGGCCGGACGTCGATGCCGGGGGTGTTGCGCATGTCGACGACGAAGTAGCCGAGCCCCTGGTGCTTGGGTGCGTCGGGGTCGGTGCGGGCCAGCAGGATGCCGAAGTCGGCGCTGTGCGCGGAACTCGTCCACACCTTCTGGCCGTTGATCCGCCAGCCGCCCCCCTCGGTGCGCTCGGCCCTGGTCCGCAGCGAGGCGAGGTCCGAGCCGGCGCCCGGCTCGGAGAAGAGCTGGCACCAGGTGAGCTCCCCGCGCAGGGTGGGCAGCACGTACGCCTCCCGCTGCGCGTCCGTCCCGTAGGCGAGCAGGGAGGGCACGACCCAGGTCGCGATGCCAAGGTCGGAGATCCTGACCCCGGCCTCCTTCAGCTCCTGCTGCACGACGAGCTGTTCGACGGGTCCCGCGCCGAGGCCGTACGGGGGCGGCAGGTAGGGGGCCGCGTATCCGGTGGGGGCCAGGATCCGCCGGGCAGCCGCCGGGTCGAGGCCGCGGGCGTCCTCGATGGCGGTCCGGGCGCTCGCCCGGTACGCCTCCGCCCGCTCCGGGAGGTCCAGGCGCAGCTCGCGCCGCGCACCGCCCGCGGCGCACCGCACGGCCCGTACGCGGTGCCCGTCGCCGTGTCCGAGGAGCTGGCGGGCGACCAGGGCCCGGCGCAGGTAGATGTGGGCGTCGTGCTCCCAGGTGAAGCCGATGCCGCCGAGGATCTGGATGCAGTCCTTGGCGCAGGAGTAGGCCGCGTCCAGGGCGGTTCCGGCGGCCAGGGCGGCGACGAGCGTACGCACCTCGGCGCTCGCGCCGGGCTCGTCCATGGCGTTCGCGGCGTCCCAGGCCAGCGCCCTGGCCTGTTCGAGGCGGACCAGCATGTCGGCGCACAGGTGCTTGACGCCCTGGAACCGCCCGATGGGCCGGCCGAACTGCTCGCGCACCTTGGCGTACTCGGCGGCCGTGTGCAGGGCCCAGGCGGCGGTGCCACAGGCGTCGGCGGCGAAGAGCGCGCAGGCCAGGTCCCGTACGAGGGCCGCGTCCAGCTCCAGCACCCGGTCCGGCCCGGCGGTGACCGAGCGCGCGTGGACCTCGGCGGTGGGGCGGGTCGGGTCGGCGCTCTCGTGCGTACGGATGGCCAGCGCGGCGGCGTCCACGGCGAACCAGCGCGTGCCGTGCGGTGCCTCGGCGGCGAGCAGCACGAGGTCGGCCTCCCCGGCCCCGAGCACGGGCGGCGCGGTGCCGTCGAGGAGGTAGCCGCCGCCCTCCACGGCGACGGCGGTCAGCGTGCCGGGGCCAAGCGCGACCGCCCCGACCCGGCCGTCGAGCGGCGCGGCCCCGGCCCGGTCCAGCAGGACGGAGGCCAGCGCGCTCGGCAGGTACGCCCCGGGCAGCGCCGCCCGGGCGGCCTCCTCCACCACCACGGCGAGGTCGAGCAGGGTGCCGCCCTCCAGGTGGGGCTCCAGCAGGCCCTGTGCGGCCATCGCGTCCCAGTAGGCGGGCCGCGCCCCGGTCTGCGGCGGGGTGTCGAGCAGCTTGCGCACCTCCTCGGGCGGTGCGGCGCGCGCCACCCAGCCGCGCACCGCCTCGGCCAACTCCCGTTGTTCCGCTGTGATTCCGATGCCCATGCGCGGCAGACTAGAACACGTTCTCATCTGACGGAAGGTCAGATGAGAACGTGTTCTTCCGCAGGAATGCCGCTGCCGCCCCCTCACCCACCTGCCTCTACCCTTGATGCCGCTGGTAGGTGGATCGATGTGGATGGATGACGAACGTGATGGAACGGAGCGTGCGGTGACGACGGGGGATACGAATGGCGGAGAGCTGATAGGCAAGGTCCTCGGGGGCCGTTACCGGGTGACCGCCATGATCGGGCGCGGCGGCATGGGAGTGGTCGCCCGGGCAGTGGACGAGCTGCTGAACCGAGAGGTCGCCGTCAAGGTCCTGCGCGCCTTCAACGACTCCTCCGCGGCCGAACTGGCAGATCTGCGGACCCGGATGCAGCGGGAGGCGCAGGCCGCCGCCCGAATACGGCACAGCGGCGTGGTCACCGTGCACGACGTGACCGAGGAGCAGGGCCTGCCGGTCATCGTCATGGAACTCGTCGAGGGGACCTCCCTCGACGGCCTGCTGATGGAGCGCGGCACCCTGGAGCCGCACGAGGCCGCGGCGATCGGCGCGAAACTGATGGACGCGCTCGACGCCGCGCACCAGGCCGGCGTACTGCACCGGGACGTCAAGCCCGCGAACGTGCTGCTGGAGCACGGCGGGAGGGTCGTTCTCACCGATTTCGGCATCGCCACCATGGAAGCCTCCGGCGACGACGCCATGGCCAGGCTGACCCGCAGCGGTGACATCATCGGCTCCCTCGACTACCTGCCTCCGGAGCGCGCGCAGGGCAGGGAGCCCGGTCCCGCGTCGGACATCTGGGCACTCGGCATGACGCTGTACGCGGCCGTGGAGGGCACTTCGCCGTTCCGCCGCAATTCCGCGTGGTCCACCATGTCGGCCATCGTCACCGAGCCCCTGCCGGAGCCCCGCCGGGCAGGACCACTCGCGCCGGTGCTCCAGGCGCTGATGGCGAAGCAGCCGGAGGACCGGCCCACCGCGGACCAGGCGCGCGACATGCTGGAGCGCGTCGCCTCGGGCCGGCCGGTGCACCCCGCGTCCGCCGCCCCGACTCCCACCGCCGCTCCCGCTCCCGCCCCCGCTCCGGCCTCCACTCCCACGGTGGCTCCCGGGGCCGCGTCCGCCGTCACACCGCCCCCCGGGTTCGGCCCCCCGCTGCTCCCCCAGCCCACCCCCCAGCCTCAGCCTCCGCACATGGGCTACCCCCAGCCCACCCCGCAGCCTCCGCACGCCGGCTACGGCTACGGCTACCCCCAGCCCCACCAGCCGTCGGCGCTTCCGCAGCCCGGTACGCCGGTCGCGGGCCCGGCCGGAGTCCCGGGTCCCGAGACGAGCCGCTCCACGACCGGTCGCGCCCGGCGCCGCAGCCGCGTCCTCACCGCATCAGCGGCCGCCGTCGTACTCCTCGCCGCAGGCGGCGGCATCACCTACGCCCTGACGGGCGGACAGGAGGGCACGACCCCGGACGGTGCGCGGGCGACGCCGCCCGCCGTCAGCTCCCCGGCGGGCAGCAACGAGCCGACCGGCAGCAAGACCCCGTCGCCCGCAGGTTCTCCGGGCGCGTCCCCCAAGACAGGTGCGACGCCGACGCCCGGCAAGACCGGCGACAAGCCGGGAGCGACCCCGCCCGCCTCTCCGACCGCCAAGCCCAGTTCCACGGTGAAGGAGCCCGCCCCGGTGTCGACGGCGTGCACCGGCTGGGCCCACGAGAACCGCAGCAACGGCTTCGGCTTCCTGGTCGACAACTCCCACTTCTACACCGGGCCGTACGCGGAGTGCAGCTACGTGAACGTGGTCAAGACCGGTACGAAGGTCTTCTACCACTGCTACATCACCAACGCCCATGGCAATAAGTGGATCTACGCCCGTATCGACGGCACGAACACCGAAGGCTGGATGTCCAGCACCCACATCACGCGCGAGAGCGGCACACTGGCCCGCTACTAAAGGGTGTTTCAGACATCAGGAGCGGGGTGAGGGTGCTGCTGTGGCGTGGTGGACCGGTCTGCCTTTTACTTGTAGTGGCCCAGATCGCGTATTACCGCGGTAGGTGAGCTTATGTTGAGGCTTCAAACATGGGGCACGGCCGCGCTCGTGCTATTGGCAGTCGCCCTAGCCCCCGTTTCAGGCCGTACGCTGGCCGCTACTTCAAACGCCAGCCTGTCCACTGCGGTCTACCTTTCTGATGGCTCTCGGTTCCCGGGGTGGACGCAGTGGAGCGACCGGGACGGTGGCTGGATTGACGGAACCCCGTGGGTAGCCGGGGACTTCAACGGCGACAGGAAAGCCGACCTTGCCACTGTCTGGAACAACGGCGGATCGAACACCATAACGGTGAGCCTGTCGACCGGTTCAGGCTTCAACCGCAGCCACTGGGCCACGAACGCCGGCGGCTGGATGAACACAACCAAGTGGGCCGCCGGAGACTTCAACGGCGACGGGAAGAGCGACATCTCCGCATCCTGGAACAACGGCGGCAGCCTGTCCACCGCGGTCTACCTTTCTGATGGCTCCCGGTTCCCGGGGTGGACGCAGTGGAGCAACCGGGACGGTGGCTGGATCGACGGAACCCCGTGGGTAGCCGGGGACTTCAACGGCGACAGGAAAGCCGACCTCGCCACTGTCTGGAACAACGGCGGATCGAACACCATAACGGTGAGCCTGTCGACCGGTTCAGGCTTCAACCGCAGCCACTGGGCCACGAACGCCGGCGGCTGGATGAACACAACCAAGTGGGCCGCCGGAGACTTCAACGGCGACGGGAAGAGCGACATCTCCGCATCCTGGAACAACGGCGGCAGCCTGTCCACCGCGGTCTACCTTTCTGATGGCTCCCGGTTCCCGGGGTGGACGCAGTGGAGCAACCGGGACGGTGGCTGGATCGACGGAACCCCGTGGGTAGCCGGGGACTTCAACGGCGACAGGAAAGCCGACCTCGCCACTGTCTGGAACAACGGCGGATCGAACACCATAACGGTGAGCCTGTCGACCGGTTCAGGCTTCAACCGCAGCCACTGGGCCACGAACGCCGGCGGCTGGATGAACACAACCAAGTGGGCCGCCGGAGACTTCAACGGCGACGGGAAGAGCGACATCTCCGCATCCTGGGCTAACGGCGACACGTCTAGGCCTGGAGATTGCCAGAAGGCGGAAGAGCGGTACGCCGGCTATGTCGACAAGGTTCCCCAGACCGACGCCGACGTCGTCAACGCCGAGCACGCGGTGCTCCACCTCGTGAACGTGGAGCGCTCGCAGCGTGGTCTGGCGCCGCTCTGCTTCAACGACCACCTCGCCCCCGCGGCGCGGGCGCACTCCGAGAACTGGGCGACCGCCCCGGATCGACGCTGCCCGTCCAACCCGAACTGGTTTGGATGCGGTCACTGGGACTCCCGAGCGGGATACGCCTGGCCAGAAGACCGCATCGCCAAGTCAGGCTACGGCGCGTATAGCGCGATGAGCGAGAACACCCAGAACGGCGGAGGGCGGAGCGACGGCACGAATGTCGTGCCTGCAGGATGGACCTGGGGCACCCCCAGGGCCGCCGTCTATTGGTGGATGAATCACGACCCCCAGAACAACTACGCCAACAACGGGCATCGCAAAGCCATCCTCGACCCTCGATTCAAAGACGCAGGTCCCGGTGTCGGCCGCTACACTGATCGCTTTGGCAATCGCGCTGCGACCTTCACCTTGATGTTCGGAGTCCGCTGATCCCGGCGCGCTCAACGCCAGATTGGCCATGGCGACCTCCGTAGGTCGCCATGGCCAACTTTCGCCATTCGAACCCGAGCACTGGCAACGGCGCCAGCAACGACTGCACGGCCGCGCAGTACTCGTCGCATCGCTGCTGATGTGGGCGTGACATTTGACGACAACTCCTAGGAGTTGTCGTCAAAGTGTCACGCCCACATCAGGAGCGATGCGAGGGTGACGGCTGCTTGGTAGGACTGGGCAGTCTTGTCGTACCGGGTGGCGATGCCGCGCCACTGCTTGAGGCGGTTGAAGCACCGTTCCACGACGTTGCGGCGCTTGTAGACCTGCTTGTCGAAGACGGGCGGGCGGCCGCCCCGGCTCCCGCGCCGGGCCCGGTTGCGGACCTGGTCGGACCGCTCCGGAATGGTGTGGGCGATGCCCCGGCGTCGCAGCCAGGTCCGGATCGCCTTCGAGCTGTAGCCCTTGTCGCCGATGACGTGGCCGGGCCGCATCCGCGGCCGGCCCGGTCCCGTTCGAGGCACCCGTATCGCGTCCATCACGGCGGTGAACTGGGTGCAGTCGTTGGTGTTCCCGCCGGTCAGGACGAAGGCCAGGGGCCGGCCCAAGCCGTCGCAGGCCAGGTGGATCTTGCTGGTCAGCCCGCCGCGGGACCGGCCGAGGGCCGGGCTGCGGAGCCCCCTTTTCGGGCTCCGGCCGCGTGCTGGTGGGCACGGACGATGCTGGAATCCACCGACACCAGCCACTCGATATCGCCCGCGGCATCCGCTTGCGCCTGGGCTGCCCGGAGCATCCGCTCAAAGGTCCCGTCCGCCGCCCACCTGCGGAAACGGGTGTGGAGGCTGGCCCACGACCCGTACCTCTCAGGCACGTCCCGCCATGCGACCCCGGTCCGGAACTTCCACACGATCCCGTTGAGAACCGTCCGGTCATCCAGCCTCGGCCGCCCGAAAACAGGCCGGGGCAACAGCGGTTGCACGAGTTCCCACTCGGCATCGGACAGTTCATGGCGACGTATCACGACACCATGATCCACAACCCAAGATCACTTTGACGACAGGCCCTAGCGCCGCCCGGCTCAGCGTGGTACGGCCGCCAGCGCGGCCCGGGCGATCTCCTTCGCCTCGGTCTCGCAGGTCTCGGCGGGGTGTTCCGGGCCGCCGAGGCCGACCCACACCATGAGGTTCCCGTCGAGCACGCCCAGCAGGCAGCTCTGCCCCTGCTCCGGGGTGTCCCAGTACGCGGCGTCCCCGAACCCGAGGTCGTGGTCGGTCCGCCCCACGCCGAAGTTGGCCCGCTGGCGCCGCGGCCCGCTGCCCGGGACGCGGTCGCTGCGCTCCACGTACCAGGAGACGGACGCGTACGGCTTCGGCTCGGGGGCGCCGCCGACCACGTCCCAGGCCACCTGCCAGGCACAGTGCGTATTCGACCGTTCGGCGCTGTCGTCGTGGCTGTCCTTCTCGGTGTTCCGCTCCGGCAGCGGCAGCGTCCCCGCCGCCTCCTCGCAGCGCGGCACGCTCAGGTACCGGTCCGGTTCGACCGGCGGGGCCGGTGGCTGCTCATCCAGCACGCGCTGCGCGTACGGGGTCCCGAACCAGCCCGCTACGAGGATCCCCGCGGCCACCAGCAGCCGACGCACGGGCAGCCGCCGGCCTCGAGGCGCGTGCGCCCGCTCCGGGCGGACCGCCCGCGGGGCGGTGGTCGTCGCCGCGTCGGGGTCCGGGCCCACGCCCGCGCCCACGCCCTCGACCACGCCCACGCCCTCGCCCGCGTCCGCCGACAGACCCGCCCGATCCCCGTCCCGGTCCGCGTCCCCGTCCCCGTCCCCGCCCTCACCCTCGCCCCGTTCCTGGAGCAGCCGGTCGATCTCCTCCTGCTGTGCGGCGGCCATCCGCCCGACGGCGGGCGGCCACCCCGTGCCGTCGGCCGCCCCCGCCAGGCCCAGCAGCTCCGCCGGGGTCGGCCGGGCGGCCGGGTCCTTGGCCAGGCAGCGGGAGACGAGGCGGCGCAGCCCCGGCGGGAGGCCGCCCAGATCGGGTTCGGTGTGCACGATGTTGTACAGGGTCACCGCGACCGTCCCCGCCGCGAAGGGGCTGCGGCCGGTCGCGGCCAGGAAGAGCCCGGACCCGAGGGAGAACACGTCGCTCGCCGGGGTCAGTTCACCGCCCTGTGCCTGTTCGGGCGACATGTAGGCGGGCGAGCCGATCACCGCCCCGGCCCGCGTCAGCTCGGTGATCTCGCCCGGCTCGGCCACCCGCGCGATACCGAAGTCGATCACGCGCACGCCGTCCTCGGCGAGCAGCACGTTGTCCGGCTTGAGGTCCCGGTGCACCAGCCCGGCCCCATGGATCTCCGCGAGGGCCGTCGCCAGCCCGGCAGCCAGCCTCCGCACCGCCGCCTCGGGCAGCGCCCCGCCGCTCGCCACCGCGGCCCCCAGCGACGGCCCGGCCACGAACACCGAGGCCAGCCACGGCGCCGGCGCGTCCGCGTCGGCCTCCAGCACGGCCGCCGTGTAGGCGCCGGACACCTTCCGCGAGGCGGCGACCTCGCGCCGGAACCGGACGCGGAAGCCGTCGTCCTCGGCGTAGCGGGCGTGCACCAGCTTCACGGCGACGAGCCGCCCGTCCGGCGCCGCGCCGAGCAGGACGCGGCCCATGCCGCCCCGGCCGATCTCCGCGAGCAGCCGGTACGGTCCCGCCCCGGCCGGATCCGACTCCCTCAGCGGTTTCATGCTCCCCCCGGCGCTCTCATCGTCCCCCCATCGCGTCCACGATCGACTCGGACACCTCCCGGACCACGGCCTCACATCCGCCGGGCGGGTAGCGGGGTCCGCGCACCGAGACGAAGGAGGTCATGTTGAAGTCCCGTACGTGCAGCGTGCAGCTCGGGTCCCCGTCGTCGTCGGGCGGCCTCCACAGCCCCTCCTGTGCGAACCCGAGTTTCAGATCGCGCCGGGTCCGGCCGGGTTCGTGGAAGACCTCGTGGTAGCGCTTGGACCGCTCGGCACCGGTGCCCTCGCCGGCCTCGGTCGAGAAGAACCTCCAGTCGGCCTCGATCTGTTCGCCCGTCCGGCTGTTCCAGGTGCAGCTGACCGCGACCGAGCCCGAGTTCTCGACCGGGCCGACCCCGTTGCTCCTGGAGACGAACTCGGACGGCACGCGCACCCTGGTCTCCGAACAGCCCGGGGGCTTGCGGTAGACGTCCTGCACCTGGGCCAGGGGTGTCCCGCCGGGCGTCGGTACGGACTCCGGTACGAGGTCCCGGTAGGCCTGCACCAGGCCCGGCCGCCATACGGTGAGCGCCATGGTCGCCACCACTGCCAGCGCCAGCGCGGACACCAGCGGCCGCAGCCACCGGGGCCGGGCGCGGGGTGCCGGACCGCCGAGCCGGGCCGTGTCCGCCCGCTGGGCGGCGAGGAGCTCCCGCACCGGCTCGGGCCAGGGCCGCGCCGAGGGCGGGACGGGCCCGATCAGGGCGAGCAGCTCCGGCAGGGTCGCCCGGTCGGCCGGATCCTTGGCCAGGCAGGCCTTCACGACGGGACGCAGCCCGTCCGGTACGCCGTCCAGGTCGGTCTCGCCGTGCGCGATCTCGTACAGCAGCCCGGGCCCGGAACCCGAGGTGAACGGCGGGCTCCCGGTGCAGGCCGTGACCAGGGTGGAGCCGAGGGCGAACACATCGCTCGCGGGCGTCAGTTCCTCCCCCAGGGCCTGCTCGGGCGACATGAACGCGGGCGAGCCGATCAGCGCGCCCGCGTGCGTGATCCGCGTCAGGTCCCCGACGGCGCGCACGATGCCGAAGTCGATGACGCGGACGCCGTCCCCGGCGAGCAGTACGTTGGACGGCTTCAGGTCCCGGTGGATCAGACCCGCCCGGTGTACGTCGGCCAGCGCGTGCGCGAGCCCGGCCGCCAGCCTGCGCACGGCCTCCTCGGGCAGCGGCCCGGCAGCCGCCAGGGCCTCGCCGAGCGAGGGCCCGGGCACGAAGAGCGAGGCGAGCCAGGGCGTCTCGGCGTCCGGGTCGGCGTCGACCACGGGCGCGGTGAAGGCGCCCGACACCTTCCGCGAGGCCGCGACCTCAAGCCGGAACCGGGCCCGGAACCTCTCGTCCTCGGCCAGCTCGGCATGCACCCGCTTGACCGCGACGAACCGCCCGTCGGGCCCGACCCCGAGCAGCACCCGCCCCATACCGCCCTGCCCGAGCACGGCGACGCACCGGAAGGGCCCTATGTGCGCGGGGTCGGCCGGCCCCAGGTCCTTCATGCAGACAGGGACCCTACGAAGGCGGCGAAGGCGGCGGCGCCGACGGTGAAGCCCGGCCCCTCGGGGTTCTTGGAGTCCCGCACGGCGACCCGACAGGGCTGGGCGGCGACCTCGACACAGTTACCGCCGGTGTCACCGCTGTACGAGGACTTCTGCCAGGCGGCCCCGCCGAGGGGGGCGCACTCGACGCACTGACCTCCAGTGTCAGCGCTGTACGAGGACTTACGCCACCGCGTGCCCGTCAGGTTCTGGATGGTCTCCATAGCGCTCCTCCATTACGCGGGCGATCCGTGCCGCCGATGCCTCCACGGAGAGGGCAGCGGCCTGCAAATGATCGTATCGGAGTGAACCCTCCCTGAAAGCCTGTGGATTGGCCGTCATATGGCCCTGAACGAAGTCCTCGGTATAGACGAGATCCGGGTTGTCGTCGAACCGCAGGAGGCTGAACGATCCTGGCTGCCCCGCGTGAGCGCCCGCCTCGAAGGGCAAGATCTGCACCTGCACCCACTCCCGGCTCTCCAGAGCCAGCAAATGGGCGAGTTGGTTCCGCATGACCTCCCGGCCGCCGATCTCCTGGTGCAGCGCGGTCTCGCTCATCACGACCCACATCAGTGGCGGGTTCTCGCGGTCGAGAATGCGCTGCCGCTCCATCCGGGCGGCCACCTTGGAATCGAGTTCCTCCTCGCCCCATACACCCAGCACGGCACGCGCGTACTCCGTCGTCTGCAACAGGCCATCCACCAACTGCGCCTGGAACGTCGAGAGGTACGCAGCCCGCGCCTCCATCTCCGCGTACGGCTGGAACCACGTCGGCAGCTGGTTCCGTAGCACCAGGCCCACCAGGCGGGAGAACAGCCCGTCGGTCCCCAGCGCGGCGTCGACCCGTTCGGAGAAATCGCGGGTCGGCACCCGCCTCGTGGTCTCGATCTGGCCGATCAGGGAACCCGTACAGAAGACGATGGACCCGAGCTGCGCCTGGTTGAGCCCCGCGTCCTCCCTCAGGCGGCGCAGTTCGTAGCCGTAGTAGTCCAGCGGCGAGGCGCTGGGATCGAGGTCGCGCATGCTGACCAAGGGACGGTCACCCCCAAGCTGACACCGTGCGGCGTGCGGTTTCGGTCATCGCCGAGCGTAGTCACGCCGTCGCGGTCCGATGGGGGGAAGTACACAACTGACCGTTTCCTTCCGGAGATTGATACCGGCTCGCGCATGCGCCTCACCGTGGGTGACCCGTCAGAGGTCGGTCGGCTGGTTGTCCTGCACTAGGGTGGCGACCAGCGAGAGGGTGCCGCCGTTGTTGAAGATGCCGCCCGGGGCGGCGTTGGCGAAGTTGTGGGTCACCGAGCTGTTGCGAACGGTGAGGGTGGCGTCGGAGGCGTTCGCGAGACCGCCGCCCCGCGCCCCGGAGCCGAGGGCCCGGTTGGCGAAGACGGTGGTGCGCTCCAGGGTCAGCGTGGAGGTCCGGTTGAAGATGCCGCCGCCGTCCTGGCCGTCACCGGCCAGCGTGTTGCCGCGGATGAGGGTGTCCGTGACGGTCCCCGTCAGGTTGAACGCGAGGATCCCGCCGGCGCCGACCCGGGCCGCGTTGTCGGTGACACGGCTGTTGGCGAGGGTCAGGCTGCCGCGTGCGTCGATCCCGCCGGCGTCGTCGTGGGCGGTGTTGCCGGTGATGGTGGTGTTCGAGATGTTCGCGGTGCCGTTCGTGAAGATGCCGCCCCCGTTGTTCGTGGAGATGTTGTAGCTCACGGTGCTGTTGCGGAGGGTGAGCGTGCCGAAGTTGGCGATCCCCGCGCCGATGCCGGACACGGCCGAGAGGTTCCGGGTCACTTCGACGGAGTTGAGGGTGAGCGCGCTCCCGGTGTCGACGTAGATGCCCCCGCCGCCCTCGCCGCCCGACCGGCCGTCGCGCACGGTGAGGTTGGACAGGCTCAGCCGGGCGTTCGGGCCGGAGACCTTGAAGATGCGGAAGGCGGCCGCCGACTGGCGCCTGATGATGTTCTGGCTGCCGACGATGGTGATGTCGCTCGTGACGACCGGCAGGCCGTTGCCGGGGTTGTTGGGGGCGGTCAGGGTGTACGTGCAGCCGGGGGCGAGGAAGAGCAGGGCGGGGCCGGGGACGGTGTTGGCCTGGGTGATGGCGTTGCTGAGGGCCGTCTGACTGCACAGCACGATCTGCTGGGCACGGGCGTGGGCATGGGCGTCGGCGGGCAGTGCGACCACGGTCGCGAGGGCCGCGGCCGCGCCGGCGAAGACTCCGAGTCTGAACATGGCGAACAAAGTACGGAAATAGACCAAGCGGATAAGCAGGCTAGATGGGGCGCGCCGAGCCTGTCCCCCTGAGGGAGCACGCGGGCCCCGCGGGCCCCGGCATGGCGCCCTACCGGGCGGTAGGGCAGCATGGGCGCCCGAACACCGACCCCCCATCCCCGGAGGAACCATGGCCACCCCCAAGCCGGAGACCCTCGCCGCATTCGAGGCCGCCAAGGGGTTCATGCCCGTACGGGAGGGACTCGCCCTGCACGAGGCCGCCACCGCGGCCGGGGCGCTGGGGCTGCCGCTGCTGGAGGTCGGGACGTACTGCGGCCGCTCCACGATCCTGCTGGCCGACGCGGCGCGCGAGGCCGGGGTCGCGGCGATCACCGTCGACCACCACCGGGGCAGCGAGGAGCAGCAGCCGGGCTGGGAGTACCACGACCCGAGCGTGGTGGACCCGGAGGTCGGGCTGATGGACACGCTGCCGACCTTCCGCCGGACCCTGCACAAGGCCGGGCTGGAGGACCACGTGATCGCGATGGTCGGCCGTTCCCCGCAGGTCGCCGCCGCCTGGGGCGGTCCGCTGGGCTTCGTCTTCATCGACGGTGGGCACACCGACGAGCACGCGAGCGGCGACTACGAGGGCTGGGCCCCGCACGTGGCCGAGGGCGGGACCCTGGTGATCCACGACGTGTTCCCGGACCCGGCCGACGGCGGCCAGGCCCCGTACCGGATCTACCTGCGCGCCCTGGCGTCGGGGGCCTTCGAGGAGGTCTCGGCGACGGACTCCCTGCGCGTGCTGCGGCGTACCGGACCGGGCATCTGAGCGCTCGGTAGCGTCCTGGGGGCCCGGGGCGTGCACGCGGCGCTACGCGCCCTCGGATGGAGCAGGGTCCGGCTGCCGGGCATCTCGTCGGATTAGCATCGCGGCGTGCGCAACGACGACAGTCCCTCGCCCCCGCCCCCCGAGTCCTCCACGTCGGTCAGCCCGGACCGGCACTGGTTCACCCGCCGCTCCACCCTCGTCGTGGCGGCCGCCGCGCTGGCACCGGCCTGCCTGGCCGGCTGGGTCCTGACCCAGGTGCTGGCCGGGGCCGGGCCCGAGGGGGAACAGGCCCAGCTGAAGCCGGCACCCGCCTCCCACTCGGCCCACGGTGACGCGAAGCCCAACGCGGGCGCGAGCGGGACCCCGAGCGCGGAGGCCGCTACGACGCCCTCCCCGGCGGCCCCCTCCCCCCTCCCGGCCCCCGCCAAGGGCCCCCTCACGGGCCGGACGGTCGTCATCGACCCCGGCCACAACACGGGCAACTTCCAGCACGGCACCGAGATCAACCAGAAGGTGGACATCGGCACGGGCCGCAAGGAGTGCGACACCACCGGCACGACCACCAACTCCGGGTACATGGAAGCCGAGTTCACCTTCGACGTCTCCCAGCGGCTGAAGACCGTACTGGAGGCGCAGGGCGTCAAGGTGCTCCTCACCCACCACGCCGACCGCCCGTTCGGCCCGTGCATCGACGAGCGCGCCCGGATCGGCAACGAGGCCAAGGCCGATGCCGTGGTCTCCGTGCACGCCGACGGAGTCTCCGCGGGCAGCCGCGGCTTCCACGTCATCCTCCCGGCCAAGGTCAAGGGCGGCGCCGCGGACACCGCGAAGATCGTGGAACCCTCCCGGCAGCTCGGCGAGCGGATCGCCGGAAACTTCGCCCGAACCACCGGATCGGCCCCCGCCAACTACCTTGGCAACGGTACCGGTTTGGTCGTGCGCGACGATCTCGGCGGACTGAACCTGTCCACCCAGCCCAAGGTCTTCGTCGAATGCGGCAACATGCGTGACGCCAAGGACGCGGCGCTGCTGACGAGTCCGGAATGGCGGCAGAAGGCCGCCCAGGGCATCGCCGACGGCATCGTCGGCTACCTGGGCGGGTAGTCCACGAGCAGCCCCGCCGGGGCTGCTCGCCGCCCCGATCCTCTCGGCAGTGCGAGACGTCCGTACCATGGTGCCGCCCGCCCCGCTCCAGGTAAGAGCTGCGACCGCGGCACCACGAGACGACCGAGACCGAGAAGGACACCTAAGACGTGAACATCCGCTCCCTCACTCGAGGCGACGGCGTGGTGATTGGAGCAGCGGCGCTGCTGTTCATCGCCTCGTTCCTCGATTTCTACTCCACCACCGGAGGCGACCTCCCCAGCGCCTGGGACACCGACGCGTACCGACTGGTACTCCCCAGCGTCTTCCTCATCGGATTCGTCGCTGCGGGCCTGCTCGTCGGCGCGCGATTCCAGCCGGAGACCCGCAAGGTCCTGGGCCTGCCGCTGGCGGCCTGGGGCACGGTGCTCGCCGTCTCCGCCGCCTGGTCGGCGCTGTGGACGCTGATCACCTGCCCGAGCACCCTCGACCTGGGTGCCGGCTCGATCCTCTCCTTCCTCGCCACCCTGGCGCTGGCCGGCGTCGCCCTCTTCGGCGCGAAGGTCCCGGCGCTCGCCGGTGCCCTCGTCCCGGCTCCGGCGCCCGCCGCCGTCCCGCCCTACGGGGCCCAGCCGCTGCCCGGCGCCGGGTACGGCTACCCGGGCGGGCAGCAGCAGCCGCAGCCGTACGGGAACACCCCGCAGCCGGTCCCGCCGTACGGCGGCACCCCGACTCCGGCCCCGGGCCCGCAGGACTCCGCCCAGCACGCCCCGACGCCGGAGCCGGCCCCTGCGGCCGACTTCACCCCGTTCTGGTTCGCCGTCCCGGTGGCCCGCCCCCTCTTCGCCGAGGACGGCTCCCCCACCCCGATCGCCGAACTCGCCCCGGGCACCTGGTACCTGGCCGTGGAGCAGCACGGCGCGGCCACGCTGATCGCCCAGACCCAGGACGGCCGCCGCGGCGTCCTGAACGACACCTCGGGCATCCAGCGCGGCTAAGTTCCAGCCCCGCCGGCGTTTGAGGCGCGGGGTCTGGGGCAGCGCCCCAGCAACGGCGCCGCACACGCGAGGACCATGGCAACGTCCCCCCACCCTTCCGGGTGGGGGGACGTTGCCATACAGTCACCTGACGGCCCGTCAGATATCACCTCGCCGGAGGGGACCCCGCATGCGCCTCGGACTCGCACTCGGCTACTGGGGCCGCGGCCCCGACCCGGCCCACCTCGACCTCGCCGTCGAGGCCGAGAACCTCGGCTACGACTCGGTGTGGACCGCCGAGGCCTGGGGTTCGGACGCCTTCACCCCGCTGACCTGGATCGCCGCGCACACCTCGCGGATCCGCCTCGGCACGGCCATCGCGCAGATGGCCGCCCGCAGCCCCACCGCCACCGCCATGCACGCCCTGACCCTGGACCACCTCTCCGGCGGCCGGATGATGCTGGGCCTGGGCCTCTCCGGGCCGCAGGTGGTCGAGGGCTGGTACGGGCGCCCCTTCCCCGCGAGCCCGCTCACCGCGACCCGCGAGTACGTCGACGTCATCCGCCAGGTCCTGCGCCGCGAGGCGCCCGTCTCGCTCGACGGCCGCTTCCACAGCCACCCGTACCGCGGTGGGGACGGCACCGGCCTCGGCAAGGCCCTGCGGCCCATCACCCACCCGCTGCGCGCGGACCTGCCCCTGCTGCTGGGCGCGGAGGGACCGAAGAACATCGCCCAGACGACGCGGATCGCGGACGGCTGGCTCCCCCTGTACTGGTCGCCGAACCGCACCGACGTCTACCAGGCCTCCCTGGCCGACGTACCCGAGGGCTTCCTGATCGCGCCGATGGCCCGTGCCAAAGTGTGCGACGACGTCGCGGAAGGCCTGCTGCCGGTCAAGGCGATGCTCGGCTTCTACATCGGCGGCATGGGCCACGCGGCCCGCAACTTCCACGCCGATCTGATGGCGCGCATGGGCTACGAGGAGGAGGCCCGCCGCATCCAGGAGTTGTTCCTCGCCGGGCGCAAGGAGGAGGCCGTCCTGGCCGTCCCCGACGCCTTCGCCGACGAGATCTCGCTGATCGGCCCCCGGGAGCGGATCGCCGAACGCCTGGAACTGTGGCGCAAGGGCCCGGTCACCGACCTGCTCGTCACCGCACCGGACCCGCACACCCTGCGCGTGCTGGCGGAACTCAACAGCTAAGCGGTGTCGGCCTGTGGCACGGCCTCCAGCAGCTCCCTCAGGTCGAGCGGCATGACGGCGACCTCCATGGCCGCGCCGTCCCCGTAGACGCAGGTGACGATCCGCGAGCCGGGGTTGATGGCGAGCCCCTCCTTCACGGTGGGCATCCGCACCCCCGTGGCGCGGCCGCCGGCCAGCGCCACGGCCTCCCCGCGCTGCGGAACCCAGCGGGCCGCGCCCGCGTCGGCGTACACCCGGCCCGGCCGCCACCGCCCCTCACCGGCCGGGCTGCGGACCATGCAGGGAATCCCGGGCACGGGCCCGGAGGCCGTCCGCGCGAGGTGCTTGCGCCGCAGGAGCCACCCGGCTCCGGCGGCGCCCAGGACGACCACCACGATCTCGATCACCCGCCCATTGAAACAGGCCGGGCCCTGCGGGCTTCCTAGCCGCCCAGCTGGGAGACGCTGGGGACCTGGTCCTTGACGACCGCGCCCGCGCTCTTGCCGGCTTCCTTCACCCCGTTGATGACCTCGTCGAAGGCGTCGATGTCCACGTCGCCGGCCTGACCCTTGCGGAGCTTGCTGCCCAGGCCCTTGAGGGACTCGATGCCCGCCGTCAGCGGGACCATCGCCTTGGACAGCAGCGGGTCGCCCTTGGCGTTCTCGGCGGCCGCCTTCAGCCGGTTGTACGCGAAGGCGCCCGCGAGACCGGCCTTGATGAGGGCGAACGTACGGCCCTTGGCGCCCTTCTTGAACTTGCCCGCCCGGTACGGCTTGACGATCCACTGGTACGTCGCCCCGGCCGCGAGCCCGGCGTTGGCGACGAACCGCGTCTTGGCGAACTTCTGCTTCTCGGCGGGGGTGGTCGGCGAGGGCGTCACCGCGGCCAGCTCGTCGGCCTCCGCGGCGGCGGGCTCGGCGGCCGCGAGGGCGGCCAGTTCCCCCATCGAGGCGGAGGAGAGCTCCTCCGCGCGGCTCGTGGTGCCACCGCCGTCGCTGCCGCATGCGGTGGCGCCGGCCAGCAGCGCGGTGGACAGGACCACCGCCGTCAGGGCGCGGCGGAATCGGACGGTCGTGGGAAGGGACACGGTTTCCTCCGGGGACTGAGGTGTCCCCCGCAGCCTCGCCCCGGCCCCGCGGCCGCACCACCGGGGGGACCCGTTCGGGTTTGCCGCGCGCCCGGGCGGCAAGACGCGCCACATGCCCACACACACCCGAGCAAGCGCACGCGGAAGCAGTCAGGCCGGGCGGGCCGTCGCACTGGTGGCGGACATCCTGGCCTTCGTGATCGTCCTGTGGATCCTGCTGTACCTGCTGGACGCCAACCGGGGCAACGAGCTCGTGGAGTTCGTCCACGACACCGCGACCTGGCTGGCCGGCTGGTCGTACGACCTGTTCACCTTCAGCCGGGAATGGGTCCAGGTCGTGTTCGGCTACGGCGTGGCCGCCGTGGTCTACGTCCTCGTCGGCCACGCCGTGGCGGGCTGGCTCTACCGCCGCTGACTCAGCCGAGCACTCAGCCGCTGACTCAGCCGCAGCAGTCGGGCTCCAGCCCCGCCGGGAGCGAGGTCCCGCCGAACACCTCGGTGGTGGCCTCGTCCCCGCCCAGCGCGGCGACGGCGAGCAGCAGGGACCCGGCGGTCCAGGTCGTCTGCTCCACCGGCCAGACCGCCTTGTCCTGGAACACGTACCCCGTCCAGTACATGCCGTTCTCGGCGCGCAGGTGGGTGATCGAGCGCAGGATCTCCAGCGCCCGGTCCGACTCCCCCGTCGCCCACAGGGCGAGCGCGAGCTCGCAGGACTCGCCGCCGGTCACCCACGGGTTCGGCAGCACGCAGCGCACGCCCAGGCCCGGTACGACGAACTCGTCCCAGCGGGAGTCGAGCCGCGCGGTGGCCTCGGCGCCGGTGAGGGCGCCGCCGAGGACCGGGTAGTACCAGTCCATCGAGTAGTGGTTCTTGTCGAGGAACCGCTCCGGGTGGCGGCGGATGGCGTGCCGCAGCGCGCCCGCGGCCAGTTCCCAGTCGGGCTGCGGCTCCTCGCGGTGCTCGGCGACGGCCAGCGCGCAGCGCAGCGCCTGGTGGATGGAGGAGGACCCGGTCAGCAGCGCGTCCGTGACGGGCGTGCCGTCGGACTCGCGCTTCCAGCCGATCTCGCCGCCCGGCTGCTGGAGGGCGAGGACGCACTCCACGGCCGCGTAGACGGCCGGCCACATCCGGTCGAGGAACGCATCGTCGCCGGTGGACAGGTAGTGGTGCCAGACGCCGACCGCTATGTACGCGGTGAAGTTGGTCTCGCGGCTGGCGTCCTGCGGCTCGGCGGTGTCCACGCCGTCCTCGCGGTCGGCGTAGGCCGCGTACCAGGAGCCGTCCTGGTTCTGGTGGCGGGCCAGCCAGGCGTACGCCCGCTCCGCCGCCTCGTGCTCACCGGCGGCGTCCAGGGCCATCGCGGCCTCGGTGTGGTCCCACGGGTCCAGGTGGTGGCCGCGGAACCAGGGGATGGCCCCGTCGGACCGCTGCGCGGCGAGGATGCCCGCCACGGTCTGGGCGGCCTGCCCGGCGGTCAGTACGCCGTCCAGGACCAGGTGTTCGGTGCGCCCGGGGGAGGTCACTGGACGGCGCCGGCGGGGAGGACGGGCAGGTGCGGCTTGGTCGCGTACGCCACGAAGCTCTTGCCGATGACCGGGTTGAGTGCCTGCTCCGCGAGCCGCGTGGCCAGGGGCTTCTTCATGATGTCCCAGACCAGGAGCTTGTGGTACGCCTTGACCGGCAGCGCCTTGTCGTTGTCGACGCCGAAGGCGCACTTGAGCCACCAGTACGGCGAGTGCAGGCCGTGCGCGTGGTGGGTGCCGTACGGCTTGAGGCCCGCGGCCTCCATCTTGCCGAGCAGCTCGTCCGCCTTGTAGATGCGGATGTGGCCGCCCTCGACCTCGTGGTAGGCGTCGGACAGCGCCCAGCAGATCTTCTCGGGGCCGTAGCGGGGCACGGTCACGGCGATGCGCCCGCCGGGCTTCAGCACGCGCACCATCTCGGCGAGCACGCCCTTGTCGTCGGGGATGTGCTCCATCACCTCGGAGATGATGACGACGTCGAAGGACTCGTCGGGGAAGGGCAGTGCGAGCGCGTCGCCCTCCATGGCGGTGGCGGTGGCCCCGGCGGGGGCCTCACCGGCCTCCTTCATGGCGGCGAACCACTTGGCGACCTCGCGGATCTCCTCGCCGTTGCGGTCGACGGCGACCACCTGGGCGCCTCTCCGGTAGCACTCGAAGGCGTGCCGGCCTGCGCCGCAGCCCAGATCGAGCACACGGTCGCCTGCGGCGAGCGGGAACCGGGAGAAATCGACGGTCAGCACGGGGTCCTGCCTTCGCGGTCGCGGGGGTTGCGGGGGGTGCGGGAGTTGCGGGGTTTACGGGGGTTGCTCATGGGAGTGAAGGAGTGGAAGGAACGGAAGGTCACCGTGTACGCGTGCTACGGGCGGCCCGCTCGATGGCGGCGCGGTAGTGCGCGACGGTGCCCTCGGCGGCCTTGGCCCAGGTGAAGCGGGCGAGGACCCGTTCGCGGCCGGCGGCGCCGAGGCGGGCCCGCAGCTCCGGGTCCCCCAGCATCCGGCCCAGCGCGGCGGCCAGCGCCCCCGCGTCGCCCGGGGGCACGGCGAGGCAGGTCTCGCCGTCGGGGCCGGCGACCTCGGGGATCGCACCGCCGGTGGTGGCGACGAGCGGGGTACCGGTGGCCATGGCTTCGGCCGCGGGGAGCGAGAAGCCCTCGTAGAGGGAGGGGACGCAGGCGACCTGGGCGCTGCGGACGAGGTCGACGAGTTCGGCGTCGGTGATGCCCTTGACGAACCGCACCGCGTCCTTGAGCCCGTAGGTGTCGATCGCGCGGGCGACCGGCCCCTTCTCGGCGCGCTTGCCGACCACGACGAGGTGGGCGTCGGGCTGCTCGGTGCGCAGCTTGGCGAGCGCCTCGACGAGGTGCACGAGCCCCTTGAGGGGGACGTCGGCACTGGAGGTCGTGACGATGCGCCCCGGGACCTCGGCGACGGCCGCGTCGGGTGACCACAGGTCGGTGTCGGCGCCGATGTGGACGACGTGGATGCGCTCGTCCCGGACGCCGAGGTGGTCGGCGATCTCCTGCTTGGAGGAGCCCGAGACGGTGAGTACGGAGGACAGCTTGCGGGCCACGCGGCCCTGCATGCGCGTGAAGCCGTACCAGCGGCGCACGGAGAGCCGCTTCTTGCGGTCCTTGGCGGCGTCGAGGTCCAGCTGCCGGTCCACGGTGATGGGGTGGTGGATCGTGGTGACCAGCGGCGCGCCGAGGTCGGCCAGCAGGCCGTAGCCGAGGGTCTGGTTGTCGTGGATGACGTCGAACTCCCCGGCGCGCGCGGCCAGGTGGCGGCGGGCGCGCAGCGAGAAGGTCAGCGGCTCGGGGAATCCGCCGGTCCACATGGTGGCGACCTCGAGGGCGTCGATCCAGTCCCGGTACTCGTCGCGCTTGGGGGTGCGGAAGGGGTCGGGGTGCCGGTAGAGGTCCAGGCTCGGGAGCTCGGTGAGCGAGGCGCCCGTGTCGAGCACCGGGTAGGGCTGTGCGCCGATGACCTCGACCGAGTGCCCGAGGCGTACGAGCTCGCGCGAGAGGTGGCGGACGTAGACGCCCTGGCCACCGCAGAACGGGTTCCCCTTATAGGTGAGGAGTGCGATGCGCAGCGGGCGGTCGCCGTCGGTGGCGGAACCCGCGAAAGGGCTCGTCACCATGGCCTCAGCGGTCACTCTCGGCCCCCTTCTCCCTGCACTTTCGCCGGAGCGTAACCGCTCGGATAATGTAGAACAAGTTTCAGACTTGATCCGTTGAAGACCATTGAATCTACCGGCCGGAAACCACACCGTAAGAGGCGGAGCAGGTGATTCGCGCCACGGCTGCGGCGCCTGCGATGCTGACCCCGGATCAGCCCGGATCAGCCCGGATCAGCCGCCGACTCGACCCCCGCAACGACACGGAACGCCATGGAACGGGACACATGACAGCGGAAGCGAAGGCGGTCAGAACACCGGCGACCACACCGGCGTCCCCGCCCCTGACGGAGCGCCAGGAGGCGCGCCGCCGCCGGATCCTGCACGCCAGCGCACAGCTGGCCAGCCGGGGCGGGTTCGACGCCGTCCAGATGCGCGAGGTCGCGGAGTCCTCCAGCGTGGCGCTGGGCACCCTCTACCGCTACTTCCCGTCCAAGGTGCACCTGCTGGTCGCCACGATGCAGGACCAGCTCCAGCACATGCACACCACGCTCCGCAAGCGCCCGCCGGCCGGCGACGACCCGGCGGCGCGGGTCGCGGAGACGCTGATGCGGGCCTTCCGCGCCCTCCAGCGCGAGCCGCACCTGGCGGACGCGATGGTCAGGGCGCTGACCTTCGCGGATCGCAGCGTGAGCCCCGAGGTGGACACGGTCTCCCGGCTCACCACGGCGATCATCCTGGACGCGATGGGCCTGGACGCCCCGCCGACGGCGGAGCAGCTCTCGGCGGTCCGGGTCATCGAGCACACCTGGCACTCGGCGCTGATCACCTGGCTCTCGGGCCGCGCGTCGATCGCCCAGGTCAAGATCGACATCGAGACGGTCTGCCGCCTGATCGACCTGACGGCGCCAGAAAAGGCCTGATTCCGCCGGACCCGGGTGCTCCCGAAAACCTTTGGCGGCGGCCCGGCGGCGAGGGCTAGGGTCCGCCGTCGGACGGGCACCGGGCGGAGGTGACACATGTCGGGCGGGGCTCGTCGGGCGGCTGATCGCCGCGCAGTTCCCCGCGTGGGCGCACCTGCCCGTCGCGGAGGTCCGCTCCTCGGGCACCGACAACGCCATGTACCGGCTGGGCGAGGACATGGCGCGCGGCCGCGGCTGGGCCCTGGCCTTCGGCCTCACGGCGCACCACTACTACCGCGGCGCCAGGAACCCGGTCCTCGCGGCCGTCGGCCTGCGCGCGGTCCGCGAGGCCCTGGCCGACGCCGGCTGACGGAGCCCGGTCCTCGCGAGGACCGGGCTCCTGGCCCTGGCACAGGGAGCGGCCCCTGCGGAGCTTCGGGCCACCCTCGCGCGATGCCGCCGGGCCCGTCATGCCCCGGCGGCTGCCGCGGGAGTGTCACACGCTGCCGCGAGCGCGGGGCGTTCCACGGACACCCCTAGTCCTCCGGGGGGAAGACCACCTCGCCGCTGCCCAGCAGGGTGATCATGATGGCTTCCACCGGGCAGCCCTCCGCCGCCGTCAGGACCGGCTCGTTGGCGTCCGTCTGCGCCGCGCGCGGGCGCGACTGGCGTGCCGAGTCGAGGGCGAAGCCCTCCGGGGCGTGGTTGACGCACATCCCCGAGCCGATGCAGACCCCCCGGTCCACCTCGACCTGCCAGCGGTCACCCATCAGGCACCCGCCGCGTATCCGGCCGGGAGGTGGATCATCTTGTGCTCCAGGTACTCGCTCAGCCCCTCCGGCCCGAACTCCCGCCCCAGCCCGCTGTTCTTGTAGCCGCCGAACGGCCCCAGCATGTCCAGGCTGAAGGTGTTCACGTTGAAGGTTCCGGTGCGCACCTGCCTGGCGAAGTCGATGCCGTGCCCGACGTCGCCGGTCCACACGCTGCCGCTCAGGCCGAACTCAGAGTCGTTGGCCACCCGCAGCGCCTCCGCCTCGTCCCCGTAGGGGATCAGGCAGACGACCGGGCCGAAGATCTCCTCCCGGGCGATCCGCATGGAGTTGTCCACGTCGCCGAAGAGGGTGGGCTCGACGTACCAGCCCTGCTCCAGGCCCGCCGGGCGGCCGCCGCCCGCCAGGACCTTCGCGCCTTCCTCCTGGCCGATGCGGATGTAGTCCAGCGACCGCTGCTGCTGCCGCTTGGCCACCAGCGGCCCGAGCTGCGTCGCCGGGTCCAGCGGGTCGCCGACCACCAGCGCCCCGGCCGCCGCGGCGAGCGCCTCGGCCACCTCCTCGTAGCGGCTGCGCGGGGCGAGCACGCGGGTCTGGGCCACGCACGCCTGGCCGTTGTTCATCCAGGCCGCGGGGACGATCCCGGCGATGGTGGTGTCGAGGTCGGCGTCGGGCAGGATCACGGCGGCCGACTTGCCGCCGAGTTCGAGGGTGACGCGGGTGAGGTTGCGCGCGGCGACCTCCATCACGCGCTTGCCCGCGGCGACCGAGCCGGTGAAGGCCACCTTGTCGACGCCGGGGTGCCCGACCAGGTACTCGCTGACCTCGCGGTCGGCGGGCAGGATCGACAGCACGCCCTCGGGCAGCCCGGCCTCACGGGCGATGTCGGCGAGGATGTAGGAGTCGAGCGGGGACTCCGGCGAGGGCTTGAGGATCACCGTCGACCCGGTGAGCAGCGCGGGCGCGAGCTTGGCGGCGGCCACGAACTGCGGGACGTTCCACGGGATGACGGCCACGACGACGCCGACCGGCTCCCGGCGGACGAGGATCGGGCCGAGCACGCCCTGGCGGTGCTCCTCGTAGGGGAAGGAGCGCGCGACGGTGATCGCGGCGTCGTAGACCATCATCGGGCCCAGCGCCTGGGCGAGGATGCTCCAGGAGTACGGGGATCCGTTCTGGGAGCTGATCGAGCGGGCGATCTCCTCGTGCCGGACGGCGATGGCGTCCTTGATCCGGGTGACGACGGCGATCCGCTCGTCCAGGGTCATCCGGGGCCACGGCCCGGTGTCGAAGGCCTTGCGGGCCACCGCCACGGCCCGGTCGACGTCGGCCTTCGATGCGTGCGGGACGGAGCCGATGACCTGCTCGGTGTGGGGGGAGACGATCCGGATCGTGTCGGTGCCCAGCGGATCCGTCCACTCACCGCCGATGAACAGTTGTCCGTGTTCCACGAGCTCGGTCATGGCTGAGGCCTCCTGCGGCTTGGCGTTGCAGAACTGATACCAGTTCTAGTTAGAGGAGTCCACGGCCGGGACGGAACAGACGAGAAGATCCAACGACTAGTCAGAAAGCCCTGAGAGTGGTCGACTTGGGCTACTACTGAAACAAGTTCTCGTCAGCGGACAGGGGAGCCTCATGCCAGGGGACACGTCAGAGGACAGGCCAGAGGACAGGCCAAGGGACAGGCCGGCGGACACGTCAAAGGACACGTCACACGTGACACCACAGGTCACCGACCACGGCGGAGGCGTGTGGGGCATCAAGGTCCCCATCCCCGACAACCCGCTCGGGCACACCCTCGTCCACGTCCTCGACACCGACCGCGGCCCGGTCCTCGTCGACACCGGCTGGGACGACCCCGAGTCCTGGGACACCCTCGTCGCCGGCCTCGCCGCCCTCGGCACCGCGGTCACCGACGTCCACGGCGTGGTCATCACCCACCACCACCCCGACCACCACGGCCTGTCCGGCCGGGTCCGGGAGGCCTCCGGCGCCTGGATCGCCATGCACGCCGCCGACACCGAGGTCGTCGTGCGGACCCGCGCCGCCGAACCCGGCGTCTGGTTCGACTACATGAGCGGGAAGCTCGCCGCCGCCGGAGCCCCCGAGGAACACATCGCCCCGCTGCGCGCCGCCCGCGCGAGCGGCCGCATGCGCACCCTGCCCGGGCTGCGCGCCGCCGTCCCCGACCGGGAGATCGTCCCCGCCGAGCTGCTCCCCCTCGCCGGACGCCGACTGCGCGCGATCTGGACCCCCGGCCACACCCCCGGCCACGTCTGCCTGCACCTGGAGGAGGCCCACCCGGCGAACCTCCCCGGCAACGGCCGCCTCTTCTCCGGCGACCACCTGCTGCCCGGGATCTCCCCGCACATCGGCCTGTACGAGGCCCCGGAGGACACCCGGGTCACCGATCCGCTCGGCGACTACCTCGACTCCCTGGAGCGCATCGGGCGGCTGGGCCCGGCCGAGGTGCTCCCCGCCCACCAGTACGCCTTCACCGACGCACCCGCCCGTGTCCGGGAGCTGCTGGACCACCACGAGGAGCGGCTGACGGGGCTGTGGGCGCTGCTCGCCGAGCCGCTGACCCCGTGGGCGCTGGCGGAGCGGATGGAGTGGAACCGGCCCTGGGAGCAGATCCCGTACGGCTCCCGCAACATCGCCGTCTCCGAAGCCGAGGCCCATCTGCGGCGCCTGGTGAAACAGGGCCGCGCGGAGGCGGTCCCGGGCACCGACCCGGTCACGTACCGGGCGCTGTGACGCAACTCGGGCAGTACCGCCGGTAAGGGCTCCGGCCTCCGGCGCCCCCGGGCGCGCGGGCTACGGGCCGGTACAGTGAGGCCGTCGTCCACACTTCCGTTCGGGGGGAAGCCGGTGCGAATCCGGCGCTGACCCGCAACCGTGACCCGCTCCCGGCACCGCCCGGGCGGGGAGTCGGAATGCCCCGTATGGAAGTGCGCGGCTCGCGCCGCCGGGTCCTCCGGCGGCCGGCACCGTCGAGGTAAACGGAGCCGGAGCCCGGTGCCTGAGCGTGCCTGCCCTCCGGATCCCCAGCAGGAGAGGCACCCGCCCCCATGATCGTCCGCCGCAGCGCCGCCGCGCTCGCCGCCTCCGCCGTGCTCTGCGTGGGCGCCGCCCCCGCAGCCCTCGCCGACACCGCGCCGCCCGCCTCCCCCTCCGCGCCGCCGGTCATCCCCTCCGGCCTGTTCGGCAAGAACGACCCGACCTACGACGGCGTGTGGCGGCAGTCCGTCGCGCTGCTCGCCCAGGACACCGTCGGCGTCAAGCCCGCCGCGCAGGCCGTGGACTGGCTGACCGGCCAGCAGTGCGCGAACGGCGGTTTCGCCTCCTTCCGCGCCGACGCCGCCGCGCAGTGCGAGGCGACGACGATGTACGACACGAACGCCACCGCCGTGGCCGTGCAGGCCCTGAAGGCGCTCGGCGGCCACGACGAGGTCGTCAAGAAGGGCGTGGACTGGCTGAAGTCCGTCCAGAACGAGGACGGCGGCTGGGCCTACGTGCCCGGCAGCCCGAGCGAGGCCAACTCCACCGCCCTGGTGATCAGCGCGCTGGCCGTGGCGGGCGAGAAGCCGGCCGAGGTCAGGTCGAAGGCGGGCAAGTCCGCGTACGAGGGGCTGCTCCCCTTCCAGCTGGGCTGCTCGGCCGAGCCGGCCGCCGACCGCGGCGCCTTCGCCTACCAGCCGGTCGACGGGAAGCTGCTCGCCAACGCCGACGCGACGGCCGCCGCGGCGCTGGCCGGCCTCGGCAAGGGCGCGGTCGTCGTCCCGTCCGCCGCGGACACCCCGGCGACGGCGCTGGCCTGCCCGGCGGGCGCCACCGACCCCGGGGCGGCCGCCCAGGGCGCGGTCGGCTACCTGGCCGAGGCCCTCAAGAAGGACGGCCACCTCACGGCCGTCACCCCGGGCGCGGACCAGCCGACCCCGGACACCGGCAACACCGCCGACGCGGTGATCGCCCTGGCCGCGGCCGGGCACAAGCAGTCGGCGGCGGGCGCGCTGGAGTGGCTCAAGGCGAACTCGGCCGAGTGGTCGAAGGGCAGCCCGGCGGGTCTCGGCACCCTGATCCTGGCCGCGCACGCGACGGGCACGGACCCGAAGTCCTTCGGCGGCACCGACCTCGTGGCCGCGCTGAACGCGACGGGTCCCGCCCCGCAGGGCCCCGACACGGCCGCCACCGAGGTGGACGGAGAGAAGGACAAGCCCTCGGGCGGCCAGAACATCTGGTGGATCATCGGTGCGGGCGCCGCGGCCGGCGTGGGCATCGGCATCCTGCTGAGCGGCCGCCGGAAGAAGAACCAGCTCTGATGCGCCGCCGCCTGCCCGCCGTGGCCCTCGCCCTCGGGTTCGTCCTGGCCCTGCTGGCCGCCACGCCGGCGCTGGCGGCCGGCTACCGCTACTGGTCGTTCTGGGACGGCGCGGCCGGCGGCCAGTGGTCGTACGCCACCCAGGGCCCCTCGATGGCCCGGCCCGCGGACGGCGCCGTCCAGGGCTTCCGCTTCGCGGTGAGCAAGGACGCGGCGGACCAGGCGGCCCAGCCGCGCGCCGCGGCCGACTTCGAAGCCGTCTGCGGGGCGACCGCCCCGGTGGCGGGCCGCAAGCGGGTGGCGCTGGTCATCGACCACGGCGTCCCGCAGGACGCCCCGTCGGGCGACGCCCCACCGCAGGAGTCCCCGCGCACGGCCTGCGCGCAGGTCCCGCCGGAGGCCACGGCGGCCGAGGCCCTGGCCTCGGTCGCGAAGCCGCTGCGCTACAACAGCGCGGCCCTGCTGTGCGCCATCTCGGGCTACCCGAAGCTGGGCTGCGGCGACCAGGTCACCGCCCCCGACCCGAACGCGGAACCCAAGCCGGGGGCCGAGCCCGCAGCCGAGTCCGGGGGCAAGCCCGCAGCCGAGGACGGCGGCCCGTCGGCGGGCCTGCTGGCCGGCATCGCGGCCCTCGCGGCCCTGGCCGCAGCCGCCGCCTGGCAGTCCCGCCGCCGCACCCGATGACCCCCCACCCCACCCCCGACACCCCAGCCCCAGCCACACCCGCCACCGCCCCTGGGGCGGCTGGCGCCCAGGGCGGGGCGGCAGCCGACAGCGCGACCGCCGCCGGGCACGGCGCATCCCCGGCCCCCGCCCACACGGGCGCGACGCCCGCCGCCCCGACCCACCCCGAGGCAGCCCCCGCCACGGGAGCAGCGGACGCTCACGCCGGGGCGCCGGCCCACGCCCACACGACAGCCGACGGCACGGCACCCGCCGCGCACGCGGGAACTCCGGACCCTGCCGCCGCCGGGGCCACCCGCCGGAGGCGGCCCGCGCGGCCCGGCCCCGCGCACGGGGCCCCGTACACCCCGCCGGAGGCGACCCCGCACGGCGACGTACCCCCGCCCCGCCGGAGGCGACCCGGCCCCGCGCACGGGACCCCGTACACCCCGCCGGAGGCGACCCGCGCGAACGCCCTGCACGCCGGCGCCTGGTGGCTGTGGGCCCTCGGGCTGGCCACCGCCGCCTCCCGCACCACCAACCCACTCCTCCTCGGCCTGATCGTCGGCGTCGCCGGCTACGTCGTCGCGGCCCGCCGCACGGACGCCCCCTGGGCCCGTTCCTACGGCGCCTTCGTCAAGCTCGGCCTCGTCGTGATCGGCCTGCGCCTGGTCTTCTCCATGCTGCTCGGCTCGCCCATCCCCGGCTCGCACACCCTCTTCACCCTCCCCGAAGTACCGCTCCCCGCCTGGGCCCAGGGCATCCGCTTCGGCGGCCGGGTCACCGCCGAGCAGCTGGTCTTCGCCTTCTACGACGGCGCCAAGCTGGCCACCCTCCTCATCTGCGTCGGCGCCGCGAACGCCCTCGCGAACCCGGCCCGCCTCCTCAAGTCCCTCCCGGCGGCCCTCTACGAGGCCGGGGTCGCGGTCGTCGTGGCCATGACCTTCGCGCCGAACATGGTCGCCGACGTCGTCCGGCTGCGGACCGCCCGCCGGTTGCGCGGCCGCCCCACCGGCGGGGTGAAGGCCGTCCTCCAGATCGGCCTGCCGGTCCTGGAGGGCGCCCTCGAACGTTCCGTGGCGATCGCCGCCTCCATGGACGCCCGCGGCTACGGCCGTACCGCGCAGGTCCCGCCCGCCGTCCGGCACACCACCAACGTCCTCACCCTCGGCGGTCTGCTCGGCATGTGCGCGGGCACGTACGGGCTGCTCGCCGCGCAGGGCGCCGCGTACGGGCTGCCCGTGCTCGGCATCGGCGTAGTGCTGGCCCTGGCCGGGCTGCGGCTCGGCGGCCGGCGCAGCATCCGCACCCGCTACCGGCCCGACCGCTGGGGGGCGCGGGCCTGGCTGGTGTCCGGTTCGGGCGCGGCCGTCGCCGCCCTCACCATCTGGTTCGCCGGCGTCGACCCGGACGGGCTGCGGCCGGGCGTGGTCCCGTTGGTCGCCCCCGAGCTGCCGCTGTGGCCGGCGGCCGCGATCCTGATCGGCCTGCTTCCCGCCTTCGTGGCACCCGTACCGCCCAAGGAGGCTTCGCAGTGATCCGTTTCGAGCAGGTGTCGGTCACCTACCAGGGCGCGGCCGGGCCTTCGCTCCAGGGCGTCGACCTGGTGGTCCCCGAGGGCGAGCTGACGCTCCTGGTCGGCCCGTCCGGGGTCGGCAAGTCCACCCTGCTGGGGACGGTCTCGGGGCTGGTCCCGCACTTCACGGGCGGCACCCTGCGCGGGCGGGTGACCGTGGCCGGGCGGGACACCCGTACGCACAAGCCGCGCGAGCTCGCGGACGTGGTGGGCACGGTCGGCCAGGATCCCCTCGCGCACTTCGTGACGGACGTGGTGGAGGACGAGCTCGCCTACGGCATGGAGTCCCTGGGCCTGCCACCTGCGGTGATGCGCCGCCGGGTGGAGGAGACCCTGGACCTGCTGGGCCTGAACGAGCTGCGCGACCGCCCCATCGCCACCCTGTCGGGCGGGCAGCAGCAGCGGGTCGCGATCGGCTCGGTCCTGACCCCGCACCCCCGGGTCCTGGTACTGGACGAGCCCACCTCGGCGCTCGACCCGGCGGCGGCCGAGGAGGTCCTGGCGGTCCTCCAGCGGCTGGTCCACGACCTGGGCACGACCGTCCTGATGGCGGAGCACCGGCTGGAGCGGGTGGTCCAGTACGCCGACCAGGTGCTGCTCCTGCCCGCCCCGGGCTCGGCGCCCGTGCTCGGAACCCCGGCCGAGATCATGGCCGTCTCCCCGGTCCACCCGCCGGTGGTCTCTCTGGGCCGCCTCGCGGGCTGGTCCCCGCTGCCGCTCTCAGTGCGCGACGCCCGCCGGGTGGCTGCGCCGCTCCGCTCCCGCCTGTCGGCCGCCGCCGGCCCCGCCACACCAACCTCGCCCCCGGCGACCCCGGCTTCGGCTTCGGCTTCGGCCCCGGGGAACCCCGTGCCCCCACCGTCCGTACCGACCCTCGCCGCCGCTTCCCAGGGCTCCGCCCCGGACCCCGCGCCTCAAACGCCGGCGAGGCTGGATGTGCCCTCCGTGCACCCCAGCCCGCAGGACGCACAAGACCAGCCCAACCCAGCCCCGCCGACGCTTGAAGCGCGGGGGTCAGGGGACGGTCCACACCAGCCAAACCCAGCCCCGTCGGCGCTTGAGGCGCACAGGCCCGAGGCCGAACCACACCAGCCAAATCCAGCCCCGCCGGCGTTTGAGGCGCGGGGGTCCGGGGGCGGAGCCCCTGGCGGCGGGGCGCGCCCCGGCCTTTTCGCGTGGCTTCGCCGGAGCAGGCCCACCCCTGCCACAACCCCCGGCAGGGAACCGGCGTGGCTCCGCCGGAGCAAGCCCACCCCCGCCACACCCCCCGGCAGGGGCGTGGCCGAGGCCCACAACCTCGGCGTACGCCGCGGCCGCGCCGAAATCCTCCGCGGGATCAGCCTCGCCGTGGCCCCCGGCGAGACCATCGCCCTGATGGGCCGCAACGGCGCCGGCAAGTCCACCCTGCTGTCGGCCCTGGTCGGCACGGTCGCCCCCGCCACCGGCGAGGTGACCGTCGGCGGCAGGGCCCCGCACCGGACCCCGCCGCCGGAGATGGTCCGCCGCGTCGGCCTGGTCCCGCAGGAGCCCCGCGACCTGCTCTACGCCGACACGGTGGCCGCCGAGTGCACCGCCGCCGACTCCGACGCGGGCGCGCCCCCCGGCACCTGCCGGGACCTGGTCTCGGCCCTGCTCCCCGACGTCCCCGACGACACCCACCCCCGGGACCTGTCCGAGGGCCAGCGCCTGGCCCTGGCCCTGGCCCTGGTCCTCACCGGCCGCCCGGCGCTGCTCCTCCTCGACGAGCCGACCCGCGGCCTGGACTACGCCGCCAAGGTCCGCCTGATCGGGATCCTGCGGGACCTGGCGGCCGAGGGGCACGCCATCGTGCTGGCCACGCACGACGTGGAACTGGCCGCCGAGCTGGCCCACCGCGTGGTGATCCTGGCGGGCGGCGAGGTCGTCGCCGACGGCCCGACCGCCGAGGTCGTCGTCTCCTCGCCCGCCTTCGCGCCGCAGGTCGCGAAGGTCCTGGCGCCGGGCCACTGGCTCACGGTGAGCCAGGTCGCCACGGCCCTGGCAGCGGCGGAGGCACCGTGAGCCGCGCCCCCGGCCGCCCCAGCCGCCCCGGCCACCCCGTCCGCCCCGGCCACCCCGTCCGCCCCGTCCGCATCGGCCCGCGGGCGGCGGCCGCCCTGGTGCTGGTCACCCTGATCGGCATCGCGGCCTTCGGCTGGCCGCTGCTCGCCGACCGCCAGTCCGGCCTCGCCCACTCCCAGGACGCCCCCTGGCTCTTCGCGGCCCTGCTCCCCCTCCTCGTCGCCGTCGTCGTCGCGACGATCGCCGACGACGGCATGGACGCCAAGGCGGTGGCGATGCTCGGCGTGCTCGCCGCCGTCGGGGCGGCGCTCAGACCCCTGGGCGCGGGGACGGCCGGCCTGGAGCCGATGTTCTTCCTGATGGTGCTGAGCGGCCGCGTCCTCGGCCCCGGCTTCGGTTTCGTCCTGGGCTCGGTGACGATGTTCGCGTCCGCGCTGCTGACGGGCGGGGTCGGGCCGTGGATGCCGTTCCAGATGCTGGCCCTGGGCTGGTTCTCGCTGGGCGCCGGGCTGCTGCCGGGACCGGAGCGGATCCGGGGCCGGGCGGAGCTGGCGATGCTGGCGGCGTACGGCTGCGCGGGCTCGTTCGCGTACGGCACGGTCATGAACCTCCAGGGCTGGGTGATCCTGCAGGGCATGGGGCAGGGCATCTCCTTCCATCCCGGTGACCCGGTGTCCGCGAACCTGGCGCGTTTCGTCGCGTACTGCCTGGCGACCTCGGTGGGCTGGGACCTGGGCCGGGCCGCGCTGACCGTCGTACTGACCCTCACCCTGGGCGCCACGCTGCTGAAGGCGTTGCGCCGGGCGACGAGGAAAGCTGCCTTCGATGCGCCGGTGGCCTTCGATTCCGGGGTGGGAAGTGGCCCGGACCACACCCCCCAAAGGGGTACGAACGACTCCACAGGGTGACATCCGGGCCCCCCGGCGGTGACCCGCCCCATAGGACCCAGGTCACATACGAACCAGAATAGTAGCCCCAAAACACCCCATATACCCCTCTCCGAACCGGCCCCCACCTGCACGGACACCCCCCACCCCCGCCGGGGGCCGTGGGGCCCCGGCTGCGAGGACCGCTAGTAAGAGCGGTCGTTGCCAGGGGGTGGGGACCTCTGTAGAACTGGATGAGTCGCAGGGCGACAGGGGTACTTCACCCGCCGCCGACGAACCCCTCTCCACCGCGTGAGTGGCTCACGCATGTCTTCGGCATGCCGCGACCGCCCTTGTCCCCTTCGGAAGGTTCATCCGTGTCCAACGCCGTCATCCGCCGCATCGCCGCTTCCAAGAAGACCCTCGCGGGTACCGTCCTCGCCCTGGGCGTCGCCGGTTCCATGCTTGCCGCGGTTCCCGCGCAGGCCGCCCCGACGAGCGCCAAGGCGATCGCCCAGCAGATGATCAAGGACCCGGCCCAGTTCGCCGCCTTCAACAACATCGTGTCCCACGAGAGCGGCTGGGACTACAAGGCCACGAACGCCTCCTCCGGCGCCTACGGCCTGGTCCAGGCCCTGCCGGCCTCGAAGATGGCCTCCGCGGGCGCCGACTGGAAGACCAACCCGGCCACCCAGATCAAGTGGGGCCTGGACTACATGAACGAGCGCTACGGCAGCCCCGTCGGCGCCTGGAACTTCTGGCAGAACAACCACTGGTACTAAGCCACCAGCGGCACCAGACGCAGCAGACGCAGCAGACGCAGCAGACGCACGAAAACGCTCGGCCGGGACACCCCGGCCGAGCGTCTTTGCGTACGCGGCAGCCCCGCACGCATGCGAAGGCCCCGGCGGCCGGCCTCCCCAGGTCCGGCCCCCGGGGCCTTCGGCTTCCCATCCCACTGGGCTCGGTGCGCGCCGCCCGTAGGGGGTGTCCTGCCTGACCGGCGGGCACCCCCTACGGGCTCACAGGCGCTGGATGATCGTCCCGGTCGCCAGCGCGCCTCCCGCGCACATGGTGATCAGGGCGAACTCCTTGTCGCGGCGCTCCAGCTCGTGGAGCGCGGTGGTGATCAGCCGGGCGCCGGTGGCGCCGACGGGGTGGCCGAGTGCGATGCCCCCGCCGTTGACGTTGACCTTCTCCAGGTCCTGGTCGAAGACCTGGGCCCAGCTGAGGACGACGGAGGCGAAGGCCTCGTTGATCTCGACGAGGTCGATGTCCTTGAGTGACATCCCGGCCTTGCCGAGCACGGCCCGCGTCGCGTCGATCGGCCCGTCCAGGTGGTAGTGGGGGTCGGCGCCGACCAGGGTCTGGGCGACGATCCGGGCGCGCGGCCTGAGCTTGAGGGCGCGCGCCATCTTGCGTGAGGCCCACATCACGGCGGCGGCCCCGTCGGAGATCTGCGAGGAGTTCCCGGCGGTGTGCACGGCCGTCGGCATGACCGGCTTGAGCCGGGCCAGCGCCTCCATGGAGGTGTCGCGCAGCCCTTCGTCCCGGTCGACCAGGCGCCACATGCCCTGTCCGGCGGCCTGCTCCTCCTCGGTGGTGGGGACCTGGACGGCGAAGGTCTCGCGCTTGAACCGCTCCTCGGCCCAGGCAGCGGCGGCCCGTTCCTGGGAGAGCAGGCCGAGCCGGTCCACGTCCTCGCGGGACAGGCCGCGGTGGCGGGCGATCCGCTCGGCAGCCTCGAACTGGTTCGGGAGGTCGACGTTCCACTCGTCCGGGAAGGGCTTGCCCGGGCCGTGCTTGGATCCGGAGCCCAGCGGCACCCGGCTCATGGCCTCGACGCCGCAGGCGATGCCGATGTCCATGACGCCGCCGGAGATCATGTTGGCGACCATGTGGTTGGCCTGCTGCGAGCTGCCGCACTGGCAGTCCACGGTCGTGGCGGCGGTCTCGTACGGGAGCCCCATGGCCAGCCAGGCGTTGCGGGCGGGGTTCATCGACTGCTCGCCGGCGTGGGTGACGGTGCCGCCGACGATCTGCTCCACGCAGTCGGGCTGGATTCCGGTCCGGGTGAGGAGCTCGCGGTAGGTCTCGCCGAGCAGGTAGGCGGGATGGAGGTTGGCGAGCGCGCCCCCGCGCTTGCCGATGGGGGTGCGTACGGCTTCGACGATGACGGGTTCCGCGGCCATGAGCTCGTCCTCTCCTGCACAGCGCCAGCGCGGCGGGCCGTCCCGGCGCCCCGCCCTGAACTAGTACGCGTTCTAGTTCTCCCCGCAGTCTTATGACCCGGACCCCCGTCACGCAAGGGTCTTGCACGCGGCCTGCACGGATTCCACACGCAACAGTTGACGCCCCGACTCTTGTCACTTCTAGAACTCGTTACTACCTTCAAGCCAACTTCTGATGCTCCGTCAGACTTTGGAGTTGCCCCGATGTCCTGTCCCGCGCTGCCCGAAGGCTTCGACGCCACCGACCCCGACCTGCTCCAAAGCCGGGTCCCGCTCCCGGAGTTCGCCCAGCTGCGGCAGACCGCACCGGTGTGGTGGTGCCCGCAGCGGCGAGGCGTCACCGGCTTCGACGACGAGGGCTACTGGGCCGTGACCCGGCACGCGGACGTCAAGTACGTCTCCACGCACCCGGAGCTCTTCTCCTCCACCGTCAACACCGCGATCATCCGCTTCAACGAGCACATCCAGCGCGATGCGATAGATGCCCAGCGCCTGATCATGCTGAACATGGATCCGCCGGAACACACGCGCGTACGCCAGATCGTGCAGCGCGGCTTCACCCCGCGGGCCATCCGCGGACTGGAGGAGGCGCTGCGGGACCGGGCCCGGAAGATCGTCGAGGAGGCGCTGGCGGCCTCGGGCGACGGCAGCTTCGACTTCGTCACGCGGGTGGCGTGCGAACTCCCGCTGCAGGCCATCGCCGAACTGATCGGCGTACCGCAGAAGGACCGCTCCAAGATCTTCGACTGGTCGAACAAGATGATCGCCTACGACGACCCGGAGTACGCGATCACCGAGGAGGTCGGCGCCAACGCGGCGATGGAGCTCATCGGCTACGCCATGAACCTCTCCGCCGAGCGCAAGGAGTGCCCGGCCAAGGACATCGTCACCCAACTCGTAGCGGCGGAGGGCCAGGGCAACCTCGGCTCGGACGAGTTCGGCTTCTTCGTCCTGCTGCTGGCGGTCGCGGGCAACGAGACCACCCGCAACGCCATCAGCCACGGCATGCACGCCTTCCTGACCCACCCCGAGCAGTGGGAGCTGTACAAGGCGACCCGGCCGTCCACGGCCGCGGAGGAGATCGTCCGCTGGGCCACCCCGGTGGTGTCCTTCCAGCGCACCGCCACCCAGGACACCGAGCTGGGCGGGCAGAAGATCAAGGCGGGCGACCGGGTGGGGCTCTTCTACTCCTCCGCCAACCACGACCCCGAGGTCTTCGAGAACCCGGACGCCTTCGACATCAGCCGCGACCCGAACCCGCACCTGGGCTTCGGCGGCGGCGGTCCGCACTTCTGCCTCGGCAAATCCCTGGCGATCATGGAGATCGACCTGATCTTCAACGCGCTCGCCGACGCCCTGCCCGACCTGCGCCTGACCGGCGAGGACCCGCGGCGCCTGCGCGCGGCCTGGCTCAACGGCATCAAGGAACTCCGGGTCAGCCACCCCTGACCCGCGACCCACCCAGCACGGCAGGGGCCACCCCACCCACGCCCCGGCCCCTGCCGCCCGCCGTCCGCCGTCCGCCGTCCGGCAGGCTCCCCGAGTGGCGGCACGACCGCCGGGGGCCGATCATGGCAGAACGCGGCGATCCACCGAAGGGGCGCCGGGGCACGTGTGCCCCGGCGCCCCTTCGGCCCGTGTGCCCCTTCGGCCTGCGCGGCCTGCGTACGGGCGGGGGGCTACACGCCGCCTGCGATGATCGACCAGTGCGGGGAGAGACCGGCGAGCGGACCGACGTCGGCGTAGTGGCCCCCGCTCAGCGTCGAGGTCCGGGCGGTCCCGTCCCGGTTGTAGAAGAGCACGCTGTCCGCGGTCCGGGACACCGTTTCCCAGACGCCGGAGGTGCCGCCGTCGCGGAAGGCACTGACCTTGCCGTCGGTCGCCGTGCCCACCTTGTAGACGAACTCGGCGTCCGTGGGCGAGAAGGCCAGGACGGAGTCCTTGGTCGCGATCAGGTCTCCGTTCTCGGTCGCCAGGTCTGCCAGGAACGCGTCTCCGTCCCTTGATCCGACCTGCGTGTAGACGCCGTTCTGGAGCGTCCCGTACGTCAGGGAGACCAGGTCGTCCCCTGACGCCTGTTCCGTGCTCTTCACGAAGACCATCGTGTCGCAGGAACTGCCCATGACCTGCCAGCCTTCACCGATGTCGTCGTACTCCCGCACCTGCTGGTACACGCCGTTCTTCAGGGTACCCGTCATCACGCGGTCGCCCCATGGCTTGTACAGGAGCACGGAGTCACCCGACGCCGCGGGGTAGTGCCACCCGTCCAAGGCGTCGTCGAAGACCTTCACGCGGGTGTACTTGCCGTCCGTGAACGTGCCGCTCTCGCCCTCGCCTCTGAACGCGTTCCACAGCAGCAGCGAGTCCCGGCTCACGGCGGCGCTCGTGTAGTCCTCCGGGAGGGTGAACGCTGCCTTCTGCTGCCAGCGCCCGGCCGCGAGGGTGCCGGACACGGCCGCGCCGGTGACGTCGTTGTAGAGCAGCATCGAGGTGTTCGGGGTCGTCTGCGTGCAGTACTCCGAAGCGGCGTTCGCTGGCGGGCCCGTACCGACCGACAGGACGGCCGTCACGGCGGTGACAAGCGCGGCCACCAGGGATTTCCTCATAGTTCTCCCCTTTTCCTCGCACTCGAAGCCGTGCGGCACCGGGGTGTACCGGATTCCCCCTCACCGTCTGCGAAGTCCGGCGGACCGGTGCTCCCCTGAGCGGTCGGACGCCCCCTGATCATCGTGCGCGGGATCCGGCGCCCTCGCATCTCGGCTCCTGAACGCGAACGCCGCCGGAAGGCCCTGTGCGGGTCCCGGCGGCGTTCCGAGCGCGGGCGGACGGGGACCGGACGGGGTCCGTGTGCCGCTACGCCGGCCCGGAGCGGGCCGGCGTGCGCACCCTGTCTCCGGGACCGGCCGCGGTCCCCGCTTCGGCTTCGGCCGCGGTGGACGACGCCCGCTGGCCCGGAAGGCTCACCTGCAGACCGCGGGGCCCGGACAGCACGTACACGAGCCCGAAACCGGCCGACACGACGACCGCACCGCCGACCGCGTCCAGCAGCCAGTGGTTGGCGGTGGCGACGATCGCGCAGACCGTGATCAGCGGGTGCAGCGCCCCGAGGAGCTTCTGCCAGCCCTTCGGCGCGAGGACGACGATCACGATGCCGCACCACAGCGACCAGCCGAAGTGCAGCGAGGGCATCGCCGCGTACTGGTTGGAGATTGCGGTCATGGCCCCGTACGAGGGGTTGGCGAGGTCCTGCGGTCCGTGCACGGTGTCGACGAAGCCGAGGCCGGGCATCAGGCGCGGCGGCGCGAGCGGGTAGAGCCAGAAGCCGACGAGGGCGAGGACGGTGGCCAGGCCGAGCGAGGCGCGGGCCCAGCGGTAGTCCCCGGGGCGGCGCCAGTACAGGACGGCGAGGATCGCCAGCGGAACGACGAAGTGGAAGGAGGTGTAGTAGAAGTTGAAGAAGGCCTCCAGCCAGGGCGTGTTCACCACGGCATGGTTCACGGCGTGCTCGATGTCGATGCCCAGCGCCCGCTCGATGCCGAGGATCTGGCTGCCGTTGCCCTCGGCGAGGCTGCGGCTGGTGGGCGCGGCGGCCCGGATGTGCGAGTAGAGCGAGTACCCGACCCGTATCAGCAGCAGTTCCAGCAGCAGGTTGGGGCGGGACAGTACGCGCCGCCAGAACGGCAGCAGCGGCACCCGCGCCCAGCGGGCCTCGGCCGGGCGCCCGTACGCGGTCGGCACGGGCTCGCGCCAGTACGGCGACGAGCGCGGCAGGAACGGCACGGCGCAGGCCGCCGCCAGCGCGGCGAGCAGCAGGACGTTGTCGCGTACGGGGGCCAGCGCGGCCAGGTTCGGCAGCAGCACCGCGCTCGGCAGGGTCATGGCCAGGACCACGGCCACCGGCCACACGGGCCGGTCGGCGGCCCGCTTGCCTACCTTGCCCGCTACGGCCAGCAGCACCCACAGCAGCTGGTGGCGCCAGCCCGCCGGGGAGACGGCGACGGCCACGCAGCCGGTGACGGCGACGGCGAGCAGCAGCTGCCCGTCGCGGGCGTAGCGGACGGCGCGGCGCAGGCCGATCCAGGCGATCCCGGCCGCGAGGGCGACGTAGAGCAGTATCTCGACGGGTCCGGTCAGGCCGAGGCGCAGCAGCGCCCCGTGCACGGACTGGTTGGCGAGGCTGTCGGGCGCGCCGCCGAGGCCCGCTCCGGCCAGGTGCTCGGCCCAGTACGTCCAGGAGTCGCGCGGCATGGCCGCCCAGGACAGGGCGGTGGCCCCGGCGAAGGTCACGGCCGCGGCCCCGGCGGTCGGCCGGCGCCCGGACAGCCACAGCAGGGGGGCGAAGAGCAGCAGGGCGGGCTGGAGGGCCGCGGCGAGGCCGATGAGGAAGCCCGCGGGCCGGTCGCCGGGCACCCGGAAGACGGCCAGGAGGACCAGCAGCACCGGCAGCACGGCGGTCTGTCCCGGCGAGGCGGCCTCGCGCACGGGCAGCGAGATCATCATCAGCGCGACCAGCACGGGCGCGGCCAGCAGCGCGGTGCGCCGCGGGACCGGGTCGGGCAGGGCCCGCGCGGCGACCAGCCCGATCGCGGCGACGAACAGCAGGGTCACGCAGGTCCAGGCCACCTCCAGGGAGGGGGCCGCGAAGCCGGTCAGCGGCTTGAGGACGAGCCCGGCGAAGGGGGTGCCGGTGAACTGCCCGGCGTCGTACAGCGACCCGGGCAGGCTGCCGGGGAGGTGGAACCCGCTGAGCCACTCTCCGGGCGGCACGCGCAGCACGGCGGCGGCCTGTCTGACGGCCAGGGCCCCCGCCAGCGCCCACAGGAGCAGGCGCGCCGCCCCCAGTCTGCCGCTACCGCCTATGACCCCGGCATGTCCGTTCGCACCACTGTGCTCCGCCGCGTTAGCCACGCCTCGCCGGCCTCCCGCCGTGTTGACCGCAACCCTGACTTCGCCTGGCTGCCGCGTTTCATGCACCGCTTCATTACCTGGACGAGGTTATCTCCCGCGGGATACCTAGGATGGCGTGCATGAGCATCGTGAAGATCAACGCGCTGACCGTCCCCGCCGAGCAGCGGGAGGTGCTGGAGCAGCGCTTCGCCTCGCGGGCGGGTGCCGTGGAGGGTTCGGACGGGTTCGAGTGGTTCGAGCTGCTGCGGCCCGTGGAGGGCACCGACCAGTACCTGGTCTACACGCGGTGGCGTTCCGAGGAGGATTTCCAGGCGTGGATGGAGGGCCCGATGAAGGCCGCGCACCAGGGCGGCGGCGGTGCGGCCGGTGCGGGCGGCGGTGAGCGCCCGAAGCCCGCGGCCTCGGCTTCGTCGGTGTGGTCGTTCGAGGTCGTGCAGCAGGCGGCGCCGAAGCAGGCCTGACCTGCGAAGTCCTTCACCAAGAGGCCCGGGTCGGCGACCCGGGCCCCTTGGCGTCGCGGGGCTCAGCTCCAGAAGGCGTCGCTCTCGTCGATGTCCTCGGTGCACTCGTCGACATCGGTGATCTTGTTGCCGATGATGGTGAAGAAGAGTCCTCCGCGGATCTCGATGCCCCGGTCGCCCCGGTCGGCCCGTGTGGTGTGGAAGGTCATCACGTGGCCGCGGCCGTCGGCGAGGACCGTGTGGAGTTCGACCTGGAAGGTGCCGTGGGTCTCCTCCCCGAGCCTTCGGTAGAGGTCGAGGACGGCCTCGCGCCCCTTGTGGTGCCCCGAAAGCGGGTTGCTGCCGGGCACGTGGTGGATGACGTCGGCCGTCATCAGCGTGCTCAGCGTCTCCATGTCTCCCTTGCCGAAGGCCTGGTAGCCGCGGCGGATCAGGGCACAGTCCGGATGCTCCGACATGGCGGTTCACACTCTTCCCGTGGGTGGTTTGTCCTTTTTCCTATCATCGGCCCGCCCCTGTGGATATTCCACGCCACGGATCCGACCCGGACTCCACAATGTCGTCATGGACAGCAAAGCGATCATCACCGCAGCCCCTGGAACCACGACGACCGGTACGACGGTCACCGCCGCGACGGGCGCCGCGACCGGCATCGCGACGGCCGCGGGGACCGCCACCACGACGGCGTCGTGGACGGTGACCCCGGAGTCCTTCGACACCCCGGACGCCACCGCCCTGCGCCGTGCGTACTTCGCCGACATCGCCGGCCGGTTCTGGGAGCGGACCGTCACCGAGGCCGAGATCGACCAGGGACTCGATGACTTCCCGGACGACGGACTGGTCCCGCCGACGGGACTGTTCGTCGTCGGGCGCATAGACGGCGCGGCCCTGGCCTGCGGCGGGATACGCCTGCTCGACCCGGTCACCGCCGAGCTCACCAGGGTGTACGTCGACCAGCGCGCCCGCGGCACCGGCGGCGGCGCGGCGCTGCTCGAGGTCCTGGAGGAGGCGGGCCGGTCGATGGGCGCCGAGCGGGTCAGGCTGGACACCCGGTCGGACCTCGTGGAGGCCCGCGCGTTGTACGCGCGCCACGGGTACGCGGAGATACCCGCGTACAACTCCGGCCCGTACGCGGAGCACTGGTTCGAGAAGCGCCTCGCCTGACGGGCGTGCCCGGCCGGTGCAGGTGGCCGGCTGGTGCAGGTGCACGGCCAGTGCAGGGCGTGGTCAGTGCAGGGCGTGGTCAGTGCAGGGCGTGGTCAGTGCAGGGCGTGGTCAGTGCAGGGCGTGGTCGCGCCGCGGCGGGGCGTCGTAGGGCTCCTCTTCGTCGGATCCGCACAGCTCCTCGTTGATCTCTGCGACCAGTTCGACCAGGTCGGTGGGGCGGTCGGGGCCCCACCAGTCGCCGAGCAGCTCGGCGAGGGACTCCTGCCGGGCCGCGGCGAGCTTCCTGGCGGCCTCGCGCCCCTTGTCGGTCAGCACCAGCGCCAGTCCGTCGCGGACGGCCAGCCCGCGCCCCTCGGTCTGCCGGGCGGCGTCCGTGATGGCTTTCAGGGGCACGGCCGTGCGTTCGGCGAGCAGCGCCGGCTCGGTGGAGCCGTACTTGTTGATCCGCAGCAGCAGCCAGCTGGCGGCGGGCAGCAGGTCGTAGCCGGCCTTCGCGGTGATCTTCTCGTAGACGTGCCGGCGGCCTTCGCGGGTGCCGAGGACCGACAGCGCGCGGGCGACCTCGTCGTGCGAGGAGCGTTCTACGGGGTTGGAGGCGAGGGTCTCGGTCACATCGGGTGCGGTGACCGAGCCGCGGAGCTTGTCCTCCTTGAGGAACCAGGCGACCACGAAGGCGACGAGGACGATGGGCGCCGCGTAGAGGAAGACGTCGGTGATGGAGCCGGCGTAGGCGTCGAGGACGCGGGGGCGCACCTCGGCAGGGAGTGCGCCGACGGCCCGGGGGTCGGCCTCCAGCCGGGCGACGTCCACGCCGGGTGGCAGCGGGACACCGGCGAGGGTGGCCGTCAGTTTGCCGTCGAGCTGGTTGGTGAAGATCGTGCCGAAGATGGCGACGCCGAAGGAGGCGCCGATGGAGCGGAAGAAGGTGGCACCGGAGGTGGCGACGCCGAGGTCCGCGTAGCTGACCGCGTTCTGCACCACCAGCACGAGGACCTGCATGACCAGGCCGAGTCCGGCGCCGAAGACGAAGAAGTAGACGCTCATCTCCCAGGTGGAGCTGGTGCGGTGCAGCTGGTGCAGGAGGAGCAGGCCGAGGGCCGTGACGGCGGTGCCCGCGATCGGGAAGACCTTCCACCGGCCGGTGCGGCTCACGATCTGCCCGGAGGCGGTGGAGGAGATCAGCATGCCGACCACCATCGGCAGCATGTGGACGCCGGACATGGTCGGTGAGACGCCTTGGACGACCTGGAGGAAGGTCGGCAGGTAGACCATCGCCCCGAACATGGCGAAACCGACGATGAAGCTGATCACCGAGCAGAGGGTGAAGGTGCGGATCCGGAACAGTTTCAGCGGCAGGACGGGTTCGGCGGCCTTCCGCTCCACGAGGACGAAGGCGACGAGCAGGACGGCACCGAGGACGGCGAGGCCGATGATCTGGGGCGAGCCCCAGGCCCAGGTGTTGCCGCCGAGCGAGGCGACGAGCACCAGGCAGGTGGCTACGGACGCGATGAGGAGGGTGCCGAGGTAGTCGATGGTGTGCTTCGAGGATCGCGCCGGGATGCGCAGTGCGGCGGCGATGACGGCGAGCGCGACGAGCCCGATGGGGAGGTTGATGTAGAAGACCCAGCGCCAGGACAGGTGGTCGACGAACAGCCCGCCCAGCAGGGGGCCGAGCACGCTGGTGGCTCCGAAGACGGCGCCGAAGAGGCCTTGGTACTTGCCGCGTTCGCGGGGCGGGACGATGTCGCCGACGATCGCCATCGACAGCACGATCAGCCCGCCGCCGCCCAGGCCCTGGAGGGCACGGAAGCCGATGAGCTGGGGCATGTCCTGCGCGAGGCCGCAGAGGGCCGAGCCGATGAGGAAGAGGACGATGGCGTACTGGAAGAGCTTCTTGCGTCCGTACTGGTCGCCGAGCTTGCCCCACAGGGGGGTGGCCGCGGTGGAGGCCAGCATGTAGGCGGTGACGACCCAGGAGAGGTGGGCCATGCCGCCGAGCTCGCTGACGATGGTCGGCAGGGCGGTGGAGACGATGGTCTGGTCGAGTGCGGCGATCAGCAGGCCGAGCAGCAGGGCGCCGATGGAGACGATCACCTCGCGGGAGGTGTGCTCGCCAGGTCCGGACCGGTGCGGACCGGGACCGGGGTCCACAGCGTCCGTGGTCACATCCTGAGCCATCGACTCCTCCTCAGGCCGGATCAACATCTCCATCCTGAGCGGTGTGTCCGGTTATGGCCTCTCGGAGGGTTGGGAGGGCCCCTGCGGGTCTGCATAATCGCAGGCAGTTGCCAGGGAGGGATTCCAGTGAACCGTGAGCACTGTCCAGATTGCGGCGCCGTCGCTGCCGCCTGCGGGTGTGCCCCGGGTGCGGGTTTCAACCCCTTGCGCATCCGCCCGTACGTGAGCCTGCCCGACCCGGTCGAGCCCGAGGACCCGACCCCCGCACCGGCGCCTCCGCCGCCGATGCGCGGCGTGGTGGCCCCGGACCCGGGCCAGGGCCAGGGCTACACCCCGGCGTACGGGATACCCGTACCGCCGGTGCAGCAGCCATGGCCGGACGGCCCGGCGTACGCACCGCACCCGGCCGACACGGCCCGCCTCGGGCCGATCCCGGAAGCGGCCACGGAAACCGTCGGCACGGCCGGCCCGGGAAGCAGAGGCAGAGGCAGAAGGGGTGGGGGCGGGGGTGGGGGCCCCAGGAAGCGGACCAACCGGGCTGCGCAGGGCTTCCTGCCGCTGATGATCACCGCGGCCGCGATGATCGGGCTCGGGGGGACGGCCTTGGCGCTGTGGGTGCTCCCTGCTTCGTCGGGCAGCGAGGTCACCCTGCTGGACTCGAAGCCGTCGGCCGCGCCGGCGGCGAGCGCGGCTCCGGCCGTGCCGTCCGGGTCCCCGTCCAGGGCGACGGGGAGCGCGTCGCCCTCGGCCTCGCCGTCGGCTTCCCCGAGCGCCTCCCCTTCGGCGTCACCCTCACCCTCCGCCTCGACGTCCGCCTCGCCGAGTGCGTCCCGCTCCTCCGCCCGGCCGTCGTCGAGCCCGTCGCCGAGCGCGAGCCCCTCCGCCACTTCCGCAGCGCCCAAGCCCGCACCGCAGGATCCGACCCTTCGGTACGGGGACACGGGCGCGGAGGTGGAGAAGCTCCAGCGGCTGCTGGCGGCGCAGGGGCTGTACGAGGGCAGGTTCAACGGCAAGTTCGACTGGCGGGTGGAGAACGCGGTGTCGACCTTCCAGTACGACAACGAGATCGATGACGAGTGGGGTGTCTACGGTCCCGCGACCCGCCGGGCGCTGGAGGGATAGGGCTCACACTCCGGCGAGTGGCGCGAACCGCCCCACGTTTTGTATTCTGTGGGAACAAAGTGGTTCCGTCCTCAATCCCTGACCGGTGGACGGAACCACTTGTTCTCTTTTCCCGCCCCGTCTGGAGCCCCGCCGATGCCGGCCAGCACCGCCACCGCACCCGTCGTCCTGACCGCCAGGGCCCTGCTCCTGGACATGGACGGCACCATCGTCAATTCCGACGCGGTGGTCGAACGCTGCTGGCGCGAGTGGGCCGTCTCCCACGGGCTGGACCCGCAGGAGGCCCTCAAGGTCGTCCACGGCCGCCAGGGCTACGCCACCATGGCCGTCCTCCTGCCGGACCGCCCGATGGAGGTCAACCACGCGGAGAACGCGGTGATGCTCGCCCGCGAGACCGCCGACACCGACGGCGTGGTGCCGGTCGGCGGCGCCCCCGAGTTCATGGCCTCGCTCGACGGGCTCCCGCACGCCCTGGTCACCTCCGCCGACGCCGCCCTCGCCGGGGTCCGGATGGCCGCCGCCGGCCTGCCGATGCCCGAGGTCCGGGTCACGGCCGAGTCCGTGCAGGCCAGCAAGCCCCACCCCGAGGGCTTCCTCAAGGGCGCCGCCGCGCTGGGCGTGGACCCGGCCGACTGCATCGTGTTCGAGGACTCGGCCGCGGGCATCGCCGCCGGCCGGGCCGCGGGCATGCGCGTGATCGGCGTGGGCCCGCGCGCCGCCGCCCACGCCCCGACGGCCCACGTTCCCGACCTGACGGCCCTGCGCGTCACCACCACCCCCGACGGCTCCGTCCAGATCACCCTCCACCCGCAGCCCTGACGGCCACCCCTGGGCGACGTACCAGGGGCGGCGCGGCCGGCGGCGCCCAGGGAAATGCCGCTGCCGTCGACCGCGACCGTGGCGGCGACGTCGGCCTGGCGCGCGACCCGCCGGATCAGGGCCCCGAGCCCTGCCCGCGGCCCGCGATCCCTGCGCGGGGTCCTTGCGCGCGGCCCCTGCCCAGGGTGCTCCGTTTCAGTTCCCGGGCCATTGGAGTGACATGCCGTTTCTCGTGACTTCCCCGTGATGTTCAACCGGTCGACGCGCCCTCTCCTGGCACGTCATCCAGCGATTACTGGGAGTTTCCATGCGTATGCGCTCTGCCCTGACCGCGTCTGTCCTGGCCGCCGGCATCCTGCTGGGCGGCGCCGGAGCCGCCCTGGCCGACGACGGATTCGACAGCGAGTACTTCTCCGGCGGGCACAAGGCCTTCGCGTCCACCTGTGCGTCGACCGCCGCCGTTCCGGCGCCGTTCGGCCCCCTCTACACCTCGAACTGCTCGAGCGAAGGCGAGAAGGAGTGGGCGGAGTTCGCCCACCTCGGCGCCCACTGACACCGGGCAGCGCAACAGCACAGGGGCAGTTGGCGGATCACGTCAACTGCCCCTGTGCTGCGTGCGCCAGAGCGGCCGGCGCTCCGCACCGCCGCCGCCACCGCCGCACCCACCGCCGCCGGCCGGCCACCGCGGTCAGGCTCAGCCCGCGATCGCCTCGTACAGCGAGAACACGGCCAGCGCCGCCATCACGGCGGCCGCGATCTTGGTGATCAGCCGCAGCGGCACGTACTTCATCAGGGTGCGCCCACCCAGGATGCCGATGCCCGCGACCGCCCACAGGGCGAGCACCGCGCCGATGCCGACGGAGACCGGGTTGTCGTAGCGTGCGGCGAGGTTGGCGGTCATGATCTGCGTCAGGTCACCGAACTCGGCCACCAGGATCAGCATGAAGCCGGCCCCGGAGACCTTCCAGAAGGACTGGTCGGCGGGCGGCTTGACCTCTTCGTCCTCGTCGTTCTTCTTCAGGAGCAGCATGGCCGCGCCCGCGAGGAAGAGGATGCCGACGACGGCCTGGACGAGCCGGTGCGGCAACAGGGTGAGGACGCTGCCGGCGGCGATGGCGAGGGCGACGTGCACGGCGAAGGCGGCGGCGACCCCGGCGAAGACGTACGAGGCGCGGTAGCGGGTGCCGAGCATGAGTCCGGCGAGGGCCGTCTTGTCGGGGAGCTCGGCGAGGAAGACGACGCCGAAGGCGATCGCCGTGACGCTGAAGCTGAACACGGGGTGGAACCTCTATCGGTCGGGCAGGACGCCATCGGTACCGAGAGACCTGGGGAATGTCAGGGGTCGCTTCGGCTCGGCGGCGCCCTGGCTGGCGTACGCGCGCATGAGCGCGCCCACACCTGAACAGGACACTGCGGCCGAAGGTCTCGCTGGCCGGCCGCTGTCCGCGGCCTGCCTCCGGGCGCCGGCTGGTGTGACCCAGCAGTATGTCGACGGTCCGGCGAAGAGCTACTCCCCTTCTGCTCCGCCAAGGGTACTGGACGCCGCGGAGGGCCCGGAATAGGCCGTTGGTCCCTGGTCCCGGCCCGGCCCGGCCTTCTGAGCGCCCTCCCGCCCGGCGCAGACGGCGACGGCCCCTGGGGCGGCGCCGCTCGGTCGGCGTCCCTGGTCAGCGCCTCGGGCACTCGCACCTCAGGCTCGGAATCTCAACTTCCGTTTAAACAAGCCCGGTTGCCCGACTTGATGTGACGTGCCCATGTCGCCAAGCTGTCACCCGGCGCCCATCCCCGCGAAACCTGGCGCCACCAGCATGGCCGCACCCCTCCGGGGCCGTACGGCCACACCCCCCGCATCCAGGGAGCCCTCATGGCACTCATACCCACCGTCTACGCGCGTCGAATTGGCGTGCTCGCATCAGCCGTCGTACTCGCCTCCCTCACCTCCCTCGTCAACGCCCCCACCGCCGCGGCCGCCCCGCCCACCCCCATGAGCGCGGCCGCCGCCCGGTCCTACCTCGCCACGGTCACACCGAAGGCGGAAGGCTCCACCAGCGGCTACAGCCGCGACCTCTTCCCGCACTGGAGCACCGTCTCCGGCAGCTGCAACACCCGCGAGACCGTCCTCAAGCGGGACGGCGTGAACGTCGTCCAGGACTCCGCCTGCGCCGCGGTCAGCGGAAGCTGGTACTCCGAGTACGACGGCGCCACCTGGACCGCCGCCTCCGACCTCGACATCGACCACGTCGTCGCCCTCGCCGAGGCCTGGCGCTCCGGCGCCAACTCCTGGACCACGACCAAGCGCCAGCAGTTCGCCAACGACCTCAGCCGCCCGCAGCTGATCGCGGTCACCGACAACGTCAACCAGGCCAAGGGCGACCTCGACCCCGGCAAGTGGCTGCCGCCGCGGACCGCCTACCGCTGCACGTACGCGCGGATGTGGGTCCACGTGAAGCAGTACTGGGGCCTGAGCATGGACTCCGGCGAGAAGACGGCCCTGACCAACATCCTGAACGGCTGCTGACTCTCCCCCGCCAGGGGGAGGCGCGGCTCCCGCTCCCCGTCGTACCGTGATCACAGGGGACACGAAGAGGGGGAGTCATGGCCGGACTGCGGCTGGGGCCACTGCTGCGCTACGTCGACTGGGACACGGGCGGTTCGGCCACGATATGGGTCGAGGCCGACCGCCCGTGCACGGCCGAGGTGCGGTGCGCGGACGGGGCGGGCGGCAGTGTGCGCACCTTCCAGATAGAGGGCCACCACTACGCCCTGGTCCCGGTGACCGGCCTGACCCCGGGCACGTCGACGGCGTACGAGGTGCTGCTCGACGGCGTCCGGGTGTGGCCGCTGCCCGACAGCGGTTTCCCGCCGAGCACGATCGCCGCGCCGGCCCTGTCGGGCCCCGGGCGGCCCGCGGCCGGGCTGCGCGTCACGTTCGGCTCCTGCCGCCAGTCCGTACCGCCGCCCGGCCGGCACGGGCCGCACGGCCCGGACGCGCTCGACACCCTCGCGGCGCAGCTGGCTGCCGATCCTGAGGCGGTGCGCCCGGACGTTCTGCTGCTGCTCGGCGACCAGGTGTACGCGGACGCGCTGTCGCTGGAGACCCGGCAGTGGCTGGCGGCCCGGCGGGACCTGCGGGAGGCCCCCGGAGCCCAGGTCGCGGACTACGAGGAGTACACCCGGCTCTACTACGAGTCCTGGCTCGACCCGGAGATCCGCTGGTTGCTGTCGACCGTGCCGAGCCTGCAGATATTCGACGACCACGACGTCATAGACGACTGGAACACGAGCGCGGCGTGGCTGGCCGAGATGCGGGCGACGCCGTGGTGGCGGGAGCGGGTGCTCAGCGGGCTGATGTCGTACTGGGTGTACCAGCACCTGGGCAATCTCTCGCCTGCCGAGCTCGCGTCCGACGAGCTGTACGGGGCGGTACGGGAGTCCCCGGACGGTACGGATCTGCTGCGGGCCTTCGCATCGCGGGCGGATGCCGATCCGGGCTCGGTGCGCTGGAGCTACCGGCGTGACTTCGGGCGGAGCCGGCTGCTGATGGTGGACACCCGGGCCGCGCGGGTCCTGGCGGAGGACGGGCGGGCGATGCTCGATCCCGGGGAGCAGCAGTGGCTCCGGGAGAACGCTCTGGCGGGGCACGGGAGTTACGACCACCTGCTGATCGGGTCCTCGCTGCCGTGGCTGATGCCGCCGCTGATCCACGACGCCGAGACGTGGAACGCGGCGCTGTGCCGCGGGGAGCGGGGGCCGCGCTGGGCCCGGATCGGGGAGAACCTGCGCCGGCGCAGCGATCTGGAGCACTGGGCGGCGTTCCCGGCCTCGTTCGCGGCGCTGACGGACCTGATCGAGGAGGTGGGGACGGGGCCGCGGGCTCCGGCGACGGTGTGTGTGCTGTCGGGGGACGTGCATCACGCGTATGTGGCCGAGCCCCGAATACCGAGTACGGCGCGGGTGTTCCAGCTGACGTGTTCGCCGGTGCACAACTCCGTTCACACGGCGGTGAAGTGGGGTTTCCGGCTGGGCTGGTCGCGCACGGGGCGGTGGCTGGGGCGTGGTTTCTCCCGGCACGGGCGGACGGGGCGGCCGCCGCTGAGCTGGCGGCGTACGGGTGGACCGTGGTTCGGGAACCAGCTGATGACGCTGGCGCTGACGGGGCGCACGGCCCGGCTGCGGCTGGACCAGGCGCGCAAGGAGCGGAAGCGGGCCCGGCTGGTGACGGTCCTGGACCGGGACCTGACAGCGGCGGAATGAGCCGTGCGCACCGGGCCGGCGCGGGCGGTCCAACACGGGCACGGGCCAACACGGGCAGGGGCCGACGCGGGGCGCGGGCACGGGCCGACGCGGGGCGCGGAGATACCCGGAACGGGTGCCGAGCCTGACGCGTACGCGGGATCGTGCCCGCGGGCGGCGGCACCTGACACACTGTGGCCGCGGCAGCGGCCCCGGGCGTCCGGTGTGCGAACGCCAGGCGTACGCTGTATGGCTGTCAAGCCGCTCCTGCCGCTCCCCCGCGACGTCGCGGCGCTTCGTGCCGCAGAACGTCAACCGGACTGGGGAGTCCCGCTTTGTTTGAGACTCTGGGGTCGCTGACCACGAGCCCATGGATCTACGCCGTGGTGGCGTTGTCCGTCGTGCTCGACGTCTTCCTGCCGGTGCTGCCGAGCGGGGTTCTGGTGATCACCGCGGCGGCTGCCGCGGCTGCCGCCGGGGCGGCCGGACCGGTGCCGGTGCCCACGCAGGTGCCGGACATCCTGGCCCTGCTCGTGATCGCCACGACCGCCTCGGTGCTGGGTGACATGGCCGCGTACCGGCTGGGCCGGCGTGGCGGGGCCCGACTGGACCGGGCCATCGCCCGTTCCCGTCGGCTGACCCGGGCCCACGAACGCCTCGGCACGGCCCTGGCCCGGGGCGGCGGCGCCTTGGTCGTGATCGCCCGCTTCGCTCCGGCGGGCCGCTCCGTGGTGTCCCTGGGCGCGGGCAAGACCCACCGCAAGGTGATGGAGTTCCTGCCCTGGTCGGTCCTGGCCGGCATGGCCTGGGCGGGCTACAGCGTGGCCCTGGGCTACTTCGGCACCCAGTGGCTCGGTACGCAGTGGCTCGGCACCGCGCTCTCGCTCGTCGCGCTCTTCGCGGCGGGCGCCCTGGCCGCGTTCCTCGTACGCCGCCCGGTCCCGGCCACGGTCACGGCCACCCCGGCCGCGTAGCCGGAACGTCTCGCCACGGCGCGCGCCGCGGTCCTGGCGGAGACCGGCCGCAGGGCGTCCCTCGTGTACGGGTCCCCCGGGTGGAGCAGTGCCTCACCCGTTCACCCGGCCCCGATCGCCGCCGCCGGGCTGGGCTCCTAGCGTCCCTAGCACGGTGCGCAACCGAATCCGCGTCACATCCGTGCCCTGGCCGCGCCGTTTCGAGGAGCCGAGGAGTTCTCTCCATGCCCGCCAAGACGCACGCCACGCCCCACGCAGTGTCCCGCCGTCTGATGAAGGTCGCGGCCGCGGCCCTCGTCGTGACCGCCGCCACTCCCGTCGCCGCCACCGTCGCCTACGCCGCGCCCTCCGCCTCCGTCACCCCCAGCACCGTCGCGCCGGGCGGGCGGGTCGGCCTCAATGTCGCGGGCTGCGGAACCAAGACCGGCAGGGCCACGTCGACCGCCTTCGGCGACGTACAGCTGACCCCCGGCAACCTGGAGGCCACCAACCTCTTCGGCAGCGCAACCGTCTACAACAACGCCAACCCCGGCACCCACCGCGTCACCTTCGAGTGCGGCGGCCCGGGCGGCCAGCGCGTCACCGTCTCGCTCCAGGTCACGCCGGGCGCCGCGCGCGGCGGTACGGGCGGCAGCATGGGCTCGGTGAGCCCGGGGCAGATCGCCGCGGGCGGCACCCTCGTCGCGGTCGCGCTCGGCGCCGGGGTGTGGGTGCTGCGCCGCCGCGCCCACACGGCGGCCTGACGCACCACGGCCCGACCACACGGCCGGGCCGTCACACGGCTGCGGTCTACCCCCGTACGTGCACTCCGTCGAGCAGCAGCCGGGTGGCCTCGGCGATGGCGTCCACGGCCTCCTCGAACACCTCGCGGTTGTGCGCGGCGGGTACCCGGAAGCCGGACACCTTGCGTACGTACTGCAGCGCGGCGGCGCGGATCTCCTCTTCGGTGGCCTTCTCGGGGATGGCGGGCGGGCGCAGGGTCTTAATGGAACGGCACATACCCCCACTATCCCGCTCCCGTCCCGCTACGGGGGCAGCTCGGACCCGGACAATTTCATGATCAGCCCGGCCTGGAGCCGGGCCCGCAGCACGGGGTCGGCGACCTCGTCCAGGAGCGCGATGGCCTGCTGCGTGGTCTCGGTGGCTCGCCGGTCGTCGCGCAGCGAGGCGGTCTGGGCGGCCATGTGCCGCAGCGCGGTGTCGGCCCGGCGGTGGAAGAGCTGCCCGACCAGGGCCACCACCAGCCCCACCGAGCTGGTGGTGACGCCCAGGTAGAGGTCTCCGCTGGTCTCGGCCTTCCACACGGCCAGCCCCACCCCGAGGAGCAGGATCGCGGCCCCGACCCCGGCGAACCGCTGGCTGGTCACGAAGCTGCTCCGCGCCTGGGTCAGGCCGTAGGCGTAGTACTCGACGAGGAGGGGGGTGAAGTCGTCCCTGCGGTCGCCGAGTTGGGCCGACGGGTGCGGGATCCCGCCGACGTCGTGGAACTTCGGGTCCGGCGCCTCGGTGACGGGTGCGGGGAGCTGGGCCAGCAGCCGGGCCCGTTCCTGTACGCGCCGCCGCTCGAAGCCGGCGCCGGCCGCCCGTTCCACTATCACCAGGGCCGCGACCACGGCCACGACCGCCCCACCCCACGCGAGCCACTCGCCCATGCGCCGACGATCCCACGCCGGCCCGGCCCGGCCAAGACCGCTGATGCGCCCTCCCTTGGCTGAACCTAGACTGGCGAAGGCACGGCAGTTCCCGGATGAGGGAGAGGTGCACCATGGCTAAGCGAGGCAACAAGCGACGCGCCCGCAAGAAGAAGAAGGCCAACCACGGCAAGCGCCCCAACGCCTGATCCCCCTGCACACAGGACCTCGCGCGATCGCGCTCACCCTGACGCGCAGGCGCCCCGCGAACCATGAGTCCGAGGGGCCAACTGCCGTCGAGGACCTACGTCGAAGGCCCCCCGCCGTGATCGGCGGGGGGCCTTCGTACTGGTGGGCGTGGACGGTTTCGAACCGCCGACATCTGCTTTGTAAGCTCGCCCGGACCCCACCCATCACCCATGCAGCCCAAGCTGCGATACCTCTGCGCGACCGCCAGGCACTGTCAGTGTTCGCCCGCGTTGATGTCACCCATGGATGTCAGAGACGGATCACCACCAGGCCCACTTCTTCTTCCGAAGCTCCCGCATCTTGGCCTCGGCTTCCCGCTTCGCCTCCTGAACCTTCCCGCGCGAAGTCCAGCGCCCCTGATGCTTGGCGCACTGGCCACTCCTGACGGTAAGTGCCCGTGACCTGCCGTGGTGGTGCTTGTCGCGGTTGCTGGTCCAGGGCGGGGGAGCCCGTAGATGGCCGCGACTTACCAACCGGTCGGGCACGCATCGGGCACGCGTTCAGCTGCACGGGTTGACGCAGTCCAGGCCATGATCCTATTGTCCGCCTTGCGCGTGGTTGCAGCCGACGGCAATGAAAGCCGACCGGATTCTGATTAATGCCGAAATCTGAGTAAGTGAGGGTAGTCGTGGGGGTGCTGCTCTCGTACCTGGTCCTTTTCCTTATTGCATGCGGCTTGATGGTGCTGCAGATTGTCGGCGCGTTCCTGATCATGTTGAGCGCCGCTCTGTTTATCCGGCGCTTCGCTGTTGCGCGCAAGCGTCGACCTAATGGCCACTTCCCGAAAGCGACGCCAGTGGCACCATATGTGCTTGGCGGCATCGGCATTTGCTTGCTGGTTCCTACTTCGGCAGCGCTCTTTATCGGTAAGAAGGTGGGCATTTTTGAAACCTGGGCGATATAGGCCGAATCCGTTGTGGTCTGCGGGGGCATCGTCGGCCTGTCGAGGCTGGTAGCGGTCCGCTGCGGGCGCGGTGGTTGCTACACCTTGCTGCCGTACATCACCAGTTTGGAAGATCGCGTATGCGGACCGCGTCTGACGTGGCAACTTGCTGACCAGGCCGAACCGGGGGGTAGCGCCCCGGCTCCCCGTCAGTCCCCGCTCGTCGCCACCTCATCGGGCACGCCAGGGGCACGCCTCGATCACTACACGACGTCCACTACGGTGACTCCTGCCTGAAGCATTCGCGTGGTCACCTCGTCCGCCAGCGTATCGTCACAGATCAATTGCACCCTCGGCTGATCACCTTTCGTGATCGGTAGGTAGACACCGCCGACACGACGCAGTTCCCACTGATCCCGCTCGGTGGTCCACATCGCTGCGTACTCCGACAGGTCCGGCTCACTCATAGCTATCCCCTTGGCGGCACCGTATCGCGCGGGAGCGGAGCAACCCTGACGGTTGCCAACCCACGCGCGGGCTCTTCATGTCACCACCCTGAGCACGAATCAGCGTGTCGACACCTGCTTTGTATGTTTGATCAGCTCCCCCGTGGCGGCAGCTGGCGCCTCGGCCGCCGCTGTCGTGCACGTCTGCTCAGCGCCACCATCGTCCCGCAGTTTTGATGCCGGATGTGGATGTCTCGCGCCCTGGCCCGGCTCACTTGTTCTGCCACGATGCCTACTGGTCATGGCCTTCCACTGCCATCGTTGTGTCTGTCCGTCATCCGATTGGCTCGTTGCAGGAGGGCAGTACACGGTGATGAATCGAGGTGCGAGCCGCATCGGCGAAGGGAAGACCATGGGTGGTGTTGGCCCAGCGCAACTAGCCGCGGTACTGGGTTTGATTGTCGCGGGCATGGTGCTTGCGGCTTATGGATGGCGAATGGCCAGGGGCCCGGAAGGTACAACCGCACGTGTGGAAGTCCTTTCCGGTGTCGGCGGCGGCCTGATTACTGGCTTCGCTGTGGGGCTGTGCGTCCTGTTTTTGGAACGAGGGTTCGTGTCCGCACAGGAGCGAGCGGTCTGGCGCGCCAATGTGGAGATTGCCGAGAGCATTCCCGGGTTTACCCCTGGGCGACGGTCACTGAACGGAATGCATTTCACCGGCAAGAAGATGAAGGGTGCAGATTTCAGCGGACTTGACCTTCGAGGAATGAGCTTCCGTGACGCTGAGCTTCTCGGCGCGGACTTCGATGACACAAATCTGCGCGGCGTCGATTTCACCGGCGCCAATCTTGCGACCGCCAGCTTCCGGAGGGCTGACCTGTCCGATGCTCTACTCCTCAGCGCCAATCTCGGCCGCGCGGAAATGAGGAGTGTCAAGGCCATGACTCGCACGCAAGCGAACAAGGCAACATGCTGGCCGCCCAGACTCTTCCAGGAGCGCACAGATCTCGAAGCCCAGATCAGAGCAATGGACTGGTATGAAGACGACGGAAATGTCGTGAGAGGCAAGGGGATGAGGGGGCCATGCCCAAATTGGAATCCCAACTGATAGTGCGACGAAGGTGCAGGAAGCCGGGGCCTGCAGGCGCGGTCGGCGCCAGCCACAGCGCGCCCCAGCTGTCATCCCGTCTGCCGTCGACCCACACGGAGTGATAGCGGGGCAGGCTTCTGGGGCCCAGGTGGAGCGCCCTGCTGGACGAACGACCTGGGCCCCAGAAGCCTGGTCTGCTATGGCTTGCCTGGGTCGACGGCAGACGGGATGACAGCTCCCCACCCGCACCACAAACCGGCCCGCACCCGCACGACCGGCCCCCGTCATCCCGGAGCCTGAGCGCCCCCGCCGGAGGCAAGGGCTCTGACCTGTTGATGGCAGCGAGCCTCGGCGCCAGGCGCAGCGCCCCGCGAGTGTCGACCGCTCCAAGGCGCCTGGCGGATTGGGGCCAGCCTCGGGAGGAGCTGCGTGGATGCCGGTTCTTGCACGGCACAGGGGCCCGGCCGGGAAGGTGCCTCAAGCCACGGGGCCGACTATCGCCAGCCGCATCGGGGGCTTCCCACCATCAGACCCGCGCTGTTCTGGCGCGCGGCCGGCGGTCGGGTCGGAGCGGGGCGGAGACAGGAGCGCAGGCCCGGGCGACGGGCGCGCTCGCCGCGCTGTGCGCGGCGGGTGCCTTGATGAAGTAGGGAAACTCTCACCGCACCGTGAGCAGCTGGCGCCCGTCATGGCTCCGGACGTGGGGCCCTTCCCCGTCCAGGGCATCCAGCAGTCGGATAGCGTAGACCTCGGACATCCGCTCGGACACCTCTTCGGGCGTGAGCCACTGGACCGCCGTGGTCTCGTCGGACGTGCGCTCGTCGCCGCCGGAAGGCTTGCACCGGAAGACCAGGGCGACGACGCCGACAACGATGTTCTTGTAGACCCCGGTCAGCTCGGCGACCTCGATCTGGACCCCGGTCTCCTCCAGGACCTCCCGCTGCACGCCCTCCTCCGGAGTCTCCTCCAGCTCCAGCACCCCGCCCGGCAGTTCCCACGTTCCGTTGTCCGCGCGCCGGATCGCCAGCAGCCGACCGTCATCCCGCACCACCACACCCGCTACGGATACGGAGTGGCGTGGCGTTGACCGGGTCGACGGGGCACTGTTACTCATGTACATGAGCATAGGAGGAAGCGAAGGACCATGGGAACAGCTGTAGGAGGTGGCAAGGCCGTACCGCGGTACTTGCAGATCGCCGAGGACATCGTCCAGCAGATCCGCGCCGGCGCCCTGAAGCCCGGCGATCAGGTACCGAGCGAAGCCGAGATGGTCGACCGTTACGGCGTCTCGGGCGGAACCATCCGCAAAGCCATGCTTGAGATCCGCGCCAGCGGTCTCGTCGACACACGGCACGGCAAGGGCTCGTACGTGAAGGCCCGTCCGCCGGTGCGCCACCAGTCCTCGGACCGCTTCCGGCGCTCACTCCGGCAGGGCGGCAAGGCCGCGTACCTCGCCGAGTCCGAGCAGTCCGGCGCGACCGCCAAGGTCAGCGTCATCTACATCGGGCCGACGGAGGCCCCCGAGGGCATCGCGGAACGGCTCGGCGTCGACGTCGGCACTCAGGTGCTCGCCCGGCGCCGCCTGTACTTCCGCAACGGCACCCCCGTGGAGACGGCGACGTCGTATCTGCCGTGGGACGTGGTGCGCGACATCCCGGAGCTCTTCGCCGCGAACCCCGGCGGGGGCGGCATCTACGCCCGCCTGGAGGAACACGGCCACGTCTTCGCCGAGTTCGTGGAGACGTTGCAGGCCCGGCCGGCCGCCAGGGCGGAGGCGTCGGAGCTGGCACTCAGCCCGGGCGCTCCAGTGGTTCATCTGCTGCGGAACGCCGTCACGGAGGAGGGTCGGGTCGTGGAGGTCTGCGACACCCTCATGGCCGCTGACCAGTTCGTCTTCGAGTTTCGGATCCCGGCCACAGACTGACGGTCGCTCAACTCCCCACAGCCCGCTACGAGTTTTCCTTCGTAGCGGGTTGACCACCGTGCCCGAGGTCATGCAGCGGCTCAAGCTCGGGCGGTCGACCGTCTACGACCTCATCCGGTCCCGGCGGCTCGTCTCCATCACCGTCGGCCGGGCTCGCCGTATCCCCGCCGACGCCGTCCGGGAGTTCATCGATTTCGAGATCGGAGAGGCTGCCTGATGGCCACCCAGCGCAAGCGCAACCCGAACGGCGCGGGCACCATCACCCAGCGCAAGGACGGCCGGTTCCAGGCTGCCGTGTACGTCCTCCAGCCCGATGGCACCCGAGCGCGGAAGTTCGCCTACGGCAAGACCTGGGCCGAGTGCGACGTGAAGCGCCGGGACCTGCTCGCCAAGGTCGACCAGGGCGTGCCCGTGCCGACGCGGTCCGCCAAGCTCTCCGAGTGGCTGCCGTACTGGCTGGACAACATCGTGAAGCCGCACCGCAAGCGCACGACCTTCGCCAAGTACGAGACGCATGTCCGGCTCTACCTGGTGCCGTTGCTCGGGTCGAAGCGGCTGGAATCGCTGGGCGTGGGTGACGTCCGGCGGGTCCTCGTGCAGCTGCAGAAGAAGACCAGCGCGGCAACCGCCAAGGAGTCGCACCGTGTGCTGCGAACCGCTCTCGCTGCTGCGGTCCGGGAGGAGCTGGTCACACGGAACGTGGCAACGCTCGTCGAGCCGCCCAAGGTTGAGGCGCGGGACCTGTCGCCCTGGAGCCTCCAGGAAACCTTGGACTTCCTCGCCGCCGGCCGTAAGGACCCGCTGTTCGCCGCCTTTGTCCTGGCCATCGCGCTCGGATTCCGGCGGGGCGAGATCGTGGGACTCCGGTGGGAGAACGTGGACCTCGACAGACGCGAGATCCGGGTCCGGACGCAGCGGCAGCGCGTTGGGGGCGAGGCCTACGAGGACGACCCCAAGGGACGGCGCCGTCGGCAGACCCTCCCCCTGCCCGGGATCTGCGTCGCTCCCCTGCGCTGGCAGCGGATGAAGCAGGCCGAGGCGCGGGCCAAGGCCGGAGACGCCTGGCAGGAGTCCGGGTACGTGTTCACCACCCGGACCGGTCGGCCCATCGAGCCGCGGAACGTCTACCGGTCCTTCACCCGCGTGGCCAAGGACGCTGGTCTCAGGGTCATTCGGCTGCACGACGCGCGGCACGGGACGGCCACTTTGTTGACCGCCGCCGGCGTACCGCCCCGGGTGGTGATGGAGATCCTCGGGCACAGTCAGATCGCCGTCACGATGAACGTGTACGCGCACGTCGTGCAGGAGACGCAGCGCGAGGCGATCGGGCACATGGACCGGCTGTTGAGGCAGCGTCCCGGCCGTTCCTGAGCGCTCCCGTTGATGTCATCTGGAGATGTAAAAGACCCCCCGCCATGATTGGCGGGGGGTCTTTTCACTGGTGGGCGTGGACGGTTTCGAACCGCCGACATCTGCTTTGTAAGAGCAGCGCTCTACCCCTGAGCTACACACCCGTGGATGAGTGGACAGCCTACATGCCGGGCCTACCCCCCACGCAAACCCGTTCCTGTGGGGGAGAATGGAGCGGGGCATGAGCGGACGCGGCACGGGAGAGGGATTGTGACGACGGCATCCCGGCGTTGGTTCGGTGGGCGGGACGAGAGTCGGCGGGCCGACGCGCAGGCGGCGAAGGATGCCGCGGCCGCGGCGTTCTACGAGCTGGACAGCGCGCAGCGGGATCTGCGGATCTCGGTCGAGACCATCGCCGCGGCGGACGGGTCTCCCGCCGCGCGGCAGGCGGGCGAGGGGTTCACCGCGCTGGGGCAGCGCATCGACCAGGTCAGTCACGTGTACATCGAGGCGGTCGACGCGCACGATCTGGACCGTCCGGAGCTGCAGGCCTCGGTCGCCGCGCGGGCCACGCAGGAGCTGACCCGGGCGCGGGAGGAGCTGGTACGGGTCAAGGCGGAGCTGGACCGGTTCGCGCAGGGGTTGCAGCCGCTGCTGGACAAGGCGGAGACGCAGCTCGCGCGGGTGGCTCCGGCGCGGGAGCGGGCCAGGGCGGCGCTGCTGGCGGCGAGTGACGCGCTGGACGGGGTGCGGGCCCAGGGGATGCGGGCCGATGACCTGGCCGTGCGGTTGGCCCGGCTCGGGCCCGAGCTGACGCTGCTCAACCAGGGGGCCGCGCTCCACGGGGTGCAGGCGACGGTGCAGCGCGCCGACCGGATCCTGCGGGACGCGGAGGCGATACGGGCCGAGGCCGCGCGGCTGCCGGAGCGGGCAGCGGAGATCGACCGGCGACTGGTGAGTCTGCGGACGCGCGCGCAGGCGCTGCGCAATCGGGCGGACCGGGTGGATCCGGTCCTCAGCGAGCTGCGCCGGCGGTTCAGCGCGGCCTGCTGGCAGGACCTTCAGCAGGTCCCGGACGAGGCGGTACGGGACGTCGCGCGGGCCGAGGAGCAGCTGCGGGAGGCGGCCGGGGCGCGGGAGGAGCAGCGCTGGGCCGACGTAGGGGCGCTGATCGAGGCGGTCCGGGCTTCGCTGGACGCCACCGACGAGGCGGTGTCGGCGGCGCAGGACCGGCTGACGCGGCTGGAGGCGGTGGCGCGGGATCCGCAGGCGGAGGTGGACCGGACCCGGTTCGCGATCCGGGATGCGCAGCGGCTGGCGATGGCGGGCCGCAGTGTGCCCGATCCGCGGCACGCGGGTCCGCTGGACGCGGCGGTGGCGCGGGTGGGCCGGGCCCTGGCGGCGCTGGAGGGGCGGCATCCGGACTACTGGCACTTCCTGCAGGAGATGGAGGAGGTCCGGGTGGCGGTGGGCCGGGTGGTGGCGGACATACGGGACCAGCGCGCCGTCGGTTAGGACGAGGACCTGAACCGAAGAACCGGCCCTGGACGAGTGGGTCCGGGGTTGTCCTGGGGTGTGCGCGGGCGGATGCTGGAGGTTCCGGGAACGGAGCAGAGGAGGGCACTATGGCTGCCCACACTTTCCACAAGCCTCGTGCGCCCCGCGCACCCCAGGCACCCCCTGTGCCGCATGAGTCTTACGCGCCTCATGCCGTGTACGGGTGCCACGAGCCCCATGAGCACTACGCGCCGTACATGGCCCATGAGCCTTACCCGTCCCACGAACCACCACCGGTCTCGCAGAGATTGCTGCGCCGCGTCCTGCATCCCGTCAACGCCCGGCTCGACAATCATCTGCCCACCGATCACCGGCTGAGCACGGTCTACCGGGTCGGCGCCGGCCTGACCGGGCTGCTGCTGGTCGCCTTCGGCATCCTGGGGCTCATCGACCGGATCGGGTTCTTCGACACGGGTGGGGACACGGTGCTCGCGCTGAACACCAACGGCGCGCTGAGTGTCCTGTCGATCTGCATCGGCGCCCTGCTGTTCACCGGGATGGTGATCGGCGGGACCTTCGCTTCGACCCTGAACATCGCGCTGGGTCTGCTGTTCATCGCGAGCGGGTTCGTGAACCTCGCGCTGCTGGACACGAGCCTGAACTTCCTGGCCTTCAAGATCCAGAACGTGCTGTTCAGTTTCGTCGTCGGCGTGATGCTGATGTGGTTCGGCATGTACGGGCGGGTGGGCAGCGCCCTGCCCCACGACAATCCGTACTGGCGTGCCCGACACCCGGACCAGGCGGCCCGTGAGCAACGCACCCGCACGGCCGGGAGAACGTTCTAGTCTTAGCCGCATGCCTCGATACGAATACCGCTGCCGGACCTGCGACGACACCTTTGAGGTCAGCCGGCCGATGGCCGAGTCCTCCGCGCCCGCCGACTGCCCCGCGGGCCACGCCGACACCGTCAAGCTGCTGTCGGCCGTGGCCGTCGGCGGGAGCAGCGGCGCGCCCGCGCCCGCCATGGGCGGCGGGGGCGGGGGCGGCTGCTGTGGTGGTGGCGGCTGCGGCTGAGGCTGAGGCTGTACCGGTCCCGACCGGTCCCGACCAGGCAGGACCGGTCGGGACCGGGCAGGACGCGACGGACGAACCCGTCAGCGCTTGCGCGACAGGGTGAGGCCGTCCGAGATCGCCAGCAGGACGGAGTCCGTCCTGGGGTCCGCCGCGACGTGTTCGTTGAAGGCGCGGACCCCCGCCGCCGAGCCGGTGGCCGACTCGTCGAGGACCGTGCCGTGGTACAGGGTGTTGTCCGTGACGATCAGGCCGCCCGTGCGCAGCCTGGGCACGAGTTCCTCCCAGTACGCGATCTGGTTCTCCTTGTCCGCGTCCAGGTAGGCCAGGTCGACGTGGGGTTCTGCGGGCATCGCCCGGAGGGTTTCCAGCGCCGGGGCGATGCGCAGGTCGATGCGGTCGGCGACGCCCGCCGCCTCCCAGGCCTGCCGCCCGTACGCCGTCCACTCCTCGGAGACGTCGCAGGCGATGAGGCGGCCGTCGGCGGGCAGCGCCTGGGCCATCGACAGGGTGGAGAAGCCGGTGAAGGTGCCGACTTCCACGATGTGGCGTGCGCCGGTCAGCCGGACCAGGAACGCCAGCAGCGGGCCCTGCTCCTCCGCCGACTGCATGCCGGCGACGTCCGGGAACTTCTCGTAGGTGGTCGCCACCAGCCCCCGCTGGACCTCGTCCAGCGGGGGGTTGTGGTCGAGCATGTACTGGTACAGCTCGTCGGTGATCTTGGTGCTGTTGCCCTTGGTCATGCGCCCAGTGTGCCGAGCCGGGCGGCTTCCCCGGTGAATGCGCGGACGATTTCCTCGCCGGCGAGGACGCCCGCCGTCGGCAGGGCCGTCACCGTCGGGGCCGTCCAGCCCGCTTCGGCCAGTTCGCCGTGGCCGGGGCGCCAGGCCGCGTCCGCGGCGAGGAGCAGGTCGGCGTCCAGCAGGGAGTCGCCCGCGGCGAGGGTGGTGGTGGCTCCCGTACGGCGGGCCACCTCGTACATCGCCGCGCTCTTGGTGAGCGGGCGCGGGACCGCGTAGATCTTGCGGCCCTGGAGGGAGACGGTCCAGCCGCGGGCCTCGGACCAGCGCGTCAGGGACTTGAGCCATTCCTCGGGGACCAGGTCGCGTTCGACGACCAGGTAGGCGAAGAGGTCCTCCGCCAGGCGCGCCTTGCGCAGCCAGGCGGGGTCCGCCGTCGCCAGCAGGTGGGCGTGCACCTCCTCCAGCGGGGCGCACTCCTCGGCGAGGCGGGCGGCGACCTGCCGGCGCCAGTCCCGGTCGGGGACCCCGTCGACCAGCAGCTGGCCGCCGTTGGCGCAGATCGCGTAGCGGGCCGGGCGGCCGGGGAAGCTGATCCGCTGGTACTGCTTGCGGGTCCGCGTCGTCGTCGGGACGAAGACCACCGACGGGTCGGCCGTCAGCTCCGCCAGCAGGCCGGCCGCCGTCTCCGTCATGAAGGACAGCGGCTTGCTCTCGTGGACCTCGACGCACAGCAGCCGGGGGGCCACCGGGTCCGGCATGGTCAGGGCGAGGGCGGCCGACGAGTAGATGAGCGTACGGTCGAGGTCGCTGGCTATCAGGACAGTCACTTCGAGGACACAGCCTTTCCGTCGGCGCCGGTGGCGCCGCGCGTGAAACGGGGGTGGATGAGTCCGACGCAGGTGTAGGGCAGCCCGTCGACCTCTTCCACTGGGACGCCGCGCTGCTCGGCGAGCAGGCGTACGTGGTCCAGGTCGGCCCCGGCTCCCCGCTGGGCGAGGATCTTCCACGGCACCCGGCGCAGCAGGACCCGGGTGGTCTCGCCGACGCCGGGCTTGACCAGGTTCACGTCGTGGATGCCGTACTCCTCGCTGATGCGTTCCACCGCCGCCCAGCCTTCCCAGGTGGGCGTGCGGTCGGCCGCCAGCAGCTCCTTGACCTCGTCGTCGACGGCTTCGGCCACGTCGTCGAAGTGGGCGGCGACGGTGGCGACGAAGTCGACGGAGACGTCGGCCCCGGCGAGCTCGCGGTAGAACTTCGCGCCGTGGAAGTCGGCGGGTCCGACGAGGTCGGACCTCAGAACCGTACGCGAGATGAGTCCGGATACGGTGGAATTGAGACAGGCGGAGGGGATGAGGAAGTCCTCGCGGGTGCCGTACGTCGACACGCAGGAGCCGGGGTCGGCGAGGACGACGATCTCCGGGTCGAAGCCGGGGAACTCGCCGAGCGCGGCCTTCAGCTCGCGGGTGATGGCGCCCTTGCCGGTCCAGCCGTCGACGAAGACGATGTCGGCCGGGTCGTGGTGGGCGGCCAGCCAGCGCAGGGCGTTGGCGTCGATGCCGCGGCCGCGCACGATGGAGACGGCGTAGTGCGGCAGGTCGAGGCCGTGCCGGGCGGCGGCCCAGCGGCGCATGAGCACGCCGACGGGGGTTCCGGCGCGGGCCAGGGAGACCAGGACGGGGGACGGGGAGCGTTCGGCCAGGACGGTCTCGGTGACCGTGCCGACGGCCCGGGCTATGCGGGCCGCGGAGGCGGCCAGGGCACTGCGGTAGAGCTCCTGGTACTGCGGGGACGGCTGGTACTCGACGGGCAGCGATTCGGCGTAGTGGGCGCCGCCCGCCTGGATCGCCTCCTCGCGCTCTTCGGTGGGGGCCTCCAGCTCGACGTCGGAGAAGTCCTGGAGCAGCCAGCCGACGTCCTCGGGGGCGTACGAGGAGAAGGCGGGGCCGCGCAGGGGCTCGGTCATGATCGGCTCCCGCCGGTCGGGTACGTCGGGTACGTAGGAAGGTATGACGGCCAGCAGGACGCGGCCGGTGTGCGGGGCAAGGCCCGCGAGGAGTCCGGCGCGCAGCTCGGGGGTGTCACCGGCGGAGTCGACGACGGCGACGACGGCGTCGAAACCGGCGCCCGCGACGTTGTACGCGTACCGGTCGCCGGGGCCGTCGGCGGGCGCGTCGTGGGCGGGGAAGACGAGCCGGGTGCGGATGGCGTAGCCGGGGTCGTCCACGGCGAGCACGGGCGAGCGGGTGGTGGTGGAGAACCGGACCTCGCGGGCCGCGCCGGTCTCCTCCAGGGCCTTGGCGAGGCGCAGCGGGGCGTACATCAGCTCTTCGTTGCCGAGGACGAGGACGCGGCCGGGGTCGTAGCCGAGCGCGGCCGATATCCGGCCCGTCATCTCGGGCACGGCGCTGTCCAGGGCCGAGCGGTGGGCCGGGGTGAAGCCGTGGCGGCCGCCGTCCGGCACTGCGGCCGGCCAGGCGAGCGGGATGCGGGTGATCGGCTGCGGGCCGTCTGCCGGGGCTCCGCGCCTCAAACGCCGGCGGGGCTGAGTGTCCCCGGCCTCGGGCTGGTCCTCCTCGTACTCCGCGACCAGGGCCTGGCCCTTGGCCAGGATGCCCTCGGGGAGGTGGACCGTGCCGGAGGCCAGGGCTATGAGGTCGACGCGGGCGCCGATCTCGGCGGCGAAGGCGGTGAGCCGGTCACGGTCGGCCGCGGAGCGCATGTCGACGAGGGCGACGACCACGTAGTGCGGGCGGGGGTGGCGGCCGTGGAGGTCGCGGATGGTGTTCAGGACGGTGCTGCCGGTGGAGAACTCGTCGTCGACGAGGACCAGCGGGCCGCTGCCGGCGAGCAGCGCGGGGTCCTCGGGCAGCAGCAGGTGCGAGGTGGCGTGCGAGTGGGACTCCTCGAAGCCGCCCGCGGGCTCCACGCCCGGCACCGGCCGGCGGGTGGAGTGCAGGTAGGGGGCGTATCCCAGGCCGTCGGCGACGCAGTGGCCGAGCCCGGTGGCGGTCTCGGCGTAGCCGAGGACCACCGCGGAGGCGGCCTGGTTGCCGAGCAGCGCCCGGACCCGTTCGCCGAGGCCGTATCCGGCGGCGTACACGGTCCGCGGGGACTGCGGGACGTGCTTGCCCAGGACCTGCGAGACGAGCAGGTGCGCCCGCTTGGGGTTGCGCCGCAGCGCCAGCCCGAGCAGGTCCGCGAGCCGCGGTGAGCCCGGCTCGCGGACCTCCTCGGCGGCCTCCTCCAGGCGCACGCCCAGCCGGTCCGCGACCCAGGTTCCCGACCACACTGCTTCGATCGTCTTGCCTTTCCTCGTCGGTTTCGTCAACGGCCCGCTCAGACCTGGAGCCCGGCCGTCAGGAGGTCGACGAAGCCGACCTCCTCCTTCGCCACACCGAAGACCTCGGCGCGCAGCATGGTGCGCTCGGCCCAGGCCCGGTGGGGCTTCACCTCGTTCATCTTGTTCGTGTAGACGGAACGCATCACTCCGCCGCCGCCGCGCTCGGGGCGCAGGATGTCCTGGGCGTCACTGAACTCCTCGTGGGAGACCACCGACAGCGCGTGGACGGGGGTGACGTGCGCGGGGTGGATGCAGGTCTTGCCGAGCAGGCCGTTGGCCCGGTCGAGTTCGATCTCGCGCAGCAGCCCGTCGAGGTCGTGCTCGATCAGCGCGGTGCGCAGTTCCTCCACGCCCTCCTCCAGGAAGGGGCTGCGGCGCAGCTGGGGCTTGAAGAGGCGCTGCTGGCTGCGGAAGTACTCCCACACCGGGCCGGTGACGGTGAAGCCGGTGCCGTCGGCGCGGCTGAGGACGTTGACGACGTCCGCGATCACTCCGGCCACGATCTGGACGTCGTAGGCGGTCATGTCGGGGGTGCGCCGCAGGCCGTAGGCGGAGCAGAAGTCGGTCACGCCGAGGCGCAGGGCCAGGACCCGCTCGCGGTACGCGTTGACCGTGCGCGAGATTCCGGCGAGGGCTTCGACGCGGGTTTCGAGGTGGAGGAGCTCGGGGGTCTCCAGGACGGGCATGGCATACAGGCGGTCGTGGCCTCCGGCCGCCTCCGCCTGGGCCACGGCGTCGAGGAAGGCGGTGCCGCGGCTCTCCGTGAACTTGGGGAGTACGAATCCGGCCAGTCGGCGCGCGGATCCGCCGAGGCGGTGCACGAGGTCGGGTATCTGCTCGGGCGTGCGGACCCGGATGAACAGCAGCGGGAGCTCCGCGGTGTCCGCGTCGAGCTCGGCGAACTGCCGGACGAGGTTGTCCTCGGCTCCGGTGACATCGCCGTCGCTGATGGAATCCTCCAGGCAGAGGACCATGGAGACCACCCCGCGGCCGGCCTGCTTGCGGACGTCGGCGGCGAGCTGCGGGCGGGTGGCCGGGCTGTAGAGCGTGGCGCCCAGCGCGGCGGCGAGGATGCGGGCCGGTGAGGCGGAGGTGAACTCGGCCGGTTCCTGGTGGAAGAGGTCCTTACGGACGGTGGGCGATATGTGCCCAAAGTGACGCATGTGCTTCCCCCGTACTGCCTCGGCGGCCCAACTGGCGTGGCCGGTAATAGTACGTACGAACGTGAGTCAAGAATTCCTCAAGCACATGAAGTTCAGGTAACCCTCTTGCACCATGCCCAGGTCTCGCGTTCGATACAAGGCCCTACGGGGGGCCGCATTGTCCCGCTCCACCCCGGGAGGGCAGGATGACGGGCATGACGCACGCGATGCAGAAGGGCTCGAACATCCCGGTGACCGCCGTGGCGGTCCGGGCGGTGCTGCGCTGGACCGACGGCCCCGACGTACCGGACGTGGACGCGTCCGCGCTGCTCGTGGGCCCGGACGGGCGAGTGCGGTCGGACGAGGACTTCGTCTTCTACAACCAGCCCCGGCACCCCTCGGGAGCCGTCTGGCGCCTGGGCAAGAAGCAGCTCGGCGACGGCATCACCGACGCCGTCCAGGCCGACCTGCGCGCCGTGACCCCGATGGTGGACCGGATCCTGGTGGTCGCCTCCGCCGAGGACGTCCCCTTCGAGCACGTGCGCGACCTGCGGATCCTGCTCTACGACGCCACCCCGACCGGCGGCTCCGAACCGCTGGCCTACTTCGACGTACGGCCCGAGACCGGCGCCGAGACGGCGCTGATCTGCGGGGAGCTGTACCGCAGGGGCGAGGGGTGGAAGTTCCGCGCGCTGGGCGAGGGCTACTCCGACGGCCTGGTGGGGCTGGCGACCGACCACGGCATCTCGGTCGACGAGAACGCCCCGGACGCCTCCGCCGAACCCGCCGCGAGCCCGACGGCCGGGCCCACCGCCGAGCAGACGGCCGCGATGGCCCCGCCGACGCCCCGGACCCCGGCGCCGCCCACCCAGGCCCCGCCGGCCGCCCAGCCCGCCTACGGGTACCCGCAGCCGGTGTCCCCGGCCCCGGTTCCCGGTCCGGGCGGCGACCCGGCCTTCCGGCTGCCGGTGCAGGGCCCCCAGTTCATCCGCCGCTGAGCCGGGGCCGGCGGCCCGCACCGCGCCGGGCGGGCCGCCGGGGCGGAGCCGGCCGCCGGGGCCGGGGGCGCGGCCGTCAGGCCTTGGTGCTCTTGTAGCCCCGCCCCCACTGGAGCCCCCAGCCGTACAGCCGGTCCAGCTCGGCCTGGAACCCGTAGACGAACTTCACCTCGCGCCGCACGACGAGCTCGCCCTTGACCTTCTCCAGGGAGACCACCGCGCAGGAGCGGGCCTGCGGGTGCCGCTCGTCCAGCGGGATCTCGATCCGCGGCCCGGTGACCGGGTAGAGGGTCACCATGGCGTGCGTCCGGTCGAAGGCCGGGGTCTGGTCGTAGATGTAGACGAAGACCAGCAGACGCTTGATCTCCTCCGCGTGGTCGAGATTGACGTACAGGGTCTCCCCCGACGCCGAGCCGAACCGGTCGTCCCCGCTGAGCTTGACGAACGGCGGGTCGTTGAGGTCGCCCAGCAGGTTCCCCAGCGGCTGCACGGCGCCGCGGGTGCCGTCGGTCAGCTCGTACAGACAGCCCATGTCGAGGTCGACGTTGACCATGCCCTGGGTGTGCGCCTGCACCATGTCGGGCTTGAACAGTTTGAACGGATGCCGGAAGAGCTGGCCGCTCTGGCCGGAGCGGCCGCTGATGTCCGATGTGCGCATGCGCCAGGACAGGTTCACGCGCAGATTGCCGTGGACCGCCCCCTGTTTGCTGAGCGACACCGTCGGATGCCGTTTGGTCAGCTCGATCGCGTTCGACGAGGCGCTGCCCGACTGGAACTGCACGGCGCGGCTGCCCAAGATGCCGTCGAAGAAACCCATCCCCTGCCCCCCTGAACCCCTGATCACCCGTGCCCCTGCACGCGTACGGAAGCGGGGCGGCCCACCGGGTCCGTGGACCCCGTACGCCGCCCCGCAATGAAGCGTTCCGCATTACCGCCGCGGTCATGCCTCGGCGGAGGCACCCTCCAGTTCGAGGCGCTTGTTGCGGCGCACCGAGGACCAGAAGGACCAGGCGATCAGCAGGACACCGACGAGGCCGGTGATGAACTCGTTGATCTGGTACTGGATGGTGACGAGCAGGATCACGGCGAGCGCGCCGATGGCGTAGTGCGCGCCGTGCTCCAGGTAGACGTAGTCGTCGAGGGTGCCCTGGCGGACCAGGTAGACCGTCAGCGACCGGACGTACATGGCACCGATGCCGAGGCCGAGGGCCATGAGCACGATGTCGTTGGTGATGGCGAAGGCGCCGATGACCCCGTCGAAGGAGAACGAGGCGTCGAGGACTTCGAGGTAGAGGAACATGAAGAAGGCGGCCTTGCCGGCCATGGCGACGGCCGAGACGGGCTTGCCGCTCTTCTTCGCTTCCTCCTCGGCCTCGTGTTCGGCCTCCTCCTCTTCCTCCAGCTTGTTCTCGAAGTAGCCGGAGAGGCCGCCGACGACCATGTAGGTGATCAGGCCGAGGACGCCGGAGATCAGGACGGTCTGCGCCTTGTCCACGTGCACGCCGCCGTGCTGGTGGGCGTTGGCGCCGACGGTCATCGAGGCGACGACCAGGACGATCAGCGCGATGCACGCGGACAGCATGTCGATCTTGCCGAGCTTGGCCAGCGGACGCTCCAGCCAGCCGAGCCACTTGATGTCACGGTCCTCGAAGATGAAGTCGAGGAAGATCATGAGCAGGAAGATGCCACCGAAGGCGGCGATGGACGGGTGGGCGTCCGTGACCAGCTGCTCGTACATCTCCTTGTCGGAGAGGGCCAGGTCCACGGCCTCGATGGGCCCGATCTTGGCGCTGATCGCGACAATCACGACGGGGAAGACCAGTCGCATGCCGAACACGGCGATGAGGACACCGATGGTGAGGAAGATCTTCTGCCAGAAGGCATTCATCTTCTTCAGGATTCCGGCGTTGACCACCGCGTTGTCGAAAGACAGCGAGATCTCGAGGACCGACAGGATCGCCACGATCCCGAAGGCTGTCCACCCCCCGTAGAACACCGCTGCGACCAGACCGAGCGCAGTGACTGCGAACGACCAGCCGAAGGTTTTGAGAACCACTGGCACCCCATCGTTTGTACGGCTTTACGAAACGTTGACCCCGAAGTCTAGAGCGATGCCCCGGAGGCCCGACGCGTACCCCTGCCCCACCGCGCGGAACTTCCATTCGCCCCCGTACCGGTAGACCTCGCCGAAGATCATCGCGGTCTCGCTGGACGCGTCCTCGGAAAGGTCGTATCGGGCCAGCTCCTGGCCGTCGGCCTGGTTCACCACGCGGATGAAGGCATTGCTGACCTGGCCGAAGCTCTGGCGGCGGCTGTCCGCCTCGTGGATCGAGACCGGGAAGACGATCTTGTCGACGCGCTCCGGCACCTTGCTGAGGTCGATGATGATCGACTCGTCGTCACCGTCACCCTCGCCGGTGAGGTTGTCTCCCGTGTGTTCGACGGAGCCCTCGGGGCTCTTCAGGTTGTTGTAGAAGACGAAGTACTCGTCCCCGAGCACCCGGCCGCTGTTGCACAGCAGCGCGCTGGCATCGAGGTCGAAGTCGGCCCCCGTGGTCGAGCGCGCGTCCCATCCGAGGCCGATCAGAACCCGGGTGAGGTTCGGTGCGGCCTTGGAGAGGGAGACATTGCCCCCCTTGGCGAGTGTGACGCCCATGATGTGGTCCTCCCCGGACGACGGTGTGGCTGGAGCGGGTGGAGCGGGTGAACGTTCGGAACGCGTGGTCCCGACGGCGTGATGCCGGTGGAGCGGGCGGAGCGTGTGAAGCGGGTAAAGCCGGTCCGGCGCCGTACACACAGTGCACGGCGCCGGACGGGTGAACTGCTCTCGGCTCAGACGTTGACGCCGAAGTCCTGCGCGATGCCGCGCAGACCGGAGGCGTAGCCCTGGCCGATGGCGCGGAACTTCCACTCCGCACCGTTGCGGTACAGCTCGCCGAAGACCATGGCGGTCTCCGTCGAGGCGTCCTCGGAGAGGTCGTAGCGGGCGAGCTCGGTGTTGTCGGCCTGGTTCAGGACGCGGATGTACGCGTTGCGGACCTGGCCGAAGCTCTGCTGGCGGCTCTCGGCCTCGTAGATCGAGACCGGGAAGACGATCTTGGCGACATCGGCCGGGACGCCGGCGAGGTTGACCTTGATGGCCTCGTCGTCGCCCTCGCCCTCACCGGTGGTGTTGTCACCGGTGTGCTCGACGGAGCCGTCCGGGCTCTTCAGGTTGTTGAAGAACACGAAGTTCGCATCGCTGGCGACCTTGCCCTGGTCGTTGGTCAGGATCGCGCTGGCGTCGAGGTCGAAGTCGACACCGGTGGTGGTGCGAGCGTCCCAGCCCAGACCGACGATGACCGCCGTCAGGTTAGGCGCGGCCTTGGTCAGCGAGACGTTGCCGCCCTTGCTGAGGCTGACTCCCACGGGTCCTCCATTGGTATGTGTGTGGGGCGGGGCCCCGTCATGCGGTTGCTACAGGATCAACGGTTCGATCCTAGTGACGGGTTCCCGCCTGTAAACGGTTTTCGGGCGGATCTGCGCTCAGAGGCTGTCGAGTGCCTTGATGTACTCGTTCAGGTCACGCGCGTCGGGCAGCCCGTTGACGACAGTCCATCGCACGATGCCGTCCTTGTCGATGATGAAGGTGCCGCGGACCGCGCAGCCCTTGTCCTCGTCGAAGACCCCGTACGCGCGCGAGGTCTCCCCGTGCGGCCAGAAGTCCGACAGCAGCGGGTAGTCCAGGTCCTCCTGCTCCCCGAAGACCCGCAGGGTCGGCACGGAGTCGTTGGAGACCGCGAGGAGCTGGACTTCCGCGTTCTGGAAGCGCGGCAGCTGGTCGCGCAGCTCGCACAGCTCGCCGGTGCAGACGCCGGTGAAGGCGAACGGGTAGAAGAGCAGCACGACGGCCTTCTCCCCCCGGAAGTCGGAGAGCCGCACGGTGGCGCCGTGGTTGTCCTTGAGCTCGAAGTCCGGGGCCTTGCTGCCGACCTCGATCGCCATCTCTCGCTTCCCTTCGGTTCCTGCATTCCTGCGTTGGGCTGTTCGGGTGAGACAGCCCAGGTGACCCGGCCAAGCCTAGGTCGTATGAACGCGCACACCCCGCCGACCGGGGTCGACGGGGTGTGCATGCCTGTCCGCTCGGCTGCGGGGCGCGGCTCAGCGCTTGGACTTGACGGCGGCCTTGGGCTTCGCCAGCTTGGTGGCGGCCCATTCCTTGCCGACGGGGGCGCCCTTGGCCAGCGAGAGACCGGCGGTCTCCGCAGACTCCTGGATGTCGCTGGCCTCGACGTAGCCGGGGCGGCCCGTCTTGGGGGTCAGCAGCAGGATCAGTGCGCCGTCCTCGATCAGCTCGGTGGCATCGACCAGTGTGTCCGCCAGATCGCCGTCGTCCTCTCGGAACCACAGCAGTACGGCGTCGGCGACGTCGTCGTAGTCCTCGTCGACGACTTCGCCGACGAGATCCTCAACGACCTCACGGAATTTCTGATCGACGTCGTCGTCGTAGCCGATCTCCTGGACCACCTGTTCGGACTGGAAACCCAGCCGGGCGGCCAGGTTCTCCGCGTGGTCCGCGGTCGCGCTCACGGGGTGCCTCCTGCTCTTGTTCGGTGAATGTCTTCGGCGGCGCGCGTACGCGCAGCATTGGACGTAGTCCACACGGGCGCGGCGGATCGCGCAAGTACCCGGCCGCCGAGACCGTCGAAACGGTGACGATTGCGGCCGTCTCGCCGCAACTTTCAGCCTCCCCGCGCACGCCCCTGGTGATTCATCCCACACCATTCCCACTCATTGGACATCCCTTGAGGACTTTCCTACCTGTTTGAGGGACGAACGGCCTTACGAAATGGTTGACCGACTTGGGCGTAAGGTGGCGATTTGGGCGTACCCCTGCTCGTCCCCCCTTCCGGGCTCCCCGCCGACTCCAGGGATTACCCAGTGGTAAAGGTGACGATTGGGGGCGAGCGTAAGACCATGGGAGGCGGCGCCCCACAGATACGACTTCAGCACGACTCCCCCGACAGCGAAGGAACAGCGTGGCTTCCGCATCCGATCGCAATCCGATCATCATTGGCGGCCTGCCGAGTCAGGTCCCGGACTTCGATCCGGAGGAGACGCAGGAGTGGCTCGACTCCCTGGACGCCGCAGTCGACGAGCGGGGCCGTGAACGCGCCCGCTACCTGATGCTGCGGCTGATCGAGCGGGCCCGTGAGAAGCGCGTGGCCGTGCCCGAGATGCGCAGCACGGACTACGTCAACACGATCGCCACGAAGGACGAGCCCTTCTTCCCCGGCAACGAGGAGATCGAGCGCAAGGTCCTCAACGCCACCCGGTGGAACGCGGCCGTCATGGTCTCGCGCGCCCAGCGCCCCGGCATCGGCGTGGGCGGCCACATCGCCACGTTCGCCTCCTCCGCCTCCCTCTACGACGTGGGCTTCAACCACTTCTTCCGGGGCAAGGACGAGGGCGACGGCGGCGACCAGATCTTCTTCCAGGGGCACGCCTCCCCCGGTATCTACGCCCGCGCCTACCTCCTGGACCGGCTCTCCGAGCAGCAGCTCGACGCGTTCCGCCAGGAGAAGTCGAAGGCCCCGTACGGCCTTTCCAGCTACCCGCACCCGCGGCTGATGCCGGACTTCTGGGAGTTCCCGACCGTCTCGATGGGCCTCGGTCCGCTCGGCGCGATCTACCAGGCGCGGATGAACCGGTACATGGAGGCGCGCGGGATCGCGGACACCTCCAGGTCCCACGTCTGGGCGTACCTCGGCGACGGCGAGATGGACGAGCCGGAGTCGCTCGGCCAGCTGTCGATCGCCGCCCGCGAGGGCCTGGACAACCTGACCTTCGTCGTCAACTGCAACCTGCAGCGCCTCGACGGCCCGGTGCGCGGCAACGGCAAGATCATCCAGGAGCTGGAGTCGCAGTTCCGAGGTGCCGGCTGGAACGTCATCAAGCTGATCTGGGACCGCTCCTGGGACCCGCTGCTGGCGCAGGACCGCGACGGCATCCTGGTCAACAAGATGAACACCACGCCGGACGGGCAGTTCCAGACGTACGCCACCGAGTCGGGCGCGTACATCCGTGAGCACTTCTTCGGGGACGACCAGCGGCTGCGCGCGATGGTCGAGAACATGACCGACTACCAGATCCAGCACCTGGGCCGCGGCGGTCACGACCACAAGAAGGTGTACGCGGCGTACGCGGCGGCCAAGGCCCACAAGGGCCAGCCGACGGTGATCCTGGCGCAGACGGTCAAGGGCTGGACGCTCGGCCCGAACTTCGAGGGCCGCAACGCCACGCACCAGATGAAGAAGCTGACGGTCGACGACCTCAAGCGCTTCCGCGACCGCCTGCACATCCCGATCACCGACGCCCAGCTGGAGGGCGGCGCTCCGCCGTACTACCACCCGGGCCGCAATTCCCCCGAGATCCAGTACATGCACGACCAGCGCAACGCGCACGGCGGTTACGTGCCGACCCGTGTGGTGCGCGCGAAGCCGTTGCAGCTGCCGGGCGACGCGGCGTACGCGGCGGCGAAGAAGGGTTCGGGGCAGCAGTCGATCGCCACGACTATGGCATTCGTCCGCATCCTGAAGGACCTGATGCGGGACAAGGAGATCGGCAAGCGGTTCGTGCTGATCGCGCCGGACGAGTACCGCACGTTCGGTATGGACGCGTTCTTCCCGAGCGCCAAGATCTACAACCCGCTGGGCCAGCAGTACGAGGCGGTCGACCGCGACCTGCTGCTCGCGTACAAGGAGTCGCCGACCGGCCAGATGCTGCACGACGGCATCTCGGAGGCGGGCTGCACCGCCTCGCTGATCGCCGCGGGTTCGGCGTACGCCACGCACGGCGAGCCGCTGATCCCGGTGTACGTCTTCTACTCGATGTTCGGTTTCCAGCGCACCGGTGACCAGTTCTGGCAGATGGCCGACCAGCTGGCGCGCGGTTTCGTCCTCGGCGCGACCGCCGGGCGGACCACCCTCACGGGTGAGGGCCTCCAGCACGCGGACGGACACTCCCAGCTGCTGGCGTCGACGAACCCGGGCTGCGTCGCGTACGACCCGGCCTACGGGTACGAGATCGCGCACATCGTCCGGGACGGTCTGCGCCGGATGTACGGTCCGCAGGCGGAGGACGTCTTCTACTACCTGACCGTCTACAACGAGCCGATCCAGCACCCGGCCGAGCCGGCGGACGTGGACGTGGACGGGATCCTCAAGGGCATCCACCGGGTGTCCACGGGCACCTCGGGCACCATCGGGGCGCAGCTGCTGGCCTCGGGCGTGGCGGTGCCGTGGGCGCTGGAGGCGCAGCGCATCCTGGCCGCGGACTGGAACGTGCGGGCGGACGTCTGGTCGGCGACCTCCTGGAACGAGCTGCGGCGCGAGGCCGTCGAGGTGGAGGAGCACAACCTGCTCCACCCGGAGGAGGAGCAGCGCGTCCCGTACGTGACGCGCAGGCTCTCGGGTGCGGAGGGTCCGTTCGTGGCGGTCTCCGACTGGATGCGGGCGGTGCCGGACCAGATCTCGCGGTGGGTGCCCGGCTCGTACACCTCGCTGGGCGCGGACGGCTTCGGCTTCGCGGACACGCGCGGTGCGGCCCGGCGCTTCTTCCACATCGACGCCCAGTCGGTGGTGCTGGCGACGCTCACCGAGCTCGCCAAGGAGGGGAAGATCGACCGTTCGGTGCTCAAGCAGGCCATCGACCGGTACCAGCTGCTCGACGTGAGCGCGGCGGACCCGGGCGCGGCGGGCGGCGACGCGTAACGCCTGCGGCGGGCCGGACGGATGACGGCGGCGGCCCACTCCGGTGGGGACGGCCGCCTGAGGCGGGCCGCCGCCCGTCCTGACGCATGAGGTGACCCCTGGCACGGCCGGGGGTCACCTTCATTTTATCCGTTCCTTACGATGCTCCGCATGAAGGAACCCTCCCGCCAGCTGCTCTGGGAGCGGCGGAGCCAGACCCCGCTGCTCGTCCTCGCCGTGTGCTTCGCCGTCGCGTACGCCGTGCCGATCGTCGTGCCCGACGCGAGTGCGTGGGTGCACCGGGCGTGCACCTACGCGGAGTGGGTGGTGTGGGGGGCCTTCGCCCTCGACTACCTGGTGCGGCTGGGTCTCGCGGCGGACCGTCGGCAGTTCGTACGGACGCACTGGCTGGACCTGTGCGCCGTGGTGCTGCCGCTGGTGCAGCCGCTGCGGCTGCTGCGGCTGGTGTCGACGCTGCTGCTGGTGGGCCGGCGGGCCCGGATGGCGCCCCAGGTGCGGCTGACGACCTATGTGGCCGGGGCCGTGGTGGGGCTGCTGATGTTCGGCTCGCTGGCGGTGCTGAGCGTGGAGCGGGACGCCCCCGACGGGAACATCAAGAACCTGGGCGACGCCGTGTGGTGGTCCTTCACCACGATGACGACGGTCGGGTACGGCGACCACTCCCCCACCACCGGTCTGGGCCGGGTGCTGGCCGTCGGCCTGATGCTGTCGGGGATCGCCCTGCTGGGTGTGGTCACCGCGAACATCGCGGCCTGGTTCATCGCCCGCTTCGAGCGCGACGACCAGGTGGAGCGGCTCCAGCTGGCCGCCATCCGGGAGCTCCAGGAGGAGGTCCGGGCGCTGCGCGGCGAGGTCGCCCGGCTGGGCGGCGGTCAGGCCGACCGGCCGGGCGCCCCGGCGCCACGCGGGACTACCGCTCCCACACCTTGAACGCCCGTACCTGGTAGGGCGACTGGGGCAGCCAGACCCCGTCGCCCGGGTAGGTCTGGAACTCGCCGGTCTCGGCGCATTCCGCCGACTGGTACGTGGTGACCGGGCGGCCGGTGCGGTTGGTGAGCGACTGGGCGCTGGTGCCGGCGGGCAGGGCGGTGCAGCTGTTGATGTCCAGGGTGCTCAGCTCGTGGGTCTGCCGGGCGCCCTTGAACTCCGGCTTCGCCCACAGGCACAACTGCCCGGTCGCGCAGGCGCCGAGGGTGGGCGGGCCCGCGGCGTGTGCGTGGGTGGCGGTACTCGGGATGAGGGCGGTGAGCGCCAGCACGGTCGCGGCCAGGACGGTGGTGACGCGGGTGGTGTTCGGGGTGGGCGTGGTGTGACACGTACGCATGACGGGTCAACTCCTTGTGGACGAAGGGCGCCGCGGACGGTTCCGGAGCGCCGACGACACCACGCTGACCTGCGGCGACGGGCGGGCGGAAGGGGCTTCGGCCGGGTCCACCCTGATAGGCGACAGCCCCGCCGGAACCGTCCGGCGGGGCTGTCGTACGTACGGAGTTGACGCCTCCGCGGGGCTTCCGGCGGGCGTGGGCCCGGCCCTGGACGGGTGAGTCCGAGGCGGCAGGGCTCAGACGTGGGCCGCGCCCGCGCCCGCGGCGGCGTTCTCCCCGCGCTTGGTGAAGCAGGCCACGACGGCGGCGAGGACCGCGACCGTGCCCGCGACGGTGAAGGCTGTGCTCATGCCGGAGACGAAGGTGTCGTGGGCGACCTTGCCGATCGCCTGCGCGACCTCCGCGGGGGCCTCCGGCGGAACGGGGGCGATGCCCACCTGGACCCCCTTCTCGGCGAGCTCCTGCTGCTCGGGGGCGAGCGGGGGCAGCTGGGCCGCCCGCCAGTTGTCCCCGAACGAGCTGCTGACCGTGCCGGCCATGACCGCGCCGAGGACCGCGGTGCCCAGGCTGCCGCCGACCTGCATCGCGGCCTGCTGGAGTCCGCCGGCCACGCCGGAGAGCTCCAGCGGGGCGTTGCCGACGATGACCTCGGTGGCACCGACCATGACGGGCGCGAGGCCGAGGCCGAGGAGGGCGAACCAGAGGGACATGGTGAGGGTGCCGGTGCCGGGGGTGAGCTGCGCCATCCCGAAGCAGGCGGCGGCGGTGGCGACCATTCCGGCGACGAGCGGGATCCGCGGTCCGACCTTGGTGATCGCGGCGCCGGCCAGCGGCGAGCCGATGATCATCATGCCGGTCAGCGGCAGCAGGTGCAGGCCGCTGTCGACGGGGCTCATGCCGTGCACGTTCTGCAGGTAGAAGGTGACGAAGAACAGGCCGCCCATGAAGGCGAAGGCCATGAGCACCATCAGCACGGTGCCCGCGGACAGCGGCAGCGAGCGGAACATGCCGAGCGGGATCAGCGGTTCGGCGACCCTGCTCTCCCAGAAGGTGAAGAGACCGAAGCAGAGCACGGCGGCGGCCAGGAAGAAGAGGGTCTTGGAGTCGCCCCAGCCCCACTCCGCGGCCTTGATCAGTGCCCAGATCAGCGAGAACATCGCGCCGGACAGGAGCACGATGCCGAGGAGGTCGAAGGAGCGCGGGGCGTTCTCGGCCCGGTGGTCGACCAGGATGAACAGGCCGAAGAGCAGCGCGACGATGCCCACGGGCACGTTGATGAAGAAGACGGACTGCCAGCTGACGTGCTCGACGAGCAGGCCGCCGACGATGGGCCCGGCGGCGGTGGAGGCGCCGATGACCATGCCCCAGATGCCGATGGCCATGTTGAGCTTCTCGGCGGGGAAGGTGGCGCGCAGCAGGCCGAGGGCGGCGGGCATCAGCAGCGCGCCGAACAGGCCCTGCGCGACGCGGAAGCCGATGACGAGCTCGACGCCTTCGGACAGGCCGATCGCCGCGGAGGACACGGCGAAGCCGGCGATGCCGATGAGGAAGGTCTGGCGGTGGCCGAAGCGGTCGCCGAGCTTGCCCGCGGTGATCAGGGAGACCGCGAGGGCCAGCAGGTAGCCGTTGGTGATCCACTGCACCTCGGCGAGCGAGGCGCCGAGGTCCTTCTGGATGGCGGGGTTGGCGACGGCGACGATCGTGCCGTCCAGGGTGACCATCATGACGCCGATCGCGACGGCGAAGAGGGTCAGCCAGGGGTGCCCGCGCAGTCCGTTCCGGGCGGCGGCCGGGCCTGGCTCCTTGGCGGGTACCTGATCGTCGACAGTGATCTGACTAGTCATGCGCACAGGCTAGTGACAGCGACTGACACTTCACAGACGGGTGAACAGGACAGTCACTGTCACGTCGGTCACAGGTACCCTGACCGCTCACTCAGCGTCAGATCGGCCTCGGAGCCGGACCCTGCTCCGGATGCGGAGCGGCAACCTCAGGAAGGACCCCACGGTGATGACCGACGAGCGGCCGGCGGAGGGCCGGGCGACCGGACTGCGCGAACGCAAGAAGCGGCGCACCCGGGACGCCCTGCTGCGCGCCGCCCTGCTCCTGTTCATCTCCCAGGGGTACGAGCAGACCACCGTCGACGAGATCACCGACGCCGTGAACGTCTCCCAGCGCACCTTCTTCCGCTACTTCGCCAACAAGGAGGAGGTCGCCTTCGCCGTCCAGGAACTGGTCGAGTCCCACTTCTTCGCCGAGCTCGGCTCCCGGCCGGCCGCCGAGGGCCCGCTGGAGGCGATGCGCAACGCCGTGCTCGCCGCCTGGGACACCGTCGAGGAGGCCATCTCCGAGGTGGTGCCCGTCGACCTCTACATGCGCAGCTACCAGCTCATCGAGTCGACCCCGGCCCTGCTGGCCGTGCACCTGCGCCGCTCCACCGAGCTGGAGGAGCGGATCGCCCGGCTGATCGCGGCCCGGGAGGGCCTCGACGTGGACAGTGACCCCCGGCCGCGGGTGGCCGTCGCCGCCTTCTCCGGGGTGATGCGCGTCACCGGACGGCTCTGGGGGCAGGGCGAGGACGCGAGCGTGGACGCGATCCGCCGGATGACCGAGGCGTACATGGACCAGATCGGCCCGGCGCTGGCGGAGGACTGGAGCCGTACGCCTGCCGCGGGCCCGGCCCGGAACCACCCGGCCTGACCCCGGCCTTGGCCCGCCCGCCCGCCTCGCCGGCGTTTGAGGCGCGACCGAAGCCGAACCAGCCTCGCCGGCGTTTGAGGCATGACCGAAGCCGAACCAGCCTCGCCGGCGTTTGAGGCGCGGGGTCTGGGGCGGAGCCCCGGGAAACCCGGTTCCGCCGGACACCGGGCTCTGCCCGGACCCGCGCCTCAAACGCCGGCGAGGCTGAGGATGGCTCCGCGATGTTGGGTTCGGCTCCGCGAGGCCGGGTTCGGCTCCGCCGGAGCCGGCGGCCGGCCGTGAGGCGTGTCACCCGGCGTGCCGTCAGGCCGGGAGGTCTCCTACGCTGGTCCCAGTGAACCTGCCCGGCCCTGCCCTCCCCCCCGCTCCCGAAGCCGTCCCGCGACACCCCGCCGCCCTGCGCACCCTGCTCGCGCTCGCGGTGGTCTTCGTCATGCTGGCGACCACCGGCTGGACCGCCGTGCACCGCCCCGAGGCCGGCACCCCCCTGCGCGCCGCCGCCCTCACCGCCTGGGCCTCGGCCCGGATCAACGGCCGCCCGGTACCGCCCGCCGACGCCCCCGTGCGTACGGTGGCCCGCTTCTTCGCCGGACTCGACGGCGCCCAGCGGGCCCGCCTCGCCGACGGCTACCCGTTCGTCGTGGGCAACCTGGAGGGGACCCCCGTGTCCACCCGCTACCGGGCCAACCTGCACGGCCTGGAGCAGGCCGGCCTGATCGAGGACGCCCGCAGCCGGGACGTCGCGCTGACCCCGGCCGACCGCTCCATGGCGTCCCGCCGCGCCCACCGCTTCGCGTCCCTCGCCGAGCCCGGCCGGCAGATCCTCGCCTTCGACCCCACCGGCGGCGGCCTCGTCGCCGAGGTCTTCGGCGACCTCGAACGGGCCCACCGGGTCTCGGTGATCGTCCCCGGCGTCGACACCGACCTCATCACCTTCGAGCGCACCCAGCGCCGTTTCACCGCCCCCGTCGGCATGGCCCGGTCCCTGTACGAGGCCCAGCGCGCGGCCTCGCCGGACGCCCGGACCGCGGTCATCGCCTGGGCCGGCTACACCGCGCCCACCGGGGTGGGCATGGACGCGGCCACCGGCCGGATGGCCGTCGAGGGCGCCGCCCGGCTGAGGTCGCTGGCCGTATCCCTGCCCGGGGACTCGCGCGTGGCGCTGTTCTGCCACAGCTACGGCTCGGTGGTGTGCGGGGTCGCCGCGCACGAGCTGCCGGACCGGGTCACGGACCTGGCGGTGGCGGGCAGCCCCGGCATGCGCGCGGAGAGCGCCGACGACCTGGGCACCTCGGCCCGGGTGTGGGCGATGCGCGACGAGGGTGACTGGATCGAGGACGTACCGCACCTGGAGGTCGGCGGGCTGGGCCACGGCGCGGATCCGGTGTCCCCGGAGTTCGGCGCGCGGCTGCTGTCCTCGGCCGGCGCCAAGAGCCACACCGGCTATTTCGCGCCAGGCACCGGCGCGCTGGACAACCTCGCCAAGATCGGAACCGGCGCATTCGGTTCCGTGGTCTGCGCGGACGCGGAGGACACCTGCCGCCGTGGAATCTCCGGCACAGCAGGGAACTGACGCGCGTAGAGACCCGGAAACGGGCACCGCAGCGAGGGGGACGCACGGGGCCACCGCCGTTTACCATGAGCCGCATGGGTGACGTACTGGCCGGAAACCATGCCGTCTGGGAGTTCGACTCGGACTCGGTGCTCATCCGCTTCGCACGGGGGATGCGAACGCCAAGAGTCTGGCAGGCGCTGGGCTCGCGCCGGATTCCCCTGGAAGCGGTGTGCGGGGTGGACCTGACCCCGGGGAAGCGGGACACGGTGGTGCTGCGCGCCACCCCGCGGCCGGGGGCCGATCCGCTGATGGAGGCCGCCGCAGGGCAGTTGAAGGAGGCCTGCGACCCGTACCGGCTGGTGCTGCCGGGCGAACGGGCCGCGCAAGCCGCCTCCTTCGCCGACGCGCTGCGCTCCCGCCTCGCGCCGGACGCCGCCGAACCGGCCGGGCGCTTCCTGGTCGAGGCCCCGCAGCCGCCGGTCCACCTGAAGGCGTACGACGCGCGGCTGGAATTCGACGGCACGGCGGTCACCTTCCGCTGGTCCCGCACCGGCGCCACCAGCACCAAGTGGAAGGCGGGCGACCAGCGTTACCCGCTGACCGCCCTCAGCGGGATCGAGTGGTGCTCCCCGGAGGGCCCCGGCGGCCACCTGCGGCTGCTGCCGCACGAGCCCCGGCAGAGCGGCGCCGACCTCCGCCCGGACCACGACCTCGCCACGGCGGTCTTCCGGGTGGGCTACGGGGCCGTGCACGAGTCGCTGCCGTTCGCCGCGGCCGTCCTCGCCGCCCTGCGCGGCCGCGCCCCGGTCGCATCGGTCCCCGGGCCCCGCGCCGGCGACGACCGCCTGCGGCACCTGAGCGAGCTGCACGGCGCGGGGCTGCTGACGGACGCCGAGTACGCGGCCCTGCGGGCCCGGTTCAGCTCCGCGGCCGACGCCTGAGCCCGTAGGGGTGCCCTGCCCCGGTCAGGGCCAGGCGTCCTGCCCCGGTCAGGGCCGCGCCGGACCCGGGCAGGTGTTCCTCCCGTACGTGCCGATCTTGTAGTCCAGTACGGCGAGCGCGTCCGTCAGCTCCGCCAGCCGCGCCCGCACGTCGCGCCGCGTCCGCTCCAGGAGCTCGCGGCGCTCGTCGACGGTGTGCTCACCCGCGCGCACCAGCTCCGCGTACCGGACCATGTCCGCCACCGACATCCCGGTGGCGCGCAGCTTGCCCACGAAGGCGAGCCAGTGCAGGTCCTGGTCGCTGAAGCGGCGCTGGCCGGAGTGGGAGCGGCCCACCTGCGGCAGCAGGCCGATCCGCTCGTACCAGCGCAGGGTGTGCTGGGTCAGACCGGTCCGGGCCTCGACCTCGCTGATCGTGTACCGCGTCTGCGTCAGGCTCTGGCTCATGGCCCCACGCTAAAACCTTGGAGCGCACTCCAAGCAAGTAGGCTCGGCCGCATGGAGAGCATGGAGGCCGTCAACGGCATGGAAAGCCTGCGGATCATCGAGACCTGGCCGGTACCGGCGGCCGCGGCTGCCGTCGTGCGCGCCGACGGCAGCCTGGCCGGCTCCCACGGGCCCGTCGACCGGCGCTTCCCGCTGGCCTCGGTCACCAAGCCGCTCGCCGCGTACGCCGCCCTCGTCGCGTACGAGGAAGGCGCGATCGAGCTGGACGAACCGGCCGGGCCCGAGGGCTCGACGGTCCGTCACCTGCTGGCGCACACCAGCGGCCTGGCCTTCGACGAGCACCGGGTCACCGCCCCGCCCGGGCAGCGCCGGCTGTACTCGAACGCCGGTTTCGAGGAGCTCGGCGACCACATCGCCAAGGCGACCGGGATCCCCTTCGCGGAGTACCTGCACCAGGCCGTCTTCGAGCCGCTGGGCATGACCTCCTCCGCCCTGGAGGGCTCGCCCGCCAAGGACGGCGTCTCCACCGTCCGCGACCTCGTACGGTTCGCCGCCGAACTCCAGGCGCCCCGGCTGCTCGACGTCCGCACGGTCGCCGAGGCCACCGGCGTAGTGCACCCCGGCCTCAAGGGCGTCCTGCCCGGCTACGGGCACCAGTCCCCCAACGACTGGGGGCTCGGCCTGGAGATCCGCGACGGCAAGTCCCCGCACTGGACGGGCAGCTCGTCCTCGCCGCGCACCTTCGGCCACTTCGGCCAGTCCGGCACCTTCCTGTGGGTGGACCCGGACGCGCGCGCCGCGTGCGTGGCGTTGACGGACCGCGCTTTCGGGCCGTGGGCCGTCGAGGCCTGGCCCCCCTTCACCGACGCGGTCCTGGCGGAACTGGCCGCGGGCTAGGGGGTGCCCCCTAAGGCAGTTCCCAGATCAGCACTTCCCCCGGGGACCCGGCGGTGATCTCCAGGTCCCGTTCGCCGGTGATGCGCACCGAGTCCCCGGGTCCCAGCTCCTCCCCGTCCAGGCGCAGGTCCCCCCGCACCACGTGCAGGTAGACCCGCTCCGCGGCCGGTACGGGGACCCGCTCGCCCGCGCCGGGCCGCCGCACGTGCAGGACGGCTCCGGCCGCCGGGAGCTCGTAGGGCGCGGCGTCGGAGATCTCCGGGACCACCTCGTACGAGGGCTCCCCGCCCGGGGCGAGCGGCGCGAGCCACATCTGGACGAAGCGCAGCCGGCCGACGCCGTCGTTGCGCTCCACGTGCCGGGCCCCGGATCCGGCGCTGAGCCGCTGTACGTCCCCGGCCCGTACCAGGCCGGTCCGCCCGGTGCTGTCCTTGTGGGTGAGCTCGCCCTCGACGACCCAGGTCACGATCTCGGTGTGGCTGTGGGGGTGCTCGTCGAAGCCGGAGCCGGGGGCGAGGGTCTCCTCGTTGCAGGCCAGGACGGGGCCGAAGCGCAGGTTGTCGGGGTCGTAGAACGACCCGAAGGAGAAGGCGTGCCGGGTGGTGATCCCGGTCGCCGGATCCCCGCCCTCGTACCGGTCGGCGCCTCGGCGTACATCAATCATGGAGGCCACGGTAGCCCCGGTGGTGAGACCGGACTCCGCGCAGCCGTCCCGATAAGGCAGTCTTGTCACGTGCCTCAACCCGAACGTGAGCATTCCCCCGCGACACACGCCGCGCATCCCGCTCCCGCCCATCCGCACACCGCGACGCTGCGCCGCCTGGAGAAGTCCTCCGGCCGGCTCGCGGCGAACGCGATCGCGCGGATGGACGAGACCCTGCCGTGGTACCGGGCGATGCCCCCGGAGAACCGGTCCTGGATCGGCCTGGTCGCGCAGGCCGGCATCGCCGCGTTCACGGAGTGGTTCCGGCACCCGGAGACCCCGCAGGCGATCTCGACCGACGTGTTCGGGACGGCTCCTCGGGAGCTGACCCGGGCGATCACGCTGCGCCAGACGGTGGAGATGGTCCGCACCACGATCGAGGTCATGGAGACCGCGATCGACGAGGTGGCGGCCCCGGGCGACGAGCAGATCCTGCGCGAGGCGCTGCTGGTGTACGCCCGGGAGATCGCCTTCGCGACCGCCCAGGTGTACGCGCAGGCCGCCGAGGCGCGCGGGGCGTGGGACGCCCGGCTGGAGTCCCTCGTCGTCAACGCGGTGCTGTCCGGGGAGGCCGACGAGGGCGCGCTGTCGCGGGCCGCGGCGCTGGGCTGGAACTCGCCGGAGCACGTGTGCGTGGTCCTCGGTACCGCGCCGGAGGGCGACAGCGAGCTGACGGTCGAGGCGATCCGGCGGGCGGCCCGGCACCACAAGCTCCAGGTGCTGACGGGTGTGCTCGGGGACCGTCTCGTCGTGATCGCGGGCGGCAGCGACAATCCGATGCAGGTGGCGAAGTCCCTGATCGGGCCGTTCGCGGCGGGTCCGGTGGTGGCCGGTCCGGTGGTGCCCGACCTGTTGAACGCGACGAAGTCGGCGCAGGCGGCCGCGGCCGGGCTGAAGGCGTGCACGGCGTGGCAGGACGCGCCGCGGCCGGTTCTGGCAGACGATCTCCTGCCGGAGCGCGCGATCGCCTCGGATCCGGCTGCGCGGGAGCAGTTGGTAGAGGAGATCTACAGACCGCTTGAAGAAGCGGGCTCAGCTTTGCTTGAGACGCTGAGCGTGTATCTGGAGCAGGCGAGCAGTCTGGAAGGGGCCGCCCGGATGCTGTTCGTGCACCCCAATACGGTGCGCTACCGGCTGCGACGTGTGACCGACGTCACCGGCTGGTCACCTTCTGACGTCCGTTCGGCCTTCACTCTGCGGATCGCCCTGATCCTCGGGCGTCTGGCCGACGGAGATCCGCAGTCCTAGACTTTTGTCGGACATCAACAATTACCCCGGCCGTTCTTGGTCCCTGTCCCCACGGGCGGCAGGAACCATCCACAAGAGAGAGTGTGAGGGTGCTCGTACTCGTCGCTCCCGGCCAAGGCGCCCAGACGCCTGGCTTCCTGACTCCCTGGCTCGACCTCCCCGGTGCCGCTGACCGCGTCGCCGCCTGGTCCGACGCCATCGGGCTCGACCTTGCCCACTACGGCACGCACGCCGACGCCGACGAGATCCGCGACACGGCCGTGGCCCAGCCGCTGCTGGTCGCCGCCGGTCTGCTGTCGGCCGCCGCGCTCGGCCCCCGTACGGCCTTCGGTGCCGTCGCGGGCCACAGCGTCGGCGAGATCACCGCCGCCGCCTACGCGGGGGTGCTGTCCGACGCCGACGCCCTGTCGTTCGTCCGCACCCGCGGGCTGGGCATGGCCGAGGCCGCCGCCGTCACCGAGACGGGCATGGCCGCGGTCCTCGGCGGCGACCCCGACGTGGTGGTCGCGCACCTGGAGAAGCTGGGCCTGACCCCGGCCAACATCAACGGCGCGGGCCAGATCGTGGCTGCCGGCACCGCGGAGCAGATCGCCGCGCTGGTCGCCGAGAAGCCCGAAGGCACCATGAAGGTCGTCGCCCTCAAGGTCGCGGGCGCGTTCCACACGCATCACATGGCCCCCGCGGTCACGACGCTGGAGAAGGCCGCCGAGGCCCTCGCCCCGGCCGACCCGGCGCTGAAGTACGTCTCGAACAAGGACGGCCAGGTCGTGGCCACGGGCGCCGACGTCGTCGCCCGTCTGGTCGGCCAGGTCGCGAACCCCGTCCGCTGGGACCTGTGCATGGAGACGTTCGGCGAGCTGGGCGTCACCGGGATCATCGAGCTCAGCCCCGGCGGGACCCTGACGGGTCTGGCCAAGCGGGCCCTGAAGGGCGTGCCGAGCGTCGCCCTGAAGACCCCGGACGATCTCGACAAGGCCGCGGCGCTCATCGCCGAGCACGCGGCCTGAGAGAAGGAGCCCACACAGCATGTCCAAGATCAAGCCGGCCAAGGGCTCCCCGTACGCCCGCATCCTCGGCGTCGGCGGCTACCGCCCGACCCGTGTGGTGCCCAACGAGGTCATCCTCGAGACGATCGACTCGTCCGACGAGTGGATCCGTTCCCGCTCCGGCATCGCCACCCGGCACTGGGCCTCGGCCCAGGAGACCGTCGCCGCGATGTCGGTGGAAGCCTCGGGCAAGGCGCTGGCCGACGCCGGTGTCGCCCCGGAGAAGATCGGTGCCGTGATCGTCTCGACGGTCTCGCACTTCAAGCAGACCCCGGCCGTCGCGACGGAGATCGCGCACCGGATCGGCGCGGGCAAGCCGGCCGCCTTCGACATCTCCGCGGGCTGTGCCGGCTTCGGTTACGGACTGACGCTGGCCAAGGGCCTGGTGGTGGAAGGTTCCGCCGAGTACGTCCTCGTGATCGGCGTGGAGCGGCTCTCGGACCTCACCGACCTGGAGGACCGCGCGACGGCCTTCCTGTTCGGGGACGGTGCGGGCGCCGTGGTCGTGGGCCCGTCGGACGAGCCGGCCATCGGCCCCACCGTGTGGGGTTCGGAGGGCGACAAGTCCGACACCATCAAGCAGACCGTGCCGTGGGACGAATACCTCGGCAAGGACGGCGGCGAGAAGTTCCCGGCCATCACCCAGGAGGGTCAGGCGGTCTTCCGCTGGGCCGTCTTCGAGATGGCCAAGGTGGCCCAGCAGGCGCTCGACGCCGCCGGGATCACCGTCGACGACCTGGACGTCTTCATTCCGCACCAGGCAAACATGCGGATCATCGACTCGATGGTGAAGACTCTGAAGCTGCCGGAACACGTCACGGTCGCCCGTGACGTGGAGACCACCGGCAACACCTCGGCCGCCTCGATCCCGCTCGCTATGGAGCGGCTCCTGGCGACCGGAGCGGCGAAGAGCGGCGACACCGCGCTCGTCATCGGCTTCGGGGCGGGACTCGTCTACGCCGCGACGGTCGTTACCCTCCCCTAGGACCGGGATCCACATCCCGGTCCGAGTACCCAGCATTCAGCTAGAGAAGGAGCGCCACATGGCCGCCACCGCGCAGGAAATCCTCGAGGGTCTCGCGGAGATCGTCAACGAGATCGCCGGCATCCCCGTCGAGGATGTCCAGCTCGACAAGTCGTTCACCGACGACCTGGACGTCGACTCCCTGTCCATGGTCGAGGTCGTCGTCGCCGCCGAAGAGCGCTTCGAGGTCAAGATCCCGGACGAGGACGTCAAGAACCTCAAGTCGGTCGGCGACGCCGCCGAGTACATCCTGAAGCACCAGGCCGCCTGAGCCTGACGAGCGTTTGTCGCCACCTGGCGGTGGCGCCGTGACAATTCAGCACCCCCTTAGACGTGGAGAAAGAATTCCTGTGAGCCCGACCAATCGCACCGTGGTCGTCACCGGTATCGGCGCAACCACTCCGCTGGGTGGCGACAGCGCTTCGACCTGGGAAGGTCTGCTCGCCGGCCGTTCCGGCGTAAAGCCCCTCGAGGGCGAGCGCTTCGCCGAACTCCCGGTCCGTATCGCCGCCCCGGCCGCCGTGGACCCCAGTGAGGTCCTGCCCCGCCCGCTGGCCCGCAAGCTGGACCGCTCGGCGCAGTTCGCCGTCATCGCGGCCCGCGAGGCCTGGGCCGACGCCGGTTACACCACTCCGGCCGGTGAGGACGGGGCCGTCGTTCCCGAGCGCCTGGGCACCGTGATCGCCTCCGGCATCGGCGGCGTGACGACCCTGCTCGACCAGTACGACGTACTGAAGGAAAAGGGTGTGCGCCGGGTCTCCCCGCACACCGTCCCCATGCTCATGCCGAACGGCCCGTCGGCCAACGTGGGCCTGGAGGTGAACGCCCGGGCGGGCGTGCACACCCCGGTCAGCGCCTGCGCCTCCGGCGCCGAGGCCATCGGCTACGCCGTCGAGATGATCCGTACCGGCCGCGCCGACGTGGTCGTCGCGGGCGGCACCGAGGCGGCCATCCACCCGCTGCCGATCGCCGCCTTCGCCAACATGATGGCGATGTCCAAGAACAACGAGAACCCCGAGCAGGCCTCCCGCCCCTACGACAAGGGCCGCGACGGCTTCGTCCTCGGTGAGGGCGCGGGCGTCGTCGTGCTGGAGTCCGCGGAGCACGCCGCCGCGCGTGGCGCCCGGGTCTACTGCGAGGTGCTGGGCCAGGGCCTGTCCGCGGACAGCCACCACATCGCGCAGCCGGAGCCGACCGGCCGCGGTGTCGCGGCCGCGGTGCAGAACCTGCTCGACAACACGGGCCTCGACCCGGCCGAGCTGGTCCACCTGAACGCGCACGCCACGTCGACCCCGCAGGGTGACACGGCCGAGCTGAAGGCCCTGCGCAAGGTCCTGGGCGACGACCTCGACCACATCGCGATCTCCGCGACCAAGTCGATGACCGGTCACCTGCTGGGCGGCGCCGGCGGTATCGAGACCGTGGCGACCGTGCTGGCGCTGTACCACCGGATCGCTCCGCCGACGATCAACGTCGACGAGCTCGACGACGACATCGACGCGGACATCGTGCGCGGCGAGCCCCGCAAGCTGCCGGCCGACGGCCCGATCTCCGCGATCAACAACTCCTTCGGCTTCGGCGGCCACAACGTGACCTTGGCATTCCGCACCGTCTGAGGTCTGGTCATACGGAAAGGCCCCCTCCCGGCGACTGCCGGGAGGGGGCCTTTCCGTATGACCAGACCTCAGACCACCTGGTGGAGCCAGCGGACCGGAGCGCCCTCGCCCGCGTAGCGGAAAGGCTCCAGCTCGTCGTCCCAGGGTTTGCCGAGCAGTTTGGCGATCTCCGCCTCCAGGTCGGTCTCGCCGCGCGCGGACCGGGCGACGGCGGCGCGCAGCCGGTCCTCCGGGATCAGGATGTCACCGTGCATGCCGGTGACGGCGTGGAAGATGCCGAGCTCGGGGGTGGAGCTGTAGCGCTCGCCCTCGGCGGTCGGGCAGGGTTCCGCGGTCACCTCGAAGCGCAGCAGATGCCAGCCGCGCAGCGCGGAGGCGAGTTTCGAGGCGGTGCCCGCTTCGGCCTGCCAGGAGAACTCGGCTCTCCAGGTGCCCGGGGAGGCGGGCTGCCTGATCCAGTCGAGGTTCACCCGCACCCCGAGCACGCCCGCCACAGCCCATTCCACGTGCGGGCAGAGCGCGCGCGGTGCGGAATGCACGTACAGAACTCCACGTGTCGTCACCTGGACCTCCAGTGTGGGACGAGGTCGGGAATAAACTCCAGAAAACGGACAGTATGTGACGTGATGTAATGTAACGGAAATTATTTGACATTGCGCTACGGGACTTGCGGCCGAAACGCCACGGGAAAAAGCTACCGTGCGCCAGGGGTCATGGTGTGACGTACCGTCGCTCCCAGACCCGTAATCACAGAGCTTTCACTCAGCAGGACGCCCCCGGACGACGCGGGGCGACACGGAGGGGAACGACCCGATGCGCACCACCGCTCCGCGCCGCACGGCGCGCCGGAACCTCGTGGGCGCGGGTGCGGCGATCGCCCTCCTGGCCGGGGTGGTGACGGGGTGCCAGTCGGACGGGGCGCGGGAGCCGGGCGAGCGCGGGGCCGAGGCCGCACCGCGGTGGAACACCCAGCCCGCCTCGATCGCCGCGGTGGGCGACTCCATCACACGTGGTTTCGACGCCTGTTCGGTTCTGGCCGACTGCCCCGAGGTCTCCTGGGCCACCGGCAACGACCCCGCGGTCGACTCGCTGGCCACCCGACTGCTGGGGGACGCCGAGGCCCCGGCGCGGAGCTGGAACTACGCGGTGACCGGCTCGCGGATGGCGGACCTGCCGGGACAGCTGGCCTCGGCGGCGGCGCACAAGCCGGACCTGGTCACGGTGATGGTGGGCTCGAACGACGCCTGCCGGCCCACGGTTTCGTCGATGACGCCGGTGGCGGAGTTCCGGACCGGCTTCGAGAAGGCCCTCACCGAACTGCGGGCCGCGTCCCCCTCTTCCCAGGTGTACGTGTCCAGCGTGCCGGACCTCCAGCGGCTGTGGGAGCAGGGCAAGGACAGCCCGATGGTCCGGCAGATCTGGAAGCTGGGGATCTGTCAGTCGATGCTCGCCGATCCGCTGTCGGCGGCCTCGGGGGCGACGGCCCGGCGCGAGCAGGTGCGGGCACAGGTGGTCGAGTACAACGAGGTGCTGCGCGAGGTCTGCGGGAAGGACCCGCTGTGCCGCTACGACGGCGGGGCGGTGTTCCAGTACCCCTTCTCGGCGGAGCAGTTGAGCCGCTGGGACTGGTTCCACCCGGGCAAGGACGGGCAGGCCCGGCTGGCGGAACTCGCCCACCGTCAGGTGACGGCGGCCGAACCGCCACGTTGACGCGGACGGCCCGGGGACGGTCCGCGGGCGGACCGGGCTCGGACGGCAGGCGGACCGGGGGCGGGTGTCAGGGCCCGCCCCCGGTCCTGCTCTGGGGCCGTATCAGGGGTGATTTCCGGCCATTTGCGGTTGTTACGGTGTGTTACGCGATGTCGAGCGTGGCGCTCAGCCGCGTGTCGCCGTGCGAGTGGCTCGCGCGGACCTCGTAGGAGCCGCCGATCCGCTGCCAGCCGCGGGCCTCCTCGTCCCAGATCTCGAAGGCCCGGGCGGGCAGGGCGATCACGACCTCCACGCTCTCGCCGGGGCCCGCCACGACGCCCGCGAAGGCGGCCAGCCAGCTCGCCGGGCGTTCCACCGTCGCGCTCTGCGCGCTTTCGGACGCTGTCGAAGTCGGCGCCAGGTAGACCTGGACGACCTCGCGGCCGGGCCGGGTGCCGGTGTTGGTGAGACGGACCCGGACGGTGTCGGGGGTGACCTCCAGGGACTCGTAGGTCCAGTCGGTGTAGCCGAGGCCGTGCCCGAAGGGGTAGGCCGGCGTGACGGCGTGCTTCTCGTACGCCCGGTAGCCGATGAAGAGCCCCTCCCCGTACTCCACGCGCCCCTCGCCGGGGACGACCTCGGCGACCGGGGCGTCGGCGAACTCCGCGGGCCAGGTGGTGGGCAGCCGGCCGCCCGGTTCCGCGTCCCCGAGGAGTACGTCGGCCAGCGCGGCCCCGCCCTCCTGCCCGGGGAACCAGGTCAGCAGCACGGCGGCCACCTCCTCGCGCCAGGGGAGCTCCACCGGGGAGCCCGCGTTGACGACGACCACGGTGTTCGGGTTGACGGCGGCGACGGCGCGCACCAGGTCGTCCTGGCGGCCCGGCAGGCACAGGTCACGGCGGTCGAAGCCCTCGGACTCCACGCGATCGGTGGTGGCGACGACCACGACGGCGGTGTCGGCGCCGCGGGCGGCCTCCACGGCCTCGGCGATCAGCTCGTCGGCGTCGCGGCGCGGGCCGAGGTGGATCAGCGAGAACATGATCGCCTTGAGTGGCATCGCGGTCATGTCGGGGACCTGGTAGGTCAGCGACACCTCGACGGGCTCGCCCTCGGTGAGGGTGATCCGGGCGCGTTCGGCGGGGGCGCCGAAGAAGGCCTCGAAGGGGTCGGCCTCGTTGCCCATCTCCTGGACGCCCTCCCACAGGGTCCGCCCGCCGACCGCGAGGGCGAAGGCGCCGAGGCCGCGCGTGCCGAAGGCGTGCTCGCCGCTCTCGCGCGGCACGAACCGGCCGGTGACCTCGATGCTGGCCATGGTCTCGTACGCGGCCCCCGCGGGCAGGTCGTCACCGATCCACTGGACCTGGCCCGACGGGAGGCTGCCCGTGCCGAGGACGGCGCCGGAGGCGTCACGGCACACCGCGTGCAGCTCGAAGCCCTGGTCGGCGGCGGCCAGTTCGTCGGAGGGGTCGGCGCCCACGGTGAAGGTGAGCGAGCCCTGCGGGAGGGCGGCGGTGAGGCCGTCGAGCGGGGAGACGACGCGCTCGGGGAAGACGGTGGCGGAGCCGCCGCCCAGGATGCGGGCGTCGCGGGCGGCGGCGCCGATGAGGGCGACGGTCCGGCCCGCGGCGGCGTCCAGCGGCAGGGCGCCGTCCTGGTTGCGGACCAGGACGAAGCCACGGACGGCCAGTTCACGGGCGAGGGCCTGGCCGTCGACCGGGGCGGGGGGCTCGGCGACGGCGGCGGGGGCGCCCTCCAGGACGCCGACGCGGGCGGCGAGGCGCAGGACGTTGCGCACTGCCGCGTCCACGGTGGCCTCGGCGACCTCGCCGGAGCGTACGGCCGCGGCGAGGGCGGGCCCGTAGACGGTCGTCGGGCCGGGCATGGCCACGTCGAGTCCGCCTTCGATGTCGCCGGTGGTGGAGCGGGCGGCCATCCAGTCGGAGACGTTGCAGCCGTCGAAGCCCCATTCGCCGCGCAGGACTTCGTTCACCAGGTAGTTGTGCTCGGTCATGGTGGTGCCGTTGACCTGGTTGTAGGCCGTCATGATGCCCCAGGGGTGGGCGTTCGCGACGATGGCCTCGAAGGGCGCCAGGTACAGCTCGCGCAGCGGGCGCGGGGCGATGACGTTGTCGACGGTGAACCGCTCGGTCTCGGCCTCGTTGCCGACGAAGTGCTTGACGGTGGTGCCGACGCCGCCGTCCTGGACGCCGTTCACGTAGCCGCTGCCGATGGCGCCGGTGAGGTAGGGGTCCTCGGAGTAGCACTCGAAGTGGCGGCCGCCGAGCGGGGAGCGGTGCAGGTTGACCGTGGGCGCGAGGAGGACGTGGACGCCCTTGCGGCGGGCCTCCTGGGCGAGGAGCCGGCCGGCCCGGCGGGCGAGCGCGGGGTCCCAGGCGGCGGCGAGCGCGGTCGGGGACGGCAGCGCGAGGGAGGGGTCGTCGGCCGTCCACCGCACGCCGCGCACCCCGATGGGGCCGTCGGACATGACCAGGGACTCCAGCCCGATCTCGGGGAGGGCGGGCAGGGACCACATGTCCTGGCCGGCCAGCAGGCGGGCCTTGGTGTCGAGGTCGAGCTTGTCGAGCGCCGCTTCCACGGCGTCCTGGCGGATCTGTTCGCGGGCCTGATCGGCATCGGTCACGGCCGTGCCTCCTCGTTGGGTGCGGTGCGTGCGTGCGGTGCCCCCATCGTGGACCTGTTGCCTGTAGAGCGGTAGGGTTCGTGATTCATTCGTGATATTTGGTTGTCGTACGGTCCTTCTGACAGGTGTGGACGGAAAAGGGGTGCCGGGGCGATGGTCAGGGCGAGGAGCGAGGAGCGGCGCGGGGAGATCGTCCGCGCGGCCCTGGAGGTGATCGCGGAGCGCGGCTACCGGGGCGCGTCCCTGGGCTCGGTCGCCGAGCGCGTGGGCCTGACCCAGCAGGGGCTGCTGCACTACTTCCCGACGAAGGAGGCGCTGCTGGTCGCGGTGCTGGAGGAGCGCGACCGCTGGGACACGGGCGGCGGCTCGCGCGCGTCGGCCGGATCCTGGCGCCTGGACCTGCTGGCCTCGCTGGTGGACTACAACGCCATGCGGCCGGGCATCGTGCAGACCTTCTCGGCGCTGCTGGGCGAGAGCGTCACCGACGGCCACCCCGCGCGGGAGTTCTTCACCGAGCGCTACGCCCAGGTCCGTTCGGAGACCGCCGCGGTACTGCGCGCCGAGTTCGGCGACCGCCTCCCGTCCGGCCTCACCCCGGAACAGGCCGCGCCGCTGCTGACGGCGGTCATGGACGGCCTCCAGTACCAGTGGCTGCTGGCCCCGGAGTCGGTGGACATGCCCGCCGCGTTCCGCTCCTTCCTGACCCTGCTGAGGGGACCGGACTCGGCCTAGGGTCTGCCTTTCGGGTCAGGCCGGGCCTGCGGTGTCCGGTGGCTGATCCGCCTGACCCGAAAGACAGACCCTAGGCTGACCGTGTGAAGATCGCCGCAGCCCAGCTGACCTGCCTCCCCGCCGACGTCCCGGCCAATGCCGCGCGGGTCGCCGCACTCGCCGCCTCGGCCCGTGAACAGGGCGCCGAGCTGGTCGTGTTCCCCGAACTCGCGCTCACCGGCTACGAACTGGACGCGCTGGCCGCCGACCCCGAGCTGTGGACGGCCGCCGACGACCCGCGCCTGGACCCCGTACGCTCCGCCGGCATCGCCACCGCGGTCAATGTCGCCCTGCCCACCGACGGCCCGCGCCCCGCCATCGCCACGCTGGTCCACGACGCGGACGGGGCGCACGTGACCACGTACGTGAAGCAGCACCTGTACCGGCACGAGGCGGACTACTTCACGGCCGGCGAGGGCGACGGATGCTTCGAACTGGGCGGGATCCGCTTCTCCTTGGGCATCTGCTACGACAACCACTTCCCGGAACTGACCGGCCGGGCCGCGGCGGACGGCTGCCGCGTCCACCTGGCCGGCTCTCTGTACGGCACGGGCGACGGGATCCACGAGCGGGCCACCGTCCACCCGGGCATCGCGAAGGAGCACGGCCTGTACGTCGTCCTCGCCAACCACGTCGGCCCGGCCGGCCCGTGGACCGGCTGCGGCCGGGCCGCCATCTGGGCCCCGGGCGGCGCGCTCCTCGCGGAGGCCGACGACCGTACGGCCTGCGTGGTGACGGCCTCGGTGTGATGGGGTGGCGGCCATGAGCGACTACGAGACGATCACGGTTCCGGAACGGCTCCACGGCTACCCGGGAGTGGCCTTCGGCGGCTACGTGGCGGGCGTACTGGCCGGGCGGGCCGCGGCGGAGACCGTACGGGTGGACTTCCGTCGGCCGGTCCCGACCGGGACGCCGGTCCGGATCGCCCCCACCCCAGGCGGCGGCAGCGAACTGACGGACGGCGACCTGCTGCTGGCCGCCGCGAGCCCCGCCGCGCCGGTGGAGCCGCGCCTCCCCGCGGCCCCCACCTGGGAGCAGGCCGAGGCGGCGGCCGAAGCCTTCCGGGCGGCCCCGCCGGACGGCATGGTCGACTGCTTCGGCTGCGGCCTGGACCGGACGCCCGCCACCGGGCTGCGCCTGCACTGCGGCCCGGTGCCCGGCGGCGAGGTGGTCGCCGCCGCCTGGACCCCCGGGGCGGAACTCGGCGGTGCGGACGGGCTGCTCCCGCCCGAGCTGGTGTGGGGCGCGCTGGACTGTCCCGGGAACGCGGCCGGGCGGCTGCTCGACGGTCGCCGGGCCGGGGCGGTCACGGCCGCGCTGACCGCCCGGCTGCTGCGGCCGGTCCCGGTCGGCGAGGGGCTCGTCTCCTACGCCTGGCTGCTGACGGCCTCGGGCCGCAAGTACACCGTGGGCACGGCGCTGGCCACTTCGGCGGGCGAGCTCTGCGCCGTCGGGGAGGCGCTCTGGGTGGAGCCCCGCCCCACCGCTGCCTGAGCCGGGTCCGGCAGGAGGTACTCGGCGCCCCACTCCCCCAGGGCCTCCAGGGCCGTGTTCAGGCCCTGGCCCAGGGGGGTCAGGGAGTACTCGACGCGCGGCGGGACCTCGTCGTACACCTCGCGGTGCACGATGCCGTCCGTCTCCAGCTCGCGCAGCTGCGCGGCGAGCACCTTCTCCGAGACCCCCGGCACCAGCCTGCGCAGTTCACCGAAGCGGCGCGGGCACTGCTCCAGCTCCCACAGGAGCGACACCTTCCACTTGCCGTCGATCACGGACATCGCCGCGGCGATCCCGCAGTGGTCCGCACCGGGCCTTCGTGTCACGGACACCGCGCACACCTCCCACCTGCTCGCTCACCTCGGGGTAACCACCCACTCCAAGGTGCGTACTTGAGTGACTCATGGCCTTCCACCAGGCTAAACGTCATGACCGACAACACGACGCAGAACCCGCTCGCCACCCCTTCCGCCCCGCTCACCCTGCTCGGCCTCGGCGACATGGGCACGGCCCTCGCCCGCACCTGGCTCGCCGCCGGGCACCCCCTCACCGTCTGGAACCGCACCGCCGCCAAGGCCGAGGCCCTGGTCGCGGAGGGTGCCGTCGCCGCAGCGAGCCCCGCCGAGGCGGTGGCCGCCGGCCGGCTCGTCGTGCTGTGCCTGCTGGACGACTCCTCCGTCGACGCGGCCCTGGAGGGCGTCGACCTGACCGGCAAGGACCTGGTCAACCTCACCACCGGCACCCCGGCCGAGGGCCGTGCGCGGGCCGCCTGGGCCGAGGCGCGCGGCGCCCGGTTCGTGGACGGCGGGATCATGGCCACGCCGACGATGATCGGGATCCCGGAGGCCGGGGGCTACGTCTTCTACAGCGGCTCGCGCGCACTCTTCGACACCCATCGGACCACGCTCCAGGTCCCGGCCGGGGCCCGCTTCGTCGGCGAGAACCCGGGGTACGCGGCCCTGCACGACGTGGCGCTGCTGAGTGCGATGTACGGGCTCTTCGCCGGGATCTCGCACGCCTACGCGCTGATCGAGGGCGAGGGCATCGCCCCGAAGGACCTGTCCCCGCTGCTGTCCGAGTGGCTCGGCGCGATGGGCTTCTTCGTCGGCAACGCCGCGGAGCGGCTGACCTCGCGGGACTTCACCAGCGGGGTCGTGTCCAGTCTGGCCATGCAGGTCGCCGCGAGCGGCACCCTGCTGCGCACCGCCGAGGAGCAGGGGGTCAGCACGGAGCTGATCTCCCCGTACCTGGAGCTGATGCGGCGCCGGCTGACCGCCGGCCCCGCCGCGCACGGCGGCGAGGACACGGCCGGCGCCATCACGCTGCTGCGGGCCGGGGCCGGGGCCGGGGCGGTCAGCTAGTGCTGTGGCCGGAAAGGTTTGCCGGTGAACCTTTCCGGCCACAGCACTAGAAACCGGGCGGCGGCGGACCGAAGCCCTTGGCCTGGCCCTGAGCCTGGGGTGATCCCGGTGCCGGTGCGCCGGCCTGCTGCGGTCCGGCGTGACCCGTGTGGTCCGCGTGGTTCGTGTGGCCGGCCCACTGTGCCTGGTTCGCATCGCCCGCGTGGTTCCCGGGGGCCGCCTGGTCCGGCCGCTCCCGCGGTGCGTCGGCCGGCAGCAGGGCCCGCGCCATCAGCGTGGCGCCGGCCACCGCGCCCGGCATCAGGAACACCGCGACGAAGGGCACCACGAAGGCCAGCACCAGCGGCACTCCGAAGCCGAGCACCAGCATCCGCCGCGACCGCAGCAGCGCCAGCCGGTCGGCCAGCTCCACCCGGCGCCGCTGGAGGGCGACGGAGGTGAGCTCGTGGGTCAGGAAGTAGCCGGAGACGCAGAACCCGATCGCCGGGACCACGGTCTGCCCGATCACCGGAATGAAGCCCAGGGCGAAGAGCAGGATCCCGTAGAGCAGGACCCGGCCGAGCACCTTCACGCTGTCCCGTGCGGAGATCCACAGCTCCTGCCAGAGGGAGAGCCCGGACTCGGGGACCTCGCCGCCCTCGCTGCGGTCGACCGCCTCCGAGAGGGACTCGTAGAACGGCTGGCCGATCAGCAGGGTCACGGCGGTGAAGGTGATCACCGCGATGAAGAGCCCGAGGCAGAAGACCAGCGCGGTCAGGAAGCCGCGGAAGAGTCCGAGCCACGGCGAGGACCAGTCGTCGGCGAAGGGGGTGGCCCAGGCGGTCAGGTCGTCGGCGCCGGAGCCGAGCCCGATCAGCGCGCCGGCGTAGAGGACGAGGGTCACCAGCCCGGGCAGCAGCCCGAATCCCAGCCAGCGGCCGTGCCCGAAAACCCAACGCTGTCCGGCCAGCAGATACCGGAAGCCCCCCGCAAGATCACTCATGTGGCCAGTTTAGGGGGTGGGTGCCGGATCCCCGAGGGCGTAGGGGGTCCTGGGCACACCCCCGTAGCGGGGCCTGGACACACCCCCCTACGGCGAAGGCCGCACCCCATTGCGGGGTGCGGCCTTCAGCGAGCGGTGCCGGTCAGACGGCGAGCTCGACGGTGATGTTGCCGCGGGTGGCCTTGGAGTACGGGCAGACCTGGTGGGCCTTCTCGATGAGGTCCTTGGCGGTGGCGGCGTCCACGTTCGGGATCACGGCGGAGATCTTGACGATCAGGCCGAAGCCCTCGTCGTTCTTGCCTATGCCGACCTCGGCGGTGACGGTGGAGCCGGAGATGTCGGCGTTCTCGTTCTTGGCGACGACACCCAGGGCGCCCTGGAAGCAGGCGCTGTAGCCGGCGGCGAACAGCTGCTCCGGGTTGGTGCCGGCGCCGCTGCCACCGAGCTCCTTCGGCGGGTTCACGACGACGTCGAGCTGGCCGTCGTTGGTGGCGACGCGGCCGTCACGGCCGTTCTCGGCGGTGGCTACAGCGGTGTACGCGACGTCGGAGTACTGGATGGACATGTAAGAAGATCCTCCTGGTGAATCGCCGCGACTCGCGCCCACGACCGCAGCGGTGTGGGGTGAGCCTAGCCGGTGAAAGAAACGATCATCTTTCCGGTGTTCTCGCCGCGCAGCATGCCGAGGAAGGCGGAGGTCGCGTTCTCGACGCCCTCGACGACCGTCTCGTCGTACCGGAGCTCACCGGAACGCAGCCATCCGGCGACGTCCTGGACGAACTGCGGCTGGAGTCCGGCGTGGTCGTTGACCAGGATGCCCTGGAGGCGCAGCCGCTTGCCGATGACCTGCATCAGGTTGCGCGGACCGGGGGCGGCCTCGGTGTCGTTGTAGTGGGCGATCGCACCGCAGAGGGTGGCCCGGCCGTTCACGTTCAGGGAGGAGATGGCGGCCTCCAGGTGGTCCCCGCCGACGTTGTCGAAGTAGACGTCGATGCCCTCGGGGGCGGCGTCCCTCAGCTGCTGGCCGACGGGGCCGTTCTTGTAGTTGAAGGCCGCGTCGAAGCCGTACTTCTCTGTGAGCAGCGTCACCTTCTCGTCCGAGCCGGCGGAGCCGATCACCCGGGAGGCGCCCTTGATCTTGGCGAACTGGCCGACGAGGCCGCCGACCGCACCGGCCGCGCCGGAGACGAAGACGGCGTCGCCCTCCTTGAAGGAAGCGACCTCGAAGAGCCCCGCGTAGGCGGTCAGGCCGGGCATGCCGAGGACGCCGAGGTAGGTGGAGAGCGGGGCGAGGGCGCCGTCGACCTTGGTGGCGTGCTTGGCGTCCAGCTCCGCGTACTCACGCCAGCCCAGGCCGTGCAGGACGTGGTCGCCGACCGCGAAGCGCTCGTCGGCGGAGGCCACGACCTCACCGACCGCGCCGCCGTCCATCGGCTGGTCCAGCTGGAAGGGCGGGATGTACGACTTCACGTCGTTCATCCGGCCGCGCATGTACGGGTCCACGGACATGTGGAGGTTGCGTACGAGGATCCGGCCGGGGGCGGGCTCGGCGGAGACGGGCACCTCGCGCAGGGCGAAGTCCTCGGCGACGGGCCAGCCCTGCGGACGGCGGACGAGGTGCCACTCGCGGCTGACGGCAGGGATCTCGGACATGCGGCGCTCCTGAGGGAAAGGCGGTGATTCACCGAAAAGTGCTTCACTAGGTGAAACAACCATGCGCCTGGATATTTCATGTTGTCAAGTAAATGGGTACGCTGGATCCATGCCCAGTCGTCGCGCAGACCCAGTGACCCTTGAGGTCGTCGAACTCATCGGCGACGTCGTGGCCCGCTACCACGAGGAGTACGAGCACGCCGCCGCCCGCCATCAGCTCACCGGCGCCCAGGCCCGCGTGCTCGGACTGCTCTCCCTGGAGCCGCTGCCGATGCGCCGCATCGCGCAGAAGCTGAAGTGCGAGCCCTCCAACATCACCGGCATCATCGACCGGCTGGAGACGCGCGGCCTGGTCGAGCGCCGCCCCGACCCGGCCGACCGCCGGGTGAAGCTGGCCGCCCCCACCGACGAGGGCCTGCAGACCGCGGACCGGCTGCGGGAGTCGCTGGACTTCGCGCGCGAGCCGCTGGCCGGTCTGTCCACGGCCGAGCGGGCGGTGCTGAGGGACCTGCTCAAGCGGATGCTGGGCTGAGCCCGCCGGTCGCTAACAGCCGCCGAAGAGGGAGTCCCAGAACGAGCACGACTTCGTCGGGGACGGGGAGGGGGACGGCGCCGGAGGCGGCGCCACCGACGTCCCCGTCGGGCTCGCGGTGCTGCCGGGCTTGGGCTTGCCCGTACCGGTCGGAGCCGCGGTGCCGCCCGGTACGGGCGTCCCGGACGCCGGCCCCGAGGTGGCCGGAGCGGGCGCGGCGGAGGTCGGCCCCTGCTGCGTGACGCCCGGGGAGGCGGTCCCCGGCCCGGCGGCCGTCTTCGTGGCCCCCGCGCTCGATTTGGCGGCGGCGCCGGAGGCCTTCCCGGCCCCCTTGGCCGAGGGCACCGCGCCCGTCGGGGCGTCCGGCGCCGGGACGGGTTTCTGCGGCGCGGCGTCATCGGTCAGCACCACCGTGGCGGCCCGGTCGCTGCGCTCCCCGTCCGCGGCCATCCGCGCGGCCGCCAGCGTGCCGCCGGTCGCGAGCACGAGCCCGAGCCCGACGGTCAGCACCGTCCGGCGCCGCCTGCGGTGCGTGGCCCGGCGGCGGGCGCCGGACCGGCCCTCGGCCGGCCCGGACAGCACGACGAGCGAGTCGGCGTACACGTCGGCCAGCGTGGAGGGCTGCGCGGAGGCGCCCTCCGCGGCGTAGGGCGCGGCGGGCACGTCCGGCGCGGTCGGGGCGGCGGGCATCAGGTACTGGGCCGGGGTTCCGCACCCGGCGCACGCGAGCGCGCCGTTGAGGTGCCTCCGGCAGGCGGGGCAGTAGTTCATGGCGCCCGCAGGCTACGTGGTCCCCGGCAACATCCGGATCCCGGGAACGTAAGGATCCTGTGTGGAATCGTTGCCGCCATGACAGCGAACCCGACTCCGGGCGCCCGTGGAGCCTTCGGGCCGGCCGCCTTCCAGCTGGTGCTGCTCCGGCGGATGGCGGACTTCCAGCCCGACCTCGCCGACCGGGCCCGCCACCGGCTGGGCGCCTCGCTCGCCGAACAGCGGGAGGCCAACAAGCGCTGGCAGGCCATGGTCCGGTCGCCCCGGGCGCGCGGGGCCCTCGCCCGCTACCGCTCGGTGCTCGGCCCGCCGGAATCCGCCGAGGCCCGCAGGATCGGCGACCTGGAGTGCCAGGCCCTGCTGTGGCCGGTGCCGCTCTGGCCGGACCTGCGCTTCGAGGTGCTGGCCGCGCCGGACGGGGCGGTGTGGAACGAGTGGCTGGTACGGGCCCCGGGCGCGCGGGGGCCCGTACTGGAGTCGCCGGAGGATCTGCGCCCCTGGTCGGCGACGGTGGACGAGGTGGCGCGGGCCTTCGCCCCGGCGGTGCCGATGGAGGGCACCGCGCCGACCCGCTGGCGCCTGGCCTTCGCCGCGCGGGGGCGGCCGTACGTGGCGGAGTTCACGTACGGCCTGCTCCAGCGGGTGTCGCCCGCGGACGGGGCACAGCACTAGGAAGCGAGGAAGGCCCGTACGCCGGCCGAGGTGCCGTCGTCGCCGAGCAGGTCGTTGTGGGTCAGGCAGCCGACCGGCGTGTTGGCGGCTCCGGTCAGCGGGACGCTGTCGTCCGGGTTGACCACCTCGTCGCAGTTCGACCAGAAGGTCGCGTACTTCACGGCGCCCGGGGTCTCGTCCCCGGAATTCAGGTTCTTCACCACGTACGAACCGGGGGTCATGTCCCGGCACGCCTGGTCCCACAGGGCGCAGGCCCAGGCGGTGGAGGTGCCCCGGTTGGGCCCGGCCAGCGAGACCCAGTGGTCCACGACGGCCGCGCCGCCGCCGAACTTCACGTACCAGCGGCTGACGAGCGAGCCGAAGGAGTGGCCGACGACGTCGACCTTCGCGGCGCCGGTCTCCCGGCGGACCTGGTCGACGTACGCGGCGAGCCGTCCGGCGAGCACCTCGTTGACCGACTGGTGGGTGTCGTAACCCCAGGAGAAGAGTTCCGAGTCGGCGTACCCGGCGGCGCGCAGGTCCTCGCGCAGGGCTCCCCAGACGCCCGGGTCGGCGTTGTAACCGTGGACGAAGACCACCGGACTGCGCGGCGCCGCCCGGCCGGAGGCGGGAGCGGTGACCCGGTCGGCGGCATGGGAAGGGACGGGCGCCAGCAGCGCCAGGCAGAGTGTCAGGAATGCCAGCAGTCTCTGGCGGGCCGTCAGCATCGGGTCCCCTTTACCTTGTTACGCGTGAGTAGCGCGTGCGGTGCGCGCATGGTGCTGCCTGTCGGTACAGAAATCCACCCCCATGCAGGCGTGACGCACCCCCGGCCGGAGCAACCCAACGGGCGGTAAGGGCCAAATGTCCGAGATGATATGGAAAGCGACCGGCATTCCGCCGGTCCCCTTGCGTCAGCGCTCTCGGGAGGATCTGCCGTGACCGTCAGTCTTGAGCAGTTGCGCCGCTGCCACGTCGCCGTCGACCTGGGTGCGGCCAGAACCCGTGTGTACGTCAAGGGCGCCGGCCTCGTCGTCGACGAGCCCAGCGTGGCCGCGGTGAACACGCGGACCGGCGCGCTCATCGCCGTCGGGACCTTCGCCGAACGGATGACCGGCCGCACCCCCGACTACATCCGGGTCGTACGCCCCGTATCCGGCGGCACGGTCGTCGACATCGAGATGGCCCAGCGGATGCTGCGCCACCTGCTCGGCGAGAAGCTGCGGCGGGCCCTGCGCCGCAAGCCCCGGCTGCGGGCCGCCGCCTGCACCCCGCACGACGCGGACCCCCTCGCCCAGCGGGCGACCGTGGAGACCCTGGTCGGCCTCGGGGCCCGGCGCGTCGAACTGGTCGACACCCTGATCGCCGCGGCCGTCGGCTGCGGACTCCCCGTGGAGCAGCCGACCGCGACCATGATCATGGTGTGCGGGGCCGCGGCCACCCAGGTGGCCGTCCTCTCCCTCGGCTCGATCGTCACCGCCGAGCGGATCCCGGTCGGCGGCGAGGCCATCGACCACGCGGTGGTCCAGCACCTGCGCCACGCGCACGAGCTGATGCTTCCCAGCCAGGCCGTCCGGCCGCTCCAGCTGGCCCTGCACGGCAACGGCATCACCGCCGAGGGACCGGCCTCCACCCTGATCCACGGCCGTGACGTGGCCACCGGACTGGCCCGCTCCGTCCAGGTGGACACCGCGGCCGTACGGGACGCGATCCACACCCCCCTGACCGCTGTCCTCGACGGCATCGGCAAGGTCCTGCGGGACTGCCCGCCGGACCTGGTGGCGGACCTGACGGACCGGGGGATCATGATGGTGGGCGGCAGCGCTCTGCTGCCGGGCCTGGACCAGATGCTGCGCGATGCCACCGGCATGCCCGTCGCCATCGCGGAACGGCCGGACGTGTGCGCCGTACTCGGTCTCGGCGCGATGCTCGAAGGGAAGATCGCCCCCATGGTCCTCAACCCGCTGACCGAATGACGGGTCCGGACACCACAGCACAACAGCAGGAGCCGGACCCGCCCGCTCCGGACCCGGGTCCGGAGCGGGCGGGCCTTCCCGTCCTGCTGGAGGCGGTGCTCAGCGTCGGCTCCGAGCTGGAGCTGCACTCGACCCTCCAGCACATCGTGGAATCGGCGGCCGAGCTGTGCACGGCGCGCTACGCGGCGCTCGGGGTCATCGACCCCGAGCGCGTCCGGCTGACCGAGCTGTTCACCACCGGGCTGAGCGAGGCGGAGCGCGCCGCGATCCCCCGCCTCCCGGACGGGCGCTGCGGGCTGCTCGGCGTCCTCGTCTCCGACCCGCGCCCGCTGCTGCTCGACGACCTCACCAAGGACCCCCGGGCCACCGGCTTCCCGCCGGGCCACCCGCCGATGCGCAGCTTCCTGGGCGTCCCGATCCGGGTGCACACCGAGGTCTTCGGCAACCTCTACCTGACCGAGAAGCGCGGCGGCGGCCCCTTCACCGAAGAGGACCTGGCCCTGGTGCGCGTCCTGGCCTCGCAGGCGGGCATAGCGATCGGCAACGCCCGGCTGTACGAGACCGCGCGCCGCCGGGAGCGGTGGATCGAGGGCGCAGCCGCCGTGACCACGACCCTGCTGGCGGGCCGGCCGGCGGCGGACGCGCTGAGGTGCGTGGCCGAGCGGGCCCGGCTGCTCGCGGACGCGGAGGCCGGGGTGGTGCTCCAGCCGACCCCGCAGGGCGGGATGGAGATCGTGGCCGCGTCCACCCAGGGCGACCCCGGGGACCTGATCGGGACGGCCATCGCCCCCGGCTCGCCGGTCCTGGAACAACTGCTGGGCGGCGAGCCGGTGTTCATCGAGGACTCGGCCACCGACCCCCGGATGACCACGCACGTCCGCGAACGGTTCGGGCCCAGCATGATGCTCCCGCTCCAGAGCGGCGGTCAGCTGATCGGCACCCTGGCCCTGCCGCGCGGCCGGGGCGGCCGCCCGTACGACGCGGTGGACCGGCTGCTGGCCTCGCAGTTCGCCTCCCAGGCCGCGCTCGCCCTCGTCCTCGCGGACGCGCAGCACGACCGGGAGCAGCTGGCGGTGTACGAGGACCGCGACCGGATCGCGCGGGACCTGCACGACCTGGTGGTCCAGCGGCTGTTCGCGACGGAGATGATGCTGGAGTCCACCCGGCGGCGTTCGTCCAACGCCCCGAGCGGAGACACGGTGGGCGAGGAGCTGACCCGCGCGGTCGACGAACTGGACTCCACCATCCAGGAGGTGCGGACGGCCATCTTCGCTCTCCAGCAGCCGCCGTCCGACGCCCCGACGACCTTCCGGGGCCGGGTGCTGCGCGAGACGGGCGGGGCGGGGGTCCTGCTGGGGTTCCAGCCGTCGGTGCACTTCGCGGGCGCGGTGGACACGCTGATTCCGGACCCGGTGGCGGGCGATCTGCTCGCTGCCCTGCGCGGCGCGCTGGCCGCGGCGCACCGGCGCAGCGGGGTCACCTCGATCGGGGTGGAGATCGACGCCACCCCCTCCCGGGCCCGCCTGACGGTGACGGACGACGGCCGCACGGATTCGGGCACCCGGGGAACGAGGACGACCTGGGAGTCGGCCCTGTAGCCGCGACCGGGTCCGGGTCGGGCGCGATCCGTTGCCGGGATCCGCTCAAGCGGCAGCGCCCGGGGGTGTCTTGCCGAACACGCCGGGCAGCCCCGGGCCCGGCCTGGCCGGATCAGCCGCGGAGCCGGCCTGGCCGGATCAGCCGCGGGGCCGGCCATGGTCCACCGGACACCCCCTAGGGTGATTCGGGTGACGACGACCCGCCTCTCGGCCCGCGCGGCCATCGCCTCCGTTGCCGATCCCGGCAGCTTCGCCGAACTCCCCGCCCCCCGGCGGGAGTCCCCGCCCGACGGGCCGCTGACCTGGGCCGGTTACGACGACTCCCGCGCCTGGGCCGCCGCCCGGACCGGTGAGCAGGAGTCCGTGGTCACCGGCACCGCCCGCATCGGCGGCCGCGAAGCCACCGTGATCTCCTTCGAGTTCGGCTTCCTCGGCGGTTCCCTGGGCGAACGCACCGGAGACCGGCTCGAAGCCGCCTACACCCACGCTCGGGAGCACCGCCTCCCCCTCGTCTCCCTCATCGCCACCGGCGGCTCCCGCATGCAGGAGGGCATGCTGGCGCTGACGCAGCTCCAGCGGGTGGCCCGCCAGTGCGTCCTCACCCGCGCCGCCGGTCTCCCCCAGATCGCCGTCCTGCGCGATCCCACCACCGGCGGCGGCTGGGCCACCCTCGGAGCCGGGGCGGACGTGATCCTCGCCCTCCCCGGAGCCCAGGTCGGCTTCGCCGGGTCCCGGGTGCGCCCGGCGGACGCGGACCCGGCCGCGTACTCCGCCGAGGGCCAGTACGCCGCCGGCCACGTGGACGCCGTCGTCGCCCCGGCGGACCTCCCGGGCACCCTGGCCGACTGGCTCCGGCTCCTGGCCGCGCCCCGCCCCGAGGGGTCCACCGAACCCGTCGCGCCCCCGGCCGCACTGGCCGCCGTGGCACCGCCCGAGACCGGCTGGGACGCCGTGCTCCAGGCCCGCCACCCCGGCCGGCCGCACGCCGAGGCGTACCTGGACGCGTACTTCACCCTCCGCCTGCCCCTCTCCGGGGACCGGGCCGGCGGCACGGACCCCGGCATGCTGTGCGGGTTCGGGCTGCGGGAGGGCCGGCCGGTGGCGTACGCCGCCCAGTGCGGCACCGCCACCCGCCCGGCGGGCTACCGTACGGCCACCCGCGTCATCCGCCTCGCGGACCGGCTCGGGATTCCCGTGCTCACCCTGGTGGACACCCCGGGCGCCGCCAACGACGCCGCCGCCGAGCACGCGGGCGCCGGCGCGGCCATCGCGGACACCTTCGCGGCACTGGCCGCGGCAACCGTCCCCGTCACCACCCTGCTGATCGGCGAGGGCGGCTCGGGCGGCGCCCTCGCGCTGGCCGCGCCCGGGAACACCTGGGTCACCCCGGACAGCTACTTCTCGGTCATCGCCCCCGAACTGGCGGCGGCCATCCTCAAGCGCCCCCCGACGGAGGTCCACGCCACCGCCGACCAACTGCGCATCCGCCCCCAGGACCTGGTGTCCCTGGGGGTGGCCCGCGGGATCGTGAGCCCCTCGGTTCCCAGCCCCTAGACGAGTAAGTCCGAAGTGGCGTCTGCGGGGAGGTGCCAGGCACGCGCGTCTGCGGCGTTGTCGTCGGTCGCCGACTTCCCCAAGCTCTCGGCTTCGCTCGAGCAGGGGAGACCCCATTCGCGTCGACTCCCTCCTCCGCCTTGCAGCCGCACGCGCCTGGCACCTCCCCGCCCGCCCTGCGGGCGGACGACGCCACTTCGGACTTACTCGTCTAGTGCTGTGGCCGGGGCAGCCGGACGTCGACCCGGTACAGCCTGGTCACCTGCTGCGCGAGCTCGTTGTCGTCGCTGACCAGCAGCAGCTGCACCCGGCCCCGGGCGTCGTGGCCGGTGACCACCATGCCCTCGATGTTGTCGACCAGCGGGTGGTTCTGCGGCAGCTTCGACGGCGCCCCGAGCGTCGGGCAGCCGTCGAAGTCCCCGATCGGCGTCTTGTGCGCCACCCGCAGCCGCGGCCCCTCGGCCAGCGTCTCCACCTTCGAGGTGTCCGTCGCGCCGAGGGGGTCGACGACGTACAGCCGTGCGGTGATCTTGAACTGCTGGGTGAAGCCCCGCTCCAGGACGATCAGCCGGCCGTCCCCCGTCGGCGCGAGCTCGACGAGCCCGTGGCCCGCGTCGACCGGGTACGCGTACTGGCGGCCCAGCACGAACTCCCCTCCGCGCCGCTCCCAGGTCTGGATCCGCTGGAGGGTCCGCCCCCGTGCGTCCTTTCCGTCGCCCGCCAGCGCCCCCTCCAGGCCCGCGACCAGCGTGCGGCCGCCGGGCAGCAGGGTCAGCGACTCGAAGGTCTGGTTGGCGGTGGCCCGCCCCTGCGGGGCGAGCCGGAAGGCGTCCGGGACCGGCAGCTCGCCCAGCACCTCGCCGCCCCGGCCGTAGCGCCGGATCGCGGGCGCGAACTCGTCGGTGACCAGGTACGACCCGTCGCGGTCGACGACGATCCCCTCCGAGTCGACGGCTGCTCCCCCTTCACACCCGGCCGGATCGGGCGAACCGTCCCGGACTGGTCCCGACGTGCCGCCCGAAGTGCCGTGCCAGGTGCGCCTGGTCGTAGAACCCCGCCGCCGTGGCCGCCTCGGCCGGCCGCATCCCGGCCAGCAGCAGCCGCCGCGCCACCTCGACCCGCCGCCCCGTGAGATAGGCGTGCGGGGGCAGGCCGTACGCCCTCCGGAAGCTGCGGATCAGGTGCGTCGGATGGCAGCGGTCCCCGGAAGCACGACCCAGCTCCGCCGCGGCCTCCTCCAGAGTGATCCCCTCGGCCACCCGGGCGTCGAGCAGCTCGCGCAGCCGTACGGCGACCCCCGTGCCCGGGTCCCCGTACGCGGCCGGCTCGCGCCCCGACAGCCACCGGTGCAGCCGCTCCCGTACGAAGACCAGCCGCGACTGCGCTTCGAAGGGGTCCTGCTCGCCCAGGGCTCGGTGCAGCCCGTGCACGCGCTCCCGCAACGCCGGGTCGAACAGCAGCGGGGTGTCGACGGCGGAGCCCGTCAGCGCCTCCGGCAGCACGGAGGTGTCCAGGTACAGCACCCGCTTGCGGAATCCGCCCTCGGTCACGGTCCGCCCGTCGTGGGGCACCCCGGGCGGCAGCAGCACCACCGCCCCGTCGACGCCGACGCCGTGCCGCTCGCGGTCCAGCGCGAAGTCGACCCGGCCGCCGTCCAGGATCATCAGCGCCCAGGTGTCGTGCACATGAGCCGGGTACGCGTGGTCGGTGAACCGGGCGTGGAAGACCTCGGCGATGCCCGGCACCGACGGCTGCCAGGCGGAGACGGTGCTGCGCGGACGTATCGCGGCCATGTCAGGAACGTACAAGACCGCCTCGCGCGGGCCCCGCAGGCTGTCCGCATGACGACACAGAAGGTCAACATCGCCGAGAAGCTGGCCGGTTTCACCGAGCAGTGGGCCCCACGACGGGTCGCCCGCGTCAACGACTACGAGGTCAAGCTCGCCCGGCTCCAGGGCGAGTTCGTCTGGCACACCCACGAGGACACCGACGAGCTCTTCCTGGTGGTCGGCGGCACGCTGACGATCCACTTGCGCGACGGGGACGTGATCCTGGGCCCCGGCGAGATGTACGTGGTCCCGCGCGGCGTGGAGCACTGCCCGGCGGCGGACGAGGAGGCGCAGATCCTGCTGTTCGAGCCGGCGGGCACCACCAACACCGGCACCACGGGCGGCGACCGCACCCGGGAACCGGTGGACGCCTAGGGGGTGTCCGGCGAGAGGCCCCTGGGGCCGCGTCCGCGCTGGATCCTCAGGCCTGCGGCGACCGCGCGTCGTAGCGGGCGAAGCCCCGCCACCGCAGCGCCAGCAGGCCCAGCACCAGCACGCACCCGAGCCCGCCGCCCGTGATCGCCACGGTCGGGGAGGTCACGTCCGCGACGGTCCCGGCGAAGAAGTCCCCCAGCCGGGGCCCGCCCGCGACGACCACGATGAAGACGCCTTGCAGCCGTCCGCGCATCTCGTCCGGGGTGGCGGCCTGGAGCATGGTCGTCCGGAACACCATCGAGATGGTGTCCGACCACCCGGCCACGGCCAGGAAGAACAGCCCGAGCCACAGGTTCCGGGTGAGCCCGAAGACCGCGATGGCCAGCCCCCACGCGGCGACGGCGAACAGGATCGCCAGCCCGTGCCGGCGGATGCGGCCCTGCCAGCCGGAGAACAGCCCGCCCAGCAGCGCCCCGAGGGCGGGGGCGGCCACGAGCAGGCCGACCGTCTTGGCGTCGCCGCCGAACCAGAGCACGGCGACGGCCGGGAACAGCGCCTTCGGCTGCGCCAGCACCATGGCGGCCAGGTCGGAGAAGAAGGTCATCCGGATGTTCGGCCGGGTCCCGAGGAAGCGCAGCCCGTCCAGGACGGAGGCCCTGCCACGGCTGCCTTCGGCGCGGTCGGGCTTCATCGACGGCAGCCGCCACATCGCGTACAGGGCGGCGGTGAAGGTGACCGCGTCGATCAGGTAGGCCGACTGGTACCCCCACCAGCCGACGATCAGCCCGCCCAGCATCGGCCCGGCCATCATCCCGGCGGTCATGGTCACGGTGTTCAGGGCATTGGCGGCGGGCAGCTGCTCGGCCGGCAGCAGGCGCGGGGTCATCGCGGCCCTGGCCGGCCCGTTGAGGGCGCCGCAGACCGACTGGAGCGCGACGACCGCGTACAGGAACCACACCCGGTGGTAGTCGAGCAGCGCGGCCCCGGCGAGCGCGATCGACAGGCCGGCGGAGCCGAGGGAGCTGTAGAGGCCGAGCTTGCGCCGGTCCACGGTGTCGGCGATGGCCCCGCCGTAGAGCCCGAAGACGATGAGCGGGACGAGGGAGAAGAGCCCGACGAGCCCGACGGAAAAGCTGGAGCGGGTGATGTCGTAGACCTGGAGCGAGATCGCGAGGGCGGTCATCGCCTGACCCAGCCAGGAAATCGTTCCGCCGATCCACAGCCGCCGGTAGTCCACGGAAGTGCGCAGTGGAGTGAGGTCGGCGAAAATGCGCCGTTGGGGGCGGGTGGTCTCGGCGGTGCGGGTCACAGCGGATGATAACCAGCGTTCGTTCGCCGCCTCCCGGGATTTTTTCCCGCGCTCACCCACCGGCAACAGACTCCCCACCCGGATCCCGGGCCCCAGGCCGGACCGGCCCTTGCTGCTAACTCGCCACTGTCACCGGTGATTTGACCGAATCGACAGGCGCTCCTCGCCTCCTGTTCAGCTCATGATGAAAAGACTCGTATGTCCAGGGAGGCGTAGTGATCGAACCTGGCAACAGCACCACGAGCACCGGCACCACACCGAACACGGTGCGCACCACCGTTCCCCTCACCGTGGGTGTCGAGGAGGAATTCCTCCTCGTCGACGCCCGGACCTTCCGGGTGGTTCCGGCCGCCCCGCTCGTCCTCGCCACGGCCGCCGGGCTGCCCGGCGAGCTGCACCCCGAGGGCACCCGCTACCAGGTGGAGATCTCCACCCCGGTCGCCCATTCGGCGGTCACCCTGCGCGAGGAGCTCGCCGAGCTGCGGCGCACCCTGGGCCGCGCGGCCCGCGCCCACGGCTGCCGGCTGCTGGCCGCGCCCTCGCCGGTCGTGGCCGTGGAGGGGCCGCTGCACCTGACCGACGACGAGCCGCGCCAGCGCGAGCAGCACCGCCGGTTCGGCGCGCTCACCGACACCCTGGTGAGCTGCGGCCGCCACATCCACATCGGCACCCTCGACGTGGACACGGCAGTGGCGGTGTCCAACCGGGTCAGGCCGTGGCTGCCGACGCTGATCGCGCTGGCCGCCAACTCGCCGTTCTGGGGCGGCCGCGACACCGGTCACGCGAGCTGGCGGGCGATGGCCTGGGCGGGCTGGCCCTCCGCCGGGCTGCCCCCGCACTTCACGTCCACGGCCCATTTCCGGCGCTCGGTGCAGACCCTGCTCGGCTCCGGGGCCGCCCTGGACACGAAGATGGTCTATTGGGACGTCCGCCCGTCCGGGAACTGGCCGACGCTCGAGATCCGGGCGCCCGACATGTCCCCTGACATCGACACGGCGATCCTCCAGGCCGAACTGGGCCGGGCCCTGGTGGCCACGGCCATCCGGGAGATCGCCGAGCACCGGCCCGAACCCGCCGTACGGGACGACGTACTGCGCCTCGCGCGCTGGCGGGCGGCCCACGACGGGCTGGAGGGCTTCGGCCTCGACCCGTACACGGGCGCCGAACTCCCGGCGGCCGACCTCGCGGAGGCCCTGCTGGACCTGATCGCCCCGGAACTGGCCGCCTCCGGCGACCTCGACCACGCGGCCAGAACCCTGGCGGGCCTCCTGCGGGGCGGCTCGGGCGCCCACCGGCAGCGCGCGGCCTTCGCCCGCCGCCAGGACCTGACGGACGTCCTGCGCCACCTGACGGAGGAAACGGAGAACTTCTGAGTCCGGCAGGCGCCACCCGGCCACAGGCGACAGCGTGCCGTCGCCTGCGGCCGGATGGTGCCGAAGGGGTCAGGAGCAGCCGGGCACGGTTCCGTAGCAGTTGGTGGGCAGGTTCTTGACGACCTTGGATTCCTGGAGCGTGACCACGCCGCCCGGCCAGTTGTTGATGCCGCCGCCGTTGCGGGCGGCCCGGTTGTCCGCGACGGTCGTGTATTCGAGCGTCAGCCGGGCGGCGTCGGCCCCCGCGACCTGCTCGTTGTTGATGCCGCCGCCGTCGCGGCCGGCCGAGTTCTCCAGGACCTTGCTCTTGCGCAGCGTCGCGGTTCCCTCGTTGTTGATGCCGCCGCCGTCACGGCCCGACTTGTTGCCGATGAAGGCCGTCTCCTGGACGTCGAGGATCGCGTCCACGCCGTTGTTGACGGCGCCGCCCTCCAGGCCGGCCCAGTTCTCGATGAGCTTGCTGTAGGTGATGGTCGCCCTGCCGAGGTTGTTGAGGGCGCCGCCGTTGCCGTCGCGGGCGTCGTTGTTCGCGATGTGGGTGTGCTCGATGCTCACCCGGCCCAGGTTCTGGATGCCGCCGCCGTCCTCGTCGGCCGTGTTGCCGACGACGGTGCTCTTCTTGAGCCGGAGGGTGCCCTCCGCGCTGTTGCTGAGGCCGCCTCCGTCGCCGGGTTCGCCGCCCGTGGTCGTGGCCACGTTGGTCAGGACGTGGCTGTCGATGAGGGTGACGTCGCCGCCCGCGTTGGAGATGCCGCCGCCGTCGCCGCCGGCCTGGTTGCCGGCGACCTTGCTCTGCTCCAGCCGCAGCGTGCCCTCGTTGGAGATGCCGGCGCCGTCCCCGTCGACGTGGCCGCCGGTCACGGTGATGCCCTTGAGCGTGAGGCTGCCGCCCTCGTTGACCGCGAGGATGCGGAACAGCGGCAGGCTGTCGATGACGGAACGGATCAGGGTCGAGTTCTTGCCGGCGAGGGTGACGTGCCCGGTGATCGCCGGCAGGGCGTTCCCCGAGTCCAAGTGATCGTCTTCGAAGCGGTAGGCGCAGTTCTCGGCCAGCGTGATCGTGCCGCCTTCGGCGTTCGTATTCGCCACCCCGATGGCTGCGATGAGTCCGGCGACGTCACCGCAGGCGATGGTCGCGTCGGACGGCTGCGCCATGGCCGGCGCGGCCACCACGCACAGCCCCACGCTCGCCGCCACGGCAGCTCCAGCGAGTACGAGACGATTCTTCATCCGTGTTCTTCCTCTCGGTTCCAAGCCTGGCGCCCCACTCGTCCTCTCTTTGGCCAGCAAAGGAGGACGGTCCTGATCACGGGACACCGGCGAGACGGAACCGTGGTACCCCTTGCACGCGCCAGTTGCTCGCACCACGGTTCGGACTCTCCGCAATTGCATGCGAACGGCCGTCGCCCCTACGCCAGACCGAGGAATCGGAGACCGGCCCTGGACGTCCCCGTCCAGGGCTGCCCCGGGGCCCTCCTGCGACCTCACGCCGGGCGGGCCGGATACGGCCATGGTGGGTACGGTGGTGATGTGTGTCGCGTGCACACACCCACGTATCGGTGCGGTCGGCATCGGCTGGATGCTCCCCGCCACCGTCATCGCCTGCTCACCGCAAGTCGGCCCCGCAGTGCTGCTGTGATCGTCAGCCGGTTTCCCCGTGGAGGGACTCATGACGAATCTTGCTGGTGTTGAAACGTCCGCCATCACGGCCGACTCCTGGGAGCCGTTCGTCGAGGAAGGACGGGAGATGGGGCAGGTCCACTTCCTGGTCCAGAAGGAAGGCGGCCTGCTCGCGGGGCTGTGGAGGACCGACCCCGAGGTCGGCGCGGAGATCCCCTACAACGTGACGGGCTCCGACACGTTCCACGTCCTGCAGGGTGAGGCGGAGCTGGAGACTCCCGACGGTCAGAAGATCGAGCTCATCGCCGGGGGCCTCTATTCGTTCCCGGACGGGTTCAGCGCGACGTGGCGGACCCGGTCGCCGTTCGTGAAGTTCTTCGTCATCGCCTGACCACGGCCGTGGCACGCGGCCCGTCACCGGCGCCGACCGCCCGGACAGAGGCGTACTCCGCCCCGGCCGTCGGCTCCCGGGCTGCCGCATGTGCGTCATGCCGGAAGGCCGAAGGGAGCGCATTGTGAGCAAGGCAGAATCTCGTCCGGATGCTGTGATCGTGGGTGGCGGGTTCGCCGGTGTGACGGCCGCGCGTGAGCTGACGATGCGGGGGCGGAGTTCGGTGCTGGTCGAATCGCGTGACCGGCTGGGCGGCCGTACCTACACCGTGGACCACGACGGGCACGCGATGGAGTTCGGGGGCACGTGGGTCCATCCGGTGCAGCCGAACGTGTGGGCGGAGATCCAGCGCTACGGCATCGAAACCGAGCCGCTGCCGGTCGTGGAAGGGCTGCGGCAAGCGGTCGTCTCCGGCGGACGCGTCGTGGACCTCTCCGACGACGACGTCGCACGCGCCATGGAACTGCTCAACCAGTTCTGCTCGCCGGGCAAGAGCCTGTTCCCGGAACCGTACTCGCCGGACTGGGGCCCGGACCCGCAAGGCATCGGCGACCGGTCGTTCCGCGAGCAGCTGGAGACCGTGAAGGCCGACCCCGTTCTGTACGACTGGCTGGAATCGATGTGCTGCGCGGTCGCGCTCGGCCCGCTCGACAAGTCCGCCGTCACCGAATACCTGCGCACCTACGCCCTGTCGGGGTGGAGCGCCGGGCAGACATCGGCCGCCCTGACGGCGACGAAGCTCGTGAAGGGCACACGCGAGCTGATCGACGGCATTGCCGGGCAGGCCACGCTCACCGATATCCGCCTCAACTCACACGTCACGCGAGTCGTCCAGAGCGACGGCGAGGTACGCGTCGAGCTCGCAGGCGGTGACACGATCACCGCGCCCACAGCTGTGATCGCGCTGCCGATGAACGTCCTGAACAGCGTGGAGTTCGAGCCCCGCCTGTCCGACACCAAGCGGCGGGCCGCTGATGAGCGGCACGCCGGCGCCGGCCGCAAGACCATCGTCAAGGTCCAGGGCGACATCGGGAACGTGAGCGTCCTCGCCCCCGAGGCCTACGCGGTCAACTGGGTGGTCACCTACGCGCCAGGGGGGCCGGAAGGCACCTGGGTGGTCGCGTTCTCCAGCAACCCGGACCGCCTGCCCATGACCGCCTTCGACGACACCGCCGGCATGCAGGAAGCACTGCAGCCACTGCTGCCCGGAGTCGAGGTCGAATCCATCGCCGGATGGGACTGGTCCAACGACCCCCTCTCCCTCGGCACCTGGTGCATCTACCGGCCAGGACAGCTCGCCAGCATCCTGCCCGACCTGCGCACCACCGAAGGACGGCTGTTCTTCGCCGGCGCCGACTCGGCGACCGGATGGCGCTCCTTCATCGACGGGGCGATCCAGAGCGGTTATCACGCCGCCCGCCACATCGACGACTACCTGGCCGACGGCAGCCGGTAGGCAAGACTGCCGCTGGACCCTGACCCTCTCGGACCTGGGCCGCGCTGCCCAGGTCCGAGAGGGCGAGTCACGGGGCGGGCGGCGCGCTACCGCCCCCACCGGGACCGGGAGACTGATCACGGCGTTCCCGGCCTCGCTGGACCGCGTTGGCCAGGAGCCGGGCCGCCACGCCGAGCAGCAGCAGGTTCAGGGTGATCTGTCCCGTCGTCAGCAGCCGGGCCGGCTCGCTCCGCGCGGTGATGTCCCCGAACCCGACCGTGCTGAACACGGTCATGGCGAAGTACAACGCGTCAGTGCGCGACAGGGGTTCGCTGAAGCTGCCCGGTGCACTGTGTTCCATCAGGAAGCATGCCGTGGCGTACAGCAGGATGAAGAGCGGGACGGTGATCGTCATGGCTTCCATGGCCTTCAACCCGGGCCGCGGAGACAGCGTGATCCGGTAGATCTGCCAGCCCATGAGTACCGTCACGGCCGCGATACCACCGACGAGCGCGAGGGCGGTGGCGGGCGTGAAGGCCGAGTCCATGGGCAGCAGGTAGTAGGCGGCCACCAGGAGCGTTGCCGTCAGCAGCGAGCGCACGCAGGCGAGCACCACCTGCCGACGGTGACCGCCCGAGTTCCTGTCCACGCTTCCACCCCGACCGCAGCGCATGCCCTGCCCCCAACCTCCCCGGTGACACGGGTGCAGCGCGGCAGGCACACCATGAGGTCACCGACATGGCCGCGCATGCGTCCGCGACGACATCGCCGGGTCGCAGGGGATCCCGGCCGTGCGTCCACCTCCTGAGGGCGCCCTGCCCGCCACCACGCCCCTTGCCCGGCAGGTCCCTGCTGTGGGTACTGGCCCCCCTCGGCCCCGACGCTGACGGCAAACACAAAAAACCGCAGGTCAGAACGTTTCTTCTGACCTGCGGTGCAGTGGGGCGGGTGGGACTCGAACCCACGGCCGACGGATTATGAGTCCGCTGCTCTAACCGGCTGAGCTACCGCCCCTTCACGGCGTGGCGCGTACATGTGTGCGCGCCGTCTGCCGCAGCATAGCCGCTCATACGATCTCCTGCCTCGGATGCCTCGCATGATCGGCTTCGCCTGTCCAGAGAGACCGCGCTGAGGGCTGCCCGGTTCCCGGACGGGGCAGGAAAGAAGAAAAAAAGAAGAGGAGGACCCACTGGGGCCTCCTCTTCTTCTCCTGCTCCCCCGACTGGACTCGAACCAGTAACCTGCCGGTTAACAGCCGGCTGCTCTGCCAATTGAGCTACAGGGGACCGCGCTCCCCCGACTGGACTCGAACCAGTAACCTGCCGGTTAACAGCCGGCTGCTCTGCCAATTGAGCTACAGGGGATTGCTGCGGTGCATCGAACAGCCCACCTCCGGCCTTGCCGGGGGGCGAGTGCCCGTTGCGAGTCATAGATTAGCGCAAGCAGGGGGGTGCTCCGCCAATCGGTATCGCCAGCGGGCCGGGCACCACACGACGAAGGGTGACAGGCATGCGGTACAAGGTCACGTTCGCGGTCGGACTGGCCCTCGGGTACGTGCTCGGGACGCGCGCCGGACGCGAGCGTTACGAGCAGATGAAGAAGTCCGCCCGGGAGATCGCGCAGAACCCGGTGGTGCGCAATGCCGCCGAGACCGCCGGACACAACGGGCGGGCGTTCGCCGGGAAGGCCTTCGCCGCGGTGAGCGAGAAGGTCGGCGACGCGGTGCCGGCCTCGCTGGCGGCGCGGGTACGGGCACTGCGCGACCGGGCCGGCACCGGCGAGGACGACTGGGGCACGAGCAACACCTGAGGTGCGACACCTGAGGCCCGGGGATCCGGAGTCTCTGAGTCCGCGATGCTCCCGGGGTCCGTGAGGTTCCCGGGGGCTACGTGGCGGTCGAGACGCGGCCGGCGTGCGGCAGAATCCTCCGTATGGGGATAGTCGCCGGGCTGGACAGTTCTTCCGCCTTCACTCGCATCGTCGTCTGTGACACCGAGACGGGCGCCGTGCTGCGCCAGGGCTACGCGCCCCATCCGCAGCCCACCGGGGAACCCTCCGGAACGAACCCCCACGAGACCGATCCGCAGGCCTGGCTGCTCTCGCTCGGCGAGGCCGCCGGAGGCGGGCTCCTCGAAGGGGTCCAGGCCATAGGGGTCTCGGCGCAGCAGCACGGCCTGCTCCCGCTGGACGCACAGGGCGGCCTCGTCCGGCCCGCACTGGTCGGCAACGACAAGCGCGGCCAGGTCGCCGCCGCCGACCTCACCGAAGCGCTCGGCGGGCGGCAGGCCTGGGCCGAGGCGGTGGGTTCGGTCCCGCACTCCGCGCAGCCGATCGCCAAGCTGGCCTGGCTGGCCCGCGCCGAACCCGAAGCGGCCCGCCGGGTGGCCGTACTGATGTCCCCGCACGACTGGCTGGTCTGGCAGCTGCTGGGCCGGCCGGCCCGGCGGACCACCGACCGGGGCGGCGCCTCCGGCACCGGGTACTGGTCGGCGGCCACCGGTTCCTGGCGCCCCGACCTGGTCGAGCTGGCGCTCGGACACCAGGCGCTGCTGCCGGAGGTGCTCGGCCCCGCCGATGCCGCCGGGACCACGCCCGAGGGGCTGCTGATCTCCGCGGGCACGGGCGAGACGATGGCCGCCGCGCTCGGCCTGGGCGTCGGCCCGGGCGATGCGGTGGTCTCGCTGGGAGCCTCCGGTTCCGTGATGGCCGTGCACCACGAGGCGCTGTCGGAGCCGGGCGGCCTGATCACCTCCCTGGCCGACGGGGGCGGCATGCACCTGCCCGTGGTGAACACCTCCAATGCCGTACGGGCCCTGCGCGGCACGGCCGAGCTGCTGGGCACCGACCTGGAGGGGCTCTCCGACCTCGCCCTGAAGTCGACGCCGGGCGCCCACGGCCTCGTACTCCTGCCGTACCTGGAGGGTGAGCGGACGCCGAACCTGCCGCACACCGCCGGGACCCTCTCGGGGCTGCGGCGGGACTCGATGAAGCCGGAGCACCTGGCCCGGGCCGCCTTCGAGGGCATGCTGTGCGGGCTGGTGGACGCGCTCGACGTGCTGCGCTCGCGCGGGGTCGGGATCCGCCGGGTGTTCCTGCTCGGCGCGGCGGCCGGGCTGCCCGCCGTACAGGCCGCGGCGCCGGGGCTGTTCGGCACGCAGATCGTGGTGCCGGAGCCGGCCGACTACGCGGCGCTGGGCGCGGCGCGCCAGGCCGCGTGGGCCCTCGGGGCGCAGCAGGGCACCCTGTCCCCGCACACCCCGCCGCTCTGGCCTGCGCCCGCAGCGCAGATATTCGAGCCGGGCGAGGAGTTCCCGGCATGGCAGGCGGTCCGCCAGCAGTACATCGCCACGCGCGAGCAGATCCACCCCGGGGCCTTCTGACCCGGAGGGCTGCGGCAGGTGGCCTGGGTGCCCTAGGTCTCCGGTTGCCCGGGGCTACTCCTTTTGACCGGCCTTTGCTAAATCCGGTGGGGATCGGGCCACCGTGTGGCTCAAGATGGAGGGATCCCCCTCGATCTTGCCCACCGGAGCCTGCGCGTGCTCATACGACTTCTGCGGACCCACCTGGGTCCGTACCGGAAAGCCATCGGTCTGCTGGTCCTGCTGCAACTCCTGCAGACCAGCGCGACCCTCTACCTGCCCACGCTCAACGCGGACATCATCGACAACGGTGTCATCAACGGCGACACCGGCTACATCCTGCGCTTCGGCGCGCTGATGCTCGGTGTCTCGCTGGTCCAGCTGGTCTGCAACGCGGGGGCCGTCTACTACGGCGCCCGCACCTCGGCGGCCCTGGGCCGGGACGTCCGCGCCGGGGTCTTCGACCGGGTGCAGAGCTTCTCCGCGCGGGAGCTGGGAAAGTTCGGCGCCCCGTCGCTGATCACCCGTACGACGAACGACGTCCAGCAGGTGCAGATGCTGGTGCTGCTGTCGTTCACCCTGATGGTCGCGGCGCCGATCATGTGCGTGGGCGGCATCGCCATGGCGCTCTCGCTCGACGTGCGGCTGTCGGGCGTCCTGCTCGCCGTGGTCCCCGTCCTCGGCGTCTCCGTCGGCGCGATCGTCTTCAAGACGCGGCCGCTGTTCCGGCAGATGCAGACGCGCCTGGACACCGTGAACCGGGTCCTGCGCGAGCAGATCACCGGCAACCGGGTGATCCGCGCCTTCGTCCGCGACACGTACGAGAAGGACCGTTTCCGCGAGGCCAACGCCGACCTGACGGGTGTGTCGCTGGCCGCCGGCAAGCTCCTCGCCCTGATGTTCCCCACGGTCATCGTGGTCGTGAACATCTCCAGCGTCGCCGTCATCTGGTTCGGGGCGATGCGCGTCGACAGCGGCGGTATGGAGATCGGCCAGCTGACGGCCTTCCTCGCCTACCTGCTCCAGATCGTCATGGCCGTGATGATGGCCACCTTCATGTTCATGATGGTGCCGCGCGCCGAGGTCTGCGCCGAGCGGATCCAGGAGGTCCTGGACACCGAGTCGAGCGTGGTCCCGCCCACCGACCCGGTGCGCCAGCTCGCCCGGCGCGGGCAGCTGGAGCTGCGCGGCGCCGACTTCCGCTACCCGGGCGCCGAGGTACCGGTGCTGCACGGGGTGGACCTGGTGGCCCGCCCCGGTGAGACCACTGCGGTGATCGGCTCCACCGGAAGCGGCAAGTCCACTCTGCTGGGCCTGGTCCCGCGGCTGTTCGACGCGACCGGCGGCGAGGTGCTGGTCGACGGGGAGGACGTCCGCCGGCTCGACCCGGAGCTGCTGGCCAGGACGGTCGGCATGGTCCCGCAGAAGCCGTACCTGTTCTCCGGGACCGTGGCCTCCAACCTTCGGTACGGGCGTCCCGAGGCGACCGACGAGGAGCTGTGGCGGGCCCTGGAGGTGGCCCAGGCCAAGGAGTTCGTCACGGAGCTGGAGGGCGGCCTGGACGCCCCGATCGCCCAGGGCGGAACCAATGTCTCCGGCGGCCAGCGCCAGCGTCTGGCGATCGCCCGGACCCTGGTGCAGCGCCCCGGGATCTACCTCTTCGACGACTCCTTCTCGGCCCTGGACTACGCGACGGACGCGGCGCTGCGCGCAGCACTCGCCCGCGAGACCGAGGACGCGACCGTGGTCATCGTCGCCCAGCGGGTGTCCACCATCCGCGAGGCCGACCGGATCGTCGTACTGGACGAGGGCAGGGTCGTGGGCGTGGGGCGGCACCGCGAACTGATGGACGGGAACGAGACCTACCGGGAGATCGTGCTCTCCCAGCTGACGGAGGCGGAGGCCGCATGAGCGGGCCCGGAGGACGGATGATGACGGGACCTGCGCAACGGTCCCTGGACTTCAAGGGCTCGGGCAAGCGGCTGCTGGGCCAGATCGCGCAGGACCGGGTCAAGCTGTGGGGCATGGTCGTCGCCGTCGTCGGCAGTGTCGCCTTCACCGTGATCGGCCCCAAGATCCTCGGCCAGGCCACCGACCTCGTCTTCGCGGGGATCGTGGGCCGGCAGATGCCGGCCGGGATCACCAAGCAGCAGGCGCTGGACGGGCTGCGCGCCGACGGCAGGGGCGGCACGGCCGACATGCTGGCCGGCACCGGCTTCACCCCCGGCCAGGGCATCGACTTCGGCGCGGTCGGCGTCGTGGCGATCTGGGCACTGGTGGTCTTCTCCCTGGCGGGCCTGCTGATGCTGGTCGCGACACGGCTGTCGAACCACGTCATGAACGGCACCGTGTACCGGATGCGCGAGGAGCTCCAGGCGAAGCTGTCGCGGCTGCCGCTGTCGTACTTCGACCAGCAGAAGCGCGGTGAGGTGCTCAGCCGCGCCACGAACGACATCGACAACATCGGCCAGACGCTCCAGCAGACGATGGGGCAGCTGCTGAACTCGCTGCTGACCATCGTCGGCGTGCTGGCCATGATGTTCTGGATCTCGCCGCTGCTGGCGCTGGTCGCGCTGGTGACCGTACCGGTCTCGGTCTTCGTCGCGGCGAAGATCGGCAAGAAGTCCCAGCCGCACTTCGTGGCGCAGTGGAAGAGCACCGGCACGCTCAACGCGCACATCGAGGAGATGTACTCGGGCCACACGCTGGTCAAGGTGTTCGGGCGGCAGAAGGAGTCCGCGGCCCTCTTCGCCGAGCAGAACGAGGCGCTGTTCCGGGCCTCCTTCAAAGCGCAGCTGGTCAGCGGCCTCATGCAGCCGGTGATGGCCTTCCTGTCGAACATCAACTACGTGCTGGTGGCGGTCGTCGGCGGACTGCGGGTCGCCTCGGGCACCCTGTCGATCGGTGACGTGCAGGCCTTCATCCAGTACTCGCGCCAGTTCTCGATGCCGCTGACGCAGGTCGCCTCGATGGCGAACCTGGTGCAGTCCGGCGTCGCCTCCGCGGAGCGGGTCTACGAGTTGCTGGACGCACCGGAGCAGGAGCCGGACGCCGTGGTTCCGGAGCGCCCCGAGACGGTGCGCGGCCAAGTCACGCTCGACAAGGTGGCCTTCCGCTACGAGCCGGACAAGCCGCTCATCGAGAACCTCTCGCTGAGCGTCGAGCCGGGCCAGACCGTCGCGATCGTCGGCCCGACGGGCGCGGGCAAGACCACCCTGGTGAACCTGCTGATGCGGTTCTACGAGGTCACGGGCGGCGAGATCGCCCTCGACGGGGTGGACATCGCGAAGATGACGCGCGAGGAGCTGCGCTCCGGCATCGGCATGGTGCTCCAGGACACCTGGCTGTTCGGCGGCACGATCGCGGAGAACATCGCGTACGGGGCTTCGCGCGAGGTCACGCGCGCCGAGGTCGAGGAGGCGGCGCGGGCGGCGCACGCGGACCGCTTCATCCGCACCCTGCCGGACGGCTACGACACCGTGCTGGACGACGAGGGCGCGGGGGTCAGCGCGGGCGAGAAGCAGCTGATCACGATCGCCCGGGCGTTCCTGTCGGACCCGGTGATCCTGGTGCTCGACGAGGCGACGAGCTCGGTGGACACCCGTACCGAGGTGCTGATCCAGAAGGCGATGGCGCGCCTGGCGCACGGCCGTACGTCCTTCGTGATCGCGCACCGGCTCTCGACGATCCGCGACGCGGACGTGATCCTGGTCATGGAGAACGGCTCGATCGTGGAGCAGGGCACCCACGAGGGGCTGCTGGAGTCGGGCGGTGCGTACGCGCGGCTGTACGCGGCGCAGTTCGCGCAGGCGGTCGCCGAAGTCGACTAGACCGGCCGGACCTTCCCGACGGGGAACGTACGGAATGGGGGCGTCCCGCGGTGCTGCGGGGCGCCCCTCGCCGTCAATCCAGATATCCCCGGAGCTGGTCGGCGAAGGCGTGGTCCCGCAGTTTGTTGAGGGTCTTGGACTCGATCTGCCGGATCCGCTCACGGGTCACGCCGAAGATCCGCCCGATCTCCTCCAGGGTGCGCGGCCGCCCGTCGGCGAGCCCGTACCGGAGCTGGACCACCTTGCGCTCCCGCTCACCGAGGGTCGAGAGCACCGCTTCCAGGTGCTCGCGCAGCAGGAAGAACGCGGCGGACTCGACGGGGGATGCCGCGTCGCCGTCCTCGATCAGGTCGCCGAGCGCCACGTCGTCCTCCTCGCCCACGGGGGCGTGGAGCGAGACCGGCTCCTGCGCGAGGCGGAGCACCTCCATGACCCGCTCGGGCGTCAGCTCGAGGTGGACGGCGACCTCTTCGGCCGTGGGCTCGTACCCGCGCTCCTGGAGCATGCGGCGCTGGACGCGGACGACGCGGTTGATCAGCTCGACGACATGGACGGGCACGCGGATGGTCCGGGCCTGGTCGGCGAGGGCCCGGGACATCGCCTGCCGGATCCACCAGGTGGCGTAGGTGGAGAACTTGTACCCGCGGGCGTAGTCGAACTTCTCAACGGCCCGGATGAGCCCGAGGTTCCCCTCCTGCACGAGGTCGAGCATGGTGAGCCCGCGGCCCACGTACCGCTTCGCGACGGAGACGACGAGCCGCAGGTTCGACTCTATGAGCCGGCGTTTGGCCATCCGCCCCATGACGACGAGCTTGTCGAGATCGAGGGCGAGCTGCGAGTCGAGGTCGGAGGCGCCGGCGAGCTTCTCCTCGGCGAACAGGCCGGCTTCGACGCGCCGCGCGAGGTCGACCTCCTCCTCGGCCGTGAGCAGCGGGATCCTGCCTATCTCGCGCAGGTACTGCCGGAACAGGTCCGCGGAGGGTCCCGCTCCGCTCCCGCTGTCGGCGCTGCGCCTGCGCGGCGCGGGAACCGGCTCGATCAGCTCCAGCACCTCGGGCTCTTCGTCCACGGCTTCGGCCTCTGTCCCGGCCTCTTCGGCCTCCGAGGACTCGCTCACGTTCACGTTCACGGTCAGGGTCTCGGTCTGCACGGGGGCGGCCTCCAGGGCTCCGAGGACGGGGGCACCGCACCTCAGTGTGGGGTACGACACATCGCGGCCACGAGGGGCGTGCGGGCACTTTCTGGGCCCGCTGCGTGACCGGATGGTTACCCGCAGCCGAGAACCCCGATGCGGATCGGACGCATGTCCGAGATGACCTCCGGTTGTCCGGCCGCGGCCGCCCCGGCACAGGCCGGGGCGGCAACGGCTGTACGAGTTCCCACTCGACGTCGGACGGTTCAGGGCGGCGTATCACGACTGCGTGATCCGCGACGCGAGATCCCTTTGACGGCAACTCTCAGGCGGAGGGGCGGGTGACCACGTTGATGTTGAACGTGTGGGCCCCCAGACCGCCCGCGATGCCCATGAAGAGCAGGGCGAAGTGCTCCTGTCCGCGTGCGGTGACGATGCCGCCGATGTCCAGCTGGGACGACGGAGGCCAGCCGAGGTCGCTGAGCAGTCGGCCGGTGGTCCGTTTGGCTTCGGCGTCGTCGCCGGAGAGGAAAACGGTGCTCGGGCCTTCGAGACCGTCCGGGGCGGTCATCACGGTGGAGTCCATGGTGCACAGCGTCTTGACGACGGGGGTCAGGGGGAAGGCATCCTGGATCTGTTCGCCCAGGCTGCTGTTGGGGTGCGAGAGCTCGGTGAAGTCGTCGGAGAGACCGACCCCGACGTCGATCAGTAAGGTGCCGGCCAGCGCCGGTGCCCCGATGGAGTGCAGCAGCTCCACGGAGACGGCCCCCGGGGTGGCGTTGACCAGTACCTCTGCGTGTGCGGCCGTCTCGTTCAGGCCGGCCACGGGGAGACCGAGGTCTGTCCGCTCCTGCGGCCGGCGTGATCCGAGGAGCACGTCGTGTTGTGCGGCGCTCCAGCCGTGGGCCAGTGCTCGAGCGACGTTTCCGGTGCCAAGTAGTCCAATTCGCATGGTGTGACGCTAGCCATCGTCGGAGCTCGGCGAATCGGACTACGGGCCCGGCCGGACCGGCACCAAAGACCTACTTCTGTGGTCGCGCGACACCTTGCCGACAACTCCTAGGCCGGTTCCACGCGGACCGCGCAGACCTTGAACTCCGGCATGCGGGAGACCGGGTCGAGGGCCGGGTTGGTCAGGGTGTTGGCGCGGCCCTCGCCGGGCCAGTGGAAGGGCATGAAGACGGTGTCCGCGCGGATGGCGTCCGTGATCCGGGCCGGGGCCACCGCGCGGCCCCGGCGGGAGACGACGGCCAGGGGGCTGCCGTCGACCGCGCCGATGCGGGCGGCGAGGCGGGGGTGGAGCTCCACGAAGGGGCCGGGGGCCGCCGCGTTGAGCTCGTCCACGCGGCGGGTCTGCGCCCCGGACTGGTACTGGGCGACCACCCGGCCGGTGGTGAGCAGGATCGGGTACAGCGCGTCGGGGACCTCGGCGGCGTCCCGGTGGGAGACCGCCACGAAGCGGGCCCGGCCGTCGGGGGTGGCGAACCCGTCGAGGAAGAGACGGGGCGTGCCCGCGTGAACCGGGGCGGGCGCGGGGTCCGTGGCGGCGGCGGGGGCCGTGGCACCGGCAGGGGTCGGGTCGGCGGCGGGGGTCGTGGTGGCGGGGTCCGTGGTGGCGGCAGAGGTCGTGGTGGCGGGGTCCGTGGTGGCGGCAGAGGTCGTGGTGGCGGGGGCCTGGTCGGGGGTCGGTGGGGTTTCGGGGCAGGGCCAGAAGACGCCCTGCTCCGATTCGATGCGGGCGTAGGAGATGCCCGAGTAGTCCGCGGGGCCGCCGGCCGAGGCGCGGCGCAGTTCCTCGAAGACCTTCTCGGGGTCGGTGGGGAAGCCCTTCTCGACGCCGAGGCGGCCGGCCAGGCCGTGCAGCACCTCCAGGTCGGTGCGGACACCGGGCGGCGGGGTCAGGGCCCGGCGGCGCAGCAGGACGCGGCCTTCCAGGTTCGTGGTCGTGCCCGTCTCCTCCGCCCACTGGGTGACGGGCAGGACCACGTCCGCGAGGGCGGCCGTCTCGGAGAGCACCACGTCGGCCACCGCGAGGAAGTCCAGCGAGCGGATCCGGTCCTCGATGTGCGCGGCCCTGGGCGCCGAGACCACCGGGTTGGAACCCATCAGCAGCAGGGCCCGGACGTCCGTGCCGAGGGCGTCGAGCAGTTCGTACGCGCTGCGGCCCGGCCCCGGGAGGGAGTCGGGGTCGACGCCCCAGACCCCGGCCACGTGCGCCCGGGCCTGCGGGTCGGTCAGCTTGCGGTAGCCGGGGAGCTGGTCGGCCTTCTGCCCGTGCTCGCGGCCGCCCTGGCCGTTGCCCTGGCCGGTGAGGCAGCCGTAGCCGGAGAGGGGGCGGCCGGCCCGGCCGGTGGCCAGGCACAGGTTGATCCAGGCGCCGACGGTGTCGGTGCCCTTGGACTGCTGCTCCGGGCCCCGGGCGGTGAGGACCATCGCGGAGGACGGCGCGCAGAACATGGCGACGGCCTCGCGAAGGCGGGGGACGGGGATCCCGGTGATGCGTTCCACCAGCTCGGGCCAGTGGGCCATGGCGGCGGCCCGGGCCTCCTCCCAGCCGGTGGTCCGGGCGGCGATGAACTCCTCGTCCGTGCGCCCCTCGGCCACGATCAGGTGCAGCATGCCGAGGGCTAGCGCGAGGTCGGTGCCAGGGCGGGGGGCCAGGTGGAGGTCGGCCTGTTCGGCGGTGCGGGTGCGGCGGGGGTCGATGACGATGAGGGTGCCGCCGTTGGCCTTCAGCTCGGTGAGGTAGCGCAGGGCGGGCGGCATGGTCTCGGCGAGGTTCGAGCCGACGAGGATCACGCAGCCGGTGCGCGGGATGTCCTCCAGCGGGAAGGGCAGGCCGCGGTCGAGTCCGAAGGCCCGCTGGTGGGCGGCGGCGGCCGAGGACATGCAGAAACGGCCGTTGTAGTCGATCTGCGAGGTGCGCAGGGCGACCCGGGCGAACTTGCCGAGCGCGTACGCCTTCTCGTTGGTCAGCCCGCCGCCGCCGAAGACCCCGACGGCGTCCGGGCCGTACGCGCGTCCCGTGCGGGCGAGGCCCTCGGCGACGGCGTCGAGGGCCTCCTCCCAGGTGGCCGGTTCCAGCTGCCCGGCGTGGGTGCGGATGAGCGGCTCGGTCAGGCGCACCCGGGAGGAGAGCACGGCGGGGGCGGTGCGGCCCTTGCCGCACAGCGCGCCCCGGTTCACGGGGAAGTCGGCACGCTCCTCCACCGTCACGGTGCCACCGCCCGGCTCGGGGCGGAGCAGCATTCCGCACTGCAGCGCGCAGTACGGGCAGTGCGTGGCGGTGGTGGTGGCGTCCGGGATGTGCATACGCCCCACCGTGCGACAGGGGTGTTACGCCGGCCGCCGCCCCGCGTTACAGGTGGGGGTGTTCGGCCTCAGCGCCGCCGGACCCCTGCGGTGAGGCCCGGCGCATCGGAGGCGGCGGCCGAGGATCTGCACGTACACGATCCGCCGGCCGTCCACGTCGCCGACGCCGCCTCCGACACCGACACCGACACCGACGCCGACGTCTACGTCGCCGCCGAAATCGGCGGCCGGCATGCCCGCCCTCCGGAGCACGGGCACGCCGCGGCGCCCGGGCCCTACAGCGGGGTCACTGGCCGGTCAGGTGTTTTACCGTCGGGCCTGCGGTCCAGCCGCCGTCGACCGCGAGTTCCGCGCCCGTCATGTAGGAGGCCGCGTCCGAGAGCAGGAACGCGACGGCGGCCGCTATCTCCTCCGGGGCTCCCACGCGGCCGAGGGGGGCGCCGGGGTAGTTGCCCTCGCCGGCCTGGATGCCGATGGGGGCGGTCATCGGGGTCAGGGTCATGCCGGGGTGGACCGAGTTGACGCGGATCCCGGCCTCGGCGAGCTCGACCGCGCCGATCTTGGACAGGCCGCGCACACCCCACTTGGAGGCGCCGTACCCGGCGGTGAGCGCGAGGCCGGTCAGGCCGGCGGCGGAGGAGATGTTGACGACGGAGCCGCCTCCGCCTGCCCGCAGCAGCGGGATCGCGGCCTTGAGGCCGATGAACACGCCGACCAGGTTGACCTCCACGACCCGGCGGAAGTGCTCGACGCTCTCGTGCTCCAGGAACTGGCCGGTGGCTATGCCGGCGTTGTTCACCAAGCCGTCGATGCGGCCGAACTCGGCGACCGCGTACTCCAGTGCCGCCTGCCAGTCGGCCTCGCTCGTCACGTCGTGCCGGATGAACCGCGCCGCGCCGCCGAGCCCGGCGACGGTATCGGCGCCCTCCGCCTCCAGCACGTCGGTGATCAGCACCTGTCCGCCACCGTCGACGACGGCCCGCGCGGCAGCCGCGCCCAGGCCCCGGGCTCCCCCGGTGATGACGACGGCCTTGCCGCTCAGATCCACAACCGCCACGGTGCACACCCCTGCTCTCGATACGGACAGACCGGCATATGACTAATCGGCATAGGCCGATGGCCGCGTCAGTCTGCCAGAGCGTCCAGCGCCCGCGACACCCCTTCCTCCTTCGGCCCCAGGAACCGCGGCTCGGGCTTGAAGGCCGCGTCCACCGCCGCCTTGCCCGCCGCGAAGACCTCGCGGGCCCCGCCGTAGTACCAGGTGGCGTCGTGCACGTCGGCCACCCCGACCCCGTACGCGTCCACGCCCGCCGCCTGGCACAGGGCCACGGCCCGGCGTATATGGAAGCCCTGACTGATCAGCACGGCGCGGTCGACCCCGAATATCCGCTTGGCCCGGACGCACGAGTCCCAGGTGTCGAAGCCCGCGTAGTCACTGACGATCCGCCCGTCCGGCACCCCGTGCCCGGTGAGGTAGGTGCGCATCGCGTCGGGTTCGTCGTATTCCGTGCGGCTGTTGTCCCCGGTGACCAGCACGACCTTGACCTTGCCGGTGCGGTACAGCTCGGCGGCGGCGTCGAGCCGGTCGGCCAGGTAGGGGGTGGGCCGCCCCTCCCACAGGCCCGCCCCGAACACCACGGCCACCTCGGCGTCGGGCGCGTCGGCCGTGGTGCGCAGGCGGTCCGCCGCCGACGCGTGCGTCCACGCCGACGGCAGCAGCGCCAGCGCACAGCCCGCCATCACGAGCTGCACGGCGCGCCGTCTGCCCCGCACGCTCCGCAGCGCGCTCAGTCCCCGCGCCGGCCTCAGCACCCGCGCCGCCCCCAGCCCCCGCGGCCATCGGCGCACCGCCCGCGCCGCCCGCCCCGCGCCCGCCACCCACCTTGCCCGGTCCGGCATCTTCATGGTCCCGCCCCCTCGCACCCCACACCTCACACACACCGTTCGCACGCATTGACGAACCGCCCCCGCCCTCCAGTTCCACCCCCACCACCTTTCACCCGTACGAATGAGCGAGTGAGCACCCGGTAAACACCCGTCACCCCGCCGCAACGCCCAGGCAACCTCCGGCGCGCAGGATCGGTTCATGACGGAGCCGGTGCACCCTCCCGAAGCCCTTTCCCTCCCCCTCGACACCGCGGCCGAGCTGCTCACCCGGTTCACCGCCCAGCTCGGCACGCAGCTCAGCGGGCTGCGCCCGCCCCGTGCCCGCCACGCGCTCGCCCCAGGAGCCGCCCCATGCACCCCACCCTCGTCGCCGTGGCCCACGGCAGCCGCGACCCGCTCGCCCTGCACACCGCCGAAGCCCTCCTGGAACTGGTCCGCGAACTCCGCCCCCGGCTCGACGTCCGGCTCGGGCACATCGAGCTGAACCGGCCGCTGCTCGCGGACACCCTGCGCGCGGCCTCCGGGGAGGCCGTACTCGTACCGCTGCTGCTCGGGCGCGGTCACCACGTCAAGCGCGACCTCCCCGCGGCCGCCGCCCGGGCGACCCATCTGAGGACCCTCGTCGCCGCCCCGCTCGGCCCGCATCCGCTGCTCGTCGAGGCCCTGTACGAACGGCTCCTGGAGGCCGGCTGGGGTTCGGCCGGGGAGGGGGGTCCGGCCGTGGTCCTGGCCGCCGCCGGGTCCCGCGACCCCGACTCCGCCGCCGACACCCGCCGCACGGCCGCGCTGCTGTCCGAACGCCTCGGCGGGGTGCCCGTCGTGGCCGCCTATGCCTCCGCCGCCGCCCCCACCGTCCCCGAAGCCGTCCGGGCGCTGGCCGCGCGCGGCCACCACCGGGCCGCGGTCGCCTCGTACTTCACCTGCCCCGGCCGGTTCGCCGCGCAGTGCGCCGCGGCCGCGCCCGGCCCGGCCGCCGCCCCGCTCGGCGCGCACCCGGCGCTGGCCCGCCTGGTCCTCCAGCGCTACGACGAGGCCATCGCCGCGGCGCGCCGGAGCCACCGCGAACTGGCCACCGCATAAGCAACGAGTTCGTTCGGATTGCTCGGATTGTCGGTGTCTCCGGTTAACGTCTCAGCATGGAAGGCACCGCACCCTCCCCCGCACACTCGTCCGCTCCCGACCAGCCCTACGGCCCGGACGCCACCGAGCGCTGGTCCGCCGAACCGGACAAACAGCCGGGGCGCACCGCCTTCCAGCGCGACCGCGCCCGAGTGCTGCACTCCGCCGCCCTGCGCCGGCTCGCCGGGAAGACCCAGGTGGTCACCCCGGGCACGCGCTCGTACGACTGGGACGCGAGCCCGCGGACCCGCCTGACGCACTCCCTGGAGTGCGCGCAGGTCGGCCGCGAGCTCGGCGCGGCGCTCGGCTGCGACCCCGATCTCGTCGAGGCCGCCTGCCTCTCGCACGACATGGGCCACCCGCCCTTCGGGCACAACGGCGAGGAGGCGCTCAACGAGTTCGCCAAGGACTGCGGCGGCTTCGAGGGCAACGCCCAGTCGCTGCGCCTGCTGACCCGGCTGGAGCCCAAGCGGTTCGTGCCCGATCCCGCGTCGGGCGAGCTCGTCAGCGTCGGCCTCAATCTCACCCGGGCCTGCCTCGACGCCGCCACCAAGTACCCGTGGGCCCGCGGGGGCCACCCCACCGACCCCGGCTCGGTGAAGTTCGGGGCGTACGAGGACGACCTGCCGGTCTTCAGGTGGCTGCGCCACGGCGCGCCCGCGGACCGCAAGTGCTTCGAGGCCCAGGTCATGGACTGGGCGGACGACGTGGCGTACTCCGTCCACGATTTCGAGGACGGTCTGCACGCCGGCCACCTCGACCCCAACCTCCTCTTCTCCGAGCCCGAACGCGCGGCGATCTGGCGGGTGGCGATCGGCCGGTACGTGCCCTCGGACACCGATCCGGAGGAGCTGCGCGAGGCCCTCGACCGGCTGATGGAGCAGGAGTGGTGGCCGCACGGGTACGACGGTTCGGCCGTCGCGCAGGCCCGGCTGAAGGACGCCACCAGCCAGCTGATCGGCCGGTTCTGCCTGGCCGCCGAGGGCGCCACGCGCGAGGCGTACGGTTCCGGCCGCCTCACCCGGTACGGGGCGGAGCTGGTGGTCCCGCGCGAGGCGCGCAACGAGTGCGCGGTGCTCAAGGCGGTCGCCGACCTTTACGTCATGCAGCGCGACGAACAGGAGCGGATCCGGGCCGACCAGCGCATCGTCCTGGCCGAACTCGCCGAGGCGCTGAGCGCCCGCGCCCCGGAGGGACTGGACCCCCAGTTCCGGGCGATCTTCGACGCGGCCGCGGACGACAGGGCCAGGAAACGTGCGGTCATCGACCAGATCGCCTGCCTGACCGACGCAGCCGCCCGTTCCCTGCACGCGCGCCTCACCCGGCGCACGCGACGCGCCGAGGGGTGAGCTGATCGGGCCACTCCCCCTTCACGCGGCAGGCTCAGTGCGGGACGCTCGCATGTGGTCGCATGTGGCGGTGAGGTTATGAGGAGGCATCAGGTGGTCGACGCACACCGGACATTCGTCATCGTCGGCGCGGGGCTCGCCGGGGCAAAGGCGGCCGAAACGCTCAGGGCCGAAGGGTTCACGGGGCGGGTGATCCTGATCGGCGACGAGCGCGAACATCCCTACGAACGGCCCCCGCTGTCCAAGGGGTACCTGACGGGCAAGGAGGAGCGCGACAGCGTCTTCGTCCACGAGCCGTCCTGGTACGCGCGCGCCGACATCGAGCTGCACCTGGGCCAGCCCGCGGTGCACCTGGACCGGGACGCCAAGAAGGTGGTCCTCGGCGACGGCACCGCGCTGCACTACGACAAACTGCTGCTGGCCACCGGCGCCGAACCGCGCCGCCTCGACGTCCCGGGCACGGGCCTGGCCGGGGTGCACCACCTGCGCCGGCTGGCCCACGCCGAGCGGCTGCGCGGCGTACTGGCCGGTCTGGGCCGGGACAACGGCCACCTGCTGATCGCGGGCGCCGGATGGATCGGCCTGGAGGTGGCCGCCGCGGCCCGCGGGTACGGCGCGGAGGTCACCGTGGTCGAGCCGGAGGCCACCCCGCTGCACGCGGTGCTCGGCCCGGAGATCGGCCGGCTCTTCGGGGACCTGCACGCCGACCACGGGGTGCGGTTCCACTTCGGGTCCCGGCTGACCGAGATCGTGGGCCACGACGGCATGGTGCTGGCCGCCCGTACGGACGACGGGGAGGAGCACCCGGCGCACGCGGTGCTGGCGGCGATCGGGGCGGCGCCGCGGACCGCGCTCGCCGAGACCTCCGGACTGGCCCTGATCGACCGGGAGCACGGCGGCGGGATCGCCGTGGACGCCTCGCTGCGCACCTCCGACGCGGACATCTTCGCGGTCGGGGACGTGGCCGCCGCCCACCATCCGGTGCTCGGGACCCGGCTGCGGGTGGAGCACTGGGCCAACGCGCTCAACGGCGGTCCGGCCGCAGCGCGGGCCATGCTGGGGCAGGAGGTCAGTTACGACCGGGTGCCGTACTTCTTCTCCGACCAGTACGACGTGGGTCTGGAGTACTCGGGCTACGCCCCGCCGGGCGGCTACGACCAGGTGCTGATCCGCGGGGACGCGGGGAAGCGGGAGTTCATCGCGTTCTGGCTCTCGGAGGGCCGGGTGCTGGCCGGAATGAACGTGAATGTGTGGGACGTCACAGAGCACATCCAGGCCCTGATCAGGTCCAAGGCGCCGGTGGACCGCGAGGCCCTGGCGGACCCGTCCATTCCGCTCGCGTCGCTGGTCACGGCGGAGGGTGCCTGACGGGTTTGCCCGCGCCCGGCCGTAGACTTCACGGGTGGCAGGACGGATCAATGACGACGACGTGAAGGCGGTACGGGACGCGGTCCCGATCGACGCCGTCGTCTCCGACTACCTCCAGCTGCGCAACGCGGGCGGCGGCAACCTCAAGGGCCTCTGCCCCTTCCACGACGAGAAGTCCCCGTCCTTCCAGGTCAGCCCCAGCAAGGGCCTGTACCACTGCTTCGGCTGCCAGGCGGGCGGGGACACCCTCGACTTCATCATGAAGATCGACCACCTCTCCTTCTCGGAGGCGGTCGAGCGCCTGGCCGGCCAGGCCGGCATCACCCTGCGGTACGAGGAGGGCGGCTACACCGCCGGCACCAGCGGCCGCGGCGAGCGGATCCGGCTGGTCGAGGCGCACAAGGCCGCCGCCCAGTTCTACGTCGACCAGCTGGACGGCGCCGAAGCGGAGATCGGCCGCAAGTTCCTGGCCGGGCGCGGCTTCGACCAGGCCGCGGCCGCCCACTTCAGCGTGGGCTACAGCCCGGCCGGCTGGGACCACCTGACCCGCTTCCTGCGCGGCAAGGGCTTCAGCGACAAGGAGCTGATCACCTCCGGCCTCGCCCAGGACAGCCGCAGCGGCAAGCCCATCGACCGCTTCCGCGGCCGGCTGATGTGGCCGATCCGCGACATCAGCGGCGAGGTGGTCGGCTTCGGCGCGCGCAAGCTCCGCGAGGACGACAACGGCCCGAAGTACCTGAACACCCCCGAGACCGCGATCTACAAGAAGTCCCAGGTCCTGTACGGCATCGACCTGGCCAAGAAGGAGATCGCGAAGACCTCGCGGGCGGTCGTGGTCGAGGGCTACACCGATGTGATGGCCTGCCACATCGCCGGGGTCACCACCGCGATCGCCACCTGCGGCACCGCCTTCGGCGGCGACCACATCAAGATCCTGCGCCGGCTCCTGATGGACAACGCGACCGCCGAGGTGATCTTCACCTTCGACGGCGACGCCGCCGGGCAGAAGGCGGCGCTGCGCGCCTTCGAGGACGACCAGAAGTTCGCGGCCGAGACCTCGATCGCGATCACCCCGGGCGGCATGGACCCGTGCGACTTGCGCCTGGCGCAGGGGGACGCGGCCGTGTCGGGGCTGGTGGAGTCCAGGACCCCGCTGTTCGAGTTCGCCCTGCGCCACATCGTGGCCCGGCACAACCTGGAGAACCCGGCGGGGCGGGCGGCCGCGCTGGACGAGGCGGCTCCGGTCGTCGCCCACATCAAGAACATCGCGATCCAGCACGAGTCGGCGGTCCAGCTGGCGGGCATGCTCGGCATCCGCGACGAGCAGTTCGTGGTCAAGCGGGTCGCACAGCTGGCGCGCTGGGCCCGGGAGCGCGGCAGCCAGCCCCCGCAGCAGGGCCGCGGGCGCCCCGCCTACGAGGCCGCCCCCGCGCCCGCCGACCGGCCGGCCGGCGGCCCGGCGCTGAACCTGCGCAGCCCCGCCCACCGCACCGAGCGCGAGCTGCTGAAGCTGGCCCTCCAGCGCCCGGCCCTGGTCTCCCCCGCCTTCGACGCCTACGGCATGGACGAGTTCACCGCCCCGCCCTACGCGGCCGTGCGCCAGGCGATCCTGGACGCGGGCGGCTCCTCGCTCGGCACCGAGGACTACCTGACCCGCGTGCGCGAGGCCGCTCCGAACGACACCGTCCGCGCGCTCGTCACGGAGCTGGCCGTCGAGGCCATCCACGCCAAGACCGTGGACGAGATCTACGCCGGAGTGCAGCTGGTCCAGGTGCGGCTGCGCGCCGTCGACCGCCGGGTCCACGAGATCCAGGGCACCATGTCCCGGCTGGGCCCGCAGGCCCCGCCGGAGCAGCTGGCGGCGGTCCAGGAGGAGCTGTGGGTCCTCCAGCAGTACGGTCAGCGCCTGCGCAACCGCGGCGCCGAGGGGCTGTAGCTCCCCCGCCCCGGATCCCGCCGGGCCGCTACCGCTTGAGCCAGTCGCCGCCCGGTATCTCCGCGCCCGAGGTCCGCAGTTCGCGGGCCAGGAGCGGGGACGCCAGGTAGACCCAGGCCAGGACGGAGGAGCCGTCGGGGCGGAGCACCTCGCGGGCCATCCGGTCGTAGATGTTCCCCGGGCGGCCCGGGCCCTCGTACTCCTCCAGCCGGTCCAGCGCGACCAGCAGTTCCCCGTAGGCGTCCGGTGCGGCCGTGATCAGCTCCCCGACGATGCCGGGGCCGGGGCGGTGGACCGCGTACGGGTAGCCGGGGCCGTCGTAGAGCGCCGCGTCCGGGAGCAGGCCGGGCTCCTCGGAGGCCGTGCGGCCGCGCAGGAACAGGTCGTGGTTGACCTCCCCCGGGCGCAGCGTCCCGTAGACGAAGAAGGGGAGCTGCACGCTCCGGTCCGGTGGCCGAACGACCGATGCCACGGGGGCCCTCCCACTGGTACGACGAACTGCGGTCCGGTGCCGCACGACCGTGCGCGGGCCAGGACCGAGGTCCCGGCTTCCGCCGCACCCCACCACCGTACGGGGCGGGGGTCACCCGGACGGCACGGTCGGCGAAGACGGCGGCGCCACCGCCGCTGACCTGCGGGGACGGCCCGTCCGGTGGTCGCGTACGGGCAGACCTGACGGAACATCAGCAGGCGCGCGTCCCGCGGGGCGGGTTACCTCGGGAGCACGACCCCGTGTCTTCAGGAGAGCCCCCATGCGCCGACGCACCGCTCACGCGCTCACCGCCACCGCGCTGACCGCCGCCGCGTTCACCGGCCCGGTCGCCGGTGCGGTCGCCGCCGTGGACCTCGGCATGGTGGGCTTCGCGCCCGGCGACTTCGCCCCGCTGGAGGTGTGGCCGAAATCCGCCGCCCCCGGCGCCACCGTCACCGTGAACACCACGGCCTGCGGCCCCCGCAGCCACGCCGAGGGTGATGCCACCACGGTCGGCGGAGGCCGCTTCAAACTGGTCCCGGGCACCCACAAGGAGGTGGTCGTGGGGCAGTTCCAGGTCGCCCGCGGCACCCGCCCCGGCACCTACGGCATCGGCGCGACCTGCGCGAACGGCAAGTTCGCCACCGGCGACCTGACCGTCACCGAACGCGGCCCGCAGGGCCCCGTCCACACCGGGGTGGGTGGTGGCACGACCACCTCCACCGACCCCGCCAAGATCGCGGCGGGAGCGGCAGTGCTGGCCGCCACCGCCGTCGGCGGTACCTGGCTCCTGCGTCGCCGGGCGAGCGGCACGCGGAGCTGACGGACGCCCACCGCGGCTCCGGCCGCGGTCCGACCGGTACCGTCCCCCGTCGCCCGCCCCGCGAGGTCCCCCCCGTTCGCGGGGCCGGGCGACGGCCAGTCACCCCGAATCGAAAGCCGAGGGGGTACGCATGGGTGGCGCATTCCGAGCCGTCCGGGGCGGCCCCGGAGCCGGACCGGCCCCGCCGGACCGGGCCGGGCGCAGGCCCACCGCCCGTCACGCGGGCCTCCTGGCACTCGCCGCCTGCGTCGGCGTCTGGCTCGTGACCAGCGGTTCCCACGAGCCGGTCGGGCCACCGCTGCCCTCCCCGGCCGAGGCCCTGACCGCTGCCGGAGCCGATGCGGCGGGCGCCGGTATCGCGCCGCTCCCCGGTTCCCCGCCCACGCGCGTCCGGATCCCCGCCATCCGGGTCGACGCCCCGCTGGTCGGCCTCGGCCTGCAACCGGGCGGCAGCCTCGAAGTCCCCCCGCCCGCCCGGCGCGACCTGGCCGGCTGGTACCGCGAGGGCACCACCCCGGGCGCCGCGGGCACGGCCGTCATCGCCGGGCACGTGGACCACGCCACCGGCCCGGCGGTCTTCTACCACCTGGGCGCGCTGCGCCGCGGGGCCGCCGTCGAGGTGCCGCGCGCGGACGGGCACACGGCCGTGTTCACCGTCCACGCGGTCGAGGTCTACGACGCCAAGGCCTTCCCCGACGGGCGCGTGTACGGCCCTTCACCGCACGCGGAGCTGCGGCTCATCACCTGCGGGGGCGGCTTCTCGCCCCTCACCGGATACCGGGGCAACGTGGTCGTCTTCGCCCACCTGACCGGTACGTACTGACCTACGGGCACGGGTACGGGTCCGAGTGCGCGTACGGCTCCGGCTGCGGGGGTCCCGGTTCCGGCGCTCAGCCCCACTGCTCGAAGCCGAGCTTCAGCACCAGGGCGCCCACCACGGTCAGCAGGACGCCACGGACGAAGCCGCTGCCCTTCTTCAGCGCCATCCGGGCCCCGATCAAGGCGCCGGCCAGGTTGAACACCGCCATCAGGGCGGCCAGCTGCCACAGCACCATGCCCTGGTACGCGAACATCGCGAGGGCTCCGGCGTTGGTGCACACGTTGACGATCTTGGCGGTCGCCGAGGCGGTGACCAGGTCGAGGTGGAGGAGCGCGGTGAGCGCGAGCACCAGGAAGGTGCCGGTGCCGGGCCCGATGAGGCCGTCGTAGAAGCCGATGCCGAGCCCGGCCAGCCCGATGGCCAGCAGCACCCGCTGACGGCTGACGGGCGAAGTGGAGGGGGCGGTGCCGAAGGCGGGGCGGAAGAGCACGAAGGCGGCGACGACCACCAGCACCACCATGATCAGCGGGCGCAGCGCGTCCTTGCTGATGCCCCCGGCGAGCGCGGCACCCCCCATCGACCCGGCGAGTGCGGCGGCGCCGATGCGGACAGCCAGCTTCACGTCCACCGGGGCCTTGCGCACGTAGGTCACGGCCGCGCCCCCGGTGCCGACGATGGCCACGGCCTTGTTGGTACCGAGGACGGTGGCGGGGTGGGCGTTGGGCAGGCCGAGCAGCAGCGCGGGCAGGAGCAGCAGGCCGCCGCCGCCCACCACCGCGTCGATCCAGCCGGCGGCCGCAGCGGCCACGCACAAAATGACGATCATGGTCGTTGATATGTCAGGCACGTCCTGACCTTATGGACCTGGCGGTTGCAGGGGCCGTCAATGCCCGGAAACTTGCGCAAAGGTTGAGCTTCGCCCGGCCGGAGCCCGGTCCGGGGCCACCGGAGCGGCCGGTTCCACGACGGCTGTGAGGACACTGGCGGCCAGCACGCTGGCCAGGCCCAGCCCGGCCGCCAGCCTCCGCGCGGGCGGTACGGCGGCCAGGGCGGCCCGGACCGCCGGCCGCGGCTGCCAGGGGGACGGCTTGCGGTGGCGGGCGGTGGCCGGGCGGGCCCCGGCGGAGGGTTCGGACACGGGCAGGACGACGTGCAGCGGGTGACGCATGACGCGGTGACCTCTCGGGAACGGGCGTTGAAGCAGGCGGCGGCGGGGACTCGGGCAGCGGCGACCCGGGCAGCGGCGGGGACTCGGGCAGGGGTACGGGCTCGGGCAGGGGTACGGGCTCGGGCCGGGGGTCGGGCCGGGGCCGGCGCGGCGACTCGGCAGGGGGCTCTCAGAAGCTGAAGCACTCGCTGTGCACGCGCCCGGCCGGGACCCCGGCCCGCAGCAGCGCGGCCCGGGTCGCCCCGGTCATGCCGGGCGGCCCGCACAGGTAGACGTCGTGCTCGGCCAGGTCCGGCACCAGCGCGGCCAGCGCCTGCGGGGCGAGCGGATCGTACGCACTGCCCGACGGCCCGAGCAGGTAGTGCAGCCCGGCCTGCCGTTCGGCGGCGATGGCCTCCAGTTCGGCGCGCAGGACGAGGTGCTCCTCGGCCCCGGCCCGGTAGAGCAGGGTGATGTCGCCGGGGCCGCCGGGCAGCGTCTCGAACAGGGCCCGCATCGGGGTGATGCCGACCCCGCCCGCGATCAGCAGCACCTTGGGCCGCGTCCGGCGGGCGGCGGTCAGCGCCCCGAACGGCCCGGTGGCCAGGACCCGGGTGCCGGGACGCAGCCGGCGGATGCGGCGGGAGTGGCCGCCCAGCCCCTTGACCGTGATCCGCAGGGTGTTCCCGCGGACCGGCGCGGACAGCGAGAACGGCAGGGCGGTGTGCCACAGCCGCCGCTGGAGGAACCGCCAGCGCAGGAACTGGCCCGGCTCCGCGCGCAGTTCCGCGAGGTGCTCCCCGTACATGACGACGGAGACCACCCCGGGCCCCTCGGCGCGGACCTCCGCGACCCGCAGCGCGTGCCGCAGGGCCTGGCGCACGGGGACCACCGCGCGGTACCAGACCAGCAGGACGGCGACCGCGCTGTGGGCGAGGGCCCAGAACCAGGCGACCGGGGCGAGGTCGGGTCCGGCGAGCTGGTGTCCGAAGCCGAGGGCGACGGCGAGGTATACGAGCAGGTGCGCCCCGCGCCAGGTCTCGTAGGAGACCCGTCGGCGTACGGCCCGGGCGGAGGTCACGCCGACGGCGGCCAGCAGGACGGTCCCGAGCGCGGCGGCGGCGAGCGCCGGGTAGCCGAGGAGCTCCCGGCCGGCGGAGACCACGTCGAGCCCCTCGTGCACGGCGTACCCGAGCAGGGCGAACAGACCGTGGCCGAAGCAGAGCAGCAGCACGTACCGGCCGCCCAGCGCGTGCCACCGGGCGAGCCGGTCGGCGCCGACCCCGTGCTCGACGGCCGGGACCCGGGCCATCAGGAACAGCAGCACCAGCACCCCGTACCCGGCGAGCAGGCCGGTCAGGTGGGCGGCCGTGGCGAACAGCGCGTCGGGCCGGGCGGAGGGGCGTACCTGCGCGGCCCACAGCAGGGCCACCGCCCCCGCCCCGCCCAGCATCCCGCCCCTGACCCGCACCGCCACGTCTCGCATAGGGGTCACGCTAAGGGCCGCCACCGTGGCCCGGATGATCCTTAAGACGGCCTTGAGCAACGCCTCACCGGCCCTTAACCCCCACGCTGAGGTGGGCGTTCCGTCGGGGAAACAAGGGCGATGCGGTGGGGAAACAGCGGCCGCGCACCCTCATGGCATGACCTCGGACCAGCGTGTGGTGGTGATCGGCGGCGGCCTCGCGGGCCTGCGGCTCGCGCAGCGGCTCGGCGCGGGCGCGGACACCGGCACGAGCACCGGCGCGGACGCCTCGGTGACCGTGCTGGGCGAGGAGGCGCACGTCCCGTACAACCGGGTCCTCCTCTCCGAGGTGCTGGCGGGCCGGTACGCACCGGAGGTGATCGCCCTGCCCGCGCCCGGCCACGCGCTGCGCCGGGGTGTCCGGGCGGTCCGCGTGGACCGCGCCGACCGGACGGTCCACTGCGACGACGGCAGCACGGAGCGGTACGACACGCTGGTCCTGGCCACCGGGTCCAATCCCGTCCTGCCGCCGCTGCGCGGGCTGTTCGAGCCCGGGGGCGGGGAACTCCCCGACGGGGTCCACGCGTTCCGCACCATGGACGACTGCCTGGCCCTCTCGGCGGCCGTACGCCCCGGCGTGCGGGCGGTGGTGATCGGCGGGGGCCTGCTGGGCGTCTCGGCGGCCCGGGCGCTGGCCGAGCGCGGCGCGCAGGTGGTCCTGGCCCAGCAGGCGGAGCGCCTGATGGAGCGCCAGCTGGACGCGGACGCCTCTGCCTTGCTGCACGCGCACCTGTCTGACCTCGGCGTGGAGATCCACGCCGAGTGCCGGGTCCGCGGCCTGACCACGTCTGCGGCTCCGCTCCCGGGGCGGAGCCCCAGCAGCCGCCCCGCACGGGGCAACCGCCGGGTCACCGGGGTCGAGCTCGCCGACGGCTACCGCCTCGACGCCGACCTCGTCGTGCTGGCCTGCGGCGTACGCCCCCGCACCGGCCTCGCCACGGCCGCCGGGCTCACGGTCCGCACCGGCATCGTCGTCGACGACCAGCTGCGCACCAGCGACCCCCGGATCCACGCCATCGGCGACTGCGCCGAGCACGACGGCCGGGTGTACGGCCTGGCCGGCCCGGCCCTGGAGCAGGCCGACGCCATCGCCGACGTCCTCACCGGCCGTGGGACCCCGTACGCCGGCACCCGCGCGCTGACCCGCCTCACCCTGGGCGGCGCCGGAGCCGGCCCCCTCGACCTCGCCGCCTTCGGCGAGACCACCCCGCTCCCCGGCGACGACGTGGTCCGCCTCGCCGACGCCACCCGCCGGACCTACCGGAAGGTCGTCCTCCGCGGCGACCGCCTCGTCGGCGGGGTGCTGCTCGGCGAGCTCTCCACCGTGGGAGCCCTCGCCCGTACCTGGGACGGCGACGCCCCCCTGCCCGACCCCGCCGACCTGTTCCACCTGCTCACCGACGACGGAGGCCACTGACATGACCGAGCCCTTGCCCACGATCGTGCTCATCGGGCACGGCATGGTCGGCCAGCGCTACCTCGAAGCGCTCGCCGAGCACGGGGCCACCGCCACGCACCGGATCACCGTGCTCTGCGAGGAGCCCCGGCCCGCCTACGACCGCGTGCACCTGACCTCGTACTTCTCCGGCAGCAGCGCCGAGGACCTGTCCATGACTCCCGCGGGTTTCATGGAGGAGCACGGCATCTCCCTGCACCTGGGCGACCCGGCCGAGCACATCGACCGGGACGCCCGCACCGTCACCTCCCGCTCCGGGCAGGTCTTCCCGTACGACGTCCTCGTCCTCGCCACCGGCAGCTACCCCTTCGTGCCGCCCGTCCACGGCAAGGACGCCCCCGGCTGCTTCGTCTACCGCACCATCGAGGACCTCCTCGCCATCGAGGAGTACGCGAAGGACCGCACCACGGGCGCGGTCGTCGGCGGGGGTCTGCTCGGACTCGAAGCCGCGGGCGCCCTCCAGGGCCTCGGCCTCACCACCCGCATCGTCGAGTTCGCCCCGCGCCTGATGCCCGTCCAGGTCGACGAGGGCGGCGGCGCGGCCCTGCTGCGCACCATCGAGTCCATGGGCCTCACCGTCCACACCGGCGTCGGCACCCAGGAGGTGCTGACCGGCGAGGACGGCCGGGTGACGGGCATGCGGCTCTCGGACGGCTCCGCCGTCGACACCGACCTCGTGGTCTTCTCCGCCGGTGTCCGCCCCCGCGACCAGCTCGCCCACGCCTGCGGCCTGGACGTCGGCGAGCGCGGCGGCATCCGGGTCGACTCCCGCTGCCGTACCTCCGACCCGCGGGTCTACGCCATCGGCGAGTGCGCCCTGGCCTCCGACGGCCGCGTCTACGGCCTGGTCGCGCCCGGCTACGAGATGGCCGAGACCGCCGCCGACGACCTCCTGGGCCGGGAGAAGGAGTTCACCGGCGCCGACCTCTCCACCAAGCTCAAGCTGCTCGGCGTGGACGTGGCCTCCTTCGGCGACGCCCACGGCAGCGCCCCGGGCAGCCTGGACGTCGTCTGGTCCGACTCCCGCTCCGGCGTCTACAAGAAGCTCGTCGTCTCCCCCGACGGGGTGCTCCTGGGCGGGGTCCTGGTCGGCGACGCGGACTCCTACGGCGTGCTGCGCCCGCTCACCGGCAGCGTCCCGCCCGTCGCGCCCGAGCAGCTGGTCCTGCCCGCCGGACTCGGCGCGCCCGTCGCGCTCGGCCCGTCCTCCCTCCCCGACCACGCGGTGATCTGCTCCTGCCACAACGTCACCAAGAAGGCCATCACCGCCTGCGCCACCCTCCCCGAGGTCAAGAAGTGCACCAAGGCCGGCACCGGCTGCGGCAGCTGCCTCAAGGTGATCGGCCAGCTGCTGCCCGCCGCCACCGACAAGGGGCTGTGCGGCTGCTTCCCGCACACCCGCGCCGAGCTCTACGAGATCGTCCGCACCCGCCGCCTGACCTCGTACGAGCAGCTGCTCGACGGCCACGGCCGGCCCGAGGCCCGCGGCGGCGACGGCTGCGAGGTCTGCAAGCCCACCGTCGGCTCGATCATCGCCTCCCTCGCCCCGACGCTCGGCGCGAGCGTCTACGTCCTGGACGGGGAGCAGGCCGCCCTCCAGGACACCAACGACCACTTCCTCGCGAACTTGCAGCGCAACGGCTCGTACTCGGTCGTCCCGCGCATTCCGGGCGGTGAGATCACCCCCGACAAGCTGATCGTGATCGGCGAGGTGGCCCGCGACTTCGGGCTCTACACGAAGATCACCGGCGGCCAGCGGATCGACCTGTTCGGGGCGAGCGTGGACCAGCTCCCGCGGATCTGGGCCCGGCTCGTCGACGCCGGGTTCGAGTCCGGGCACGCGTACGGGAAGGCCCTGCGGACGGTGAAGTCCTGTGTGGGACAGACCTGGTGCCGCTACGGGGTCCAGGACAGCGTACGGATGGCCATCGACCTGGAGCTGCGCTACCGGGGCCTGCGCGCCCCCCACAAGCTCAAGTCGGCGGTGTCCGGCTGCGCCCGCGAGTGCGCGGAGGCGCAGAGCAAGGACTTCGGCGTGATCGCGACGGCGAGTGGCTGGAACCTGTACGTCGGCGGCAACGGCGGGGCCACCCCGCGCCACGCCGACCTCCTCGCCCAGGACCTGTCGGACGCCGAACTGGTGCGGCTCATCGACCGGTTCCTGATGTTCTACATCCGCACCGCCGACCGGCTGGAGCGGACCTCCACCTGGCTGGACCGGCTGGAGGGGGGCCTGGACCACCTGCGGGACGTCGTCGTGCACGACTCGCTGGGGCTGTGCGCCGAGTTGGAGTCCCTGATGGCCGACCACGTGGCGCACTACCGCGACGAGTGGGCCGAGACGCTCCAGGACCCGGAGCGGCTGCGCCGGTTCGTGTCCTTCGTCAACGCGCCCGGCGCCCCCGACCCGACCGTGAAGTTCGTCCCCGAGCGGGACCAGGTCAAGCCCGACCTGGCCGTTCTCACCCTGGAGCCCGTGGGAGGCACGCGATGACCGTCGAACTCGAGGTACCGGAGGGCTGGCTGACCGTGTGCGAGCTGTCCGCTCTCACCCCCGGGCGCGGGGTCGCGGCCCTGCTGCCCGACGGGAGTCAGGCAGCGGTGTTCGCCGACCGCTCGGGGCGCACGTACGCGATCGCCAACCAGGACCCCTTCACCGGCGCGCAGGTGCTCTCACGGGGGCTGCTGGGGTGTGCGCAGGGCAGGCCCTTCGTGGCCTCGCCGCTGCTCAAGCAGCGCTTCGACCTGGAGTCGGGGCGCTGCCTGGACGACGAGGAGGTGGCGGTCCGGACCTACCGGGTGCGGACCGCCGCGACCTCGTGAGGCACGGGGCTCAGCCCTGGAAGGCCGCCGGGTCCATCCACATGATCTCCCAGGTGTGGCCGTCGAGGTCGTCGAAGGCGCGGCCGTACATGGAGCCGTGGTCCTGTGCGGGGCGGGGCTCGGTGGCCCCGGCGGCGACGGCCCCGTCGACGAGCTCGTCGACCTTGGCGCGGCTCTCGGCGCTGAGGCACAGGAGCACCTCGGAGGTCTTGGTGGCGTCCGCGATCTCCTTGTGGGTGAAGTCCTTGTAGCGGGCCTCGGTCAGGAGCATGGCGACGATGGTGTCGCTGATCACCATGGAGGCGCAGTTCTCGTCGGTGAACTGGGCGTTGAAGGAGTATCCGAGCTTGCCCCAGAAGGCCTTGGCGGCGTCCAGGTCCTTGACGGGCAGGTTGACGAAGATCATGGTCGCGGACATCTCGGTCCCTCTTCTTCTCTCGTGGTGTGCTTTCGAGAGGTAGACCGGGGGCCCCGGGGAAAGTCATCGCTCCCGCGGGATTTTCTCCAAGTTTTTTCCGCAGACCAGTGATCTGCTGGAAACCGCAGGTCAGGCGACCGAGCGCAGCTCCACCGCGGCCAGCGGGACGAAGCCGACCCGGCCCTCGCCGTGCAGCGGCGCGGAGTCGCCGGCCAGCCGCCTGTGCAGGGCCAGCGCGATGCGTTCGCCCTGCGCCTTGGCCCGCTCGGCGTTCGGTCCGCGGTGCAGGCCGTCGATCGTCGCGTTCCACAGCTGCACCCAGCGTCCGAAGTCCGCGCCCGTCATGGCCCGCGCCGAGTGCAGCGCGGCGTGCGGGGCGAAGGCGTTGCGCCCGTAGTCGGCGCTGCGGAACAGGGCCCGTTCCCAGAAGTCGGTGATGCGCGGCAGGTGGACCTCCAGGTCCGTGCCCGCGATCTCGGTGAAGAAGGGGCCGATCTGACGGTCGGCGAAAGCGGCGGTGTAGAAGCGGCGCAGCACGACGTCGAGGTCGGCGCGGCCGCGGATGTCGGCATCGGCGGCGAAGTGGTTCATCGCTCCACCATCCTTCCCCATACGGCTCCTCCCCAGGGCAGAAAGTCCCGCAGTACGTCACATCGTGCCGGGGTCCGTCGCCCGCAGTAGCGTCGGAGCATGGCCGTCAAGAAGATCACCGAAAAGCTGTCGGACGAGGCCCTGATCGCGGAGACCGGCCGGGACTGGGCCGGCTGGTTCGCCGAGCTCGACGGGTGGGGCGCCACCGGGCACACCCACACCGAGATCGCCCGCCGGCTGGTGGACGCGTACGGGGTGAGCGGCTGGTACGCCCAGTCGGTCACGGTGGGCTACGAGCAGGAGCGCGGGATGCGCGAGGTCGGCCAGTCCTGCGACGGCGACTGGCAGGCGTCCGCCAGCCGCACCGTGGACGCCGGACCCGAGCGGGTGACGGAGGCCTTCGCCGACGCGGCGGTGCGCGAGCGCTGGCTGCCGCACGCGGATTTCGCTCTGCGCACGCACCGGCCCGGGAAGTCGCTCACCGCCGACTGGGACGGCGGAAGCAGCCGTATCTCCGTCTATCTCACCCCCAAAGGCCCGGACCGTACCCAGGTGGGACTCGGGCACACGAAACTCGCCGACGCCGACGCGGTGGAGGTCTACAAGACTTTCTGGAAAGAGCGTCTCGGCGTCCTGAAGTCCCTGCTGGAGGATTGAACTCGAAGCGGTCGCTCGTGCGTAATGAGGAATTGAGGTCACGTCAACTCAGTGCTCCTAGGTTCCTCGACGCGTGCGACCCCCGCGCCCGGCCGGGCACGGGGGGACTTCCTCCCACAGGAGTGACCGTGGAACGTCGTACCTTCCTGCGCGGTGCCGTCATCGGCTCGTCGGCTGCCGCCTTCGGCGGCACCCTGATGCACGGCGCCGCCTACGCGGCCCCCGCCCAGCCCGGCGCCGGGCCCTACGGGGCCCTCGGCGCGGCGGACGCGAACGGCATCCAGCTGCCCGCCGGCTTCAGCAGCCGGGTGATCGCCCGGTCCGGCCAGAACGTCGGCTCCACCTCGTACCAGTGGCACAGCGCCCCCGACGGCGGCGCGTGTTTCGCGGACGGCACGGGCTGGATCTACGTGTCCAACTCGGAGATCAACCCCAGCGGCGGCGCGAGCGCGGTGAAGTTCAACTCCTCCGGCAGCATCACCGGCGCCTACCGGATCCTCTCCAACACCCGGCAGAACTGCGCGGGCGGCAAGACCCCGTGGAACACCTGGCTGTCCTGCGAGGAGGTAAGTCTCGGCTACGTCTACGAGACCGACCCGTACGGCGTGAACGCGGCCGTGCGGCGCTCCGCGATGGGCCGCTTCAAGCACGAGGCGGCCGCCGCCGACCCGGTCCGCCAGGTGATCTACCTGACGGAGGACGAGTCGAGCGGCTGCTTCTACCGCTTCATCCCGACCACCTGGGGAAACCTCTCCTCGGGCACCCTCCAGGTCCTCAAGGCCGGTACGGCCGCCTCCGGTTCCTTCACCTGGGCCAACGTCCCGGACCCGGACGGTTCGCCGACCGCCACCCGTAGCCAGGTCTCCGGCTCGAAGAAGTTCAACGGCGGCGAGGGCTGCCACTACGCCAACGACACGGTCTGGTTCACCACCAAGGGCGACAACCGGGTCTGGCAGCTCAACCTCACGAACAACACCTACGAGCTGGCCTACGACGACTCGCTCGTCCCCGGCGGCGCGGCCCCGCTGACGGGCGTGGACAACGTCACCGGGTCCTCGTACGGCGACCTGTACATCGCCGAGGACGGCGGCAACATGGAGATCTGCCTGATCACCCCGGACGACGTGGTCGCCCCGTTCCTGCGGATCACGGGCCAGTCCTCCTCGGAGATCTGCGGCCCGGCCTTCTCCCCCGCCGGCAACCGGCTGTACTTCTCCAGCCAGCGCGGCACCAGCGGCAGCTCCTCGGCGGGCATCACCTACGAGGTGACGGGCCCGTTCCGGGTCTGACATCCGGCCTCGCCCGGCGGGGCCGGAGAGCCGCACAGCGGCATCTCCGGCCCCGCCGGCGTTCGAGGCGCGGGGTCCGGGGCAGAGCCCCGGGTCACGAAGCCACGGCCCCGCCCTTGAGCAGCGCCGCCCCCAGCGGGGTCACGGTGTGCAGCACGGCGTTGCCGTGCCTCAGCGTCGTCACCAGCCCGGCCTCGCGCATCACGCAGGCGTGCTGGCTCGCGGAGGCCAGCGAGACCCCGGCCCGGCGGGCGAGTTCGCTGGTGGTCGCCCCGTCGCCGATGGCCCGCAGCACCACCGAGCGGGTGTGGCCGACGAGCTTGCCCAGGGTGCGCACCCTCTGGTCCTCGGCGACCGGGCACACGTCCCCGCCGGTCGGCGCGGAGACCAGCTGCGCGGCGGCCGGGTAGACCAGCACCGGCGGCAGTTCCGGGTCGTGCAGGGTGACGGCGGTCCGGCGGCAGAAGAAGGAGGGCTGGAGCAGCAGCCCGCGCCCCCGCAGCCGTACGTCCCGGTCCACCGGGTAGTCGCACTCCAGCACCGGGGCCCGCCAGCGCAGCATCGGCGGCAGCGAGGCCAGCAGCTCGTCCGCGCCCCCGTCCAGCAGGGCCCGGCCGCGGGCGGCCCGCTCGGCCTCGATCTGGGCCTGGATGTGGGTCCAGTACGGCTCCACGGCCGCCCGGTGGTAGGCGCGCAACTCGCCCAGCAGGCGCGGCAGGTGCTTGGTGCCGCCGTCCATGAGCTCCCGGAGCCGCCGCGGGAGGGACGTTTCAGCGCCCCCGCTCACGGCGGATGGCATACCGAACGCCGCCCCGAGACCGGCTCCCGCGCCCAGCAGCGCCAGCTCCTGCCGCATCCGGTCCGGGCGGATGCCGCGCAGCGCGTCGACGCCCACGTCCCACCCGTACTGCCCCTCCACGGGGGTCAGGAAATCCGGAAAATATCCGCGACTCGGTATGAGCATACCGAGCACGCGTGTTTCACTATTCAACCTGCTCCGAGTTTCCGTTCGCCATTCACCGAACAACCGGGCGTCACGCCGGTCCCTTAAACGGTGAAAGCTGAGAATCGTTTCCCACAACGCATCGGGACGCCCTGCCATCCGTACGCGTGCCAGGTCCACTCCAGTGAAATGGATACGCAGCACCGAACCCCCACCTGTGCAACCGCAATCCCCCCGCCCCATGAGTATGCATGCCGTCACACGTGGTCACCACGCCCTTTCGGCCACAGTTGAAACCCCTTTCGGCAGGGGCGTGACAACCGAAATCCTGTACTCCGCCGGGCACACTCCGATGCGACCGAAACGCTCCGTGAAGGCCGTGGGGGGCTTTGCGGGGCCTGGCGGTCGGTCGCACGGGAAGCGCCGACGTGCCCGGCAGAATGACAGCAGGCGGTGGACGGGTGGGGATCCGTCCACCGCCTGCTGACGTAAAGATTTGTTGAACAAACAAAAATAGGCGCGCCCGCCCCCAGGGTGTCAGGGAACCCGGGGGCAGGCGCGGTCTGTGGGGCCCTTCGCGGGCCGGGGAATCAGCGGCTGTCGCTGCCCTTGGCCTCGGCGGCCGCACGGCCGGCCTCCAGGCGCGCCACCGGGATCCGGAAGGGCGAGCAGGAGACGTAGTCCAGGCCGACCTCGTGGAAGAAGTGGACGGACTCCGGGTCGCCGCCGTGCTCGCCGCAGACGCCGAGCTTGAGGTCGGGGCGGGTGGCCCGGCCGGCCTCGACCGCGCTGCGGACGAGGGTGCCGACGCCGTCCTTGTCGATGGTCTCGAAGGGCGAGACCCCGAAGATGCCCTTCTCCAGGTACGCGGTGAAGAAGCTGGCCTCGACGTCGTCGCGGGAGAAGCCCCACACGGTCTGGGTCAGGTCGTTCGTGCCGAAGGAGAAGAACTGCGCGGCCTCGGCGATCTGCCCGGCCGTCAGCGCGGCGCGGGGCAGCTCGATCATGGTGCCGATGGTCAGCTTGAGGCTGGTGCCGGTGGCGGCCTCGACCTCGGCGATGACCTGGTCGGCCTCGTCGCGGACGATCTCCAGCTCCTGGACGGTGCCGACGAGCGGGACCATGATCTCGGCGCGCGGGTCGCCCTTGGCGTTCTTCCGCTCGGCCGCGGCCTCGGCGATCGCCCGTACCTGCATCTTGAACAGGCCGGGGATGACCAGACCGAGGCGGACGCCGCGCAGACCCAGCATCGGGTTCTGCTCGTGCAGCTTGTGCACGGCCTGGAGCAGGCGCAGGTCGTTCTCGTTGGCGTCCTTGCGGGACTCGGCGAGGGCGACGCGCACCGACAGCTCGGTGATGTCGGGCAGGAACTCGTGCAGCGGCGGGTCCAGCAGGCGGACGGTGACGGGCAGGCCGTCCATCGCCTCGAACAGCTCGACGAAGTCCTTCTTCTGCAGCGGCAGGAGGGCACTGAGTGCCGCCTCGCGCTCTTCGTCGGTGTCCGCGAGGATCAGTCGCTCCACCAGTTCACGGCGCTCGCCGAGGAACATGTGCTCGGTGCGGCACAGGCCGATGCCCTGGGCGCCGAAGCGGCGGGCGCGCAGCGCGTCCTCGGCGTTGTCGGCGTTGGCGCGCACCCGCAGGCGGCGGACGCGGTCCGCGTAGGCCATGATCCGGTGCACGGCGGCGACCAGCTCGTCGGCGTCGTCGGCGCCGGCGTGCATGCGGCCCTCGAAGTACTCGACGACCGGGGACGGTACGACGGGTACCTCACCGAGGTACACCTTGCCGGTGGAGCCGTCGATGGAGACGACGTCGCCCTCTTCGATGACCGTGTCGCCGACCGTCATCCGGCGGCGCTTGGTGTCGACGTCGAGCTCCTCGGCGCCGCAGACACAGGTCTTGCCCATGCCGCGGGCGACGACGGCGGCGTGCGAGGTCTTGCCGCCGCGCGAGGTCAGGATGCCTTCGGAGGCGATCATGCCGTCCAGGTCGTCCGGGTTGGTCTCGCGGCGGATCAGGATGACCTTCTCGCCGGAACGGGACCACTTGACGGCCGTGTACGAGTCGAAGACGGCCTTGCCGACGGCCGCGCCCGGGGAGGCGGCGATGCCGCGGCCCAGCAGCTCCGTCTTGGCGTCCTCGTCGAAGCGCGGGAACATCAGCTGCGCGAGCTGGTGGCCGGTGACGCGCTGGAGGGCCTCGGCCTCGTCGATCAGGCCCTGGTCCACGAGCTGGGTGGCGATGCGGAAGGCGGCGCCGGCGGTGCGCTTGCCGACGCGGGTCTGGAGCATCCACAGCTGGCCGCGCTCGATGGTGAACTCGATGTCGCACAGGTCCTTGTAGTGCGTCTCGAGGGTCTCCATGATGCCCATGAGCTGGTCGTACGACTTCTTGTCGATCTGCTCCAGATCGGCGAGCGGCACGGTGTTGCGGATGCCCGCGACGACATCCTCGCCCTGCGCGTTCTGCAGGTAGTCGCCGTAGACGCCCTGGTGGCCGCTGGCGGGGTCGCGGGTGAAGGCGACGCCGGTGCCGGAGTCGGGGCCGAGGTTGCCGAAGACCATGGAGCAGATGTTGACGGCGGTGCCGAGGTCGCCGGGGATGCGCTCCTGGCGGCGGTACAGCTTGGCGCGGTCGGTGTTCCAGGAGTTGAAGACCGCCTCGACGGCAAGGTCCATCTGGTCGCGGGCGTCCTGCGGGAACTCGCGGCCGGCCTCCTTCGCCACGATCTTCTTGAAGCGCGTGACGAGCTTCTTCAGGTCGGCGGCGTCGAGGTCGGTGTCGACGGTGACCTTCTTGGCGGCCTTGGCCTCTTCGAGGGCTTCCTCGAAGAGCTCGCCCTCGACGCCGAGGACGGTCTTGCCGAACATCTGGATGAGGCGGCGGTAGGAGTCCCACGCGAAGCGCTCGTCGCCGGACTGCTTGGCGAGGCCCTTCACCGACGTGTCGGAGAGACCGATGTTGAGGACGGTGTCCATCATGCCGGGCATCGAGAACTTGGCGCCGGAACGCACGGAGACCAGCAGCGGGTCGTCCGACTGGCCGAGCTTCTTGCCCATCTTCGCCTCGAGGGCCGCCAGGTGGGCGCTGACCTCGTCGCGCAGCTCGGCCGGGGCCGTACCGCTGTCGAGGTAGACCTTGCAGGCCTCGGTGGTGATGGTGAAGCCGGGAGGGACCGGCAGACCCAGGTTGGTCATCTCGGCGAGGTTGGCCCCCTTGCCGCCGAGAAGGTCCTTGAGGTCGCGGTTGCCCTCGGTGAAGTCGTAGACGAACTTCTGATCTTTGTTTTCCGACACGGGTCTCGACTCCTCGAGGCTCGGTGGCTGCCCTGACGGCCAGGAACATACCCAGATCGAAGGCTTCTGGGTACGTCCACTTGGTCGTCATGCGGCTGTAACCACCCGTGCGCCAGCAGATCGAAAGTAACTCATGGGTAATCAGAAAGTACGAAGAGCGTTCACAAGCCGAAGGCCGAGGGGGCTGGTGAGGCTTGATTCCGCTCCGATGAGCGATCATCGATACATTTGCGTTCAAGTATTGAACTCACAAAGGGTGGCACCCAGTGCCACCCTTTGAAAGTCTTACCCGTGACTTCGACGCTCATCTGAGCGAAACCTCACCCATGCGTGGCGTATATCACGCACCACGGAGGGCGATTTGTCAGCCTCCGGAGGTGTCCAGTTCGGCTTCCTCACCGACGCCTGCACAGTCGTACGGGTCCTTCAACCAGCCGTCCGGCAGGACAACTCGGTTGTTTCCGGACGTCCGGCCGCGCGGGCCGTCCGCACTCTCGGGCCACGCCTGATCCAAATCCAGCTCGCTCAGATGAGCGTCCAGCTCGGCCAGTGACGAAGTGACCGCCAGCTTCTTGCGCATCTCCGAACCCACCGAGAAGCCCTTGAGGTACCAGGCCACGTGCTTACGGAAGTCGATCACCCCGCGGGCCTCGTCGCCGATCCATTCCCCGAGCAGCTGGGCGTGCCGGTGCATGGTGGCCGCGACCTCGCGCAGCATGGGCTTGTGGAAGTCCTCGGGGCGCCCCTCGAAGGCCGCCACCAGGTCGTTGAACAGCCACGGCCGCCCCAGGCAGCCACGGCCCACGACCACGCCGTCGCAGCCGGTCTCACGGACCATGCGCAGGGCGTCCTCGGCGCACCAGATGTCGCCGTTGCCGAGCACCGGGATCTCGGGCACGTGCTCCTTGAGCCGGGCGATGGCCTCCCAGTCGGCGGTGCCGCCGTAGTGCTGGGCGGTGGTGCGCCCGTGCAGGGCGATGGCGGTGACCCCCTCCTCGACGGCGATGCGGCCGGCGTCGAGGTAGGTGAGGTGCTCGTCGTTGATGCCCTTGCGCATCTTCATGGTCACCGGCAGGTCCCCGGCGCCGCCGACGGCCTCGCGCAGGATCGCGCGCAGCAGGTTCCGCTTGTAGGGGAGGGCCGAGCCGCCGCCCTTGCGGGTCACCTTGGGGACCGGGCAGCCGAAGTTGAGGTCGATGTGGTCGGCGCGGTCCTCTTCCACGATCATGCGGACCGCCTTGCCGACCGTCGCGGGGTCGACTCCGTACAGCTGGATCGAGCGGGGCTTCTCGGCCTCGTCGAAGTGGATCAGCTGCATGGTCTTCTCGTTGCGCTCGACCAGGGCCCGGGTCGTGATCATCTCGCTCACGAACAGCCCCTTGCCACCCGAGAACTCACGGCAGAGGGTACGGAACGGGGCATTGGTGATGCCGGCCATGGGCGCGAGCACCACCGGGGGCTGCACGGTGTGCGGGCCGATCGCGAGAGGCGGAGGGAGCGTGGTCATTCCCCTATTGTCGCGCACGGCCAGATCGTTAGTTTGACGTACTATCCCCCATATGTCCGACTTGAGTCACCGGCGGCGCATGCTCGTGCTGGGGATCTGCTGCACGAGCCTGTTCATCGTCAGCCTCGACAACACCGTCCTGAACGTCGCGCTCCCCTCCATGCGCCGGGACCTGAACGCCTCGGTCGCCGGGATGCAGTGGACGATCGACGCGTACACGCTGGTCCTCGCCTCCCTGCTGATGCTGGCGGGGTCCACGGCCGACCGGATCGGGCGCCGGAAGGTCTTCATCGCGGGCCTGGTCCTCTTCACGCTCGGCTCGCTGCTGTGCTCACTGACGCCGAATCTGGAGTGGCTGATCGTCTTCCGGATGATCCAGGCCGTCGGCGGCTCGATGCTCAACCCGGTCGCCATGTCGATCATCGCCAACACCTTCACGGAGCCCGCGCAGCGCGCCCGCGCCATCGGGATCTGGGGGGCGGTGGCGGGCATCTCCATGGCCGCCGGCCCGCTGATCGGCGGGGTGCTGGTGGACTCCGTGGGCTGGCGGTCCATCTTCTGGGTGAACCTTCCGATCGGACTCCTCGCCCTCGTCCTGACCCTGCGCTACATCCCGGAGTCTCGGGCCGCCCGGCCGCGCCGCCTGGATCCCGTCGGCCAGCTGCTGGTCATGACCCTGCTCGGTACGGTGACGTACGCGATCATCGAGGGCCCCGCCGAGGGCTGGGGCTCCCCGGTGATCACCGGCTGCATCCTGGTGGCCGTCGCCTCGCTGGTGGCGCTGCTGCTGTACGAGCCCCGGCGGGCGGATCCGCTGATCGATCCGCGGTTCTTCCGCAGCGCCCCCTTCAGCGGGGCGACGGTGATCGCGGTGAGCGCCTTCGCAGGGCTGTCGGGCGTGCTCTTCCTCAACACCCTGTACCTCCAGGACGTACGGGGGCTCAGCGCTCTGGACGCCGGGCTCTACCTGCTGCCGATGGCGGTCCCGACCTTCCTGAGCGCGCCGCTGGCGGGGCGGCTGGTCGGCTCCCGGGGGCCCCGGCTGCCCCTGCTGATCGCGGGCGTGACGATGGCGGTGAGCGGGCTGCTCTTCGCGGTCTTCTCGGCCGAGACCTCCACACCCCTCCTCTTCGTCGGATACGTGCTGTTCGGGATCGGCTTCGGCATGGTGAACGCGCCCATCACCAATACGGCGGTCTCCGGCATGCCCCGCTCCCAGGCGGGCGTCGCGGCCGCGATCGCCTCCACCAGCCGGCAGACCGGCGGCGCGCTGGGCGTCGCGATCGCCGGCGCGGTCCTGTCGGCCGGGCTGGCGGGCGGCGCGGAGTTCACCGCGGCGGCCCGCCCGGCCTGGTGGTTCATCACGCTCTGCGGGCTGGTCGTCCTGGTGGTGGGGGTGGCGAGCAGCGGCCGCTGGGCGATGGCGACGGCCGAGCGGACGGCTCGGACCCTGGAGACGAAGACGGACCCGGACCCCGACCGAGCTCCCTCACGCTGACGAGTGACAGATATTGAAATCTGTCATCCGTCATGCCATTCTCGTCTCATGGCTAAGAACGAGAACGTCAACAGCACCGGCACCCACCGCGGCACGGCCACCCACCGCGGCACGACCGCCTACCGCACGCTCGGCGCCACGGGGCCGTCCGTCTTCCCGCTCGGCCTCGGCTGCATGGGGATGTCCGCCCTCTACGGGGAGGCGGACCGGGCCGAGTCCCTCGCGACCATCCACGCCGCCCTCGACGCCGGGGTCACCCTGCTCGACACGGGCGACTTCTACGGCATGGGCCACAACGAACTGCTGATCAACGAAGCCCTGCGCACCGCGCCCGCCGCGGCCCGCGAGAAGGCACTGACCAGCGTCAAGTTCGGCGCGCTGCGCACGGTCGAGGGCGGCTTCACCGGCTACGACGGCCGGCCGGAGGCCGTCAAGAACTTCCTGGCCTACTCGCTCCAGCGGCTCGGCCGGGACCACATCGACATCTACCGGATCGCCCGCGTGGACCCGGACGTGCCGATCGAGGAGACGATCGGTGCGATCGCCGAGGCCGTCGAGGCCGGGCACGTCCGGCACATCGGGCTCTCCGAGGTGGGCGCGGACACCATGCGCCGGGCCGCCGCCGTGGCCCCGATCTCGGACCTCCAGATCGAGTACTCGCTGATCTCCCGCGGCATCGAGGAGGAGATCCTGCCGACCGCCCGTGAGCTCGGCATAGGCGTCACGGCGTACGGGGTGCTGTCCCGGGGCCTGATCAGCGGCCACTTCACCCGCGACCGCGCGCTGGCCCCGGGCGACTTCCGCGGTATGAGCCCCCGCTTCCAGGGCGACAACCTCGACCGCAACCTGGACCTGGTGGCCGCCCTGCGCAAGGTCGCGGAGGGCAAGGGCGTGAGCGTGGCGCAGACCGCCATCGCCTGGGTGCTCGCGCAGGGGCCGCGGCACGGCGTCGACATCGTGCCACTGGTGGGCGCCCGCCGCCGCGACCGGCTCGCTGAGGCACTGGGTGCCATGGACATAGAACTGGACGCCGCCGACCTCGCCGCCGTCGAGGAGGCCGTGCCCGTCGGCGCGGCGGCCGGCGAGCGGTACCCCGCCGCGCAGATGGCCCACCTCGACAGCGAGCACTGAGCTGGCGGTACGGTCGTACTCATGCCCCCCGCAGCTGCCGAGCCCCTGACCTCCGAACGCATCCTCGAGACCACCGAGGAGGTGCTGCGCCGCTTCGGCCCCACCAAGGCGACCGTGGTGGACGTGGCGCGCGCCCTGGGTGTCAGCCACGGCAGCGTGTACCGCCACTTCCCGTCGAAGTCGGCGCTGCGCGAGGCCGTCACGGACCGCTGGCTCGCCAAGAGCGTGGTCATGCTGGAGGAGATCGCCTCGGCCCCCGCCGCGAGCGCCCCCTCCAAGCTCGAGGCGTGGCTGGAGGCGCTCTTCGAGGCCAAGCGCCACAAGGCGGGGGACGACCCGGAGCTGTTCGCCACCTACACCGTGCTGCTCGCCGAGAACAGCGGCGTGGTGGACGCCCACCTCACCGAGCTGATCGCGCAGCTGGCCCGGATCATCGCCGAGGGCGTCGCGGCGGGCACGCTGGCCGCCGAGGACGTGCCGGGCGCCGCCCGCGCGGTGTTCGACGCCACCGGACGCTTCCACGATCCGCAGTACGCGGCCGACTGGCTCTCGCCCACGATCACCACGGAGTTCGAGGCGGTCACCTCCCTCGTCATCCGGGGCCTGCGCGCTTGACGCGGGTCCGCGCGGACGGAAAAGACCGGTGGCCCGGTGCGCGGCGTGCGCACCGGGCCACCGGTCTTGGTACGGCGGGTACTAGCAGCCGAGCAGGCGGCTGCCGAGGTAGCTCTGGATCTGGTCCAGGGAGACGCGCTCCTGCTTCATGGTGTCGCGCTCGCGCACGGTCACCGCGTTGTCGTCCAGGGTGTCGAAGTCGACGGTGACGCAGAACGGCGTACCGATCTCGTCCTGGCGGCGGTAGCGGCGGCCGATGGCGCCCGCGTCGTCGAACTCGATGTTCCAGAACTTGCGCAGGTCGGCGGCGAGGCCCTTGGCCTTCGGCGACAGCTGCGGGTTGCGGGACAGCGGCAGGACGGCGACCTTGATCGGGGCCAGGCGCGGGTCGAGGCGCATCACGGTGCGCTTCTCCATGACGCCCTTGGCGTTGGGGGCCTCGTCCTCGTTGTACGCGTCGAGCATGAAGGCGAGCATGGCGCGGTTGACACCGGCCGCGGGCTCGATGACGTACGGGGTGTAGCGCTCCTTGGACTCCTGGTCGAAGTACACGAGGTCCTGGCCGGAGGCGGCGGAGTGGGCCTTGAGGTCGAAGTCGGTGCGGTTGGCCACGCCTTCGAGCTCGGAGAACTCATTGCCACCGAAGTTGAAGCGGTACTCGATGTCGGCGGTGCGCTTCGAGTAGTGGGACAGCTTCTCCTTCGGGTGGTCGTACCAGCGGATGTTCTCCTCGCGGATGCCGAGGTCGCGGTACCAGTTCCACCGCTCGGCCATCCAGTACTCCTGCCACTGCTCGTCCTCGCCCGGCTTGACGAAGAACTCCATCTCCATCTGCTCGAACTCGCGCGTGCGGAAGATGAAGTTGCCGGGGGTGATCTCGTTGCGGAAGGACTTGCCGATCTGCGCGATGCCGAAGGGCGGCTTCTTGCGCGAGGTCGTCTGCACGTGGGCGAAGTTGGTGAAGATGCCCTGGGCGGTCTCGGGGCGCAGGTACGCCTTGGAGGCGGTGTCCTGGCTCGGGCCGAGGTGGGTCTCCAGCATGCCGGAGAACTGCTTGGGCTCGGTGAACTGGCCCTTCACACCGCAGTTGGGGCAGTTGATGTCGGCGAGGCCATTGGCGGGCGTACGGCCGTGCTTGGCCTCGTACGCCTCTTCCAGGTGGTCAGCGCGGTGACGCTTGTGACAGGACGTGCACTCGGTCAGCGGGTCCGAGAAGGTCGCGACGTGACCGGAGGCCACCCAGACCTCGGGGGCCAGGATCACGGACGAGTCGAGGCCGACGATGTCCTCACGCCCGGTGACCATCGCCTTCCACCACTGGCGCTTGATGTTCTCCTTGAGCTCGACACCCAGCGGGCCGTAGTCCCAGGCAGCCCTGGAGCCGCCGTAGATGTCACTGCACGGGAAAACGAAGCCACGGCGCTTGCTCAGGCTGACGATGGTGTCGATCTTGTCGGCGGCCACGGTGCTCTCTTCATTACGAGGACGAACGGCGAAGTCTTTAGGTTACCGGCGCCCGCACCCCCCCTTTCAAATCGGATCCCCTTCTACGGCCCGGACCCGGGCCGCCCACCTGGGTTTTTGACAATCGTTTCCATTTTTGATGAAAATGGATGTCATGAACGTACGACGCCTCATACCCACAGCCGCCCTCACCGGAGCCGTCGCCCTCGGCGCCACGGCCCTCACCGCCTGCTCCGGAGCCGCTGCCACCGGTGGGACCGACGGCAAGCTCGCAGTGACGGCGTCGTTCTATCCGATGCAGTTCCTCGCCGAGCAGATCGGCAAGGACCACGTGAAGGTCGACACCCTGACCGAGCCGGGCGTCGAACCGCACGACCTGGAGATCACCCCGAAGCAGACCGCCCAGCTGGGCGAGGCCGACGTGATCCTCTACCTCAAGAGCCTGCAGCCCGCCGTCGACAAGGCCGTCACCCAGTCCGGCGCGAAGAACATCGTCGACGCCGCCACCCTCACCACGCTGGAGTCCCACGGCGCCGCCGGCCACGACCACGGCCACGAGGGCGAGGCCGGCCACTCCGAGGAGGAGCACGCCAAGGAGGAGCACGCCAAGGAGGGCGAGGCCGCCACCGACCCGCACATCTGGCTCGACCCGGCCAAGTACGCCGAGGTCGCCCAGGGCGTCGGCAAGGCGCTGGAGAAGGCGGACCCCGACCACGCCGCCGACTACAAGAAGAACACCGAAGAGCTGGTCGCCAAGCTGAACGGGCTCGACACCGAGTTCAAGGACGGCCTGAAGAACACGGCCACCAAGACCTTCATCACCACCCACGCCGCCTTCGGCTACCTCGCCGAGCGCTACGGCCTGGACCAGGAGGGCATCTCCGGCGTCGACCCCGAGTCCGAGCCGAGCCCGGCCCGGATGAAGGAGCTCCAGGAGGTCGCCAGGAAGGACAATGTCTCCACCGTGTTCTTCGAGACCCTGGCCAGCGACAAGACGGCCAAGACCCTCGCGGCGGACACCGGACTGAAGACCGACGTCCTCGACCCGCTCGAGGGAATCACCGACAAGTCCCAGGGCGCTGACTACGTCGAGGTCATGCGGTCCAACCTGAAGAACCTCCAGAAGGCGCTCGGAGCCAAGTAATGACAGCAGCAGCAACGGAGGCGCGAGCCATGCAGTCCACGCCCCGACAGGCAGCGGACCAGCCCGTCATATCCCTGCGCGGGGCCACGGCCTCGCTCGGCTCGCGCCCCGTGCTGCGCGGGATCGACCTCACCGTCCACTCCGGTGAGGTCGTCGCGCTGCTCGGAGCCAACGGTTCCGGCAAGTCCACCGCCGTCCGTGCCGTCGTCGGCCAGGTCCCGCTGACCGACGGCTCGCTGTCCCTGTTCGGCACCGACCTCAAGCGCTTCCGGGACTGGTCGCGCATCGGATACGTCCCGCAGCGCACGACCGCCGCCAGCGGCGTCCCCGCCACCGTCCGGGAGGTCGTCTCCTCCGGCCGGCTGGCCCGCGCCCGGTTCGGCCTGCTGCGCAAGGCCGACAAGGCGGCCGTCGAACGCGCCCTGGCCCTCGTCGACATGGAGACCCACGCCGACGCCTCGGTCAACGCCCTCTCCGGCGGCCAGCACCAGCGCGTGCTCATCGCCCGGGCGCTCGCCGTCGAGCCCGAGCTGCTGATCATGGACGAGCCGATGGCCGGCGTGGACCTCGCCAACCAGGAGGTCCTCGCGAGCGCCCTGCGCCGGCAGGTCGCCGCGGGCTCCGCCGTCCTGCTCGTCCTGCACGAGCTGGGCCCGCTGGAGCCGCTGATCGACCGGGCCGTCGTCCTGCGCGACGGCTGCGTCGTGCACGACGGCCCGCCCCCGGAGGCCGTCGGCCAGCACGCCCTGCCCGGCCACGACCACGTACACCCCCACGCGGCGCACGACGCCGAGCCCCTCCGGACGGGACTGCTGAGCTGATGGACCTCCTCGACTACCCCTTCATGGTGCGCGCGCTGATCGCCGCCGGTCTGGTGGGCATCACCGCACCCGCGATCGGCACGTACCTCGTCCAGCGCCGCCAGGCGGTCATGGGCGACGGCCTCGGCCACGTGGCCATGACCGGTGTCGCGCTCGGCTTCCTGCTCAACACGAGCCCGGTGTGGATGGCCACCCTGGTCGCGTCCGTCGGCGCCATCGGCATGGAGCTCATCCGCTCTCGGGGCCGGACCAGCGGCGACGTCGCGCTCGCCATGCTCTTCTACGGCGGCCTGGCCGGCGGAGTCATGATCATCAACATGGCTCCGGGCGGCTCCACGACCAACCTGCTCAGCGCCATGTTCGGATCGATCACCACGGTCGCGACCGAGGACGTCACCGCGATGGCGATCCTCGCCGCCTTCGTCCTCGCCGTCACCCTCGGCCTGCGCAGGCAGCTCTTCGCCGTCTGCCAGGACGAGGAGTTCGCCCGGGTCACCGGCCTGCCGGTGCGCCTGCTCAACCTGCTGATCGCGGTCACGGCCGCCGTCACCGTCACCGTCGCCATGCGCATCGTGGGCCTGCTGCTGGTCAGCGCCATGATGGTGATCCCGGTCGCGGCCGCCCAGCGGGTCACCCGCGGGTTCACGGCGACGTTGTCCCTGGCCATGGCCATCGCGCTGCTGGTCTCCCTGACCGGCACGGCCACCACGTACTACATCGACGCCCCCTCCGGCGCGACCATCGTGCTGCTCGCCATCGCCGTCTTCATGATCATGACGGCCCTGTCGGCACCGCTGGCCCGGCGCCGCGCCAAGGCCGCGAGTGCGGCCGAAGAGGTCTGCACGCGAGACGATGTGAAGGTCTAGGGAGACCAGCCGCCTGGCACAATGGACCAAGGCCGATACGAGGAGGAACCGGTGGCGACTGCGCCTGGCGAGATGAATACCGCGCCAGTACGAGGGCGATCCACCCGGCAGCGGGCAGCCGTGGCGGCGGCGCTGGACGAGGTGGACGAGTTCCGCAGCGCCCAGGAACTGCACGACATGCTCCGGCACCGGGGCGATTCCGTGGGCCTGACCACCGTCTACCGCACCCTCCAGTCGCTCGCCGACGCCGGTGAGGTCGACGTACTGCGCACCAGCGACGGCGAGTCCGTCTACCGCCGCTGCTCCACCGAGGACCACCACCACCACCTGGTCTGCCGCACGTGCGGCAAGGCCGTCGAGGTGGAGGGCCCGGCGGTGGAGAAGTGGGCCGAGTCCATCGCGGCCGAACACGGCTACGTGAACGTGGCCCACACGGTGGAGATCTTCGGCACCTGCGCGGACTGCGCGGCCGCCGCCGGTTAGGGCCTGTCCTTCGGGACGGGCTTCAGAGCCGCTTCAGGTTCCGGTCCAGGACCGCTCGAAGCCGATCGATGTCGGCCGGGTCCTGGGCTCCGCGCTTGGGGAGGCAGGTCATGCCCACCGCCTGCTTGTCGGCGCTCAGCATGACGAACGCCCTGTCCGTCTCCGCGTACGCGGGCTGGGCGCTCCAGCCGATCCGCGTCTGCGTGTCGGCGGTGGTCGCCAGCACCCCGCTGTCGTCGACGACGGTCAGCACCTCCCCCACCTTCTCCAGCATCCCGCCGAAGGCCCGCGCCTGGAGCCGGGGACCGTACAGCGCGAACGCGCCCAGCGTCGCGGCGCCCGCCACCAGCCCGAACGAGATCGGCCGCACGCCCTCGCGGCCCAGGGCCGTCAGCACGGCCAGCAGCAGGAGGCCGGCGGCGCACCCCACGTACCCCCGCTGCCTGCGCCGGCCGGCCGGTGTCTTTCTGTCCCGTGCCCGGAGCGCGTCCGCGATGTCGTCCGGCGTCACCCGGTAGACGAGCCGTACGACCTCGCCGACCGCCTGTTCCCCACCCATGTCCATGACAGATGATCCTAGACCCGCGGGCGCGTGGGTCCAGGTCAGCCCGTGGAGCCCTCGGCCTGGTTCGGGACCGCGCCGCCGAAGCGGCGGTCACGCTGGGCGTACTCCAGGCAGGCCGCCCAGAGGTTGCGCCGGTCGAAGTCCGGCCACAGCACGTCCTGGAAGACCATCTCGGCGTACGCGCTCTGCCAGAGCAGGTAGTTCGAGGTGCGCTGCTCGCCGCTCGGGCGCAGGAAGAGGTCCACGTCCGGCATGTCCGGGTAGTACATGTACTTCGCGAAGGTCTTCTCGTTGACCTTCGACGGGTCCAGCCGGCCCGCCGCCACGTCGCGGGCGATGGCCTGCGCCGCGTCCGCGATCTCCGCGCGGCCGCCGTAGTTCACGCAGAAGTACAGGGTCATGGCGTCGTTGTCGACGGTCTGCTCCTGCGCGACCTGGAGCTCCTGGACGACCGACTTCCACATCTTCGGCATGCGGCCGACCCAGCGGATGCGGATGCCCAGCTCGTTCATCTCGTCGCGGCGGCGCCGGATGACGTCGCGGTTGAAGTTCATCAGGAAGCGCACCTCGTCGGGCGAGCGCTTCCAGTTCTCCGTCGAGAAGGCGTACAGGGAGAGGTTCTTGACGCCCATCTCCAGGCAGCCCTTGAGCACGTCCAGCACGACGCCTTCGCCGACCTTGTGGCCCTCGGTGCGCGGCAGGCCGCGCTCCTTGGCCCAGCGGCCGTTGCCGTCCATGACCACGGCGACGTGGTTCGGGACCAGGTCGCCGGGGATCTTCGGCGGGCGCTCACCGGACGGGTGCGGCTCGGGAACCTTGTACTCGCGGCGAGAGCGTCCCAGAATCCCGCGTCGTGCCATGTGCCCAGCTCCTATTTCTCGACGTATCGAAGGGAGCGTAGCCCGCGCTCCAGATGCCAGTGCAAATAGGCGGAGACCAGCCCGCTGCCCTCCCGCACGTGACGCGCCTCGCACGCGTCGGCATGGCCCCAGTCACCCGTCAGCAGCGCGCTGAGCAGGGCGATGGCCTCCGACGAGGGTACGACGCTGCCGGGTACCCGGCAGTCCCCGCATATGACCCCGCCCGCGGCGACGGAGAAGTGCCGGTTGGGGCCGTGGATCCCGCACTTCGCGCAGTCGTCGAAGCTGGGCGCGTAGCCGTTGACGGCGAGGGAGCGCAGCAGGAAGGCGTCGAGGATGAGGTGCGGTTCGTGTTCGCCGCGGGAGAGCGTCCGCAGCGCCCCTACGAGGAGCAGGTACTGCTGTACGGCGGGTTCGCCCTCGTTCTCGGCGAACCGCTCGGCGGTCTCCAGCATGGCGGTGCCGGCGGTGTAGCGGGCGTAGTCGGTGACGATGCCGTTGCCGTACGGGGCGATGATCTCGGTCTGGGTGCAGAGCGGGAGGCTGCGGCCGATGAGCTCGCTGCCGCGTGCGAAGAACTGCACGTCGGCATGGGAGAAAGGTTCCAGCCCGGCCCCGAACTTGGACTTGGTTCGCCGGACCCCGCGGGCGACGGCCCGGACCCGGCCGTGGCCGCGGGTCAGCAGCGTGATGATGCGGTCCGCCTCACCCAGCTTCTGGGTGCGCAGCACGATGCCGTCGTCGCGGAACAGACTCATGGGCCCATTGTCGCCTGCCGCACCGACAGCGAAGGCCCCTCGCCCGGGACCGGGGTCCGGGCGAGGGGCCAGCACCCCTTGGGAGGATCAGGTGGCCGAGGACGGCTCCGCGTCGTCCGCCTTCTTGGAGCCGGACCCCTTCTCGGATCCGGCCGCGGGGGCCGCCGCCTGGGCGGGGACCGCCGCGGCGACCGCCTCGGCGGCGGGTTCGGCAGCCGATTCCGCGGCGGGTTCCGCGGCCGGTTCCGCGGCCAGGTCGATGGCGGCCGCGGTGGCGGGGGCCGTGTCGTGCGCGTCGTCCTTGGCCAGGCCGTTGAAGATCAGGTTGAGGACGATGGCCGCCGTGGCACCGAGGGTGACACCGCTGTTGAGCAGCGAGGACAGGTCCGCGTCCATGTGCTTGGAGAAGAAGACCGGGACGGTGGCCGGGAGCAGGGCGAAGGCGAGGGAGACGCCGACGATCAGCGCGTTCTTCTCCTCCTTGAGGTCCACCTTGCCCAGGGTCTGGATGCCGGCCAGGGCGACCATGCCGAACATGACGGTCGCGGCGCCGCCGAGCACCCCGTGCGGGACGGCGGCGACGATCGCGGCGGCCTTGGGCAGCAGACCCAGGACGATCATGAAGACACCGGCGGCGACGACCACGAACCGGCTCTTGACCTTCGTCATCCGCACCAGGCCGACGTTCTCGGCGAAGGCGACGTACGGGAAGGAGTTGAGGACGCCGCCGAGGGCGGTCGCGGCGCCGTCGGCGCGCAGGGCGCGGGCGACGGTCTCGCTGTCGATGTCCTTCTCGACGATCTCGCCGACCGCGTAAGTGTCACCGGTCGTCTCGACCATGGTGATCAGCATGACGATCAGCATCAGGACGATGGGGAACCATTCGAACTTCGGGACTCCGAAGTGGAAGGGGGTGGTGACGCCGATCCAGTCCGACTTGCCGACGTCGCCGAACTTCGCGTCGCCGAGGAGGAAGGCGGCCGCGGTGCCGCCGACCAGGCCGAGGAGGATCGAGATGCTGGAGAGGAACGGCTTGCCGATCTTCATCAGGATCAGGATGAAGAGCATCGTGCCGCCGGCGTAGGCGAAGTGCTTGGGATCGCCGAAGTCGGGGCTGCCGACGCCGCCCGCCGCGTCGTTGAGGCCGACGGGGATCAGGACGATGCCGAGCACGGTGATCACCGTGCCGGTGACGACCGGCGGGAACAGCCTCATGACGGCCCGGAACGCCTTGGCGGGGAGCCAGGCGAAGGCGAAGGTCGCTATGCCGGCGGTGATGACCGCACCGTAGATGACCAGCAGCGCGGCGGTCCCGCCGCCCGCGCCGAGGCCGATGGCGATCATCGGGGAGACGGCGGTGAAGGTCACACCCTGGATCAGGGGCAGGCGCGCACCGATCCGGCCGATGCCGAAGGCCTGGATGATCGAGGCGATACCGCAGGTGAAGAGGTCCGCGTTGATCAGGTAGACCAGCTGCTCAGGGCTGAGTTTCAGCGCGTTGCCGACGATGATCGGGACGATCACCGCGCCGGCGTAGAACGCGAGTACGTGCTGGAAGCCGTAGAGCGCGAGCTTGGGGAGGGGGAGCACCTCGTCGACCGGGTGGGTGCTCTGCTTTCCGTTGCCGGAAAGCCGGGCGGCGACACGTGCCATCTCTGCCTGGCCCTTCAAAGAGGTAGGTAAGTGAGAGGAGATCTGGTTGTCCCTGGCCGGAGTGGGTCGCTAACCCGTTGGTCCGTCAGGGTTGTCAGTGAGTTCACGTGAATCGAAGCCCCGCCGTGTTACAGGCGGCGTCTCGTCGTGTGACCGGAATTGAACGCCTGTGGGGGGCCTCACAGATATCGTCGACTTCTACAAATTGTTGACGGTCGGCGATCTTCGATCTGTAGGTTCCGCCAATGGCGAAGGCTTCCGCACAGGCGTATGTACAACACCCCTCCGAGGGGCGCATTCCGGCCGCGCAGTCGCGAACCTCCACGCCAACTGCCCACGCCACGACCGGTCCTGCGCTTCAGGTGCGCAAACTCGCACTCCCCGCTCCGGCTGTCCGACAGGTGGGACGCACCCGGTCCGAAACAGCCGCCCCGGCGGCCCGCACCCCGCCCGGAGGGTACGAATCCGGTCGCGCGCGGCCGGATCGTTACGTCCGGCAGGGCCGTTTCGGCCGCTTCCGGGCCGCCCCGCCGCCTCCCGCCCGTACACAGACGAGGGCCCGGCGGAGATCCGCCGGGCCCTCAGGGAGATCCGTACGCCGCCGCGAGGCGGCTCAGGGGGCGCGGACCGCCGACAGCAGCCGGGCCACCTCGTCCGCGCCGATCCGCAGCGCGGCGCCCACGGTGGCCAGGACCTCGCGCTCGGCCGGCGTGTACGGGCCGTCCGCGAGCGCGATCCGGGCGCCCTGCAGCAGGATCGATTCGCGGCCCGGGCCGGCCAGGTGCGGGGCCAGCGGCTCCAGGGCCTCGTGGAGCTCTATCGACAGGGCTGCCCCGCAGCACTCCGGGACGTCGTACAGGCCGAGCCGGCCCTCCTCGGTGGACAGCGCCTCCACGAGGGCCTCCAGCTGCTCCTCGGTGCAGTCCTGGAAGCCCACGGCCCGTACGGCCCACACGGCGGCCTCCAGGGCCCCCTGCGAGGCCGTCCCGCCCGCGGCGAGCACGGCCAGCGTCACGGTGTGCACGGCGTCGCGCAGCAGGGCCGTGAACCGGGTCGTGGTGAGGTGGTCGAGGACCTCGGTGCCGAAGCGCTCCCGGCACCCCTGGCACTCGACGACGGGCCCGGCTTCCCCACGCGGCACCAGCGGCACCCCCAGGACGGTGAACCGGCGGCGCCCGGTCCGCCTTCGGTAGTTGCGGTCCCCACCGCAGGCGGGGCAGAAGAACTCCCCGTCACCCACGGTGCTCCAGGTGGTACGGATGCCCCAGACCGTAAGCTTCCGGCCGTCCCCACCCCGAACTGGCAGCACGTCGCACCTCCGTAACCTTCCGGCAACATCGCCGGGTTGGCGTGATGTTAGCCACATCGATGAGGATGCGTCAGTCGTGTGACAAGACAACCTCTGCCACGACGCGGACTTGGCCGAACTGCGCCCGTCGCGCCGGGGCGGCCCGAGCACCTCGCGCGCCGGATCCGGGACGACGGAACCCCGCCCCTCCGGAGGGAGGGACGGGGTCCACGTACGAGGGGTCAGCGGCCCGCGCGGTTGACGGCGGAGATGACCGCCTTCAGGGAGGCGCGGGTGGTGTTGGCGTCGATGCCGATGCCCCACAGGACGCGGCCGTCGATGGCGCACTCGATGTACGAGGCGGCCACGGCGGAGGCGCCCTCGCTCATGGTGTGCTCGGTGTAGTCCAGCAGGCGGGCGTCGACGCCGATGCCGGCCAGCGCGTCGAAGAAGGCGGAGATCGGACCGTTGCCGGTGCCGTTCAGGACGGCGTCGACGCCGTCGACGACCGCCTCGACGGTCAGCGTGTCCGTGCCGTCCTTGTCCGTGGCCGTCGAACCGGAGCGCAGCTGGATGCGGCCCCACGGGTTCTCGGGGTTGGGCAGGTACTCGTCCGCGAAGACGTCCCAGATCGCCTTCGGCGTGACCTCGCCGCCCTCGGCGTCGGTCTTGGCCTGGATGATGCGGGAGAACTCGATCTGCATGCGGCGCGGCAGGTCCAGCTTGTGGTCGTTCTTCAGGACGTACGCGATGCCGCCCTTGCCGGACTGCGAGTTGACCCGGATGACGGCCTCGTAGGAGCGGCCGACGTCCTTGGGGTCGATGGGCAGGTACGGGACCGCCCACTCGATGTCGTCGACGGTCTTGCCCGCGGCGGCCGCGTCGGCCTCCATGGCGTCGAAGCCCTTCTTGATGGCGTCCTGGTGGGAGCCGGAGAAGGCGGTGTAGACCAGGTCGCCCGCGTAGGGGTGGCGCGGGTGGACCTCCATCTGGTTGCAGTACTCGCTGGTGCGGCGGATCTCGTCGATCTGCGAGAAGTCGATCTGCGGGTCGATGCCCTGGGAGAACAGGTTCATGCCCAGGGTGATCAGGTCGACGTTGCCGGTGCGCTCGCCCTGCCCGAACAGGCAGCCCTCGATGCGGTCGGCGCCGGCCATCACGGCCAGCTCGGCGGCGGCGACGGCGGTGCCGCGGTCGTTGTGCGGGTGCACGGAGATGCAGATGTGCTCGCGACGGGTCAGGTTGCGGGCCATCCACTCGAAGCGGTCCGCGTGGGTGGACGGCGTCGAGCGCTCCACGGTGGCGGGCAGGTTCAGGATGATCTCGCGGCCCTCGGCCGGCTGCCAGACGTCACAGACGGCCTCGCAGACCTCCAGGGCGAAGTCCAGCTCGGTGTCGGTGAAGATCTCCGGGCTGTACTGGTAGCCGAAGGTGGTCTCCGGGCCCAGCAGCTTCTCGGCGTACTCCATGACCAGGCGGGTGCCGTCGACGGCGATCTGCTTGATCTGCTCCTTGGAGCCGCGGAAGACGACCCGGCGGAAGGTCGGCGCGGTCGCGTTGTACAGGTGGACGGTGGCGCGCTTGGCGCCGGCCAGGGACTCCACGGTCCGCTCGATCAGGTCCTCGCGGGCCTGCGTCAGTACGGAGATGGTGACGTCGTCCGGGATCGCGCCCTCTTCGATGATGGAGCGCACGAAGGCGAAGTCGGTCTCGCCGGAGGACGGGAAGCCGACCTCGATCTCCTTGTAGCCCATGCGCACCAGCAGGTCGAACATCTCGCGCTTGCGGGCGGGGGTCATCGGGTCGATCAGCGACTGGTTGCCGTCGCGCAGGTCGGTGGACAGCCAGCGGGGAGCCTTGGTGACGCGGACGTCCGGCCAGGTGCGGTCGGGGATGTCCACCTGTTCGTACTGGCCGTACTTGTGGATCGGCATCCCGGAGGGCTTCTGGGAGTGGGTCGCGTTGGTGATGGGCGTGGGGCGACCGACAAAAGGCTGCTGGCTCATGGCGTTGGGCTCCTCGCGTGTCCGCGTGTAGTTCGCTGGGACGGCCGACGGCGGTCGTAAAAACCGCAACACCAAACTCCGCGGGGAGGGGGTCGGCCTACGACTACAGACCCTCGCCGCGGCAGCTAAGGAGAAGCAGCCCGAAACGCATGATGGACCGAGCCTAGCCGAGCCGCGCCGTGATGCGAGGACCTGTTTCAGTATGCAAGACCCAGGCGTCCGATTTATACCGAATGTGAGCTAAGCCTCGTTCATTCCCGGAAGGTCGGTTCGATGCGTCAACCCCACGTCACCTCTTTCAGACAAGCGAATGAATCATGGTCGCAGCTAGTGACAGCGGCATGACCCACTGCCACATTGCCGGGCATGGATGCCTCCCGTACCCACGGCCACCCCGTCTTCTGCACCGTCGTGCCCCCGCACCTCCTCGACAGGATCGCCCTGTCCGAGGACGCCCGGCGCGCCGGTCTCGCACAGCGCACCCTCGAACGTGACTCCCTCCTGCGTACCCGCCGCCGGATCACCACCGTCCGGGGGATCGCCCCCACCCTGGGCGCCACCGGCTCCGACGAGCCGAACCGGACCGTCTACGACGCCGAGCACCGCACCCAGCTGCCCGGCACGAAGGTGCGCGCGGAGCGTGACCCCGCGGGCAAGGACGCCACCGTCAACCGGGCGTACGCCGGGCTCGGCGCGACGTTCGAGCTGTTCCTGAAGGGGTTCGGGCGGCGCTCCATCGACGACGCCGGGCTGGCCCTGGACGCGACCGTCCACTACGGCGAGGACTACAACAACGCCTTCTGGGACGGGCAGCAGATGGTCTTCGGCGACGGGGACGGCGACCTCTTCCTCGACTTCACGGTGTCGCTCGACGTCATCGGCCACGAACTGACCCACGGAGTCACCCAGTACACGGCGAACCTCGACTACTACCAGCAGTCCGGCGCCCTGAACGAGTCGATGTCCGACGTCTTCGGCTCGCTGATCAAGCAGTACTCGCTGGAGCAGACGGCGGAGGAGGCGGACTGGCTGATCGGGGCCGGACTGCTGGGGCCCGAGGTGAGCGGGGTCGCGCTGCGGTCGATGAAGGCGCCGGGGACCGCGTACGACGACGACGAGCTCGGCAAGGACCCGCAGCCCGCGACGATGGACGACTACGTGCGGACCTCCCGCGACAACGGCGGGGTGCACATCAACTCCGGCATCCCCAACCACGCCTTCTACATCGCCGCGACCGAGCTGGGCGGCAAGGCCTGGGAGCGGGCGGGGCAGATCTGGTACGACACCCTCACCGGCGGGGAGCTGGCCTCGGACGCGGACTTCGCGGACTTCGCCCGGCTGTCGGTGGCGGCGGCCGTGACCCGGTACGGGGACGGGGGCGCGGAGCACCAGGCCCTCCAGAAGGCGTGGTCGGCGGTGGGCGTCCCGCTGGCCGGGTAAACGGTCCCCATGCGCATTCTGGTGATCAGGACGGGTGGTTTCGCGGGCATCGAGCGCCGGGCCGAGGTGGACACCTCGGGCCGGCCCGACGAGGACGAGTGGCGGGCCCTGGCCCAGCTGGCCCTGCGGCCGGGTCCGCCGGGGCGCGGGGCGGACCGGGTGCGGGACGGGTTCTCGTACCGGATCACGGTGGACGGGCGGACGGTGTCCTGCCAGGAGCCGCACCTGTCGGACGCCCAGCGGGCGCTGATCTCGCGCGTGCTGAAGGAGGGCGCCTGAGGGCGCTTGAGCCGGGCGCCGAAGCCGGACGCCGAAGCCGGGCACTTAAAGAAGGTGTCCGGGCGGCACCGCTTTGCTTGGATGGCCCGATGTCCAAACACAAGATCGACAGTGTCGGCGGGAAACTGTCCGAGCTGGAGCGGTACTACGACACGGTGCCGCGGGCGGGCGGGGCGCGGGCCGAGGACTTCGGCCCGCTGACCCTGTTCGTCCAGGAGGGCGCGGGCTGGCCGTACTACGCGCGGCCCGCGCTCGGCGGCGCCGGGGCGACCGCGGCCGACGTGGAGCGGGTACGGGCCCGGCAGCGGGAGCTGCAAGTCCCCGAGGCCTTCGAATGGGTGGCCGAAACCAGCCCCACGCTCCGGGCCGCGGTGGAAGCGGCGGGACTGCACGTCCACGCGCACCCCCTGATGGTCCTGGACCCGGCGGCCGAGGCCGTCCCCGCCCATCCCGACGTACGCCTGATCGACGCGGACGACCCGCTGCTGACGGCGGCGGTGACGGTCCCCGCCCTGGCCTTCGCGGCCCCGGGAACGGCGGTGGGCGAGGCCGGCCCGGCCGAACTGGCGGCGGCGACGGCGGATCCCGACGCGCAGGCCCGCCGGACCCGGGTGTCCGGGATGCTGGCGTCGGGCCGTTCGGTCATGGCGGCCGCCGCCCGGGACGGCGTGGTGCTGTGCTCGGGCCAGTACATACCGGTCGGCGACGTCGCCGAGGTGGTGGCCGTCGGAACCCTGCCCGCGGCGCGGCGCCAGGGCCTGGCCCTCGGGGTGACGGCGGCCCTGGCCGCGCGGGCCCGCGCGAGCGGGATCCGTACGGTCTTCCTCTCCGCGGGCGACGAGGACGTGGCCCGCGTCTACTCCCGCATCGGCTTCCGCCGGGTGGCGACGGCCCTGATCGCCGAACCGCCGGAGGCCTAGGGGGTGTCCGGACCGGGGGCGCTTTTGCGGAAACGGCAAAGATGTTTGCCTCCCGGACCCCCTCGGCGGAGCATCGGCGGCACAGTCACACCGACGGAAAGAGGCCGCCGTGACCGAGCACGCGCACACCCACGAGATCCAGCCCGACGGGGGCCAGGAGTTCTGGGACGACCGCTACCGCGAGAGCGACCGGATCTGGAGCGGCAACGCCAACGCCGTCCTGGTACGGGAGGTCCGGGACCTGGCCCCCGGCCGTGCCCTGGACCTCGGCTGCGGTGAGGGGGCCGACGCGGTGTGGCTGGCCCGGCAGGGCTGGCAGGTCACCGGAACCGACATCTCCGGCGTGGCCCTGGGCCGGGCGGCCGAGCACGCCGCCGAGGCGGGGGTGGCCGACCGGGTCGAGTGGCAGCGGCACGACTTCGCGGAGTCCTTCCCCGAGGGGGAGTTCGACCTCGTGTCGGCCTGCTTCCTGCACTCGTACGGGGACTTCCCCCGCGAGCGGATCCTGCACACGGCCGCCCGCGCCGTGGCCCCCGGCGGGGTCCTGCTGATCGCGGGCCACGCGGGCGGGCCCTCGTGGGACCCGGACAAGCACGCGGAGATCGGCTTCCCGACCCCGGACGAGGTCCTGGCCCAGCTGGAACTGCCCGAGGGCCGCTGGGAGGTCCTGCTCGCCGAGGAACACTCCCAGCCCATGACCGCACCCGACGGCAGTCCCGGGAGCCGCCCGGACAACGCGCTGAAGGTGAGGCGGCTGCGCTAGCACAGCCGCCCGCGCGTCAAGAGGATCAGAAGCCGAGCTTGCGGAGCTGCTTGGGGTCGCGCTGCCAGTCCTTGGCCACCTTCACGTGGAGGTCCAGGAAGACGGGGGTCCCGAGCAGCGCCTCGATGTGCTTGCGCGACTTCATCCCGACCTCCTTCAGGCGGGCGCCCTTCGGGCCGATGATGATGCCCTTCTGGCTCGGCCGCTCGATGTAGACGTTCGCGTGGATGTCCAGCAGCGGCCGGTCGGCGGGGCGGTTCTCGCGCGGGATCATCTCCTCGACGACCACGGCGATGGAGTGCGGGAGCTCGTCCCGTACGCCTTCCAGCGCGGCCTCGCGGATCAGCTCCGCGACCATCACCATCTCGGGCTCGTCGGTGAGGTCGCCCTCCGGGTACAGCGGCGGGCTCTCCGGCAGCATCGGCGCGATCAGGTCCGCCAGCAGCTGGACCTGGCTGTCGCCGACCGCCGAGACCGGGACGATCTCGGCCCACTCGAAGCCGAGCTCCTCGGCGAGCTGGTGGACGGCGATGAGCTGCTCGCCCACCACCTTGGACTCGACCAGGTCGGTCTTGGTGATGATGGCGATCTTGGGGGTCTTCTTGATCCCCGCGAGCTCCTTGGCGATGAACTTGTCGCCGGGGCCGAGCTTCTGGTCGGCGGGCAGGCAGAAGCCGATGACGTCGACTTCGGACCAGGTCGCGCGCACGACGTCGTTGAGCCGCTCGCCGAGCAGCGTGCGCGGCTTGTGCAGGCCGGGCGTGTCGACGAGGACGAGCTGGGCGTCGGGGCGGTGCACGATGCCGCGGACGGTGTGGCGGGTGGTCTGCGGCCGGTTGGAGGTGATCGCGACCTTGGTACCCACGAGTGCGTTGGTGAGGGTCGACTTCCCCGCGTTGGGGCGGCCGACGAAGCAGGCGAAGCCCGCACGGTGCGGGCTGGTGGACTCGGGGGAACGATCGCTCATACGGGCCATTCTCCCCGATGCGGCTCCCAGCGCCGACCAGGCCACCGCGGCGAGCGCGGACAGGCCCGCCAGCCAGGTGCCGAGGAAGGGCTGGCCGGCATAGGAAGAACCGGCCTGAGCTGTGGTTCCGTCGGCCCGCGCGCGCACCGTGACCCGGGCCGCCTCCAGTGCGGGCGGGTCCTCCCAGCGGGTGCTGAGCCGGACTTCCTGGCCCGGGAGCAGTTCGGCCGGCAGCCCGGCGAGCTCGCGGCCGGGCAGGGGGCGGCCGAGGGCGCCGGAGGCGGTGAGGGCGGCACGCGGGCGGAGGGTGACGTTGCCGAGGTTGTGGAGCGTGTACGAGACCTCCGCGGCCGCGCCGCGACGGCTGACGGTGACCTCGCGGACGGCGAGGGCCGGGGCTGTGGGACCGGTCACCCGCAGGTACACGCGCGCGGCGACGGCCTGCCGCACTCCGATCCCCTGGGCGGTGGCGTCGGCGGGCCGGTCCTCCAGGGCCACGATGGCCCCGGGGTGGTCGCCGGGCTCCGCCCGGTCGGGGACGGCCAGGGTGAAGGCCACGCTCACCGACCCGCCGGCCGGTACGGTGACCCGCTCCCGGTCGAGCCGCGCCCACGCGGCGGCGGCCCGCCGCGGCTCCTCGGGGCCGCGCACGGCGAAGCCGCCGTCGCGGGCGGTGTTGTACGCGTCGGCGGCGTAGAGCCGGAAGGTCCGGGGCCGGTCGGTGCGGTTGGTGACGGTCACGGCGTCGGTGACGGCCTGGCCCGGCGCGGCGGCGAGGTAGAAGTACGGCCGCTGCCGGGCGGTGTTGGCGGCGGGGAGCACGGACCACTGGCCGTTGTCCGCCGCCGTGGCCGTCCCGGCGGGCGTCAGCCATACGGCGGCCAGCGCGACCCCGCCGAGCACCAGCCCTTGCGCGCCCCTGGCCACCGCTGCGCGGAGCCGTCCCCGACCCGCCCTTCCACCGTTCCCTGGGGCTCCGCCCCAGACCCCGCGCCTCAAACGCCGGCGAGGCTGTCTTTCAGCCCGTCCGGCGTTTGAGGACCGGGTCCGGGCAGAGCCCGGGGAACGGAGGAAGGGCGGGTCGGGGAGAAGCTCCGCGCAACGGGACCGCACGGTCACGACAGGGTCAGCGTCAGCACCGCCGAGTACGCGCCCGGCGCGGCGTAGGGCGGCACCTGGAGGGCGACCGAGGCGTCGACGGTGAAGGTACCGCCGGCCAGCGGAGCGTCGGGCGTGGAGGCCAGCACCGCCCCGTCGGGGCCGACCACGCCCGCGCTGCCCGGCGTACAGGGGCTCGGGCTGCCGGCCGCCGCCACGCACGACGGGGTCCAGGACAGGGCCGCGCCCGGGATCCGCACCCCGCCCGGCCCCGTGAAGTCGCTGACCTTGCCGGTCAGGGACCAGCCGGCCGGGCCGCCGCGGGCGTCCTTCACGGTCACGGTGGCGATCCGGCCGGGGGCAGCGCCGCCCTCGCCGTACGGAACGGCGCCCAGCGCGATCTCCGCGCCCGTCTGCGTCATGGCCAGGGCTCCCGGCTCGACGGTGGCGGTCACCTTCTGGGTGCCGGGCTGCGGCGGGGCGGCCTCGATGACCGTGTACGCGGCCGGGCCGGAGCCCTGCCCGGCCGACCAGGCCGGACCCTCGTAGGCGACCACCGCGGTGGTGGTGCGGTCCGTGACCGGCAGTTCGGCCCGGACCACGCCCAGTTCGTCGGCCGTGGCGGCCACCCGGTCGGCGGTCTCGGCGGCCCCGGCCCGCCCGGCGACCGTCACGGCCGCGCCGGGGACGAAGCCCGCGCCGGTCACCGTCACCTTGGCACCGGGCGCGCCGTGGGCGGCTGCGAGGGAGACGCTGCGCAGGTTGGCCGTGGGCAGCGCGGTGGCGGTGAGGCGTGCGGAGACGGGGGCACCGGGGGCAGCGGCGGCGGACGGCGCCGCTGGGGTGCAGACGGTGTCCAGGTCCAGGAGGTGGCTGGTGTGCAGCGTGTAGCCGCCCGGGGCCAGGGTGATCTCGCCGGGCGCGGTGACGGTGAAGGTGCCGGTCATGGTGACGGCGGGGAGGGCCTCGCCCTCGCCGACGGGACCGCTCCGCTCGGCCCCGACGACCGTGACCTCGCCGCTCTGCGCTCCCGCCAGCAGGACCCGTCCGGTCGGGGTCACCACGTCGGCGGGGAGTTCGCCGGCGACCACGCTTTGAACCAGGGGTGCCACGGCGGGGGTGGCGGTCAGCTGGTAGGTCACGGTGACGGTGTCCCCGACCCGGGGCGCCGGGTCGTCGACGGTGATCCGGGCGGTGCTCGGCCCCTCGGCGGGCGGGAGGCCGGCTTCCTGGGGCGGCAGGCAGTGCGTCGGGAAGGTCACCTGACCCGGCACCTGGCCCGGGGGCGTCTCCCCCTCGGCGGCGGCGGGCGGGCTCAGGACTCCCCCGGCGGCCGCCGCGAGCACGGCCATGCCGACGGCCGCCGACCATCTCCTGCTGCGCGCGCCTGTTCGCACTGCCCGCCCCCTGGGTTCCGCCCCGACAGGGGGCCATTCACGAGCGGGCGGCGGGAGAAGTCAATGCACGGGTCCGGCGGTATCTGATGGCCCATCAGGAGATGGCAGGGTGCGCGAGGCGGACCCGCCAGGCGGACCGGGTGCACCGGACCCGCCGCGCGCGCCCGGCCCACCAGGCGCACCGGATCCACCAGGCCCACCGCCCGCGCCCTCGCGGAAGGTGCGCCGGTACGCCATCGGGCTCACCCCCAGCGCCGACTGCACGTGCTTGCGCAGGGATTGCGCCGTACCGAAGCCGGTCTCCCGCGCCACCTGCTCCATCGGCAGGTCCGTTCGCTCCAGCAGCCGCCGGGCCCGCTCCACCCGCTGCCCGACGATCCACTGGCCGGGGCTGACGCCGGACTCCTCGCGGAAGCGGCGCGTGAAGGTCCGTACCGACATGGCCTCCTGGCGGGCCAGGTCGGTCAGGCGCAGCGGCTCGTGCAGCCGGTCCAGGACCCACGCGCGGGCCGCCGTGGTGCTGGCGAGCTGCGGCTCCGGCACCGGGCGCTCGATGAACTGGGCCTGCCCGCCGTCCCGGTGCGGCGGTACGACGGTCCGCCGGGCCACCTCGTTCGCGACGGCCGCGCCGTGGTCCCGGCGCACGATGTGCAGGCACAGGTCGATGCCCGCGGCTACCCCGGCGGAGGTCAGCACGTCGCCGTCGTCGGTGTAGAGCACGCCCGGGTCCACCCGTACCTCTGGGAAGAGCCGCTGGAAGTGGTCGGCGGAGGCCCAGTGCGTGGTGGCCCGGCGGCCGTTCAGGTATCCCGCGGCGGCCAGCACGTAGCCGCCCGTGCAGATGGACACGAGCCGCGTACCGGGCCGGATGTGCGCGAGGGCCGCCGCGAGTTCCTCGCTCAGCGTGCCGTCCTCGTAGGCCGGACCCAGCTCGTACGAGGCCGGCACCACGACCGTGTCCGCGGTGGCCAGCAGCTCCGGGCCGTGCTCGACGTGGACGGCGAAGTCGGCGTCCGTGCGCACCGGGCCGGGGGCGAGCCCGCAGGTCAGGATCGTGTAGAGCGGGCGCCCGGCCGGATCCTTGGCCCGGCCGAAGATCCGGTGCGGGATGCCGAGCTCGAAGGGCAGCAGCCCGGCGAGGGCGAGTACGACGACGCGGTGCGGCCCCTCTGGCCTGCCTGACGACTCCATGGCCCGATCGTAGCGAAGCATGACAGTCAGGCCACTGTCGTACGGGGTCCCGCGGGCCGGAAGCTGACGGCGTGACCCAGACAGCCTCGAACGCGGCCTCCGCCCCGCCCGCCCCGCCCACCCCGCCCGACCCGCGCCCGGGCGGACGGATCCACCGCGCCTGGTCCGTGGCGGCCGTCTCCTTCGTGACGATCATCGGCGCCGCGGCCTTCGCCTCCCTGCCCGGCCTGCTCATCGAGCCCCTGCACACGGAGTTCGACTGGTCGCGCGGCACGATCGCCTTCGCCGTCTCGGTGAACCTCGCGCTGTACGGGCTCACCGCGCCCTTCGCCGCGGCGCTGATGGACCGCTTCGGCATCCGCCGGGTCGTGGCGCTGGCCCTGCTCGTCATAGCCGGCGGCTCGGTGGCCACGGTGTGGATGACCGCGCCCTGGCAGCTGGTCCTGTTCTGGGGCGTCCTGGTGGGCCTGGGCAGCGGCTCGATGGCCCTGGCCTTCGCGGCGACGGTGACCAACCGCTGGTTCACCGCCCGGCGCGGGCTGGTCACCGGCATCCTCACCGCGGCCGGGGCCTCCGGCCAGCTGGTCTTCCTGCCGCTGCTGTCCTGGCTGGTGGAGCACCACGGCTGGCGCCCGGCGGCGGTGACGGTCTCCCTGTCCGCCCTGGCCGTCGTCCCCTTCGTGTGGCTGCTGCTGCGCGACCACCCGGCGGACCTGGGGCTCGCCCCCTACGGCGGTGTGTACGCGGACAAGCCCACCCCCGCCCCCGGGGCGGCGCGACGGGCGCTGACCGTGCTCTTCAAGGCGGCGCGCACCGGCCCCTTCTGGCTGCTGGCGGGCACCTTCGCGATCTGCGGGGCCTCGACCAACGGCCTGGTCCGCACCCACTTCGTGCCGGCCGCCCACGACCACGGCATGCCGGTGACGGCGGCCGCCGGGCTGCTCGCGGTGATCGGGGTGTTCGATGTGGTGGGCACGGTGGCCTCGGGCTGGTTCACCGACCGCTTCGAGGCGCGCCGGCTGCTGGCCGTCTACTACGCCCTGCGCGGGATCTCGCTGCTGTTCCTGCCGATGCTGCTGGCCCCGTCGGTACGGCCGCCGCTGATCTTCTTCATCGTCTTCTACGGCCTGGACTGGGTCGCGACCGTGCCCCCGACGATCGCCCTGTGCCGCGAGCACTACGGGGAGGACGGCGCGATCGTCTTCGGCTGGGTACTGGCCTCGCACCAGATCGGCGCGGCGGTGGTGGCCTTCCTGGGCGGCCTGGCGCGCGACGCCTTCGGCTCGTACGACGTCGTCTGGTACGCCTCGGGCGCGCTGTGCGCGATGGCCGCGCTGATGGCGATGGTGATCCGCCGCCGTTAGCCTCCGGCGGCCCGCCCACCCCTGAACCGGCCGGGCCGAATCCAGCCTCGCCCGGGCCGAATCCAGCCTCGCCGGCACCTCCGGCCTCGCCCGGGCCGAATCCAGCCTCGCCGGCGTTTGAGGCGCGGGTCCGGGCAGAGCCCGGTGCCCGGCGGAGCCGGGTTCCTGGGGCTCCGCCCCAGACCCCGCGCCTCAAACGCCGGCGAGGCTGGGGATGGCTCCGGTCGGGCCTCGAACACCGGCCTAGGCTGGATGGTGCCGCCGGCGAGGCTGGGTTTGCCCGCCCCGTCGGGAGGCTAGCCGCGACCCGCCGGGGTGGTCGACTTGAGCGTGCCGTCCGGGCCCGCCAGCAGGACCGGGGTGTCCGGGCCGCCGAGGTCGCGCACGGCCGCGCGGTCGGCCTCGGCGGGGGCGTCGGCGGCGCTGACGACCGCCGCGGCCTCCAGGGACTGCGCCCCGCTCGCCACGGCCATCGCGACCGCGGTCTGCAGCGCGCTCAGCTTCAGGGAGTCGAGTTCCACCGTCCCGGCCACGTAGGTACGGCCCGTCTCGTCCCGCACCGCCGCCCCCTCGGGCACACCGTTGCGGGCCCGGGCGCTGCGCGCCAGCGTGATGATCTTGCTGTCCTCGGGGTCGATCCCGGTGCTGTCCGTCATGGTCGAAAGCATAGGGAGCGCCCCGGCGGGCCGGTGCAGCCACCCCGCTGCGACGCCCGCCCGCCGTTCACGGCCGGTCGAGCCGCAGCCGCTGCGCCTTCGGCAGGCCCGCCACCACCAGGTCGTACGAGTCCTCCACCAGCTCCCGGACCAGCGCGCCCGGCAGCCCGTCCGGCCCGCCCACCGTCACGGTGTTCCAGTGCCGCTTGTTCATGTGGTAGCCGGGCACGATCGCCTCGTGCTGCTCCCGCAGCCGCACGGCCTCTTCCGGCTCGCACTTGAGGTTGACCTTCAGCGGCTCGGCGTCCAGCGCTGTGAGCGCGAACACCTTCCCCAGCACCTTGAACACCGAGGTCTGCGGCGTGAACGGGAACTCCTCCACCGCCGCGCCGAAGCCCAGGCAGAAGGCCCGCAGCTCGTCCGGCGTCATCCGGCCTCCCCGCCCGGCGTCATCCGGCCTCCTCGCCCGGGTCATTCGCCCTCCTCGCCCTCGGTCTCCGCCACGACCACCGGCTCCACCAGCACGGTCACGATCTTGTTCCGCCGTCCCGCGGGCGATTCGGCCGTCAGCCGCAGCGGACGCCCGTCGGGCAGCTCCACCAGCGCCGAGGCGCCCGCGATCGGCACCCGGCCCAGCGCCTTCGCCAGCAGCCCGCCGACCGTCTCCACGTCCTCGTCGTCGAAGGCCTCGACCTTGAACAGCTCACCGAGGTCGGTGATGTCGAGGCGGGCCGTGACCCGGTAGCGGTCACCGCCCAGCTCCTCGACCGGCGGGAGCTCCCGGTCGTACTCGTCGGTGATCTCGCCGACGATCTCCTCGAGGATGTCCTCGATGGTGACGATGCCGGCCGTGCCGCCGTACTCGTCGATGACGACGGCCACGTGGTTGCGCACCTGTTGCATCTCGCGCAGCAGATCGCCCGCGTTCTTGGTGTCCGGAACGAAGACCGCCGGGCGTATGACGGTGGAGACCAGGTCGGACTCCGCCCCCCGGCTGATGTGGGTCTTGCGGACCAGGTCCTTCAGGTAGACCATTCCGACGATGTCGTCCTCGTTCTCCCCGGTCACCGGGATGCGCGAGAAACCGGACCGCAGCGCCAGCGTGGTCGCCTGACGCACCGTCTTGTAGCGCTCGATGCACACCAGGTCGGTGCGCGGCACCATCACCTCGCGCACCAGGGTGTCGCCGAGTTCGAAGACCTGGTGCACCATCCGGCGCTCGTCGTCCTCGATCAGCGATTCCTTCTCCGCCAGGTCCACCATCGCGCGCAGCTCGGCCTCGGAGGCGAACGGCCCCTTGCGGAAGCCCTTTCCGGGCGTGAGCGCGTTGCCGATGAGGATCAGCAGCTGCGGCACCGGCCCCATCACCCGGGCCAGCGGCACCAGGACGTACGCGGCCGCCGTCGCGGTGTTCAGCGGGTGCTGGCGGCCGATCGTACGGGGGGACACGCCGACAGCCACGAAGGAGACGAGCACCATCACGGCGATCGCCACGAGGAGCGCGGTCCAGTTCTCGCCGAACTCGTCGAGGCAGACGTAGGTGACGAGGACCCCGGCCGCCATCTCGCAGGTGACCCGCACCAGCAGAGCGACATTGAGGTAGCGGGTGGGGTCCCCGGCCACCTGCGCGAGCTTCTCGCTGCCGCGCCGGCCCGCCCGTACGGCCTGCTCGGCGCGGAAGCTGGAGATGCGGGCGATCCCGGACTCGGCGCAGGCCGCGAACCAGGCCACCACCACCAGCAGGACCGCGCCGGTGATCAGTTGCGGGGCGTTCACGAGACGGTCGGTGCCGGGGACGCGCCCGTCATGCCGCGCTCACCGCGCCAGCCGTCGACGATGGCCGCCTGGAGGCCGAACATCTCGGCCTTCTCGTCCGGCTCCTCGTGGTCGTACCCGAGCAGGTGCAGCACCCCGTGGACGGTCAGGAGCTGGAGCTCCTCGTCCATGGAGTGCTGCGTCGGGGCGTCCTCGCCCTGCTTCTTGGCCACCTCGGGGCAGAGCACGATGTCACCGAGGAGCCCCTGCGGGGGCTCCTCGTCGTCCTTCGCCGGCGGACGCAGCTCGTCCATCGGGAAGGACATGACGTCGGTGGGTCCGGGAAGGTCCATCCACTGGATGTGGAGCTGCTCCATCGCCTCCTCGTCGATCACGATGACGGAGAGCTCGGAGAGCGGGTGGATCCGCATCCGGGTGAGCGCGTAGCGGGCGATGTCGAGGATCGCCTGCTCGTCGACCTCGATTCCGGACTCGTTGTTGACGTCGATCGACATGGTGCGCTGGGTTCTACTTCCGCTGGTAGCCGTTCCGGGACTGCTGGACGTCCTGGATGTCGTCGTACTTCTCGTACGCGTCGACGATACGGCCGACCAGCTTGTGCCGGACGACATCCTCGGACGTGAGCCGCGAGAAGTGGATGTCCGGCACCCCGTCCAGGATCTCCTGGACCTGGCGCAGACCGCTCTTGGCGCCGCCCGGCAGGTCGATCTGCGTGACGTCACCGGTGACGACGATCTTCGAGTCGAAACCGAGCCGGGTCAGGAACATCTTCATCTGCTCGGCGGTGGTGTTCTGCGCCTCGTCGAGGACGACGAAGGCGTCATTGAGGGTGTTGTGCGTCAGCAGGTAGTCCTGCGTGACGTACAGCGAGTCCTCGGCCGCGACCTGGATACACACCGCCTCTTCCCGCCCTGCGGGCTCGATCGAGTCGATGAAGCGCATCGGGCGCCCGCCGCCGCCGGCCGCGTGGTACTTCTCGCTCTTGCGTGCGAGGCGGAACGGTTCGATGCCCTCCGGCAGGCGGATGTCGACCACGTGCGCGTCGAACCGGTGCGCGGCCAGGGCGGAGCCCTGCACCCGGCCCTCCGCCGGACGGCGTCGGGCGTAGGCGACGCCGCCGAGCGACTGGACGAGCGCCATCACGTCGTCCCGGAGCATGATCGACGTCGTCGAGTACTGGATGCGGCACGTTCGGTCCTGCTGTGTGACCGGTCCTCCGTCGGAGTCCAGCAGGCCCTGGAGCACGGCGAGACGGATCTCCGCTGTGTTGAAGAGGTAGTCGTCCGGCACGAACTTCGAGTGCGAACGGCTGCCGAGCAGATCGAGTTCACGCATGACCCGGGTGACGGGATTCTCCAGGGTGACCAGGTCACCCGGGGACTTCACCCGGTTCAGCACGTAGTCGGGGCCCCCCTTGTGGCGCGCGACGACGCCGGGAAGTGCCGACTCCAGAGCATGGACGAGTTCCTCGTCCTCCGTGGAGAACGACGGCGCGGTGGAGCCCGTCAGGCAGCCGTCCCCGAGCAGCAGACCCAGCGCATAGGGGTCCATCGGAACTTCACGCTCGGGGAATTCGACGGGAGCGGTGAGCAGCGGCAGCTCGTAGCGGCGGGCGTGCGCCGCACGGAGGTTGCCGATCATCTCCTTGGTCTCCAGGACCCGCCACGGCTTGTCGCGGCGCTTGTCCGAGGCCGTACGGACCGTCCACAGGTGCTCGCCACAGCACAGAGTCCAGGAGCCGTCCTGGGCCGTGACGCGGTAGATGTCCTTCTCGCCCTGCGGGTAGACGCCGAGAACCGGGGTCGGCTCGCCGTTCGATCCGACGACCAGGTCACCCACCTGGAGGTCGCCGATGGGACGCCAGCCGTCGGGCGTCAGGACCTTCGTGAAGAGGGGCTGGGCGCGGCCTCGCATGTACGCCAGCGGCGCCACCTCGATCGTCCCCGCCGCCATCAGGCGCGGGATCGAGTCCGGGTCGAGCATGTCGTGCAGGGCGTCGTAGAGCGGGCGCAGGTACGGGTCGATCTTGTCGAAGAGGGTGCCCGGGAGGAAGCCGAGCCGCTCCCCCGCCTCGACGGCGGGCCGGGTCAGGATGATCCGGCTGACCTGCTTGGACTGCAGGGCCTGGACCGCCTTGGCCATGGCCAGGTAGGTCTTTCCGGTACCGGCGGGGCCGATGCCGAAGACGATCGTGTGCTTGTCGATCGCGTCGACGTACCGCTTCTGGTTGAGGGTCTTGGGCCGGATGGTGCGGCCGCGGCTGGAGAGGATGTTCTGCGTGAGCACCTCGGCGGGCGTCTCCTCGGGGCCGCCCTTGCCGTTGCCGCTCGCCTTGAGCATGGCGATCGAACGTTCCACTGCGTCCTCCGTCATCGGCTGCCCGGTGCGGAGCACCAGCATCATCTCGTCGAACAGGCGCTGGATCAGAGCGACTTCCGCCGCCGCTCCGATCGCTCTGACCTGATTGCCCCGAACATGGATGTCGGCCTTCGGAAAGGCCTTCTCGATCACGCGCAACAGGGCGTCACCCGAGCCGAGCACCGTCACCATCGGGTGCGTGGCCGGAACGGTGAAGTGGGCTCGCGCCTGCCCCGGCGCGGGGGTGTGGGCTGTGGGTGTCTGAGTCATGGGCCGGCACTGTGGCCTGCACATACCTCCCGCTGAGGGGCCTCGCCGATCGACGACCTCCGGACTACCAAGCCTACGTCTCCGCCCGGGCTTCCCCGAGGGGTTTTCCCACCCGCTCCGCGACCGGGCCCGGCCCGGGCCCGGCAAGATCCGCAAGAGGCGCCCTACGCGGAGTGCCGGAAGCCGATCGTCGGCACCGCCCTGCGCCGTGCGGCCGGGGACGGGGCCTGCGGGATCAGGGCGTCCAGGAAGGCGTACCGGCCGCCCAGCCCCTCCGGGACGGACCGCCACCAGTGGGCCACCTCCGGCCAGCCGGGGGCCGACAGGGATCCGCCGAACTCCTGGACCGACAGGGCGGCCGTCAGGCCGGCGAAGGCCAGCCGGTCCGCCAGCGGCCAGCCCGCCAGGGTGCCGGTCACGAAGCCGGCCACGTACACGTCGCCCGCCCCCGTCGGGTCCAGCGCGTCCACCGTGATCCCCGGGACGTGTGCGGTCTCCCCGGTGCGCCCGTCCACCGCGTACGAGCCCTCCGCGCCCATCGTCACCACCGCGATCGGCACCTTCTCGGCGAGCGCCCGGGCGGCCGCCCGCGGGCACTCGGTCCGCGTGTACCGCATCGCCTCGCCCGCGTTCGGCAGGAAGGCCTCGCAGTACTCCAGGTCGGCCAGGGCCCCCAGGTCCCAGCGGCCGCTCTCGTCCCACCCGACGTCCGCGAAGACCCGCGAGCCGCGCCGCGCGGCCTCCCCGATCCACGGCTCGCCGCGGCCGGGCCCGAGCGAGGCCACGGCCGCGCGGGCTCTCGGCGGGCACTGCGGGAAGGGCCCGGGGCCCGCGGGGGGAGGCGCCTCGTGGCCGTGCGAGACCATGGTGCGCTCGCCCTCGTAGGCCATCGAGACCGTGACGGGGCTGTGCCAGCCGGGGACGGTCCGCGACATGGACAGGTCGATGCCCTCGCCCTGTTCGAGCGCGTCCCAGCAGTACTCGCCGTAGTGGTCGTCGCCGAAGGCCGCGGCGAGCGAGGTGTGCAGGCCGAGCCGGGCCAGGGCGGTGGCCATGTTGGCCACGCCGCCGGGGGAGGAGCCCATGCCGCGCGCCCAGGACTCGGTGCCGCGCACCGGCGCCGAGTCGAGGCCCGTGAAGATGATGTCGAGGAAGACCGTGCCGGTCAGGAAGACGTCGCACGCCGGGTCCTGGGGGTCGCGCAGCGGACCGAGCGGGTCCACTGCTGCGTCGCGGCTGGTGAGGCTGTCCCGACTGGTCACGGTGTACTCCCCGGTTTCTTGCGTGCGCGGACCGATGTCTTGAAGGTTCGTTTCTGCAGCAGGGTTTTCGGTGGAAAGCTGCCAGCCTTGCCCACCTCGGACACGGCCAAAACCCAGTGTGTCGCACATCACCCTCTGACGGCCCTTTTCCCCAACTCCGCCCGGTTGATAGACAGGGGCCCCGCTCTCTCCGCGGCGCCCCACGCACCAACTGGAACCCCGTGCCCCTCCGCACCCCCGGGCCGCCTTCCGGGCCCCCCGCCGCCTGGCCCCTCGTGGCCCTCTTCACGGCCGGCTACCTCGCCCCGTACCTCCTGCCGACCCTCGTGGGACGGCTCGACGCCCACCTGCCGCTGAGCCCCGCCCAGGCCGGTCTGATCGGCACGGCCCTGCTGCTCGGCTCGGCCGCCGCCGGGTTCGTCCTCGCCTCCCGCATCCCACGACACGGGCCGCGCCGGCCGGCCCGGCTCGGGCTGCTGCTCGCCGTCGTGGGCTACGGCACGGCCGCCGCGACCCCGCTGCTGCCCCTGGTGGTGGCGGGCGCGGTCGTCGGCGGCTTCGGCTCCGGCACCGCGACCGCCGTGGCCGCGTCCGGGATCGCCGCACAGCGCGACCCGCACCGCACCTCCGCGCTCGGGCTGCTGTCGGTCTCGGCGGCGGCGGGCGCGCTGTACCTGACGCTGCCGCGCCTCGGCGGCGGGCACGGGCTGCCGTTCGCCGCCATCGCCCTGCTCGCGGCGGCGGTCTGGCCGGCTACGGGCCGTCTCGGCGGCCACGGCGGTGCGGCGGTCACCGCGGTCACCGCGGGGCGGCTCCCGTACCCGCGCGCCGGGGTGGTCCTGGCGGGGTGCCTGATGCTGTGGTCGCTGGCCCAGAACGCCCTGTGGGGGGTCAGCGGCCGGATCGGCGCCCAGCAGGCGGGCCTGTCGGAGGTCACCCTCGGCATGGTCTTCGCCGCGGCGCTCGGCGCGGGCCTGCTCGGCGTCACGGCCGCCTCCGCTCTCGGCGCCCGCCTGGGCCGGGCCGTCCCGGTCGGCGCGGGCACGGCCCTGATCGCCTGCTGCGTGGTCCTGTCCTCCTCGGCGCAGGGCCTGGCCGCCTTCGCGGCCGGGGAGATCCTCTGGAACGCCCTCTATCCCATCGTCCTGTCCTACGCCATCGGCCTCGCCGCGGCCCTGGACCCGCGCGGCCGCTGGGCGGTGCTGGCGGGCTCCGCCTCCTCGCTCGGCGTGGCCTGCGGGCCGGTCACCGGCAGCCTGCTCGCCGAGGGCGCGGGCTTCCCGGGCATGGGCCTGGTACTGGGCGGGCTGCTGCTGGCCGTGGCCGGGCCGATGGCCGCCGTCGCCCTGCACGCGGGCGGCCGCCCGCTGACCGCGGGCTCGGTACGCCGCCGCGGCGGAGCCCCGGCCGCGGTGCTGGCGGCGGGGGCCGGGACCCCTCCGGGGACGGTCCCCCGCGTCGGCGCGGCGGAGCTGGAGGTGGCGGAGATCCGGGTGCGGCGGCTGCCGAAGCGGGTGCTGCTGCTGTCTCCGGCGGCCCGTACCCGGCCGGTGCGGCCCCCGGCCCCGGGCCGCCGCCGAGATCCCCGGTGGCACCGCTCCGGACGCGCCTGCGGGCCGCCTTCCCGAGGCTCCACCCCGGACCCCGCGCCTCAATCGCCGGCGGGGCTGAGGGTGGCCTGCCAGAGCGTCAGGGGCGCTTCGGGAGCGGGACCCGCAGCAGGTCCGCCGCGATCGTGAGTTCGCCCTCGAAGCCCGCGGCACGCGCCTGGCGTTCGAACTCCGAGGGGTCCCCGTAGCGCTGCGAGAAGTGCGTCAGCACCAGGTGCCGTACGCCCGCATCCCGTGCCGCGCGGGCGGCCTGACCGGCGGTGAGGTGGCCGTGGTCGGTGGCCAGTTGGCCGTCCTCGTCGAGGAAGGTCGACTCGATCACCAGCATGTCGCAGCCCTCGGCGAGCTCGTCCACGCCGGGGCAGAGCCGGGTGTCCATGACGAAGGCGAACCGCTGCCCGGGCCGGTGCTCGCTGACGTCGTCCAGCGTGACCCCGCCGAGCTGCCCCTCGCGCTGGATCCGGCCCACGTCCGGCCCCTTGATCCCGTGCCGCGCGAGCAGCTCGGGGACCATACGGCGCCCGTCGGGCTCGGTGAGCCGGTAGCCGAAGGACTCCACCGGGTGCGAGAGCCGCCGGGCCTCCAGGACGTACGAGGGCCCCTGCGCCAGGGTCCCGTCCGCGGCCACGGGTTCCTCGAGGAGCGGGACGGTCTCCCGGTAGGCGGTGGCGTAGCGCAGCCGGTCGAAGAACTTCTGCCCCGAGGCCGGGTAGTGCGCGGTGACGGGGTGCGGGACCCGGTCGAGGTTGATGCGCTGGATCACCCCGGCGAGGCCGAGGCTGTGGTCGCCGTGGAAGTGGGTGACGCAGATCCGGTTGATGTCGTGGGCGGCCACGCCGGCCCGCAGCATCTGCCGCTGGGTGCCCTCGCCTGGGTCGAAGAGGATGCCCTCGCCGTCCCAGCGCAGCAGGTAGCCGTTGTGGTTGCGGTGGCGGGTGGGCACCTGGCTGGCGGTGCCCAGCACCACGAATTCGCGTACGGACACGGCCTATCCGGGGGGCCACTGGAGGCCGCGGCCGCCCAGGAGGTGGGCGTGGGCGTGGAAGACGGTCTGGCCGGCGCCGGCCCCGGTGTTGAAGACGATCCGGTAGCCGTGGTCGGTGATCTTCTCGTCCAGGGCGATCTGCCCGGCCTCGCGCAGCAGGTCGGCGGTGATGGCCGGCTCGGCGGCGGCGAGGGAGGCGGCGTCGGGGTAATGCACCTTGGGGATCACGAGCACGTGCGTCGGCGCCTGCGGGTTGATGTCCCGGAAGGCCACGGTCGTCTCGGTCTCCCGGACCACGGTCGCCGGGATGTCCCCTGTGACGATCTTGCAGAACAGGCAGTCGGCCTGCGGTTCCCCGGCCATCGCTTCGCCTCCGTGTCGTTGATCGGTCCGGGCATCGTATCCCCGGAGCGCGTACGGGAATCGGCGGCCTCCCCGGCCCGGGCCGCTCCTCCGCACGGGGGACGGGAGGCGGGGGACGGGGGACGGGGGACGGGCCGGGCCGCGTCACTCCGCGCGGGGCCGGCGCCGCCACCGCGCCGCCACCGCGCCGCCACCGCGCCGCCACCGCTCCGGCCCGTCGTGCGGGACGTCAGCCCCAGCGCCCGGTGCGGGCCAGCAGGACCGCCGTCGCCGCCGTGCCCGCGGTGGAGGTCCGCAGGACCGACGGGCCCAGCCGGTAGGGGTGGGCCCCGGCCTCGGCGAAGGCGGCCAGTTCCTCCGGGGAGACGCCGCCCTCGGGGCCGACCACCAGGACGATCGAGCCCGAGGCCGGCAGTTCGGCCGTGGCCAGCGCGCCCGAGGGGGCCTCCCGGTCCTCGTGGAGGACCATCGCCAGGTCGGCCCCGGCCAGCAGCGCGGCGACCTGCTTGGTGGACATGGCCTCCGCCACCTCGGGGAAGCGGACGCGGCGGGACTGCTTGCCCGCCTCCCGGGCGGTGGCCCGCCACTTGGCGAGGGACTTGGCTCCCCGGTCGCCGCGCCACTGCGTGATGCACCGCGAGGCCTGCCAGGGCACGATCGCGTCGACGCCCGTCTCGGTCATGGTCTCGACGGCCAGTTCGCCGCGGTCCCCCTTGGGGAGGGCCTGGACCACGGTGATGCGGACCGCGGGCTGCGGTTCCTGTCCGGCCGAGGACACCGCCACCGTCAGGCGGTCCTTGCCCTCCGCGGACTTCACGACCGCCTCGGCCCAGCCGCCCCGGCCGTCCGTGAGGACCAGCGCCTCGCCCGGGTTCAGCCGCTTGACGGACACCGCGTGCCGGCCCTCGGGGCCCTCCAGGAGGAACTCCGGTCCCGTGGGGACCTCCTCGACCACGAACACGGGGGCGGTCATGACGCACTCCTCATCTGCATTACCTTCAACGCGCTCTGTGCCTCGGCCAGTTCGGCGGCCAGCACCTCGACCAGCTCGGCGGCCGGCAGCGTCCGTGCCAGCCGGTGCCCCTGGCCCGCCCACAGGGCCATGCCCTGCGGGTCCCCGGCCGTGGCGGCCGCCTTGCGCAGCCCCGAGGTCATGTAGTGGACCTGCGGGTACGCGGCCGGGGCGTACGGCCCGTGCTCCCGCATGAAACGGTTCACCAGGCCCCGCGCGGGCCGTCCGGAGAAGGCCCGGGTGAGTTCCGTACGGACGAACAGCGGGTCGGTCAGGGCCTTCTTGTGCAGCGGGTGCGCCCCGGACTCCGGGCAGGCCAGGAAGGCCGTACCGAGCTGCGCGGCCTCGGCGCCCGCCGCCAGCAGCGCCGCGATCTGCGAGCCCCGCATCAGACCGCCCGCAGCGACGATCGGGAGGCCCACGGCCTCGCGTACCTGCGCCACCAGTGCGAGCAGTCCCACGGCCGCCGTGCCGTCGGCCTGCGGGTCGTCGCGGTGGGTGCCCTGGTGGCCGCCGGCCTCCACGCCCTGGACGCAGACGGAGTCGGCGCCCGCCTCCTGCGCGGCCTTGGCCTCCTCGACGGAGGTCACGGTGACGACGGTGTGCGTACCGGCCTTGCGCAGGGAGGCGAGGGCGGCGGACGAGGGGCAGCCGAAGGTGAACGAGACGACCGGGACCGGGTCTTCGAGGAGGATGGCGAGCTTGGCGTCGTAGCCGTCGTCGCAGGTGCCGATGATGTCCTCGGCGGCGAGGGAGACCTCGTACCAGCTCGCCTCGCCCGCCAGCTGCCCGCGGTACGTCTCGACGGCGGCCGGGTCCACGTATCCGGTCTGCGGCATGAAGAGGTTCACGCCGAAGGCGTGCCGGGTCAGCGCCCGCAGCCGTTTGATCTCCTGGTACATGCCGTCGGCGGTCTTGTAGCCGCCGGCCAGGAAGCCCAGCCCGCCCGCCTCGCACACGGCGGCGGCGAGCGGCGGGCACGAGGCGCCGCCCGCCATGGGAGCCTGCACGATCGGGTAGGGGGAGAGACCGTTCAGTGCGGTGGACATGGACTGCATCGTGCCATGTCCCGCTCATCGCACCGAATCACGGCATTCGCCTGGCATAGTCCGCTTCCCCGGGGCCGGCGACCGCCCCCCCGCGGCCCCCTTGCCGAAGCACCGAGCCCGGCCCCGGGGATCCCCGGGGCCGGGCTCGTGAGCGGGTCTGCGGACCGGCAGCTGACCGGCCCGCAGACCGGTCAGCTTCCGGTCAGCGACCGTTGAAGGCGTCCTTCAGCCGGCTGAACAGGCCCTGCTGCCCCGGCGCGAACTGGCCCATCGGCCGCTCCTCGCCGCGCAGCTTCGCCAGCTGGCGCAGCAGTTCCTCCTGCTGCGCGTCCAGCTTGCCCGGGGTGGTGACCTCGACGTGGACGATCAGGTCTCCGCGCCCGCCGCCCCGCAGGTGCGTGACACCGCGCCCGTGCAGCGGGATCGCCTGCCCCGACCCGGTACCGGGCCGGATGTCGATCTCCTCCAGGCCGTCCAGGGTCTCCAGCGGGCATTTGGTGCCCAGCGCCGCCGCCGTCATCGGGATGGTGACGGTGCAGTGCAGGTCGTCCCCGCGCCGCTGGAAGGTGGGGTGCGGCAGCTCGTGGATCTCCACGTACAGGTCGCCGGCGGGGCCGCCGCCGGGGCCGACCTCGCCCTCGCCCGCGAGCTGGATGCGGGTGCCGTTCTCGACGCCCGCCGGGATCTTGACGGTGAGGCTGCGGCGGGAGCGGACCCGGCCGTCGCCCGCGCACTCGGGGCACGGGGTCGGGACCACGGTGCCGAAGCCCTGGCACTGCGGGCAGGGGCGCGAGGTCATGACCTGGCCCAGGAAGGACCGGGTGACCTGCGACACCTCACCGCGGCCGCGGCACATGTCACACGTCTGCGCGGAGGTGCCGGGGGCGGCGCCCTCACCGGAGCAGGTGGTGCACACCACGGCCGTGTCGACCTGGATGTCCTTGGTGGTCCCGAAGGCCGCCTCGTCCAGCTCCAGGTCCAGGCGGATCATGGCGTCCTGGCCGCGGCGGGTCCGCGAGCGCGGGCCGCGCTGCTGACTCTGGCCGAAGAAGGCGTCCATGATGTCGGAGAAGTTGCCGAAGCCGCCCGCCCCGAATCCGCCCGCTCCGCCGCCGCCTCCCGAGGAGGACAGCGGGTCGCCGCCGAGGTCGTAGACCTGCTTCTTCTGCGGGTCCGAGAGCACCTCGTACGCCGCGTTGATCTCCTTGAAGCGCTCCTGCGTCTTCGGGTCCGGATTCACGTCCGGGTGGAGTTCACGCGCGAGGCGGCGGAAGGCCTTCTTGATCTCGTCCTGCGATGCGTCGCGGCGCACGCCGAGAACGGCGTAGTAGTCCGTGGCCACTTACGACTCCGCCAGGATCTGTCCGACGTAACGTGCCACTGCGCGTACCGCTCCCATCGTTCCGGGGTAGTCCATGCGGGTCGGTCCGACCACGCCGAGTTTGGCGACTGCTTCGCCGCCCGAACCGTAACCGACGGAGACGACAGACGTGGAGTTCAGTCCCTCGTAGGCATTCTCATGCCCGATCCGTACGGCCATTCCCGACTCGTTGGCCTCGCCCAGCAGCTTGAGGAGCACGACCTGCTCCTCCAGCGCTTCGAGCACCGGCCTGATCGTCAGGGGAAAATCGTGTCCGAAGCGGGTGAGATTGGCGGTTCCGCCGATCATCAGCCGTTCCTCGGCTTCCTCGACCAGGGTTTCGAGGAGTGTCGTGAGCACGGTGGAGACCGTGCTGCGGTCCTCGGCCTCGAAGGATTCGGGGAGGTCCTGGACGAGTGGGGGCACATCGGTGAAACGGCGGCCGACGACCCTGCTGTTGAGCCGGGCCCGCAGGTCGGCGAGGGAGGTCTCGCTGAACGGGCTCGGGCAGTCGACCAGCCGCTGCTCGACGCGTCCGGTGTCTGTGATCAGTACGAGCATCAGGCGCGCGGGAGCGAGCGAGAGCAGCTCCACGTGCCGGACGGTCGACCGGGTCAGGCTCGGGTACTGGACGACGGCGACCTGCCGGGTGAGCTGCGCGAGCAGCCGCACCGTACGGCCGACCACGTCGTCGAGGTCGACGGCGCCGTCGAGGAAGTTCTGGATGGCCCGGCGCTCGGGCGACGACAGCGGCTTGACCCCCGCCAGCTTGTCGACGAAGAGCCGGTAGCCCTTGTCGGTGGGGATCCGGCCGGCGCTGGTGTGGGGCTGGGCGATGTAGCCCTCCTCCTCCAGCACGGCCATGTCGTTGCGCACGGTGGCGGGCGAGACGCCGAGCCGGTGGCGTTCGGTGAGCGCCTTGGAGCCGACCGGCTCCTCCGTCCCGACGTAGTCCTGGACGATGGCGCGCAGCACTTCGAGTCTGCGTTCGCTGAGCATCGCGCACACCTCCAGCTGTGGTCCGTTGCCTTGCTCGTTGCTGTTTGCTGCTTGTTTGACTGGCACTCCGAGCGTTCGAGTGCCAGAGATCCCCCGCTCAGTGTACGGCCGGGTAGTAAGACCCTGGCAAGGGCGGCCCGCCAGGGTAGCGTCGCGGCATGGACGTGCGTTGGGAAGAGGCGGGCTGGGAACGGCTGACCGGGCGGGCCGGCCGCAGGCGCCTGCCGGTGTGGGATTGCACGGCGGGGCTGGTGGTGGGGGACGAGTCGGTGCTCCTGATCGACCCGGGTTCCTGCCTCCGGGAGGGGGCGGAGCTGCGGGAGCAGGCGGAGCGGCTGACGGGCCGCCGCGTGACTCATATCGCATTCACCCACGGACATTTCGACCACGTACTGGGGGCGCCGGCCTTCTCCGGGGCCGAGGTGTTCGGGGCGGTGGGCCTGGACACGGTGATGTCCCTGGGCCGCGAGGAGCTGCGCGCGAGCGCCGTACGGCACGGACTGGCGGAGTCCGAGGCCGCCGAGGCGACGGCCTCGCTGGTGGTGCCGCGCCATCCGGTCTCGGGCGAGTGGACGCTGGACCTCGGCGGGCTGCAGGTGCTGCTGGCCAACGTGGGACCCGGCCACACCGGGCACGACCTGGCGGTCTTCGTACCGGACGGGCGCGAGGTGGTCTTCTGCGGGGACCTGGTGGAGGAGTCCGGCGACCCCCAGGCGGGCGGGGACGCGGCGCCTCGGCAGTGGCCCGCCGCCCTGGACCGGCTGCTGTCGCTGGGCGGTGAGGACGCGCTGTACGTACCGGGTCACGGAGCGGTGGTCACCGCGGGTTTCGTACGTGAGCAACGCGCCACACTGGCCGCCCGTTTCGGCGTGTCGGCGACATGACGGCCGGGGCTCTCCTACTGTCGGCCGGATGCGCGAGTACTCCCCCGACCTGACCCCGCAGTGGAAGCGCCCCAAGGCCGTGCCGGAGGTGGCGGCGGAGCCCGACCTGGTGGTGGAGGTCGCCGGTACGGACTTCTGCGGCGCGGTGGTGGCCTGCGAGGCGGGCACGGTGACCCTGGAGGACCGCTTCGGCAAGCGGCGGGTGTTCCCGCTCCAGCCGCGCGGCTTCCTGCTGGACGGGGCCGTGGTCACCCTGGTCCGCCCGTCCCGGGCACCGGCGGCCCCGGCGCGCACCGCGTCCGGGTCGATCGCCGTACCGGGCGCCAGGGCGCGGGTGGCCAGGGCGGGCCGGATCTACGTCGAGGGGCGGCACGACGCCGAGCTGGTGGAGCGGGTCTGGGGGGACGACCTGCGGATCGAGGGAGTCGTGGTGGAGTACCTGGAGGGCATCGACGACCTCCCGGCCGTCGTGGCCGAGTTCGCGCCCGCCCCGGACGCCCGCCTCGGCGTCCTGGTGGACCACCTGGTGCCGGGCTCGAAGGAGTCCCGCATCGCCGCGTCGGTGACCTCTCCGGACGTGCTGATCGTGGGCCATCCCTACGTGGACGTGTGGCAGGCGGTGAAACCGTCCGCGCTCGGCATCTCCGCGTGGCCGGTGATCCCGCACGGCCAGGACTGGAAGACGGGTATCTGCCGGGCCCTGGGCTGGCCGGAGAACACGGGGGCCGCCTGGCAGCACATCCTGTCGCGCGTGACCTCGTACCGGGACCTGGAGCCGACCCTGCTGGGCGCGGTGGAACACCTCATCGACCACGTCACGGCGCCGTGATCCCTCGCGGGCGGCGTCGGCGCATCACGATTCCGGCGAAACCCGGCGGAGGCGGACTGCCGTTCATATGATGTGCCTCCTTTCGGCCGTTCGGCCGAAGGGCGGTTCCAGGTGGGGGTTCAGATGCGCAGCACCGAAGGCAAGGGCAACGAGGGCTCCAGAGCCGGCAGACGTCCCGGGGGGCCGGTCCGGCGGGCGCTGGTCGCCCTCCTGGTGGCGGGCGCGGCCGTCGCCTGCGGCCCGGCCGCGAGCGAGGGTCCCGCGGTGTCCGCGCCGCCGCCCCTCACGGCGACGGCCTCCGCGTCCGCGACGCCCTCCCCGACCCCGACCCCTGAGGCGTCACCCTCGGCGGTCCCGTCCGCGCCGCCGGTCACCACCGCTCCCGCCGCCGCCCCGAAGCCGCCGAGCGCCGCCCCCACGACCAAGGCCGCGACCAAGCCCGCGCCGAAGCCCACCACCAAGGCCCCGGCGCCGCCGACCGAGCCGGTGGCCGCCGCGTGCGAGATCGTCTCCAACGCGGGCAACTGCTACAACGCCGGCCAGTTCTGCCGCAAGGCCGACGTAGGCCGCTCCACGCACGCCGGTAACGGCCGGATGATCCACTGCCGCGAGGACGGCAGCCAGGCCCGCTGGGGCTACTAGGGAGTGTCGTCGAAGTGGCGTCGGCCGCCCGTAGGGCGGTGCTGTCGGGGTCTGGTGCGTGCGATCGCAAGGCGGAGGAGGGAGTCGATGCGGAGCATCGGCGACCGACGACAACGCGGCGAGCGTGCGTGCCGGACCCCGACAGCCAGACGCGACTTTGACGACACGACCTAGTAGTGCTTTGTTAACTGGTGTCGTGGGGCTGCCATGGGGTGGGTTGTCGGCAGGTGGGGCAGGTGCCGGTCCAGGTGGCGAGTAGATGTTGGAGGAGGTCCAGGGCCTGGTAGAGGGTCAGGCCCTGGCAGGGGCTTTTGGGCAGGTCCGCTGTTCGGTCAGGAACAGGTGGGCGGCGGTGACGAGGGTGACGTGGCGGTGCCAGCCGGTGAACGAACGTCCCTCGAAGTGGTCCAGTCCCAGAGCGGTCTTCAGTTCGCGGTAGTCGTGCTCGATGCGCCAGCGGGCTTTCGCCAGGCGGACGAGGTCCTTGGCGGGGATGTTGGCGGGCAGGTTCGAGATCCAGTACTTCACCGGCTCCGCCTCGCCCTCGGGCCACTGCGCGATCAGCCAGACCAGCGGAATCGTCCCGTCGGCCGCCGGTTTCGGGCGGCGGCCGGCGAGGCGGACCCGAAGGAGCACGAAGTGCGAGCTCATCGCGGCCCTGGAGCCTTTGCGCCAGGTCAGCGTCCGGCCACGGCTTCGTCCGGCAGCCAGCACATGGTCGCGTAAGGAACGTGGACGGGTGCGGTATCGGGGCAGAGGGCGGGGCCCGAGCCCGCTGTAGGCGGGCTGATGCGGCCCGGCATCCTCACCATGGGCGGTCATCTCGCCCTTGACCTGCAGGACGTAGGCCAGACCCCGGTCCTCCAGGCCGTGACGGAAGTCGGCGTTCGCGCCGTAGCCGGCGTCGGCGACCAGCGCGGCGGGCCGCAGACCGATCGCGGACAGCTCGTCGAGCATCTCCAGCGCGAGCTGCCACTTCGGGCGGTGATGTTCGCTGTCGGGGATCCGGCAGGCAGCCCGGCGTGCAGCGGCCTGGGGCCCGTCCCATGCGGCGGGCAGGAACAGCCGCCACGACAGCGGGCACGAAGCCGTGTCCGAGGCGGCGTGGACGCTGACACCGATCTGGCAGTTGCCGACCTTGCCCAACGTGCCGGAGTACTGGCGGGCCACCCCGGGCGAAGCAGTGCCGTCCTTGGGGAAACCGGTGTCGTCCACCACCCACACCTCAGGACGGACCACGGCCACCGCCCGCCAGGCCAGTCGGGCCCGCACGTCAGCGACCGGCCAGGTCGAGGACGTCATGAACTGCTGCAACCGCTGATGGTCCACCCCGAGACGCCCGGCCATCGGCTGCATCGACTTGCGTCGGCCGTCCAGCAACAGGCCCCGCAGATACAACTGGCCCTTCTCCAGCCAGTCCCGCCGCACCAGCGGCGCGAACACCTCGGAAGCGAACTCCTCCAACCGGACCCGCACCGCCGCAAGCTCCCCAGCCCTCATACAGCCAGCGAACTACCGAACACCCGACGTGACAAGACCGGATAACAAAGCACTACTAGGGCCTGTCGTCAAAGTGATCTTGGGTTGTGGATCATGGTGTCGTGATACGTCGCCATGAACTGTCCGATGCCGAGTGGGAACTCGTGCAACCGCTGTTGCCCCGGCCTGTTTTCGGGCGGCCGAGGCTGGATGACCGGACGGTTCTCAACGGGATCGTGTGGAAGTTCCGGACCGGGGTCGCATGGCGGGACGTGCCTGAGAGGTACGGGTCGTGGGCCAGCCTCCACACCCGTTTCCGCAGGTGGGCGGCGGACGGGACCTTTGAGCGGATGCTCCGGGCAGCCCAGGCGCAAGCGGATGCCGCGGGCGATATCGAGTGGCTGGTGTCGGTGGATTCCAGCATCGTCCGTGCCCACCAGCACGCGGCCGGAGCCCGAAAAGGGGGCTCCGCAGCCCGGCCCTCGGCCGGTCCCGCGGCGGGCTGACCAGCAAGATCCACCTGGCCTGCGACGGCTTGGGCCGGCCCCTGGCCTTCGTCCTGACCGGCGGGAACACCAACGACTGCACCCAGTTCACCGCCGTGATGGACGCGATACGGGTGCCTCGAACGGGACCGGGCCGGCCGCGGATGCGGCCCGGCCACGTCATCGGCGACAAGGGCTACAGCTCGAAGGCGATCCGGACCTGGCTGCGACGCCGGGGCATCGCCCACACCATTCCGGAGCGGTCCGACCAGGTCCGCAACCGGGCCCGGCGCGGGAGCCGGGGCGGCCGCCCGCCCGTCTTCGACAAGCAGGTCTACAAGCGCCGCAACGTCGTGGAACGGTGCTTCAACCGCCTCAAGCAGTGGCGCGGCATCGCCACCCGGTACGACAAGACTGCCCAGTCCTACCAAGCAGCCGTCACCCTCGCATCGCTCCTGATGTGGGCGTGACACTTTGACGACAACTCCTAGGGGGCCGCGTCGAGGAGCTGATCGACTCCGTTACGGGCAGCGGTGCCGCTTGATCTTGGGCAGGGTGCCGAACTCGCTGGTGTCCAGCTTGATACCCAACGCATCCAGGGGAACCGGAAGACCGAACGCAGTGGTGAGCTCCACGTCGTAATCCGCCTCCTCGCCCTGGCCCTTCGCCTTCGTCAGCAGGACACACACCGCCTCGAACGGATCGATGATCAAGTACGCGGGAACCTGACCCGCCGCGTACATCGACCTCTTGATTACGTAGTCGGCGTGGACGCTGTTCTTGGACACGACCTCGACCAGCAAGGTGGTGGCCGGCGCAGGGACCAGCCTCCCTGGCCCGTCAAAGGCCCCGTGCTCGACCACCACCAGATCCGGCTGCGGTTCTGATGTCTCGCCGGGGATGGAGATGTCCTGAGTCTGCACCGGATACCACCGGTCGAGGGGGATCTGCTTCAGCACATGCAGGACGATCAGATTGTGGACCCAGTCAGGTCCGGCCATCATCACAATGTCCCCCCGGAGGAGCTCGGCCTTGTAGCCCTCGGGGACAACGAGGTCCTCGAAGAACTTGGCGGCATCCGTGATCAGCCGGTCGTCCACAGCGGTCATCTCCGTGGTCCTTCGCGTTCGCCGCCATCGCTTACGGCGGCAGCCTAGGTCCAGCGTAAACACCCACCTGCGGCTTCCGCAGGCATTCACCCGTGCGAGGGATCAGTCCACCAGGTCCCGGACGACCGCGTCGGCCAGCAGACGGCCCCGCAGGGTCAGCACGGCCCGGCCGGCCTCGTACGGCGCGGCCTCCAGGAGGCCGTCCGCGAGGGCGCTGCGGGACGCGGCGAGCCCGGCCGGGGCGAGCAGGGACAGTGGGATGCCGTCCACCAGGCGGAGCTCCAGCAGGATGCGCTCCACCCGCCGGTCCTCCTCCGACAGGAGCTCGCGCCCCGCGCCCGGGGAGCGCCCCTCCGCCAGGGCGGCGGCGTAGGCGCCGGGGTGCTTCACGTTCCACCACCGGACGCCGCCCACGTGCGAGTGCGCGCCCGGCCCCGCGCCCCACCAGTCGGCCCCGCGCCAGTACAGCTCGTTGTGCAGGCAGCGCCCGGCCTCGGAGGTGGCCCAGTTCGACACCTCGTACCAGGAGTAGCCGGCCTCCGCCATGACCTCGTCCGCGATCAGGTAGCGGTCGGCGTGCACGTCGTCGTCGGTCATCGGGACCTCGCCGCGGCGGATCCGGCGGGCCAGCTGGGTGCCCTCCTCGACGATCAGGGCGTACGCCGACACGTGGTCGGGCCCGGCTCCGAGCGCCGCGGCCAGGGAGTCGCGCCAGTCCTGGTCCGTCTCGCCCGGTGTCCCGTAGATCAGGTCCAGGTTGACGTGCTCGAAGCCTGCCGCGCGCGCCTCCGCGACGCAGGCCTCGGGGCGGCCCGGGGTGTGCGTGCGGTCGAGCACCTTCAGGACGTGCTGCTTGGCGCTCTGCATGCCGAAGGAGACCCGGTTGAAGCCGCCGGCCCGCAGCTCGGCCAGGTACTGCGGGTTCACGGACTCCGGATTGGCCTCGGTGGTGATCTCGGCGTCCTCGGCGAGGCCGAATTCGTCCCGGATCGCCGCGAGCATCCGTACGAGGTCCCCGGCCGGCAGCAGCGTCGGCGTACCGCCGCCGACGAAGACGGTGCGCACGGCCCTCGGGTCGTCCCCGAGCACCTTGCGGGCGAGGCGGACCTCGTCGATCAGGGTGTCGGCGTAGTTCTCCCGCGAGGCGAGCACACCGCCGGTGCCGCGCAGCTCGGTGGCCGTGTAGGTGTTGAAGTCGCAGTACCCGCAGCGCGTGGCGCAGTACGGGACGTGCAGGTAGAACCCGAGCGGCCGGTCCCCGGCACCCGCCAGGGCATGCGACGGCAGCGAGCCGTCTTCGGGCATGGGGTCACCGTCGGGCAGTGCGGAAGGCATACCCCCATCATCCCGCACCACCGGCGTCCCCCCGGCCGCGCGCGATCCGGCCCCGCGGCAGGGCCGGCCCGGCCCCGCGCAACATCCAGCTCGGCCGGCACCGATCCAGCCCCTCGGCAGGGCCGGCCCGGCAGGCCCAGTCGGCGCCCAATCCAGCCCCGCCGGCGTTTGAGGCGCGGGGTCCGGGGCGGAGCCCCGGGAAGCGGCCCGCAGGGATGGACGGCGCGGCAGACCCCCCGAGGCCAGGGAGCGGCGGCGGCCCGCCAAGGCAGACCGCCCCGCCAGGCCGGCCGCCAGGGCTTACGCCTCCCGCGCGCCCTCGTACATCTCGTCGATCAGGTGCTTGAACTCACGCTCGACCACCGGCCGCTTCAGCTTCAGGCTGGGCGTCAGGTCCCCGTGCTCGACGTCCAGGTCGCGCGGCAGCAGCCGGAACTTCTTGACCGTCTGCCAGCGCTGGAGGCCCTCGTTCAGGGTCTGTACGTACGTCTCGATCAGGCGGTTGGTCTCCGGCGCCGCCAGGACCTCCCCGTACGTCTTGCCCTCCAGCCCGTTGCCGGCCGCCCAGCCCAGGATCGACGGCTCGTCGAGGGCGATCAGGGCCGAGCAGAAGTTACGGTCGGCGCCGTGCACGACGATGCTCGACACGTACGGGCAGATCGCCTTGAACTGGCCCTCGATCTCCGCCGGGGCGACGTACTTGCCGCCCGAGGTCTTGATCAGGTCCTTCTTGCGGTCGGTGATGCGCAGGTAGCCGTCGGCCGAGAGCTCGCCGATGTCGCCCGTGTGCAGCCAGCCGTCGGACTCCAGGACCTCGGCGGTCTTCTCCGGCAGCCCGTGGTAGCCCTGCATGATGCCGGGGCTGCGCAGGAGGACCTCGCCGTCGTCGGCGATGCGGACCTCGGCGCCGGGGAGCGGCTTGCCGACGGTGCCGGTGCGGTAGGCCTCGCCCGGGTTGACGAAGGAGGCCGCGCTGGACTCCGTCAGGCCGTAGCCCTCCAGGATGTGGATGCCCGCGCCGGCGAAGAAGTAGCCGATCTCGGGCGCCAGGGCGGCGGAGCCGGAGACGGCCGCGCGCAGCTTGCCGCCGAAGGCCTCGCGGAGCTTGGAGTAGACGAGCGCGTCGGCGATCTTGTGCTTGGTGGTGAGGCCGAAGGGGGCGGTCGCCTGGCCGGTGCGGCGGAAGTTGTCCTGCGTGACCTTGGCGTACTCCCGGGCGACGCCGACCGACCACTGGAAGATCTTGTACTTGGCGCCGCCGGCGGCACGGGCCTTGGCGGCCACGCCGTTGTAGACCTTCTCGAAGATGCGCGGAACGGCGGCCATGTACGTCGGCTGCACGATCGGCAGGTTCTCGATGATCTTGTCTACGCGGCCGTCGACGGCGGTCACGTGCCCGGCCTCGATCTGGCCGGAGGTCAGCACCTTGCCGAAGACGTGGGCCAGCGGCAGCCACAGGTACTGGACGTCGTCCTTGTGGAGCAGGCCGGTGGCGACCATGGCCTTGGCCATGTACGACCAGCTGTCGTGCGGCAGCCGGACGCCCTTGGGGCGGCCGGTCGTACCGGAGGTGTAGATGAGGGTGGCGAGCTGGTCGGCGGTGATGGACCCGATCCGCTCGTCGACCGCCTCGGGGTGCTTGGCGAGGTACTCCTTGCCGCGCGCCTCCAGATCGGCGAGCGAGAGCACCCAGCCCTCGGGGTCGCCCTTGGCGGCTACCGCGTCGGCGGCCTCCAGGACCACGACGTGGGCCAGGTTCGGCAGGTCGGCGCGGCGCTCGCGCGCCTTCGCCAGCTGCTTGGCGTCCTCGGCGATGAGCACCCGGCTCTCGGAGTCGGAGAGGATGAACGCCGACTCGTCCGCGTTGGTGCTGGGGTAGATGGTGGTGACCGCGCCGCCGGCGCACATGACGCCGAGATCGGAGAGGATCCACTCGACCCGGGTGTTGGAGGCGAGCGCGACGCGCTCCTCCGCTTGCAGGCCGAGGGCGATCAGCCCGGCGGCAATGGCGAAGACCCGCTCGGCCGCCTGGCCCCAGCTGAGCGACTTCCAGTCGTCGGCGCCCTGGCCGCCGGACGCGGGCACCGGGAACCGGTAGGCCTCGTCGTTCGGCGTCGCAGCGACGCGCTCAAGGAAGAGCACCGCCACGGTGGGCGGGCGGTTCTCGAGATAGGTCTGTGTGTCGCTCACGACATCCTCCGGACCGATCCACGCGGCAGTGCGTGGGCGTGGGGCGCTTGGGGGGCGCTTGGGACTGGCGAGTTTGTAACTGGCGAGTAACCGTCGAGCAGTGATCAGACTAGAGGCCCTCCGGCGTGCGCGTAAGAGCCCGCAAGCAGCCGGTTCATAACGAAACAGGCCCCCGCGCCTGTGCGCGGGGGCCTGGTCGCGTCGAGTGACGGCGGGGCGGCTACTTCTTCTTGCCGCCGGACTCGTCGCTGGAGAGGACGGCGATGAAGGCCTCCTGCGGGACCTCCACGGAGCCGACCATCTTCATCCGCTTCTTGCCTTCCTTCTGCTTCTCCAGCAGCTTCCGCTTACGGGAGATGTCGCCGCCGTAGCACTTGGCGAGGACGTCCTTGCGGATGGCGCGGATGGTCTCGCGGGCGATGACGCGCGAACCGACGGCCGCCTGGATCGGGATCTCGAAGGCCTGCCGCGGGATGAGCTCGCGCAGCTTGGCGACGAGGCGCACACCGTAGGCGTAGGCGGCGTCCTTGTGCGTGACGGCGGAGAAGGCGTCGACCTTGTCGCCGTGCAGCAGGATGTCGACCTTGACCAGTCCGGAGGCCTGCTCGCCGGTGGGCTCGTAGTCGAGGGAGGCGTAGCCGCGCGTCTTGGACTTCAGCTGGTCGAAGAAGTCGAAGACGATCTCCGCGAGCGGAAGCGTGTAGCGGATCTCGACCCGGTCCTCGGAGAGGTAGTCCATCCCGAGGAGGGTGCCGCGTCGCTGCTGGCAGAGCTCCATGATCGCGCCGATGAACTCGGAGGGCGCGAGCAGGGTGGCCCGGACGACCGGCTCGAACACGTCCGAGATCTTGCCCTCGGGGAACTCGCTCGGGTTGGTGACCGTGACCTCCTTGCCGTCCTCCATGACGACGCGGTAGACCACGTTCGGCGCGGTGGCGATCAGGTCGAGGCCGAACTCGCGCTCCAGGCGCTCACGGACCACGTCCAGGTGGAGCAGGCCGAGGAAGCCGACGCGGAAGCCGAAGCCGAGCGCCGCCGAGGTCTCCGGCTCGTACACGAGCGCGGCGTCGTTCAGCTGGAGCTTGTCCAGGGCCTCGCGCAGGTCCGGGTAGTCCGAGCCGTCCAGCGGGTACAGGCCGGAGAAGACCATCGGGCGCGGGTCCTTGTAACCGCCGAGGGCCTCTTCCGCGCCGTTGTGCAGGCTGGTGATGGTGTCACCGACCTTGGACTGACGGACGTCCTTCACGCCGGTGATGATGTAGCCCACCTCGCCGACGCCGAGGCCGTCGGAGGGGGTCATCTCCGGGGAGGAGACGCCGATCTCCAGCAGCTCGTGGGTGGCGCCGGTGGACATCATCCGGATGCGCTCGCGCTTGTTGAGCTGGCCGTCGACCACACGCACGTAGGTCACGACACCGCGGTACGAGTCGTAGACCGAGTCGAAGATCATCGCGCGGGCCGGGGAGTCCTTGGGGCCGACCGGGGCGGGAACCGTGGCGACGATCTTGTCGAGCAGCACGTCCACGCCGAGGCCGGTCTTCGCGGAGACGCGCAGGACGTCCTCGGGCTGGCAGCCGACCAGGTTCGCGAGCTCCTCGGCGAACTTCTCCGGCTGGGCGGCCGGCAGGTCGATCTTGTTCAGGACCGGGACGATCGCGAGGTCCTTCTCCATCGCCAGGTACAGGTTGGCGAGGGTCTGCGCCTCGATGCCCTGGGCCGCGTCCACCAGGAGGACCGTGCCCTCGCACGCGGCGAGGGAACGCGAGACCTCGTAGGTGAAGTCGACGTGCCCGGGGGTGTCGATCATGTTGAGGATGTGGGTGTTGCCCTGGCCCTCGCCCGTGGTGGGCGCCCAGGGCAGACGGACCGCCTGGGACTTGATCGTGATGCCGCGCTCACGCTCGATGTCCATGCGGTCGAGGTACTGGGCGCGCATCTGCCGCTGGTCGACCACACCGGTGAGCTGGAGCATCCGGTCGGCAAGGGTCGACTTGCCGTGGTCGATGTGCGCGATGATGCAGAAGTTGCGGATCAGCGCCGGGTCGGTACGGCTCGGCTCGGGCACGTGGCTGGGGATCGCGGGCACGCAGTGTCCTGATTCTCGGTCGCAGTCGGAAGCGTTTGCGGAGCGTCGGTCGGAGCGAAAGTCCGGCTCCCGTCGCCCTCGGCGGCGTGATGTCGGACCTATGCGCAGACTCCCATGGTCCCATGGACGGGGCAGTGCGCTCGGTTTGGGCCGCCAGGAGCGTGCCTGGTAGCCTGGGCAGCTGTGTCTCGTATGCCCTCTCAGCTGTCGAGGCACAATCCGAAGAACAAAACTCTGAACCTGAAAAGGCTCTTTCGTGGCGAACATCAAGTCCCAGATCAAGCGGAACAAGACGAACGAGAAGGCGCGCCTGCGTAACAAGGCCGTCAAGTCCTCGCTCAAGACCGCGATCCGCAAGGCCCGCGAGGCCGTCGTCGCCGGTGACGTCGAGAAGGCCACCGTGGCTTCTCGCGCTGCCGCGCGTGCGCTCGACAAGGCTGTCTCGAAGGGTGTCATCCACAAGAACGCCGCCGCCAACAAGAAGTCGGCGCTGGCCACCAAGGTTGCCTCCCTGCAGGGCTGAGCTCCCTGATGTGATCGCCGGATAGGGATCCAGCGGGCCCTCTCTCCCGCTCCTGACCGGCACCCCGCGCCGCACACGAAGCGTTCGCCACGCGGGTGCGGCGCAACCAGAGCAGTGACCGAAGGCCCCGGCCCCCACCCTTCCCCAGGGTGGCGACCGGGGCCTTCGCGTTGTCCGCCCGGCCGCCCGGTCACCGCGGCGAGCACGGCGCAGGTGAGTCCTCGGGGGCGTCCTAGGGATCCATCCGCCCGTCCTGGACCTCGGCCGCGTGACGGCGTAGCGGCGTGGCCGCGTGGACGAGGCGGCGTGGACGAGGCGGCGTGGACAAGGCGGCGTGGACAAGGCGGCGTGGACAAGGCCGCCGACGACCGTGCCTGCCAGTCCGCCGACAGGTCCCACCGCAGCTCACAGGCCTCCTGCCCGCACAGGCCGAACCGCCGGCCGGGCACGAGGATCCGCTCGCGGCACCCGCACAGCCGCCCGGGCGGGAGCGCGCGAAGACGACGGAGCGCCGGTCGAGGGAGCCGCCAGGAGGTACGGACGAGCCGCCGGAGCTCCCCGCCGGTGCCTCCGGGACCTCCCGCACCGCCCGCGCCGCCGACGGGACCGCCGTCCGGACCGTCCACGCCTCCGACCGGACCGCCCGGCCGAGGGCCGACGCCAGGTGTCTCGCCGATCAGGCCGGATCAACCCGGGGGCTGGTGCCGTGGATCGCAAGGCGGAGGAGGGAGCCGATGCGGAGCATCGACGACCGACAACGCCGCACTGCACTGCACGGCGCGGTGCTGCACGGCGCGGCGCTGCACGGCGCGGGGACAGCCGCCCCGGCTGATCCGGCGTGACCGGCGAGACGCCCCCCTGGCTTGCGGAGACGCTCTAGCGGCGCTGGGGGCGGGCCGCGCGGGCGACCGCCACGACCGCCTTCTCCAAGGCGTACTCGGGGTCGTCGCCGCCGCCCTTGACCCCCGCGTCGGCCGCGGCCACGGCGCGCAGGGCGTCCGAGACTCCGTCCGCGGACCAGCCGCGCATCTGCTGGCGGACCCGGTCGATCTTCCACGGCGGCATGCCCAGGTCCCGGGCCAGGTCGCCGGGGCGGGCCCCGCGCGGGGCGGAGGCCAGTTTGCCGATCGCGCGCACCGCCTGGGCCAGCGCGCTGGTGATCAGGACCGGCGCCACCCCGGTGGACAGCGACCAGCGCAGGGCTTCGAGGGCCTCGGCCGCGCGGCCTTCCACGGCCCGGTCGGCGACCGTGAAGCTGGAGGCCTCGGCCCGGCCCTTGTAATAGCGGCCCACTACGGCCTCGTCGATGGTGCCCTCGACGTCCGCGCACAGCTGCGCCGCCGCGCTCGCCAGCTCGCGCAGGTCGCTGCCGATCGCGTCCACGAGGGTCTGGCACGCCTCGGGGGTCGCCGACCGGCCCAGCATGCGGAACTCGCCCCGCACGAAGGCCAGCCGGTCCGCCGCCTTGGTCATCTTCGGGCAGGCGATCTCCCGCGCGCCCGCCTTGCGCGCCGCGTCCAGCAGGCCCTTGCCCTTGACCCCGCCCGCGTGGAGGAGGACGAGGGCGATGTCCTCGTACGGCGCGGCGAGGTACGCCTTGACCTCCTTGACCGTGTCCGCGGAGAGGTCCTGCGCGTTGCGCACGACCAGGACCTTGCGCTCGGAGAAGAGCGAGGGGCTCGTCAGCTCGGCCAGCGTGCCGGGCTGGAGCTGCTCGGAGGCGAGGTCGCGCACGTCCGTGTCGGCATCGGCGGCACGGGCGGCCGCCACCACCTCCCGTACGGCACGGTCGAGCAGCAGGTCCTCCTGCCCCACCGCGAGGGTGAGCGGGGCAAGCGGATCGTCGGTGGGGTTCTTCCTGGTGGCCATCGCCTCCAGCATCCCACGCCGCACTGACAGTCCCCCGCCCCGCGGCCCCCCTCACCCGATACTTGAGAATGGTCGGGTGAACGTGCGACATGTACTCGTCCTGCCCGACCGCGACGCCGCCGAGGAGGTGGCGCAGGAGGCCGCCGACCGCTTCGGCCTCCCGGAGGAACCGCAGTTGGTGCGCGACGCCCTGGCCGGTGAGGACGACGCCGAGGACGCCCAGTGGCTGGTGGTGGTCGAGGACCCGCAGGAGAGGCTCGACGCCACCGCGCTGGACGGCCTCGCCGCCGAGTACGAAGGCTGGCTGGAAGCCCCGTAGGGCGGTCAGGCCTTGTGCACGATCTGGACGTCCAGCGCCACGTCCACGTTCGCACCGATCGCCGCGATCCCGTGGGCCAGGATCGACTGCCAGTTCAGGGTGAAGTCCTCGCGCTGCAGTTCCGCGGTGGCCCGGCAGGCTGCCCGCGGCTCGCCCTCCATGCCCGTGCCGAGACCCAGGTACTGGGTGTCCAGGGTCACCGAGCGGCTGACTCCGTGGAGGGTGAGGGCGCCCGCGACGGCCCAGCGGCTGCCGCTGCGGTGGATGAACCGTTCGCTGTAGAACTCCACCGTGGGATGCCTGGCCGCGTCCAGGAAGTCGGCGGAGCGCAGGTGGTCGTCGCGCAGCCGCACCCCGGTGTCGATGCTCGCCGCATCGATGATGACGTGCATGGAGGAGTCCTCCATGCGCTCGGCTATCCGCACCGCCCCGGCGAAGGTGTTGAACCGGCCGCGGATCCGCGCGAAGCCGATGTGCCGGGCCGAGAAGCCGATCGAGGAATGCGTCGGGTCGAGCTCCCAGTGACCGGGCTGCGGCAGCAGCGGAGGCTCGACGGCGTCGAGGATGATCTCCCCAGTGCCGGGCTGCGCCGGGTCGCCCACGAGCGTCGCTCCGTGGAAGGGTGCGTACCCCTCGGCGGTGACGGAGAGGCGGTACTCCCCCTCCGGCATGGCCGCCGTGAACCCGCCGTAAGGGTCGGTCTCCCCGCTGACGACCCGGCGGCCGATCGGATCCGTCACCTCGAACTTGGCCTGCCGGATCGGCTGGTGGACCGTGTCGAGGACCCGGCAGTTGAGCAGACGCGCCGTCGGCGGCAGCGTCAGTGTCGCGGATGTCTGTGGGCTGGAACTCCCGGTCGACTCCATCCCCCGTCGGCGACCGAACATGGCTGACGCACCCCCGTGCTGTGTGGACTTGGACCGCTGTGGCGAAGACGCATTCGATCATGCTGTCGGGTTGTGGGCAAACAGAATGGTCGCGCCCGGTATGCCCGCGCCGGTTCCGCCGCCGATTGGCCGGAAACGCGCGCAGCCGCGGACCGGTGCCGGTGACGGCGATCGAGCCGTCGGTGTCGGTGCGCAGCACGGTCGCCCCTGTCGACCGCAGTTGCGCGAGCGTACCGGGTGCGGGGTGCCCGTAGCGATTTCCCGCACCGACCGGGACGATCGCGAGGCGTGGCCGGATCCGGTCGTACAGGGCGGGTTCCTGGTGTGCGGAGCCGTGGTGGGCGACCTTCACCACATCCACCGGTCCCCAGTGCGGACGCTCCCTCAAGAGGGCTTGCTGCGCGGGCGGTTCGAGGTCGCCGAGCAGGAGCAGGGTCAGGCCCCCGGCGCGGACCAGCAGGGCCACGCTGGCGTCGTTGGGCCCCTCGGGCGGCGGTCCGGCCGGTGACGGCCACAGCACCTGCCAGTCCAGCGGCCCGGCCCGGCGCCGCTCCCCCTGCGCCGCCGCCACTACGGGTACGCCGGCGGCCGCCGCGGTCCGCCGGACGGCCGCCGCCTGCCCGGCCGGCTCCTCGAAGCCGGTGGTCTGAATCACACCCACGGTCCGGCCGCGCAGCACCCCGGACAGGCCGGCCACGTGGTCGGCGTGAAAGTGCGTCAGCAGGAGCAGCGGAACCCTGTGCACACCCAGCGCACGCAGGCAGTCGTCCACCGGGCCGGGCTCCGGGCCTGCGTCCACGACCACGGCCGTGCCCGGGCCGACGGAGAGGACCGCGGCGTCTCCCTGGCCCACCGCGCACTGGACGTAGCTCCAGTCGGGCGGCGGCCAGCCGGTGACCGTACGGGTGAGCTGGGGCGGCCTCAGCACGACGAGGAGCAGCAGCCCGGCCAGGCCGCAGCAGACCCACCGGCGCCGTACGAGGCGGGCTCCGAGCCCTACGGCAGCCAGCGTGGCGGCGGCCAGCAGCAGGCCGCCGGTGATACCGCCCGGCCAGGGCAGCTCGGCCCCGGGCAGCCGTGCCCCGGCCCGGGCCACGCCGGCGATCCATCCGGCGGGCACCCCCGCGCACCAGGCCAGCAGCTCCGCGGCAGGCATCCACAGCGGGGCCGCCGCGAGCGCCGCGAAGCCGAGCACGGTGGCCGGACCGGCCGCCAGCTCGGCCAGCAGGTTGCACGGCACCGCCACCAGGCTGACCCGGGCCGAGAGCACGGCGACGACGGGCGCGCACACCGCCTGGGCGGCAGCGGCGGCCCCGAGCGCCTCGGCGAGCCGGGGCCGCATCCCGCGGCGCCGCAGGGCCGCGCTCCACCGGGGCGCGAGCGTCAGCAGGGCGCCGGTGGCCAGGACGGAGAGCAGGAAGCCGTAGCTGCGGGCCAGCCACGGGTCGTAGAGCACCAGCAGCAGCACGGCGGCGGCCAGCGCCGGGATCAGGGACCTGCGCCGCCCGGTGGCGATGGCCAGCAGGGTGACGGCACCGCAGGCGGCGGCGCGCAGCACGCTCGGCTCCGGCCGGCACACCACGACGAACGCGAGCGTCAGCGCCGCCCCGCACAGGGCGGTGGCCCGCAGGGACAGCCCCAGGCGGGGTGCCAGCCCGCGCCGCTCGGCCTGCTGGGCGCGGGCCGGGGGTCCGATGAGCAGGAAGAGCACCACGGTCAGGTTGGACCCGGACACCGCGAGCAGGTGCAGCAGGTCGGTGGCCCGGAAGGCCTCGTGCAGATCGGACGGCACCCGGGAGGTGTCGCCGACCACCAGCCCCGGCAGCAGGGCCCTGGCATCCGGCGCGAGCCCCTCGGTGGCCTCGCGCAGCCCGGCCCGCAGCCGCCCGGCGATCCGCTGGGCGGTGTCCGGTCCGCCCGTCACCCGCGGCGGACTGTCACCGGCGGGGCGCAGCAGCGCCACGGCCCGCTCCCCGTCCCTGCCCGGCGCCAGCCGGGCGACCACCTCCACCCGCGTCGAGGGCAGGAGCCGGTTCCACCCCGGGTGCCCGGCCAGCACGCGCACAGGCGTGGCGACCCGGGTCCGTGACCCGTCGGGCCCGGTCACCCGGGTCAGCACCGCGTCCAGCATCACCACGGGCGGCCCGGTCCCCTTCGACGTGGCCCGAGGATCGGAGGCTACGGTGAACTCCGCGAGGACGCGAGCGTGCTCCCGGGCCAGTCCCGCGACCGGCCCGGCCCGCGCCTCGGCCCGCTGGAGCCCCGCCACCCCGGCTCCGGCGGCCGCGCACAGCAGGGCTGCCGCCGCCGCGGCCCTCCAGCGCGGCCCGGGCCGGCGCCACCCGGCCAGCATCAGCAGCCCCGCCCCCGTCACCCCCAGGGCCACGGCGGCGGCGGTCCGGCCGGCCGGCGCATCCAGGGCGAGGGCGGCCGCGGCCCAGGCGGCCAGCGCCGGCACCGCGAGCCGCAGGTCGACCGGCCCCGGCCCCTCGGTCCCGTTCACGGCCGCACCCGCGTACGCAGATCGGCGAAGCGCCGCTCACCGATGCCTTCGACCTGACGGAGCTCCTCCACGGAACGGAATCCGCCGCGGGCGGTGCGGAAGTCCACGATGTGCTGCGCCAGCACCGGCCCGACCCCCGGCAGGCCGTCCAATTGCTCGACCGTGGCCGAGCCGAGGCTGATCGGGGCCGCGCTCGGCCCGGAGCCTGGCCCGGAGCCCGATCCGGCTCCGCCCGCGGGCGGCTGCGGCTGCGCCGGGGCGCCCACCAGCACCTGCTCGCCGTCCACGAGCACCCGGGCCCGGTTCAGCCCGGTGGTGTCCGTGCCCGGCCGTACTCCCCCGGCGGCGGCCAGCGCGTCCTCCACCCGCGAACCGGCGGGCAGCCTCCGCACACCGGGGTCCCGGACCTTGCCGCTGACGTCCACGACGATCCGCGCACCGGCACCCTGGGCGGCCCCGGGCAGAGCGGCGGCGGCCGGAACCGGGGCCGGGTCCGGGATCACGGGTGGCGCCGTCCCCGGGGCGACCACGGCGGGCGCGGTGACCGGCTGGGGCCGACCCGACCAGTACTGCTGCGCGGCGAACCCGACGGCGACGAGCAGCACCACCGCCACGGCGGCCACCGTGCGCGGCTCGACCCCGCAGCGGGCCTGGAGCCAGACCGGGAGCCGTTCCCGCACGGCGGATCTCCACGCACCCCCGGAGACCGGCTCGCCCCCTTCCCCGGGACCGGCCCCGGGTACCGGCGACCCAGCAGCCCCCACCTCCCCAGCAGGCCCGCCCCCCGGATCCGGCTCAGCCACGGCAGGGACCCGCGGCGGTCTGCTGCCACCCAGCCCAGGACCCGCCCCGGACACCGGCCGCACAGCACCCCCCACCTCCCCAGCAGGCCCGCCCCCCGGATCCGGCTCGGCCAAGGGAGGAACCCGCGGCGGACTGCTGCCACCCAGCAGGGCTTCGGCCCGGCGCTGTACCGCGGCCGGCTCAGGGCGGGGCCGGCGGTCACTGCGGCGGGGCCGGAGGCGGCCGTCGGAAAGGCGGGGGCGGCCCGGGCCGCTGGTGGCGCCGGACGGATGCGAGGTACGCGTTCGAAGAGTCATGCCACGACCGTAGGGGCGAATCCTCACGGCCGTTCGGAGGCCTCAATTCCGGTGGATACCAAGCCCGTTGTGGATAACCCGGTCACCCGTTCCGGTGATCAGCGAGGCGATACGACCGCCGCCAGCAGCCCCGGTCCGGTGTGCGCGCCGATCACCGCGCCGACCTCGCTGACGTGCAGCTCGACCAGGCCGGGCACGCGCTCGCGGAGCCGCTGGGCGAGCTTCTCGGCCCGCTCGGGCGCGGCCAGGTGGTGCACCGCCACATCGACACGGCCCGATCCGGCGCGCTCGACCGCCAGCTCCTCGAGACGGGCGATGGCCTTGGAAGCCGTGCGGACCTTCTCCAGCATCTCGATGCGCCCTCCCTCCAGCGTCAGCAGGGGCTTGACGGCCAGGGCCGAGCCGAGGAGGGCCTGCGCGGCGCCGATCCGGCCGCCCCTGCGGAGGTAGTCGAGGGTGTCGACGTAGAAGTACGCGGACATGTCCACGGCCCGCTTCTCCGCGGCGGCCACGGCCTCGTCCACGGAGCCGCCCGCCTCGGCCACCTCCGCGGCGGCGAGCGCGCAGAAGCCGAGGGCCATCGCGACCATGCCGGTGTCCACGACCCGCACGGGCACGGGTGCCGTCCTGGCGGCGACCACGGCGGCGTCGTAGGTACCGGAGAACTCGGCGGACAGGTGCAGGCTGACGATGCCGCTCGCACCGGCCTCCGACGCCGCCTGGTAGGCCCGGACGAACTCTTCCGGGCTGGGGCGCGAGGTGGTGACCGAGCGGCGCTTCTGCAGGGCGAGGGCGAGGCTGCGCGCCGAGATCTCGGTGCCCTCTACGAGTGCCTCGCCGCCGAGCACCACGGTGAGCGGTACGGAGGTGATTCCGTGCCGCGCCAAGGCCGGTCGTGGCAGGTAGGCCGTGGAATCGGTGACGATCGCGACATGGCGGGACATGAGCCGGAGGTTACCGCCAGTGGGGGTGGGACGGCAGCCTGGGCCCCTTGTCGGGGCTTCGACGGGGCCTCCGCCTGGGCGCCCTGACGGCTCCGGCTGCCCCGCGGCTCCGGCTGCCGCCGATGGGGCTCCGCTGCCCGGCGGGGCTCCGGCCCTGCGGGGCTTCTCCCTCACCCCGCCCCTTCCCGAAACTGGGGCTCCGCCCCAGACCCCGGTCCTCAAACGCCGGACGGGCTGACAGTCGCGGCCCCTCCCACACCGGACGGGCTGACAATGGCCGCCCCTCCCACGCGGGACGGGGCTGAGAGCAGCGCCCTCGCTCAGGTCGTGCTCTCCGGCCGTCGCGTCTTCTGCCAGGGGTATTCGGGCGCCGGGGCGGCCGGATTCAGCGCCGCCTTCTGAGGCTGCTCACGCTGCTGTGCCTGCTGCGCCTGCTGTGCGCCCTGCGCCTGCTGCGCCGCGTCCCACTCCGCGGCGGCCGCCGCCAGGTCGTCCACCGACTCCCGCGACCAGTCCCGCAGCGCCCCGGACTCCATCTCGATCTGCGCCGACAGTGCGGACAGGTCGTCCTCCGCGAAGCGGCTGGCACGGTCCCGCGCGGCCCAGCGCAGCGAGTCCGCGGCCTGCGTGATCTTGGCGGTCCGCTCCCGCAGGTCGGGCAGGCGCTCCTCGATCCGCTTGCGGTCCGGATCCTGCTCCAGCCGCTTCAGCTCGTCGTCCAGCTCGCGCCCGTGCGCGCTCAGCCGCTCGAACAGGGTGATCGACTCCCGCAGCGAGGCGTCCAGGCGGGCCCCGTCGTGCAGCGCCTGCTGCGTGGACCGCATACATGTCCTCAGGTCCAGCCGCAGCTGCGCCAGCGCCCCCGTGACCCCGACCTGGCCGAAGCTCTTGGCCCTCAAGGTGGTGTCCTCAACGGTCCGGCGGGCCTGCGTGATCGTCCGGTCCACGCCCCGCTTCGCCGCCCCCACCACCTTGACCGTCGCGTAGACGCCCAGGCCCAGGAAGGTGAATAGCACCATCAGCGCGAAGATGATCAGCGCGGCCTCCATGAGTATCCCTTCCCCAGTCCCCAGACAGCTGTTTTCCGTCCCCTCCACCGTAAACGCCACGGGCAGGCTGGGGGTTCCATTCGAACCCCCAACCTGCCCGTACGGGATCTCCCCCATAGAGGGATGCCCCATCCGACCACGGTCAGATGACGATGTTCACCAGCTTCGGCGCGCGCACGATCACCTTGCGGATCTCCGCGCCGCCCAGCGCCGCGACCACGCCCTCATCGGTCACGGCCAGCCGCTCCAGCTCCGCCTCCGAGATCTCCGGCGACACCTCCAGGCGCGCCTTGACCTTGCCCTTGACCTGCACCACGCACGTCACGGTCTCGTCCACGACGTACGCCGGGTCCGCGACCGGGAAGTCCTGGTGGACGACCGACTCGCTGTGCCCCAGGCGGTGCCACAGCTCCTCCGCGATGTGCGGCGCCAGCGGGGCTACCAGCAGCACCAGCCGCTCGGCGACCGAGCGCTCCAGCGGGCGGCCCGCCTTCGTCAGTGCGTTGTTCAGCTCGGTGATCTTCGCGATGGCTGTGTTGAACCGCAGCCCCGCCATGTCCGCGCCGGCCCCGTCGATCGCCTTGTGCAGCGCCCGCAGGGTGTCCTCGCCCGGCTCTGCGTCGACGACGGTGACCGCTCCGGTCTCCTCGTCCACCACGTTGCGCCACAGGCGCTGCAGCAGCCGGTACTGGCCGACGACGGCGCGGGTGTCCCACGGACGCGAGACGTCCAGCGGGCCCATCGCCATCTCGTACAGGCGCAGGGTGTCCGCGCCGTACTCCTCGCAGATCTCGTCCGGCGTGACGGCGTTCTTCAGGGACTTGCCCATCTTGCCGTGCTCACGCTTGACCGGCTCGCCCTGGTAGAACCAGCCGCCGTCGCGCTCCTCGACCTCGGCCGCCGGGACGTACACACCGCGCGAGTCGGTGTAGGCGTACGCCTGGATCATGCCCTGGTTGAACAGCTTGTGGAACGGCTCGGCGGACGAGACGTGACCCAGGTCGAACAGCACCTTGGACCAGAAACGGGCGTACAGCAGGTGCAGCACCGCGTGCTCGGCTCCGCCGACGTACAGGTCGACGCCACCGTGCGGCGCGCTCTCGCGCGGGCCCATCCAGTACTGCTCGATCGCCGGGTCGACCAGCGCCTCGGAGTTGTGGGGGTCCAGGTAGCGCAGCTCGTACCAGCAGGAGCCCGCCCAGTTGGGCATGGTGTTGGTCTCGCGGCGGTAGCGCTTGACGCCCGCGCCGTCTCCCAGGTCCAGCTCCACGTCGACCCACGCCTCGTTGCGCGACAGCGGGGTCTCGGGCTTCGACGCGGCGTCGTCCGGCTCGAAGGTGCGCGGGGAGTAGTCCTCGACCTCCGGCAGCTCCAGCGGCAGCATCGACTCGGGCAGCGGGTGCGCGACGCCGTCCTCGTCGTAGACGATCGGGAAGGGCTCGCCCCAGTAGCGCTGGCGGCTGAACAGCCAGTCACGCAGCCGGAAGTTGACCGTGCCCTCGCCGATGCCGCGCTCGGCCAGCCACGCGGTGATGGCGGCCTTCGCGTCGACGACGCCCAGCCCGTCCAGCGAGATGCCCTCGCCGGAGGAGTTCACCAGCTCCGCGTCGTACGAGACGAACGCGTCCGCCCACTCCGCGGTGTCGGTGCCCCGCCCGTCGGTCGGCTTGACCACGCAGCGGATCGGCAGCTCGAAGGCTCGCGCGAACTCGAAGTCGCGGCTGTCGTGCGCGGGCACCGCCATGATCGCGCCGGTGCCGTAGCCCATCAGCACGTAGTCGGCGATGAAGACCGGGACCTTCTCGCCGCTGACCGGGTTGACCGCGTACTCGCCGGTGAAGACACCGGTCTTGTCCTTGGCCTCGGCCTGCCGCTCGACGTCCGACTTGGAGGCGGCCTGCTTGCGGTACGCGGCGACGGCCTCGGCCGGGGTGGCGTACCCGCCGGTCCACACGTCGTGGGTGCCCTCGGGCCAGGCGGCCGGGATGAACTTCTCGACCAGCGGGTGCTCGGGCGCCAGCACCATGTAGGTGGCGCCGAACAGGGTGTCGGGGCGGGTGGTGAAGACGGTGATGGCCTCGTCGCCCAGCGCGAAGTCGACGCGCGCGCCCTCGCTGCGGCCGATCCAGTTCCGCTGCTGCAGCTTGATGGCCTCGGGCCAGTCCAGCGCGTCCAGGTCGTCCAGCAGCCGGTCAGCGTACGCGGTGATCCGCATGTTCCACTGGCTCAGCTTGGACTTGAAGACCGGGAAGTTGCCGCGCTCGGAGCGGCCGTCCGCGGTGACCTCCTCGTTGGCCAGTACGGTGCCCAGCCCGGGGCACCAGTTCACGGGCGCGTCGGAGGCGTACGCCAGCCGGTGGCCGTTGAGCACGTCGGCCCGCTCGGCCGCGGTCAGCTCGCCCCAGGCGCGGTCCCCGGGAACCTCACGGGAGCCGTCCTCGAAGGCGGCGACCAGCTCGGCGATCGGCCGGGCCCGGCCCGCCTCGGAGTCGTACCAGGAGTTGTAGATCTGCAGGAAGATCCACTGGGTCCACTTGTAGTACTCGGGGTCGATCGTCGCGAACGACCGGCGCTTGTCGTGGCCCAGGCCCAGCCGGCGCAGCTGGACCTTCATGTTCTCGATGTTCGCCTCGGTCGACACGCGCGGGTGCGTGCCGGTCTGCACGGCGTACTGCTCGGCCGGCAGGCCGAAGGCGTCGAAGCCCAGGGTGTGCAGGACGTTGTGACCGGTCATCCGCTGGTGGCGGGCGAACACGTCGGTGGCGATGTACCCGAGCGGGTGCCCGACGTGCAGGCCCGCGCCGGACGGGTACGGGAACATGTCCATGATGAACTTCTTGGGCCGTGCGACGACCGCCGCCGCCTGCGAAGAAGCAGCACCGGCCAGGTCACCGACCGGGTTCGGGGCCTCGTAGGTGCCCTGCGCGTCCCATACGTCCTGCCAGCGAGCCTCGATGTCGGCGGCCATGGCAGCCGTGTAACGGTGCGCCTCGGCCGCCTCGGGGGCCGGGGTGTTCGTCTCGCTCATGATTTCTGAAGCTCCATCGATCGTCTCTGCCGTCTCTGCCTGCCCAAACGAAAAAACCCCTCGCACAGGAGGGGACGCCGCGCCGATGCCGACCGTCTCGAAGGGTCGGTACTGATCAGCGCGGCTCGGTAAGCAGAAGGCGTACGGCACGCATGGCGTCAGGGTACCGCAGCGGCCCCTACGGGCGCTCGGGCGTTCCGAACGGTGAGCACGACGAGAAGCGGGCCACCCGATCCGGGTGGCCCGCTTCTTCACTGTGGAGCTAAGGAGAATTGAACTCCTGACCTCCTGCATGCCATGCAGGCGCTCTACCAACTGAGCTATAGCCCCTTGTCTTGCCTGCCGCCCGGTCTCCCTTGCCGGTTCCCCCTGGCGACGTCCCAAACATTACACGGTCATGGCCCTGGTCCAAAAATCGGTTTCCGCCGACCATGAGCCATGTCCGTTTTGAGCCTTCTCGTCACGCTCTCGCGAACTGTCTCGTCACGCTCTCGCGAACTGATAGAACCGCTTCAGCGTGCAGTGTTCGTCGAGCAGCCGGCCGTAGATCGGCTCCCCCTCCAGCTCACGGTACGTCTCGATCGGGTCGCCCTTTATGATCAGCGCCCGCGCGCATTCCTCGCACCAGTACTGGTATTCGGGGTTGACCGGGTCCATGTCCCGCACGATCGGCGTGCCGTTGTTGCACCAGTCGCACCGCCGCCGGTGTGCACCCATCCGTCAGCGACTCCCTCCCGCGTCGGGCCGTCGACTCCCCCTCCGGCCGTCCGATTCTGCCACGCCGGTGCGGGCTGGGTCAGCAAGCGCAAAGGGTACAAAAACAAAGATCCCGCCCCCTGTTGGGGACGGGATCCTGATTGTGGAGCTAAGGAGAATTGAACTCCTGACCTCCTGCATGCCATGCAGGCGCTCTACCAACTGAGCTATAGCCCCGCTCTCCGCGGCGCTCCCCCCGTTTCCGGTGTTCTGCGCTGCGAACAAGAAGAACTCTAGCCTGTGACCAGCCGGAAAGTGAAATCCGGGTGGCAGCCCCGGCGGGCGGCCTCACAGGAGCTGCTCAGTCGTCGTCGCCGAGCACCGGTTCCGGCAGCGTGCCGGCGTTGTGCTCCATCAGACGCCAGCCGCGCGCGCCCTCACCGAGGACGGACCAGCAGCAGTTGGAGAGCCCGCCCAGGCCCTCCCAGTAGTACGAGTCCAGGCCCAGCAGACGGCCGATGGTCGTACGGATGGTGCCGCCGTGGCTGACCACGACGAGCGTGCCGCCCGCCGGCAGCCGGTCGGCGTGCCCCAGCACCACCGGCGCGGCCCGGTCGGCGACTTCGGTCTCCAGCTCGCCGCCACCGCGGCGGACCGGTTCGCCGCGCTTCCACGCCCCGTACTGCTCGCCGTACTTCTCGAGGATCTCGTCGTGCGTGAGGCCCTGCCACTCACCCGCGTACGTCTCGCGCAGCGCCCGTGAGTGCTCCACGGACAGGCCCGTCACGGCGGCCAGCTCGGCGGCCGTGGCGGAGGCCCGCCGAAGGTCGGACGCGACGATGGCGTCCGGCTTCAGCGAGGCGAGCAGCCGGGCGGCGCGGCGCGCCTGCGCCACTCCCGTCTCGGTCAGCTCGATGTCCGTGGATCCCTGGAACCGGCGCTCCAGGTTCCATGCGGTCTGGCCGTGCCGCCAGAGGACGATCTTCCTGGGAGTCCTGCCCTTGTCGGTCGCGCTCAGAACAGATCACCGTCCAGCTCGTCGTCACCAGCCGCCTCGCGCAGCTTGGCGTGCTCCTCGGCCTTGCCGATGGTGAGCTTGGCGTCCTCGGGGAGCTCGATCTCGGGGCAGTCCTTCCACAGGCGCTCCAGCGCGTAGAAGACACGCTCCTCGCTGTGCTGGACGTGGACGACGATGTCGACGTAGTCGAGCAGGATCCAGCGGGCGTCGCGGTCGCCCTCGCGGCGCACCGGCTTGGCGCCGAGCTTCTTGAGGAGCTGCTCCTCGATCTCGTCCACGATCGACTTGACCTGGCGGTCGTTGGGCGCCGAGGCGAGCAGGAAGGCGTCGGTGATCGACAGCACGTCGCTGACGTCGTACGCGATGATGTCGTGCGCGAGCCGGTCGGCCGCGGCCTGGGCGGCGGCGGTGATGAGCTCGATGGAGCGGTCCGTGGCGGTCACTGGCCATGCTTTCGGGTTGGCGGGCAGATCCTTACAAGGGTCTCATGTACCGCCGACACCGCCCGCGCGGAACGTTCCGCGCGGGCCGGGCCGCATGTCAGGACCCCTTGGGGGCCGGTTCAGGACGCCTTGTAGTCCTTGCCCAGGATCACCACGACGTCCGCGTTCACCGCGTTCTCGGCCTTCTTGACGACCGCCTCCGCCAGCCCCAGCGTCTTGGCGACCTCGACCGCCCGCTCGCGCTGCGCGTCGTCCTGGTACGTGATCTGCGACGAGGCCGCCGTCTTGTCGGCCTTGCCCCCGTCCACGAAGGTGTAGCCGCCGTTCAGCAGTGCCGCCTTAGCCGCCACCTGCGTCTTCTCGTCGCCGGTGGCGTCCTTGAGGCCGACCCGCGGCGCGGCGCCGGCCTGGGCCGCCTGGGCGGATCCGCCGAGGACCTCCTTGACGACCGTCTTGTTGGCCTCGTCGGTGAGGGTGCCGTCCGCCTTCACCGCGAGGACGTCGGTGCGGTACGCGCCCCCCTTGGCGTGCTCGCCGAGCCGGGCCAGCAGGGCGCCGAGCGCCTGCGCGTTCAGAGCGGGGTCGAGGATCTGGCCCATGCTCTCGACCGTCATGGTCGCCGACTTGGGGTCACCCGGGACCTTGCGCAGGACGGCGTACAGCACCTTGCCCATCCGCTCCAGCTGCTTGGCCTCCGCCTCGCCCTGGCCGCGGTGGGTGGCGTACGCGACGGCCATGGGGCCGCTGAGGCTCTGCTTCTGGCCCTGGGCCACGGCCGGGGTCTTGGCCGCGTCGTCGGCCGGGACCGCGGTGTCGGTGTCGACCTCGATGCCGCCGAGCTGCTCGACCAGGCTCTCCAGGAAGGGCGTGTCCAGCCGCCAGGTGCCGCCGATGCGGGTGCCGAGCACCGAGTCGAGGGACTCGCGGGTGCCGAGGCCGCCCTCCTCGACCGCCTTGCCCAGCCCGGTGGCAGTGCCGTCCTGCCGGGGGACGCTGAGCGTGTTGGGCAGCAGGACGGTCGCTCCCTGCTTGGCGGTGACGTTGTCGACGAGCAGCGCCGTGGAGGTGCCGCCCTTTTTCGTGTTGTGCAGGTGGACGACGATCATGTCCCGCTTCTGCGGACCGGCCGCGTCGGCCGCAGTGGCCTTCTTCTGCCCCGGGCCCTCCACGAACGGCAGCTTGCCCGCGTACCAGAGGTAGCCGATGCCTCCGACGGCGAACACGGCGAGGACGACGATCAGCGCCACCACCCGGTTGCGGCCGCGGCGGCGGGCCTCCTCGCGGCGTTCGGTGCGGCTCTCGGTGAACTTCAGCCAGTCGATGACGTCCTCGGACTCCTCGTCCGGCTGGTCGATGAAGGCGAACATCTCGGTGCGGTAGTCCCGGCCCGCCTCGGGCTCGTCGGCTTCGGGCCGGCGCGGCTCGGGGACCTGCGCGGTCCGTTCCCGCCCGGGTTCCGGCCGGGGCGGGGCGGCGGGCGCCGCCGGCTCCGGGGCGCTCTGCTGCGGGATCCACTGCTGGGTCTGCTGCGTGTCGTACCCGTAGGAGGGGGCGGCCCCGGGGTCGGGGTACTGCTGCTGCCCGTACTCCTGGGCCGCGGGCTGCGGCGGGTAGTACTGCTGCTGGGGCTGCGGCTGCTGCTGGCCGTAGGCCTGGTAGCCGGGCTCGTAGCCGTAGCCGTACTGCTGCTCGTACGAGGCCCCGGGCCGCTGCTCGTACTGCTGCGGGGCGGGCGGGGCGGGGTGGGCGGGCTGCGCGGGCACCTGGCCGTACAGCGGCCGCCCGTACGCGTCGTAGCCGATGAGCTGCTGCTCCTGGCCGGCGTACGGGTCGTACGGCTCGTACGGCTCCTGTCGGTCGTTCACCGCGGGGCCCCTCTCTCCGGAAGCTCAGGCTCCCCGGTACAGCTCACGCTTGTCGATGTAGCGCACGACGCCGTCCGGCACCAAGTACCAGACAGGATCCCCCTTGCCGACCCGTGCACGGCAGTCCGTGGACGAAATGGCCAGCGCGGGCACCTCGACCAGCGAGACACCGCCCTCGGGCAGTCCGTCGTCGGTGAGCACGTGGCCCGGCCGGGTGACTCCGATGAAGTGGGCGAGCGAGAACAGTTCCTCGGCGTTTCGCCAGGTCAGGATCTGTGCGAGGGCATCGGCACCGGTGATGAAGAACAGGTCGGCGTCGTCGTTCAGCGCCTTCAGGTCCCGCAGGGTGTCGATCGTGTACGTCGGGCCGCCGCGGTCGATGTCGATGCGGCTCACCGAGAACTGTGGGTTCGAGGCCGTGGCGATGACCGTCATGAGGTAGCGGTCCTCGGCGGGCGACACGGCCCGCTGCGACTTCTGCCACGGCTCGCCGGTCGGTACGAACACCACCTCGTCGAGGTGGAAAAGGGCGGCCACTTCGCTGGCGGCCACCAGGTGTCCGTGGTGGATCGGGTCGAACGTCCCGCCCATCACGCCGAGCCGGCGCTTGACCGGGCCGGTAGACATCTCCTGCTCTCCCATGAGCGCAGAGCCTACTGGCCCGGTGGAGCGGTCCGGCTCCGCGGGCGGGCGCGGGGCGTTCTAGCGGTCGCGGTTCAGGCGCGTGGTCACCCAGAGCATGAGGAGGAGGATGAAGAGCGCGGCGCCACCGGTCAGGTACGGGTTCAGGCTGTCGTGGTTGCCGCCGTGCTGTTCGGCCCCCTCCGAGGCGAGGACGACCAGGTTGTGGGCGGTGGAGGAGAGGCTCATCAGGCAGGTACCTATCGAGTCGGGGAGCGGGCGGAGACTTCGCTCACATCGTATGCGGGGGCCTGGGGCACGCTCACGCCGACTCAGGCGTTGGAGAGGATAGACGCAATGCCAGGCAGTTCATCGAGGGGGAGGGCGTTATGACGGAGACGGGATTCGAGAAGGCACCGGCGCGGGACCGCAGGAGGTTCCCCGGTATTTCCTCGCGGGCGTACGAGCATCCGGCGGACCGTTCGGCGCTGGTGGCGCTGCGCAAGCTGAGCGGGTTCGACACCGTGTTCAAGGCCCTGAGCGGGCTGCTTCCGGAGCGCAGCCTGCGGCTGCTGTTCCTGTCGGACTCGGTGCGCGTGGGCGAGACGCAGTTCCCGCACCTGCACGCGATGCTCCGCGACGCCTGTTACATCCTGGACCTGGAGAAGGTCCCGCAGATGTACGTGCAGCAGGACCCGAAGCCGAATGCCATGTGCATCGGGCTGGACGAGCCGATCATCGTGGTGACCACGAGCCTCGTCGAGCTGCTCGACGAGGAGGAGATGCGGGCGGTGGTGGGCCACGAGGTGGGCCACGCCCTGTCGGGGCACTCGGTGTACCGGACGATCCTGCTGTTCCTGACGAATCTGGCGCTGAAGGTGGCGTGGATCCCGCTGGGCAATGTGGCGATCACGGCGATCGTGGCGGCGCTGCGGGAGTGGTTCCGCAAGTCGGAGCTGTCCGCCGACCGGGCCGGTCTGCTGGTGGGGCAGGACCTTCAGGCCTCGATGCGCGGTCTGATGAAGCTCGCGGGCGGCAACCACATCCACGAGATGAATGTGGACGCCTTCCTGGCCCAGGCCGAGGAGTACGAGTCGAGCGGCGATCTGCGCGACTCCGTCCTGAAGATCATGAACATGCTGCCGCGGACGCACCCCTTCACCACGGTGCGGGCCGCCGAGCTGAAGAAGTGGTCGGAGAGCCGCGACCACCAGCGGATCATGGACGGCCACTACCCGCGGCGCGATGAGGACAAGGACACCTCGGTGACCGACTCCTTCCGCCAGTCCGCGGCGCACTACGCCGACTCGGTGCGCACCAGCAAGGACCCGCTGATGAAGCTGGTGGGCGACATCGCCGGTGGCGCGGGCGACCTCGGCGGCAAGCTCCGCGACAAGTTCACCGGCGCGGCGTCAGGCGCCGGTACGGGTACGGGTGCGGGCCCGGCCGGCGAGGGCAAGGGCGGGGCTACGGAGCAGGGCTGACGGCCGCCGAGGCCTCCTGCCCCGGCTGCGGGGCAGGGCCGGCCACCGAGGCCTCCCGGTCCGGCTGCGGGGCGGGAGCCTGGGTGCCGGGCTCGGCCATGACTCCGCACAGCCCGGCCGAGCGGCGCGGATTGCCGCTGGCGTACGGGTCGCTGGGGGCCGGGCCCACCGTGGTCGGGCCGGCCCCGGCCAGGAGCGGGCGGAAGCCCGCGGCCGGGTCGGCGGAGCAGTCCTGCGGTCCGGCCATCACATAGGCCGAGGCCAGCTCCGCGCGCCGGGCGGTGAGGTCGTCACGGTCGAAGCGCAGCCTCAGCTCGCGCCGGACGGTGAAGAGCGAGGCGCCGTCGTCCGTGGCCGGGGCTCCGGTGGCCGGACGTACGGCGTACACGAAGGTGTGGTCGGTGACCACCTCCAGGACCTCCGGGGTCACCTCCTCGAAGGCGAGGGTGCCGTACACCCGGACCTTGGAGTCGGCCATGACGGCGGTGCGCGGGTCGAAGCGGACCAGCCAGCCCGTGGCGGCGTGCCTGCCGTCGCCGGAGGGCGAGGCGATGCTGCGGTCGAACTGCGTCAGCTGGTCGGGGTCGAGCAGGACCCGTACGGGCCGGGAGGCGGTGCCGGCCAGGACGTCGGGGTCCAGTGAGGACTGCACCAGGTAGTCCTTGGCGACGGACAGCGCGGCGCCGACCTGGCCGTCCGTGAAGTGCTGGGTGCGGCGTACGGCCGGCAGGGTGATCCCGGCCGCCCCGACGCGGTACTCGGCGGCGGGACTCTTCCCGTACAGCTCGGCGGGACGGCCGCCGGGGACGGCGTCGGTGGGCGCGAGCGGGACGACGGTACTGACGAGCGGTTCGGCATGGCCGTCGGATGGGGGTACGTACGGGTTGCTCAGCCCCATGTAGACGGCGGCGGCGAAGGCCGTGGCGATGAGCAGCACGAGCAGCATGCCCTGCCGGGCGCCCCGGCCGGGGGTGCCGGTGCGGTGTGCGGCGGCGCCGCTCGACCAGAGGGAGCGGCTGCGGACGGCCCGGGCGTGTTCGCCCATGCGTTCCTGGGCGGAGAACTCCTGGAGCCGGGCAGCCCGGACGAAGTCCTCGTCGAACACCACCGACCGGTACTCGTCCGACCGGAACTCGTCGTCGCCCCCGCCGATGTTCTCGGGGGTGCCGTTGGGTGGATCTCCGCGCGCTGCCATCGCTTCTCCCCGCTGTCCCCGCTTCAGAGAAGCCCCCAGCTCCATTGTGGGCGAGCGGGGTCGTACCTTCAGGGTTGGCGGCCGACGGGGTACGTAAACGCCCCCACGCCGGTGACTTCCCTCAGGGGGGTACTGGCGGGCGCCGGGGCGGGGTCCGCCTCGCTCGAAGCGCTGCGGTAGACGGCGCTGAAGGCGAGCGCGACCATGCCGAGGCCCATCACGAAGGCCAGTACCCAGGCGACGGGGCGCAGCCAGGGCGAGCGGCCGCGGTAGGGGCGCAGACTGCCGCCGTAGGCCCCGTACGGGCCGTCGGGGTAGCCGCGGCCGTGGCCGCGCTCGTACTCCCAGCCGTGGTCGTCGGGGCCGTACCCGTCGGGGTGGCCGTAGCCGTAGGCGTCGTAGTCCTCGTCGCCCGTCCAGCCGCCGGCCACCGCGGCACGGGCGGCTTCGTCGGCACGGGCCCGGTCGGCGGCTCGCTGGCGCTCGGCGGCGCTCAGTTCATGGATCTGGGCGTTCCGGACGAAGGCCTCGTCGAACACCACGGAGGCGAAGTCGTGATCCGCGCCTCCGCGGTCGTCGTCGGGCTCCCCGTCGTCCGGGAACGGATTGCCCCCCACGTCGTCCGGCACAGGAGCAGCCTAGACCTGGGGGGCGGCTTTGGGCAGGGTGTACGCCGCATTCCGGCCACACGTTGTCCAGGCTGCGGTTACCGGATGTGACCGTCGCCGGTGACGATGTACTTGGTGGAGGTGAGCTCGGGAAGGCCCATGGGGCCCCGGGCGTGCAGCTTCTGCGTGGAGATCCCGATCTCGGCGCCGAATCCGAACTGACCACCGTCCGTGAACCGGGTGGAGGCGTTCACGGCGACGGTGGTCGAGTCGACCAGCTGGGTGAAGCGGCGCGCGGCGGCCTGCGAGGTGGTGACGATCGCCTCGGTGTGACCGGAGGTCCAGCGCCGGATGTGGGCCACCGCCTCGTCGAGCGAGCCGACGACGGCGGCGGCGATGTCGTAGGAGAGGTACTCGGCGGCCCAGTCCTCGTCGGTGGCGGGCAGCGCGGTGGCCTTGGAGCCCTCGGCGGCGGCGAGGACCGCGGGGTCGCCGTGCACGGTGACCCCGGCGGCGGCGAGCGCGTCGAGGGCGCGGGGCAGGAAGGCGTCGGCGATGTCGCGGTGGACGAGGAGGGTCTCGGCGGCGTTGCAGACGGAGGGCCGCTGGGCCTTGGAGTTGATGAGGATGTCCACGGCCATGTCCAGGTCGGCCTGGGCGTCGACGTAGACGTGGCAGTTGCCGGTGCCGGTCTCGATGACCGGGACGGTGGACTCCTCGACGACGGTCTTGATGAGCGAGGCACCGCCGCGCGGGATGAGCACGTCGACGAGGCCGCGGGCGCGCATCAGCTCGCGGACGGAGTCGCGGGACTCGCCGGGGACGAGCTGGACGGCGTCGGCGGGCAGGCCGGCGCTCTCGACGGCGTCGCGCAGGATGCTGACAAGGGCGGTGTTGGAGGCGTAGGCGGAGGAGCTGCCGCGCAGGAGGACGGCGTTGCCGGACTTGAGGCAGAGGGCTGCGGCGTCGACGGTGACGTTGGGGCGGGCCTCGTAGATGATGCCGACGACGCCGAGGGGGACGCGGATCTGCCGGAGGTCGATGCCGTTGGGGAGGGTGCTGCCGCGGACGACCTCCCCGACCGGGTCGGGGAGGGCGGCGACGTCCCGCACGTCGGAGGCGATGGCCGCGATCCGCTCGGGGGTGAGGGTGAGGCGGTCGATGACGGTCTCGCTGGTGCCGGCGGCGCGGGCCTTGTCGGTGTCGACGGCGTTGGCCGCGATGATCTCGGCCGTACGGGCCTCCAGCGCGTCCGCGATCGCCAGCAGGGCCGTGTCCTTGGCGGACCGCGGGAGTGGGGCGATGTCCGCGGCGGCTGTGCGGGCGGCTCGCGCGGTGGCGAGGACGGGCGAGGTGGCGGTGGCGGCATCGAGCGAGGTCATGCGGCCAGGGTAGTCCCCGGCCGGGCCGGGCCCGTGGGGGTTTCACCCCGCGAGACACCTGGCGGCGGGCCCGACGGGGTCGCGCTGCGCGCGGGGCTGGCGCGGGCCTGTGCTGTGCGGTTCCGGCCGGCCTGTCCCGTGCGGGCTGCGGGTGGCTTGGCCGGTGCCGCTGCGCGGGGCTTCCCGGGCTCTGCCCGGCCCCGCGCCTCAATCGCCGGCGCGGCTCAAAGACCTGGGGCTCCGCCCCAGACCCCGCGCCTCAAACGCCGGCGGGGCACCACCCAGCCCCGCCGGCGTTTGAGGCGCGGGGGTCCGGGGGCGGCGCCCCCGGGAACGGCGCCGCAGGGTGGTTGCGCCGCCGGGTGGGCCGGGGTGCCGGCCAGGGGCAGCCGCCGGGGCCGGATCGGGCTCCGCCCTGCCATCGCCGGACGGAGTCCGGTGCAGCGGGCCGAAGCCCGGGAGGCCCGCCAGGGCCGAGCGGCGCGAGGGCCGCGTTCAGTACGGGTGCACACCCACCGGGTGGGCCGGGGGTGGGCCGTAGCCTTCGGCCACGCGTTGGTGGTAGGTGGCGCGGTCGATGACCTCCAGGCCGACGATCTCCCAGGGCGGGAGCTGCGCCGAGGAGCGGTGCTCGCCCCACAGGCGCAGGGCCACGGCCGCCGCGTCGTGGAGGTCGCGGGCCTCTTCCCAGTAGCGGATCTCCGCGTGGTCGTCGGCGTACCGGCTGGTCAGCAGGAAGGGGTGGTCGTGAGCCAGCTGTTCGAGGCTGCGCCGGACCTCCGAGAGCGGTGCCGGCTTGCCGGACACGCTGAGGGTCACGTGCCAGAGGCGGGAGGCGTCCGGTTCGGTGCCGCCCCCGTGCCCGTTCCTGTGGTCGCCGCCGTCACCGTCCCCCGGACCGACGCTGGTCAGCGCTCGTCTCACCAGCCGCCTCCTGTCTCCGCCACGCGTGTGTCCGCCCCTCACAGTTGACCAGCCCCCGGCCGACCGCGCGGTGGTTTTGCCGAACCTCAGCCCTGCAGCAGGACCAGATCGTCACGGTGGACGACCTCGCGCTCGTACGCGGGTCCGAGTTCCCGCGCGAGCTCGCGAGTGGAGCGCCCGAGGAGCTGCGGGAGCTCCTTGGCGTCGAAGTTGACCAGGCCCCGGGCGACCGCCCGGCCGGAGGTGTCGCGCAGCTCCACCGGGTCCCCGGCCGTGAACTCGCCCCCGACCGCGGCGATGCCCGCCGGGAGCAGGGAGCTGCCGCGTTCCGTGACGGCGCGCACCGCGCCGTCGTCGAGTACGAGGTGGCCCTGCGGGGTGGAGGCGTGCTGGAGCCAGAGCAGCCGGTCGGCGGAGCGGCGGCCCGTGGCGTGGAAGTGGGTGCCGGTGGCGCGCCCGGCCAGGGCGTCCGCGGCCTGGCTGGCCGAGGTCAGCACCACCGGGATGCCGGCCGCTGCCGCGATGCGCGCGGCCTCGACCTTGGTGACCATGCCGCCGGTGCCCACGCCCGCCTTGCCCGCGCTGCCGATGGAGACGTGCGCGATGTCCTCGGGGCCGCGGACCTCGTCGATGCGGGTGGTGCCGGGCTGCGCGGGGTCGCCGTCGTAGAGGCCGTCCACGTCCGAAAGGAGTACGAGGAGGTCCGCGCGGACGAGGTGGGCGACCAGGGCCGCGAGCCGGTCGTTGTCGCCGAAGCGGATCTCGTCGGTGGCGACGGTGTCGTTCTCGTTGACGACGGGCAGGGCCCCCATGGCCAGCAGCTGGTCCAGGGTCCGGTAGGCGTTGCGGTAGTGGGCGCGCCGGCTGGTGTCGTCGGTGGTGAGCAGGACCTGGCCGACGCGGACGCCGTACCGGGCGAAGGAGGCGGTGTAGCGGGCGACGAGCAGTCCCTGGCCGACGCTGGCGGCGGCCTGCTGCCGGGCCAGGTCCTTGGGCCGGCGGCGCAGGCCGAGCGGGGAGAGCCCGGCGGCGATGGCGCCGCTGGAGACGAGGACGATCTCCTTCTCCCCGCCGCTGCGGGCCTTGGCCAGGACGTCGACCAGTGCGTCCACCCGGTCGGCGTCGAGTCCCCCGGCCGCCGTGGTCAGGGAGGAGGATCCGACCTTGACCACGATCCTGCGGGCGTTCACGACACCTTGCCTAGCCGCTGACACGTCTGTCCCCTTGCCCCTTGCCGAAATGCCTGCCGTCTCAATCTACGGGGTGGGCGCGAGGGGCTGCTCGGGGGTTTCAGACCCTGGACGAGGGCCCCCTCTCCGCCTGCTGCGCCTCCTGGGCTCGGGCCGCGCCGGGGACGAGGATCTTGCGCGAGAGCAGGAAGGTGAACGGGATGGCCACGACCGCCGCGACGAGCGGGGCGATACGGGTGTCCATCCCGGCCCAGGTGACCAGGGCGTAGAGGCCCGCCGACTGGATGACGTAGTTCGTGACGTTCGTCAGCGGGAAGAGGAGGAACTTCTTCCACGTCGGCCTGGTCCGGTAGGTGAAGTAGGTGTTCATGAAGAACGAGCCGACCATGGCCAGCACGAAGGCGAGGGAGTAGGCGGCGAAGTACGGCATCCACGGGTGCAGGAGCAGGTAGATGCCGAAGAAGGTGGCGGTGTTCACCCCGCCCACCAGGGCGAAGCGGAAGATCTGGCCGAGCTGGTCCCTGCGGCTCATCAGGCGGTCCGGTCCGAGACCCGGTCCCCGCCCGGCTCCTGACCCGGCTCCCGGCCGCGGTCCCGGCCCCGCCCCGCGCTCCCCCGTGCGAGCCCGTCCGCGCCGCGCGGGAGCGGGTCGGCGCCGTGCGCCTCCTTCACCAGGAAGTGCGGGCGGCGCTTGGTCTCGTAGTAGATGCGGCCGATGTACTCGCCGATGAGACCCAGCATGACCAGCTGGACGCCGCCGAGGCCGACGATCATCGCGACCAGGGTGACGTAACCCGGGGAGTCGACGCCGTTGGTCATGGCCATGACTGTGACCCACAGGGCGTAGAGGCCGGTCAGGGCGACCAGCGACGCGCCGAACCAGATCCCGATGCGCAGCGGCCGGTTGTTGAAGGAGATCAGGCCGTCCATGCCGTAGTTCAGCAGCGCGCCGAACTTCCACTTCGTCTCGCCGGCCTCGCGCTGCGCGTTGCGGTAGTCGAAGTGGACGGTGTCGAAGCCGATCCAGGAGAACAGGCCCTTGGAGAAGCGGTTGTACTCGGGCAGCGCGAGCAGCGCGTCCACGGCCGGGCGCGACAGCAAGCGGAAGTCGCCGACCCCGTCGGTGAGCTCCACGTCGACCCAGCGGTTGACGCCGCGGTAGTAGAGGCGGCTGAGCGCGGAGCGGAGCTTCTTGTCCCCCTCCCGCGAGCGGCGGGCGATGATCTGGTCGTGGCCCTGCCCGTAGTAGTCGAGCATGGTGGCGATGAGCTCCGGCGGGTGCTGGAGGTCCGCGTCCATGATCACCACGGCGTCGCCGGTGCACTCGCGCAGGCCCGCGAGCATGCCGGCCTCCTTGCCGAAGTTGCGGCTGAAGGAGACGTACCGGGTCTGCTCCCCGTGCTCGGCGGCGATCTTGCGCAGTTTGCCGAGAGTTCCGTCACGGCTTCCGTCGTCGATGTAGCAGACCTCGTACTCCACGGGGAGGGCGTCCAGGACCCTGCGGATCTCCACGTCGAAGCAGTCGATGACAGCCTCTTCGTTGTAGCAAGGGACAACTACAGACAGCTTCGTCATGAACACTTCCTGCTGGGTCCGATCGGGTGATTGTCAGCCACCGGACCCGTCCCTCACCTCTTCCTTAGAAGTATGCAAGGAGAGGCTCGGGCGTCGGTCGGCCTGCCTGAGCCGCGGGCGGCACACGGTAGCTTTGACGAGATAAGCGGAACGAGCTGAACGAAACGCAACGAAACGAAGGGATCGAGGTGCACGTGCCCGACGTCTCCGTGGTCGTCATCGTCTACAACGACGCAGAGCGTCTGTCGACAGCAGTCCAGTCGGTTTTGGACCAGACCCTGCACGGGGTCGAGGTCGTGATCGTCGACGACTGCAGCAAGGACCGCTCGTACGCGGTCGCCCAGGAACTGGAAGCTGCGCATCCGGGGAGAGTGCGCGCGTTCCAGCTGCCGGAGAACAGCGGAGGCTGCGGCGCGCCGCGCAACCACGGCATCCAGCAGGCCACCGGCACGTACGTGATGTTCCTGGACAGCGACGACGTTCTGGAGCGCAATGCCTGCCGGAACATGCTGGCCGCGGCCGAGCGGACTGGTTCCGACCTGGTCTCGGGCATGTGCGTCCGCGTGCACCTCGACAACCGGTGGGGCAAGACCACCGAGTGGTACCCCTGGATCTACTCGCGCACGCGCACGCTGGAGTCGATCACCGAGTACCCCGACCTGCTGGTCTACGACACCCTCTCCACGAACAAGTGCTACCGGCGCGCGTTCCTGCTGGAGCAGGGCCTGGAGTTCCCGGTCGGCATCCACTACGAGGACCTGCTGTTCTCCGCGCAGGCCTACGTCGCCGCCCGCCGCATCACGCTGATCCCGAACCACGTCTACTTCTGGAACGTGGTCGAGAAGGCCGCGGCGAAGTCCATCAGCAACCGGCGCCACGAGATCGCGAACTTCGTCCACCGGATGGAGATCCACCGGCGCGTCGACGAGCTGCTGGCCGCCAAGGGCCACACGGACATCAAGTCCGCGAAGGACGCCAAGTTCCTCAAGCACGACCTGGTGCTGCACCTGCGCGACCTGCCGCTGCTCGGTGACGCCTACCGCCAGGAGTTCGCCCGGCTCGCCAACGGCTACCTCGCCGGAATCGACCCGGCCGCCTACGAGAACGTCACCTACCTCCAGGCCATCTGCGCCTACCTGCTCGGCAAGGAGGACTGGGAGAACCTGATCCCCGCCGCCGACGCCATGACCAACAAGGGCCGGCTCTCCTCCCCCCTCGCCGAGCGCGACGGCCGGATCTACTGGTGCGCCCGGCACATCGACGACGCCGGCGACCCGGCCGGCACCGAGGCCCGCCGGATACTGGACGTCACCGAGCAGGGCTTCCACACCACCCCGCTCACCTCCCTCCAGCTGGGCAACCGCCTGACCTCCTACGAGGACGACGGGCGCGGCACCGTCACGCTCTCCGGCGCCGTCGTGAACCCGCTGGGCCGGATCAAGGACGACGCGCAGCTGTCGGCCTCGCTCGAATTCCGGGCCCGCCGGCAGATCGGCGTGCGTTCCTTCAGCTTCCCGGTGTCAACCGTGCGCCACGCCGGTGACACGATCGAGTGGAGCGGCACCGCCGACATCGGCAGCACCGTCCGTCCCCTCGGCATCATCGACGCCGTCTGGGACGTCCGGCTGAAGCTGACCGCCGACAGCGACAAGATCACCACCCGGGTCTCGGTCGGCGGAGTCGACCTGGAGTCGGCGGCCCGCCTGCGCGTACGCCCGCGGCTGACCCGGCTGGTCTCCGACCGCTTCGAGCCGGAGGTCACCAAGAAGGGGAACCTCTCCTACGTCCTGGCCGCCGAGAGCGCCGCCGCCGTCCGCACCCGGAGCCTGATCGACAACGCCATACAGGGCAAGGCGGCGAACGTGGTCAAGCGGGGCCTGCGCAAGGCCCTGCGGGTCCGCCGGAGCATGGGATCCGGCGAGCAGAAGGTGAAGATCTACCACGAGGTCTTCTCGAAGCTGCCGGTCAAGAAGGGCACGGTCGTCTTCGAGAGCCACATGGGCAAGCAGTACAGCGACAGCCCGAAGGCGATCTACGAGGAGATGGTCCGCCAGGGCGTGCCCTTCGAGGCGATCTGGTCGTACGCGGGCAAGCCCACCGGCTTCCCCAAGGAGGCCACCCTGGTGCGGCGCTGGAGCTGGCCGTACCTGCGGGCGCTGGCGCAGGCCGAGTTCTGGGTCGACAACCAGGGCTTCCCGCTGGCGCTCGCCAAGCGCCCGGGGACGACGTACATCCAGACCTGGCACGGCTCCGCGCTCAAGCGGATGGGCTTCCACGAGCCCCGCACCAAGGCGCAGGGCCGCGCGGGCCAGAACCGCTTCCAGGCGGCCGTCGACCGCTTCGACCACTTCCTGATCCGCTCCGAGCACGACACCCGCACCCTCGCCAAGGCCTTCCGGCTGCGCGACGAGGTCCTGCTGCGCACCGGCTACCCGCGCAACGACGCCCTGGTCGAGGCGCAGCGGGCCGAGGCGCAGAGCGGTGAACGGGTCCGCGGCCCCCTCGCGGCGGAGCTCGGCATCGACCCGGAGAAGAAGGTGCTGCTGTACGCGCCGACCTTCCGGGCGGGTGCGGACGGCGCGGTGGAGGGCTTCGAGTTCCCCTTCGACGTCGAGGAGTTCGCCGACCGGCTCGGCGACCGCTTCACGCTGCTGGTGCGGACCCACTACCTCAACAGCGTCTCGCTGCCGCCGTCGGTGGCCGGCCGGGTCGTCGACGTGTCCCGGCACCACGACATCACCCCGCTGCTGGAACTGGCCGACGGGCTGATCACCGACTACTCGTCCGTGATGTTCGACTACGCGGTCCTGGACCGGCCGATGTGGTTCTTCGCGTACGACTACGAGAAGTACGCCACCGACATCCGCGGCACGTACTTCGACCTGAAGGAGAAGGCCCCGGGCCCGGTCGTGGCCACCGCGGACGAACTCCTCCAGGCGCTGGCCGCCTTCGAGGAGGCGGACGCCAAGTACGCCGAGGCGCGGCAGCGTTTCCTCACCGAGTTCGGCGAGTACGACCGTGGGGACGCCGCACGCCGGATCGTCGAGAAGTTCTTCACCAGGAGCGGCAAGTGAGCCACCAGACCGCCGCCCCCGGCGGGCGGGACATCTTCCTCGTCTCCAACAGCGTCGACGAGCTCGGCGGCGTGACCACCTGGTCCCACCAGATGGCCAGGCTGTTCACCGACCGCGGGCACCGGGTGCACATCGTCGGCATCGCCCCGGTGGCCGAGGAGATCCGGCAGAAGCTGCCGCAGGACCTGCCGTACGTCATGACCACGCTGTACGACGCGCATCCCCCGGGCGCGCGCCGGCTGCACGGGCTCAAGGGCCGGCTGAACGCGCCCGAGCGGCGCCGCCAGGCCGCCCGCCGGGCGAAGATGCGGGCCAAGGCCGAGCAGCTGAGCGAGCTCTTCCGCGCGGCCCGCCCCGGCAGTGTCGTCATCGTCACCCAGGTCTGGGCGATGGAGTGGGTGGCGCTCGCCGACACCAAGGGGCTCAGCGTCATCGGGATGAGCCACGAGTCCTTCGAGGCCAGCCAGAAGTCCACCCGCGGCGAGCGGGTCCGCCGGTACTACCCGGAGGTGGACCGGCTGCTGGTGCTGACCGCCGAGGACGCGGACCTGTGGATCCGGGCGGGCATGGAGAACGTCGGGAGCATGCCGAACCCGCTGCCCTTCATGCCGCCGACGCCCGCTCCGCGTACGGAGAACGTCGTGGTCAGCGTCGGCCGCCTCGCCTTCGAGAAGGGCGTCGACCTGCTCCTCGACGCGTGGGCGGACGCCGCCCCGCAGCACCCCGACTGGGTCCTGCGGATCTACGGGGCGGGTGTGGAGGAGCCGGCCCTGCGGGCGCACTGCGCCTCACTGGGGCTGGACGACTCCGTGGAGTGGATGGGCAGCACCGACGACGTACTGGGCGCACTGCGCGGTGCCTCGGTCTTCGCGCAGGCCTCCCGGGCCGAGGGCTTCCCGATCACCCTGCTGGAGGCGATGGCGGCGGGCGTCCCCGCGGCCGCCTTCGACTGCGCGCCGGGCGTACGGGAGATCGTCGAGCACGGCGAGGACGGGCTGCTGGCCCGGCTGGGCAACACGATGGAACTGGCCGGCCACCTCCGTGTGCTGATGGCGGACCGTGAGCTGCGCGACCGGCTCGGAGACGCGGCCTTCCATTCGGTGAAGCGTTACTCCAGCACCGAGATCACCGACCGCTGGGAGGCGCTCTTCGCCTTCCTGGAGCGCTGACCGCGCCCCTGGGCAACAGAGAAGCCGCCCGCCCCGGACAGCTCCGGGGCGGGCGGCTTCATGTGCCGTACGGACGTCAGCGGTTGACCTCGTCGTGGGCCGCGCCGGCGCGCTTGTCGCGGTTGGCCTCCCAGCCCGCCCACGCGGAGGTGACCATCTCGCGGACGTCGTGGCGGGCCTTCCAGCCCAGCTCGCTCGCGATCCGGTCGGCCGAGGCCACGACCTTTGCCGGGTCGCCGGGTCGCCGCGGGGTGATCACGGGGGCGTAGGAGTGGCCGGTGTTCGCGTTGAGGAGGTCGACCATCTCGCGGACGGAAACGCCCTCGCCGCGCCCGATGTTGACGGTGAGGTCCTTGTACTCCCCGGCCGCGGCCCATTCCGCGAGCTTGCGGGCCGCCGCCACGTGGGCCTCCGCGAGGTCCTCGACGTGGATGTAGTCGCGGATGCAGGTGCCGTCCGGGGTCGGGTAGTCGTCGCCGAAGATCTTGGCGCCCTGGCCGGCGTCGTAGCGCTCGAAGACCATCGGCACCAGGTTGAAGACGCCGGTGTCGGCGAGTTCCGGGGTCGCGGCGCCCGCCACGTTGAAGTACCGCAGGCAGGCCGTGGCGATCCCGTGCGCCTTGCCCGCCGCGCGCATCAGCCACTCGCCCGTCAGCTTGGTCTCGCCGTACGGGCTCAGCGGCGCGCACGGGGTGTCCTCGGTGACCAGGTCCACGTCGGGCATGCCGTAGACGGAGGCCGAGGAGGAGAAGAGGACGTTGCGGATGCCCGCGGCGGCCACGGCCTGGAGCAGGACCGTCAGGCCCTGCACGTTCTCGTGGTAGTAGTACAGCGGCTTCTCGACGGACTCGCCGACCTGCTTCTTGCCCGCGAGGTGCACCACGCCGGTGATCTTGTGGTGGGTGAGGGTGTGGTCCAGGGTCAGCCGGTCCAGGACCGAGCCGACCACCAGCGGAATGCCCTCCGGGACGCGGTCGGCGTTGCCCGTGGACAGGTCGTCGAGGACGACGACCCGCTCCCCCGCGAGCATCATCGCGCGGACGACGTGCGCGCCGATGTATCCGGCGCCACCGGTGATCAGAAAGGTCATGCGTAGCTCCCTGAGGGGTCCCCCCGGACAAGGCCCTTGCGGGCCCGTCCGAGTTCTCTGTATGGCGGTCTCAGCCCGGCCTGCGGCCTGCCCGGGCCCGGTGAAGACGGTTGCGTACGAGGTACAGCGCACCCTCGGCGCCGGGCGCCAGGCGCAGGGCCAGCGAGCCGGCGGCCGTGCGGTACGGCTGCGACAGCAGAACACCGTACCGGCTGCTCGGCAGGGCGCGGCGGCGCAGCAGCCCCCCGCGGGGGCTCAGCGAGGTGACCACGGAGCTTCCGTCGGCGCACTCCACGGCCAGCCTGACGTCCCAGGCCTGCATCCGGCGCAGCCCTTGGCGCCGCCCGTTCGCCGCCAGGTCCGCGAGGCGGAACGGCAGTTCGGCGCTCCAGCCGCCGTCCGCGCCGGGGCGCAGCTCCACCGGCTGGGCCAGGACGGGCTCGCCGCCCGCCCGGGGCAGGAAACGCAGCTGGACGGTGCGCGGCCCGGCCGCCGCGAGGCGCCCGTACAGATCGTGAACCCGGATCCGCACCACGCCGGCGCCGGCCGGTTCGGCGTCGGCGGCGACGGGCAGCCCGGCCGTCTCCAGCTCGGCCAGGCCCTCCAGCCCGACGGGCAGGGCCTCGCTCCACACCGGCGACCCGTCGGCGTCGACGGCGTACGGGGGCAGCAGCCGCGGCGGCTCGGCGGCGAGGCGGGTGAGCCGCTGGAGGTCGGCGGGGGGTGCGTCGGTGGCGCGCAGCAGCCGCACGATCCAGCGGACGGGGGCGCTCGCGGCCCGGATGTCGGCCTCGGCGAAGCCGGCGAGGTAGTCCCGGGTGAGGGTCCACCACGCGGCCTGGTACCCGGGGTCGGTGCCGATCTCGCGCAGGTACATGCGCAGGTCGTACTCCAGGAACTTGACCTGGCAGGCGCGGCCCAGCTCCGGGGAGGCGGCGGCGAGGGTGCGGGAGGCCGTGCTGTGGGCCTCGATGCGCGAACGCCAGTTCCCGACGTCCTTGCGGTCCAGGGAGATCGACACCTGGGCGGCGCTGCGGCGCACGTGCCACACGTAGACGAGGTCGCCGATGACGGCGACGCGCGGGGCAGCGGCCAGGACGCGCGCGGTGAAGGCGAAGTCCTCGTAGACGAACCGGCCGTCGGGGAAGCGGATGGAATGTGCGTCCAGGAAGGCGCGCGCGTACAGCTTGTTGACGCACAGGGTGTCCCGGACCAGCTCAGGCCGGTCCGCGGGCCGCTCGATCACGTCGCCGGGGGTGTAGAGACCGGGCACCCAGGGCACGTCGTGGCGCTGCGGCAGCTCGCGCCGTACGCACGCGCCGACGGTGACCGGCGCGTCGTGCTCCTCGGCGGCCCGCACCAGCGCGTCGGCCGCCCCCGGCGGCAGCACGTCGTCGCTGTCCAGGAAGAGGACGTAGGGGGCGCTCGCCGCGGCGATCCCGTCGTTGCGCGGGGTACCGCACCCTCCGCTGTTCTCCGTGCGGTGCACGACCTTCAGGCGGGGGTGCGCGGCGGCCAGCTCGTCCAGCACCCGCGCGGTGCCGTCCGACGAGGCGTCGTTCACCGCGATGACCTCGGCGACCACCGGGCCCTGGGCGAGAGCCGACGATACGGCCTCGCCCACGAGCCCGGCGTCGTTGTACGCGATCACCACGACGGAGACGGTGGGGGATTTGCTGCTCACCCGAAGGATCCTAAGCGACCCGCGTAAAGGCGACTTCAAGGTCGTCCGGTACTAGAACGGACGGAACTCGTCGTACTCCTGCTGCGCCGAGTCGCCGCGCTTGGCGTCCTTCTCCTTGCGGCGCGTGGTGGCTGGGCGCGGAGCCTCCAGACGGTGGTCCTCACCGCGGCGGCCCAGCATCTCGGCGCCGGCCATCATGGTCGGCTCCCAGTCGAAGACGACCGCGTTGTCGTCGGAGCCGATGGCGACGCCGTCGCCGGCGCGGGCGCCGGCCTTCCTGAGCGCGTCCTCGACACCGAGGCGGTTGAGGCGGTCGGCGAGGTAGCCGACGGCCTCGTCGATGTTGAAGTCGGTCTGGCGGACCCAGCGCTCCGGCTTCTCGCCGCGCACCCGGTAGAGCTCCTCGACCTCGTCGTAGGTGACGGTGAAGCCGGAGTCGTCCACGGCCTTCGGGCGGATGACGATACGGGTCGCCTCCTCCTTCGGCTTGCGGGCACGCGCCTTGGCGATGACCTCGGCGAGGAAGTACGAGAGCTCCTTGAGGCCCGTACGGGCGACCGCGGAGACCTCGAAGACCTTGTAGCCGCGGGCCTCCAGGTCCGGGCGGACCATGTCGGCGAGCTCCTGGCCGTCCGGGATGTCGACCTTGTTGAGGACGACGAGGCGCGGGCGCTTCTCCAGGCCGCCGCCGTAGAGCCGGAGCTCTTCCTCGATGACGTCGAGGTCGGCGATCGGGTCGCGGTCGGACTCCAGCGTGGCGGTGTCCAGGACGTGCACCAGCACCGAGCAGCGCTCGACGTGGCGCAGGAACTCCAGGCCGAGGCCCCTGCCCTGGCTGGCGCCGGGGATCAGGCCCGGGACGTCGGCGATCGTGTAGACCGTCGAGCCGGCCGTGACGACGCCCAGGTTCGGGACGAGGGTGGTGAAGGGGTAGTCCGCGATCTTCGGCTTGGCGGAGGAGAGCACCGAGATCAGCGAGGACTTGCCGGCGCTCGGGAAGCCGACCAGCGCCACGTCGGCGACGGTCTTGAGCTCCAGGATGACGTCGCCGCCGGTGCCGGGGACGCCGAGGAGCGCGAAACCGGGCGCCTTGCGGCGGGCGGAGGACAGAGCGGCGTTGCCGAGGCCGCCGCGGCCGCCCTCGGCAGCCACGTAGGTGGTGCCCTGGCCGACGAGGTCGGCGAGCACGTTGCCCTCCTTGTCGAGGACCACGGTGCCGTCCGGCACGGGCAGGATCATGTCCTGGCCGTCCTTGCCGGAGCGGTTGCCGCCCTCGCCGGGCTTGCCGTTGGTGGCCTTGCGGTGCGGGCTGTGGTGGTAGTCCAGCAGGGTGGTGATCGCCTGCTCCACCACCAGGATGACGTCGCCGCCACGGCCGCCGTTGCCGCCGTCGGGGCCGCCGAGCGGCTTGAACTTCTCCCGGTGAACGGAGGCGCAGCCGTGGCCCCCGTTACCCGCGGCGACGTGCAGCTCGACGCGGTCCACGAAGGTGGTCATGGGTGTTCCTCCAGATACAGCGGGAATAGTCCGGAAAATCCGGGGGCAGGCCTTGCTGCCCATTAAACGTGTCTATGTGACAACGCGCCGAGGGCGGACCTCTCTTCCCGGCTCGCGCCGGAAAGAGCTGAGATCCGCCCTCGGGAAGTTACGAACGCTTGATCAGCCGAAGCTGGATCAGGCGGCCGGAACGATGTTGACGACCTTGCGGCCACGGTGCGTGCCGAACTCGACGGCACCGGCCTGCAGCGCGAACAGCGTGTCGTCGCCGCCACGGCCGACGCCCGCGCCCGGGTGGAAGTGGGTGCCGCGCTGGCGGACGAGGATCTCACCAGCGGAAACGACCTGACCGCCGAAGCGCTTCACGCCGAGCCGCTGGGCATTGGAGTCGCGCCCGTTCCGAGTGGACGATGCGCCCTTCTTGTGTGCCATGTCTCAGTCCCTCTTACTTCGCAGCCGCGGGGATACCGGTGACCTTGATCGCCGTGTACTGCTGACGGTGACCCTGGCGACGGCGGTAGCCGGTCTTGTTCTTGTACCGCAGGATGTCGATCTTGGCGCCCTTGTGGTGGTCCACAATCTCGGCCGTGACCTTGATGCCGGCCAGGACCCACGGGTCGCTGGTCACGGCTTCGCCGTCGACGACGAGCAGGGTCGAGAGCTCGACCGTGTCGCCAACCTTGGCAGTGGAAATCTTGTCAACCTCAACGATGTCGCCGACAGCAACCTTGTGCTGGCGACCACCGCTGCGCACGATGGCGTACACGCGGATCTCTCTCTCACTCGGGACGGATGCTCCTGAAGCCAGCCGCTCAGTCGGGACCCCGTCTTGCGACAGGACCGCACTGATCCGGATTGGACGAGCGGCCTCTCCCGTACGGCGCTTGCGCGCACGGCGCGGGAGGAAGGTGCTCAGGAGCGCGGCGTGCTCTAAACATATTTGCCTAGGCATGCCGACGGTCTAGGTTACGGGGCCGGTTCCAGGGGGTCAAACCGGGCCCCGCACGGCCGTGGGCCCCGCCTCTCGGCGGGGCCCACGGCCGTCACGCGGATCAGGCTTCGGCAGGCGCCGAGACCGAGGGCGGGGTCTGCTGCTCCGCCGCCGCGGTCTTCTTCGTCGCCCGCTTGGCCACGGTCTTCTTGGTCGTGGCCGCCTTCTTGGCCACGGTCTTCTTGGCCGCCGTCGCCTTCTTGGCGGTGGTGGCCTTCTTCGCCGCGGTCGCCTTCTTGGCCGGGGCCTTCCGGGCGGCCTTCTTGGCCGGGGCGGCCTCCTCGGCCGGGGCCTCGGGCTCCGGCTGCGGCTCGGTCACGACGGCCTCGACGACCACCACTGCGGCCTCCGTCGCACCCGCCGGGGAACCGGCCGGTGCGGTGGCCTTACGGGTGGCACGCCGGCGCGGACGGGCCGGGGCGGCCTCCGCCACGGGAGCCTCGTCGGCCACGGCGGGCGCGGGCGCCGGCTCGGGCTCGGCGACGACCGGCTCGGGCTCCACGACGGGCTCCGGCTCCGGCACGACGACCGGCTCCGGGGCCACCTCGGCCGCGGGGGCCGGGGCGCCCGCGGGGGCGGTGGCCTTACGGGTCGCACGGCGACGGGTGCGGCCCTTGGGGGCCTCCTCCGCCACCGGCTCCGCCACGACCTCGGCCACGGTCTCCGCCTCGGCGACGACCTCGGCCACCGGCTCCAGGACGGTGTCGGCGGGCACGGTCACCGGCTCGGCCTCGACCTCGACCACGGGGGCCGGAGCCGGGGCAGCGGCCTGGGCCGGAGCCTGGGCTGCCGCACCGCGCGGGGCGCCCGCCGGAGCGGTCGCCTTGCGGGTGGCGCGGCGGCGGTTGCGGCGACCGCTCAGGCCCGCCGCGGCCTCGGCCTCGGCCGGGCTGCTGTACAGCTCCTCGTCCGGGACGAACTCCGGCTCGGGCAGCTGCCGGGGCGCCGCGGCCTCGGCGGCCACCTCGGCCTCGGGCTCGGTCTCGAACTCCACCTCGACCGTCTCGGCCTCGTGGTCGTGCTGGTCGAACTCGGCCTTGCCGCCGCGGCGCTTCGAGCGCTTGCCGTTGCCGCCGCCACCGACCACGGTCGGCGTCTCCATGTGCACGATGACACCGCGGCCGTTGCAGTGGACGCAGGTCTCGGAGAAGGACTCCAGCAGACCCTGGCCCACCCGCTTGCGGGTCATCTGGACCAGGCCCAGCGAGGTCACCTCGGCGACCTGGTGCTTCGTACGGTCACGGCCCAGGCACTCCAGCATCCGCCGCAGGACCAGGTCGCGGTTGGACTCCAGGACCATGTCGATGAAGTCGATCACGACGATGCCGCCGAGGTCGCGCAGCCGCAGCTGGCGGACGATCTCCTCGGCCGCCTCCAGGTTGTTCCTGGTGACGGTCTCCTCGAGGTTGCCGCCCTGACCGGTGAACTTGCCGGTGTTGACGTCGATGACGATCATCGCCTCGGTCTTGTCGATCACAAGCGAGCCGCCCGAGGGCAGCCACACCTTGCGGTCGAGCGCCTTGGCGAGCTGCTCGTCGATCCGGTACGTCGCGAAGACGTCGACCTCGGAGGTCCAGCGGGACAGCCGGTCGGACAGGTCCGGGGCCACGTGGTTCACGTAGCCGTGGATGGTCTCCCACGCGCCGTCACCGCTGACGATGACCTTCGAGAAGTCCTCGTTGAAGATGTCGCGCACGACGCGGACGGTCATGTCCGGCTCGCCGTACAGCAGGCTCGGCGAAGAGGTCGAGATCTGCTTCGACTTCTTCTGGATGTCCTCCCACTGGGCCTGCAGACGCTCGACGTCGCGGCGCAGCTCGTCCTCGCTCGCACCCTCGGCGGCGGTGCGCACGATGACGCCCGCGTCCTCGGGGACGATCTTCTTGAGGATGGTCTTCAGGCGCGCGCGCTCGGTGTCGGGCAGCTTGCGGCTGATGCCGGTCATCGAGCCCTCGGGCACGTAGACCAGGTAGCGGCCGGGCAGCGAGACCTGGCTGGTCAGGCGGGCGCCCTTGTGGCCGATCGGGTCCTTGGTGACCTGCACGAGGACCGACTGGCCGGACTTGAGGGCGGACTCGATGCGGCGCGGCCCGTTGGCCATGCCGAGCGCCTCGAAGTTGACCTCACCGGCGTACAGGACGGCGTTGCGGCCCTTGCCGATGTCGATGAAGGCGGCCTCCATGGACGGCAGCACGTTCTGGACCTTGCCCAGGTAGACGTTGCCGACGTACGAGGTGGCTTCTTCCTTGTTGACGTAGTGCTCGACGAGCACGTTGTCCTCGAGGACGCCGATCTGGGTGCGCTCGCCGGCCTGGCGGACGACCATGACGCGCTCAACGGCCTCACGGCGGGCCAGGAACTCGGCCTCGGTGATGATCGGGACGCGGCGGCGGCCCTGCTCACGGCCCTCGCGGCGGCGCTGCTTCTTGGCCTCCAGACGGGTCGAGCCCTTGATGGACTGCACCTCGTCGGAGGAGGTGGACTCGACGCGCTCGCGGGCCGGACGCGGCTCGCGGACCTTGACGACGGTGCGTACGCCGTCCTCCTCGCCCGCTTCGGCGGACTCGGCGGCGGAGTCACCGCTGCGACGGCGGCGGCGACGGCGGCGACGGCTGGAGCTGGAGCCCAGGGCACCCGCGTCCTCGTCGTCCTCGTCCTCTTCCTCGGCCTCCTGCTCGGCGGCCGGGGCCTCGGACTCCTCGTCGGCGGACTCGTCGAGGTCGGCGGACTCGCCACGGCGGCGACGACGGCCACCGCGACGGCGGCGGCGGGACGGGCGCTCGCCCGACTCGTCGCCCTCTTCGAATTCGGCGGACTCGTCCTCGAGCTCGGCGGCCTCGGCCTCCGGCTCCTCCTCGGCGAGCACCTCGGGCAGGGAGACCGGACCGGTCTCGGCGGCCGGCGCGGGCTCGGCGGCGCCACGGCCACGGCGGCGGCGACGGCCGGCCGGCTGCGGGGCGGGGGTCTCGACGACCTCGGCCTCCAGCTCCGTCTCCTCCTCCTCGACCTCGTCGGCCGGAGCGGCCGCGCGGGCGGCAGCGGCGGCCATGGCGGCGGTCTCGGGGGTCTGGAACATGGGCTCGGCGAAGACCGGGGCCTGGAAGACGGCCACGGCGGGGCGCGCGGCGCGGCGGCCCCGGGCCGGGGCGGCGGGCGCCTCGGCCTCGGCGGCGGGCTGCGCGGCGGCGGCCGGGGCGGCGCCGGTACGGGTGGCGCGGCGGCGGCCGCCGCGCTTCGGGGAGTCCAGCGCGTCGGCGACGGTGAAGGTCCGGGCGGCGGCCTTGGGGGCCTCCTCCTCCACGGCGGGGGGCGCGGGCGCCTCCACGACCTCGGCGGCCTCGGCGGCCGGAGCGGCGACGGCGCGGGTGGCGCGGCGACGGGCACGCGGGGCGGGAGCGGCAGGCTCCTCGGCGACCACGGCCGGAGCCTCGGCAACGGCGGCTGCGGGCGCCTCGACGGCCTCGGCGGTCTCCGCGACCTCGGCGGCCGGGGCCGCGACGGCGCGGGTGGCCCGGCGACGGGCACGCGGGGCGGGAGCGGCGGGCTCCTCGGCCACGGCGGGGGCCTCGACGACTACGGCCTCGGCCACAACGGCCTCGGCGGCCGGAGCCTCGGGGGCGGCCACGGCACGGGTGGCGCGGCGACGGGCACGCGGGGCCGGAGCGGCCGGAGCCTCCTCCTCGGCCACGGACGCGGCCGGAGCCTCGGCCACGGGCGCCTCGGGGGCGGCCACGGCACGGGTGGCGCGGCGGCGGGCACGCGGAGCCGGAGCGGCGGGCTCCTCGGCGGCGACGGCCGGGGCCTCGACCACGACGGCCTCGGCGGCGGCCGGAGCCTCGGGAGCGGCCACGGCGCGGGTGGCGCGGCGGCGGGTACGGGCGGGGGCGGCGGCCGGCGCGGCCTCCGCCGCACTCGCCTGGGAGTCGGCCGGAGCGGCCTCGGTCACCGGGGTGGCCTCGGCGGCGGTGGCGCCGGGCGGACCGGCGGGCCGGGAAGCGGCGCGGCGGCGCCTGCGCGGAGGCAGGTTGTCGCTCGGGCTGCCGTTGTCGGCGTTACCGGCGGGGGTGGTGGTGTCGTTTTCGTTGCTGAGCATTGCGGGCGGTTCTCCCGTCACGCTCCCGGGCGCCGCGGCTGACATCCGGTCCGGCACGGCGCCACGCGATGAGCGCGGAACCGGCCTCCGGGGCGCGTTCGCCACACGGGAGCTCGTAGTCCATGGCCGCCGGTTCCGTACGTGTTGTCCGTACGGCCTGGCGGAAGTCTTCAGGTCAATGCGCGGGCCCGACCCAGGTGGCTCCCGAGTGCCAGGGCTGCGCGACGACGACGATCCCTACGCGGCGGGACCTTCCGGCGCCTTCGCGTCGGCGGCTACGGCGGCCGTGGGTGGGGCGGCCGTGTCAGCCTCGCGGTCGGGCGCGAGCGGGTCGGTCACCGTGCCGGACTCCTCGTCGAAGAGCCCCTGCGCCAGCCTGGTCACCGCTGCGGGGACCGGCGGCGCCAGGTCGGCCACAGCTCGGAGACCGGACAGGACGTCGTCGGGTCGCACGGCAGGTGTCAGATGCCGAACAACCAGCCGCAGTATCGCACAGGCATTGTCCAGCGGCCTATCAGCAGGGGCAGGAAGCGCCTCGAGGCTGACCACAGCGCCGCGGGTGTCGAAGGTGCGCATGCCGTTCTTGGTGCGGCGCTGCACTTCCACGGTCTCGGCGGCGAGGAAGTCGGTCACGGCGCGCCCGGCGTCCGCGGGGTCCACGCCCTCCAGGCGCAGCTCCCAGACGGAGGCGGTGAGCCGGTCGGCGAGGCCCGAGGTGCGGGCCTCGACGGCGTCGATGATGTCGAGGCCGGCCGGCATGGACTCGTCGAGCAGCTCGCGGAGCTTCTCGGGGTCACGGGAATCGGCGAGGGCGATCTCCAGGTACTCGGCCTCGCTGCCCGTCCCGGTCGGCGCGGCGTTCGCGTACGAGACGCGGGGGTGCGGGGTGAAGCCGGCGGAGTACGCCATCGGCACCTCGGCGCGGCGCAGAGCCCGCTCGAAGGCGCGCTGGAAGTCGCGGTGGCTGGTGAACCGGAGGCGGCCGCGCTTGGTGTAGCGCAGTCGAATGCGCTGCACCACCGGTGCGGGAGGCGGGCCTTCGGGCTGTCGCTTGCCCAGTGGTTCTTCTCCTTGTGCGGGGCTCCGCGGCTCGCGCGTTGCCCTGAGGTCTGTGGGGCCGGCCGGCCACGCCCTGCCTCCGGCTCACACCTGCTGTTTGCGCAGGGAGATCTCGGGGGCGGGCGGTTGGCCTACGGCTGTCGTACTACCCAGAGTACGCGCCTGTGACCTCGCCGGTTCCCGGGGAGGAGTACCGAACAGCGCCTGCCGTACCCCGGCCCGCGCGTCCCGCACGGCGGAACGGGCGGTGTGCCAGACCTCGCGGGCCACGGTGCGGGATGTCCGCCACACCTCGCGGGCCAGATGTCCGACGGGCGTGGCCACCTGGCGGTAGACCCAGGCGGCGGGCCGGACGACGCAGCCGCGCCAGAGCCGGACGAGGCCACGCCCCAGGGCGCGGCTGACGCGCCCGGCGAGCCGCCAGGTGGCGGCGGCGAAGTGCCCGAGGGGCGTGAGGACGTACCGGTACAGGCCCCGGGCCAGCCAGGCGATGCCGTGCCCGAGCGGGGTCAGCAGGTACCGGTAGGTGCCGGTCGCGGCCGGGACGAGGAGGTACCGCCACAGCGCGGCCCAGGGCCAGACGAACAGCGCCTTGCCCAGCCAGCCCAGTACGGCGCCGGCACCACGGGCCAGCCAGACGATGCCGTGCCCGCCGGGGGTGAGGACGTACCGGTACAGCGCCACCCACGGCCAGACGAACACGGCGGCGAAGGCCCGCGGCAGGAACCACACCAGGGCGTGCCCGGTCGGAGTGAGCACGTACCGGTACAGCCCGCGGAGCAGCCAGGCGATGCCCCGGACCGGCGGCACGAGCAGGTAGCGGTAGACGGCGGTGACGGTCCAGACGACGGCGGCGCCCGACGGCTTGAGCAGGTAGCGGTACACGGCGGTGACCGTCCAGGCGACCGCGGCGGCCGACGGCTTGAGCAGGTACCGGACCACGGCCAGGACCACCCATTCGAGCCCCTTGCCCACCGGCCTCAGCAGGTACCGGTACAGCGCGGCGCCGCCGGGGACGACCAGGTACCGCCACAGCGCGGCCCACGGCCAGACGAACAGCGCCTTGGCCAGCCATTCCAGTGCGACGGCGGCTCCCCGGCCCAGGAGGGCGAGCCCCTGTCCGAGCGGAACCAGGACCCAGCGCCACAGCGCGGCCCCGGCGGGCGCGAGCACGTACCGCCACAGCCCCACCCAGGGCCAGTAGAAGACGGCCAGCGCCGCCCACTTCAGGACCAGCCCGGTCCCCCGCGCCAGCCAGGCGAGTGCGCGCCCGGCCGGAGTCAGCACGTACCGGTACAGCCGGCTCCAGACCCAGGCCACCCCGTTCCCGGCCGGACGCAGGGCGCGCCGGTGCACGGTGCACGCCCCGAGGACGAGCAGGTCCCAGACCACCCGCACCGGCAGCACGATGAGCACGGCCAGGATCCGCACCGGTATCCGGACCATCGCGAACACACAGCCCTGCCCGCCCGGTCGGGGCTCGTGCTGTCCGTGCTTTTTCAGATCCATGACCATGACGACGCACGATAGGCCCCGCCCGTTGCACGGGGCCCCGGAGGATCAGTCGACGGACCCCGGCTCGGCGAGCCATCGGGTCCGCAGGTCCATGTGCTTGGCGAGCGTCTCGAAGTCCCGGTCGTAGTGCAGCACGGTCAGGCGGTGCCGGGCGGCGGTGACCGCCAGGACCAGATCGACGACTCCGGCAGAGCGCACACATCCGGCTGCGGCCAGGACGCTCTGTGCGGCCTGGACCCTGGACCACACGTCGTCCGGGATCTCGTGCCGCACGTACAGGTCCGAGAACGCCTGCCGCATCTCGGCGTACTGGGCGGGCGACCGCGCGGAGTACAGGGCTTCGGCCTCGGTCGCGGCGCACAGACCGATACGTCCGGCGGCCAGCGCCGGACGCCACGTGGAGAACGGACCCGGCAGTGTGATCCGGTGCAGAGCGGAGGTGTCGATCAGGAACGCGCCCTCGGTCAGCTCCCCCATGGCCCGCGCACCTCCGCCTTGAATCCGGGCTCCCGACCCTTGTCGAACGCACCCTCCTCGTCGAGCTTGACGAGGGCCTCCAGCGCCCGCTGCCTCCGGACCCGTGCTCCTATTTCCTCCAGCGCGGCGTTGACCGTGTCCTTCTTGGTCGTGGTGCCGAGGGCCTCCGCGGCGAGTGCCAGCGCTTCCTCGTTGATGTCGATCACGGTCTTGGCCATGCGGGCCACCTCCTGGCAGCGAAGGCAGAGTATTCCTCTGCACGCCCTTACAGGATATCCGCGTGCACCCCATACAGAAACCTTCACTCGGGCATCAAATGAATATGCCCCCCACCGTTCCCGGTGAGGGGCACATCAAAAGGCGACGTCAGCGGCCCGAGGTCACTTCACGACCGACAGCGGGAGCAGCTTCTTCCCCGTCGGGCCGATCTGGATGCTGGTGTCCATCTGCGGACACACGCCACAGTCGAAGCACGGGGTCCAGCGGCAGTCCTCGACCTCGGTCTCGTCGAGGGCGTCCTGCCAGTCCTCCCAGAGCCAGTCCTTGTCGAGACCGGAGTCCAGGTGGTCCCAGGGCAGTACTTCCTCGTAGGTGCGCTCGCGGGTGGTGTACCAGGCCACGTCCACGCCGTAGGCGGGCAGCGTCTTCTCCGCGGCCTCCATCCAGCGGTCGTACGAGAAGTGCTCGCGCCAGCCGTCGAAGCGGCCGCCCGACTCGTACACCGCGCGGATGACGTCGCCGATGCGGCGGTCGCCGCGCGAGAGCAGGCCCTCGACGATGCCGGGCTTGCCGTCGTGGTAGCGGAAGCCGATGGAGCGGCCGTACTTCTTGTCGCCGCGGAGCTTGTCGCGGAGCTTGCCCAGACGGGCGTCCGTCTCCTCCGCCGACAGCTGCGGGGCCCACTGGAAGGGGGTGTGCGGCTTCGGTACGAACCCGCCGATCGACACCGTGCAGCGGATGTCGTTCTGACCGGAGACCTCGCGGCCCTTGGCGATGACGTTGACCGCCATGTCGCCGATCTGCAGGACGTCTTCGTCTGTCTCGGTCGGCAGGCCGACCATGAAGTACAGCTTCACCTGGCGCCAGCCGTTGCCGTAGGCGGTGGCGACGGTGCGGATCAGGTCCTCTTCCGAGACCATCTTGTTGATGACCTTGCGCATGCGCTCGGAGCCGCCCTCGGGGGCGAAGGTCAGGCCCGATCGGCGGCCGTTGCGGGTCAGCTCGTTGGCCAGGTCCACGTTGAAGGCGTCCACGCGGGTCGACGGCAGGGACAGGCCCACCTTGTCGTCCGAGTACCGGTCCGCGAGGCCCTTGGCGATGTCGGCGATCTCGGTGTGGTCCGCCGAGGAGAGGGACAGCAGGCCGACCTCTTCGAAGCCCGTCGCCTTGAGGCCCTTCTCCACCATTTCGCCGATGCCGGTGATGCTTCGCTCCCGCACGGGGCGCGTGATCATGCCGGCCTGGCAGAAACGGCAGCCGCGGGTGCAGCCGCGGAAGATCTCCACGGACATCCGCTCGTGGACGGTCTCGGCGAGCGGGACCAGGGGCTGCTTGGGGTACGGCCACTCGTCGAGGTCCATGACGGTGTGCTTGGACACCCGCCACGGCACGCCGGAGCGGTTCGGGACGACACGGCCGATGCGGCCGTCCTCCAGGTACTCGACGTCGTAGAAGCCCGGTACGTAGACCCCGCCGGTCTTCGCCAGGCGCAGCAGGACCTCCTCGCGCCCGCCCGGCCTGCCTTCGGCCTTCCAGGCGCGGATGATCTCGGTCATGTCGAGGACGGCCTGCTCGCCGTCGCCGATGACCGCGCAGTCGATGAACTCCGCGATCGGCTCGGGGTTGAAGGCCGCGTGGCCGCCCGCGAGGACGATCGGGTGGTCGACGGTGCGGTTGCGGGCCTCCAGCGGGATGCCCGCGAGGTCCAGGGCGGTGAGCATGTTCGTGTAGCCCAGCTCCGTGGAGAAGGACAGGCCGAACACGTCGAAGGCGGACACGGGGCGGTGGCTGTCCACGGTGAACTGGGGCACCTTGTGCTCGCGCATCAGTTCTTCGAGGTCCGGCCACACGCTGTAGGTGCGCTCCGCGAGGACGCCCGCGCGCTCGTTGAGCACCTCGTAGAGGATCATGACGCCCTGGTTGGGCAGCCCGACCTCGTACGCGTCCGGGTACATGAGCGCCCAGCGGACGTCGCAGCTCTCCCACTCCTTGACCGTGGAGTTGAGCTCACCGCCGACGTACTGGATGGGCTTCTGCACATGCGGAAGCAGGGCCTCAAGCTGAGGGAAGACCGATTCGGTCATCACGCGACTTTCGTGAAGCGGGCAGGGGGCAGCTCTCAAGCGTACCGCGAGGCTCGGGCTCCCCCCACCCGCATGATCACGCCAGGGCCGCCCGCAGCGCCGGATCCGAGGCGTCCGCCCAGACCTCCGGGAGCTCCCGTTCGCGCAGCTCGGCCTGTACCTCCTCGCGGGCGTAGAGGACGCCCCAGGTGAAGGCGGACTCACCCGCGCCCGCCGCCTGGATCCCGAGGCCGCGCAGGGCCTCGCGGGCCACCACGCTGTCCTGGTGGTCGCCGAGCAGGGTCTGGACCGACTTCATGGCCTTGGCCATGCGTTTCGCCGGTTTCCCGAGGGCGGGCGTGGCCGCTTCCGCCGCGTACCGGGCGCGTTTGGCGGCCTTGCGGGCCTCGTGCAGGGCCAGGTCCCGTTCCTCGCCGGGGGTCAGGGCCAGCGCGCCCTCGACCCGGCCCGCGAGGCGTTCGTAGTCCCGGCGTACGGCCTTGGGCAGGACCGCCGGTGCGGGGTCGGCCGCGTTCTTGAGCAGCGGCGGCGTCTCCAGGAGGGCGTCGAGGGTGTCCAAGAGGGTGAGGTAGCGCTTGCTGTCGAGCGCGGCCAGCGCCCGGCGCCGCGAATCGGAGCGGCGGCTGTTGTTCCACACCCGCAGGCGGCCGCGGACCGGTCCGAGGATCAGGGTGCGGGGCAGTTCGCCGATCCGGGTCTGGATCCGTTCCAGCAGGACCTCCTGGTCCCGGTCGACGCCGAGTTCGGCGGCCAGCCAGCGCAGTTCCTCGCCGATCGGGTCGGTGACCGCGCGGTCGAGCACCTTGCGGTAGGTCTTGAAGGCGCTGCGCAGCCGGCGGGTGGCGACCCGCATCTGGTGGACGGAGTCCGGCAGGCTCCGTCGTACGGCCGGGTCCTGGGCGATCAGGGCGTCGCGCTGTTCCCACAGGTACGAGAGGACGTACGCGCCCGCCGTGCCGTCGTCGGCGGCTTCGGCCCCGGCCGCGTCCGAGGAGCGGGCCGCGGGCGTGGCCCCGGTCTCGGCGAGGGCCCGGGCGAGCTTCGAGGGTGCGTCGCTGACGCGCAGCCCGGCCTTGCGGAAGGTCTTCTCGACGGCGTCGAGCAGTGCGGGTTCGGCTCCGTCGGCGAGCTCGACCTCGACCTCGGTCCAGGACACGGCGGCCTCGCCGCGCTCGGCCCGTACGGCGTCGATGCTGAGTTCGGCGAGCAGGGCGCCCTCGGCGTCGAGCAGATGGCTGACGCGGCGCGAGGAGACCAGCCTGACCTGCGGTTCCAGCCCGGCGTCGCGGACGCGGGAGCGGATCAGGGCGGCGAGGGCGCGCGGCAGGGTGTCGCCGAGGGGTGCCGTGACCTCGTCCCGGACCTCGGGGGAGACCGGCAGTTTCAGGTGCCAGCCCTCGTCCTTGCCTCCGGTTCTGCGCCGCAGGGTGAGGCCGTCGGCGGCGAGCCGGAGGTCGGGGGTGTCGTAGTAGACGGCGTCGAGGTCGACGGTCCCCTGGTCGGAGACGGCCGCGATCGCGGCCGTGCCCGTCAGGTCCGGCACCTCGTGGCGGGCCTGCTTCGCCCGCTTCTTGTCAGCCTGTGTGAACTCGAATTTCCGCTCTGTCTCGCGTTTCGTGTCCGCCATAGACCGAACTTAGTCCTGAACGGATCACGACGGCAGGGTGAACGGGAATTAGGCCGACAACGGCTTCTGCACCTTGATCGACTGGAGCAGTCCGATGGCCACCCACACCGCGAACATCGAGGACCCTCCGTAGGACACGAAGGGCAGCGGGAGCCCGGCGACCGGCATGATGCCGAGGGTCATCCCGATGTTCTCGAAGGACTGGAACGCGAACCAGGCGATGATCCCGGCGCACACGATCGTCCCGTACAGCTCGGTGGTGTCGCGGGCGATCATGCAGGCCCGCCACAGCACGATGCCCAGCAGTACGAGGATCAGCCCGGCGCCGACGAAGCCGAGCTCCTCCCCCGCCACCGTGAAGACGAAGTCGGTCTGCTGCTCGGGCACGAACTGGCCGGTGGTCTGGGAGCCCTTGAAGAGCCCGGAGCCGGTCAGTCCGCCGGAGCCGATCGCGATGCGCGCCTGGTTGGTGTTGTAGCCGACGCCCGCCGGGTCGAGGGAGGGGTTGGCGAAGGCCGCGAAGCGGTTGATCTGGTACTCGTCCAGGACGCCGAGCTGCCATATCAGGATGGCCCCGCCGGCGCCCGCGCCGATCAGGCCGAGCACCCAGCGGTTGGAGGCGCCCGAGCCCAGCAGTACGCCGAGCACGATGACGACCATGACCATGACGGAGCCGAGGTCGGGCATCAGCATGACGATGCCCATCGGGGCGGCCGCCAGGCACAGCGCCTTGACGACGGTGCGGTGGTCCGGATGGGAGAGGTCTCCGGCGTCCACCCGGGTGGCCAGCAGCATCGCCATGACCAGGATGATCGTGATCTTCACGAACTCGGAGGGCTGGAGGGAGAATCCGCCGCCGATCACGATCCACGCGTGGGCGCCGTTGATGGTGGCACCGAGCGGGGTGAGCACGGCGATGATGAGCAGCAGCGAGATCCCGTAGAGGAAGGGGACCGCGCCGCGCAGGGTGCGGTGGCCGAGCCAGATGGTGCCGATCATCAGCACGAGGCCGATGCCGGTGTTCAGGGCGTGCCGGAAGAGGAAGTAGTACGGGTCGCCCTGGTTCAGCTGGGTCCGGTTGCGGGTCGCCGACCACACGAGCAGGGCGCCGATGAACGACAGCGCCAGCGCGCTGAGGAGGATCGGCCAGTCGAGCCGGCGCAGCACCGAGTCGCGGGCGGTGAGCCTGGCCACCGTCCCGCGCTGGGGCGCGTACCGGGAGACGGAGAACTTGTTGGCGGTCTGCATGTCTGTCCTAGGGGGTGTCTTGCCGATCAGGCCGGATCAGGGAGCGTCGTCTGGTGCGTGCGATCGCAAGGCCGAGGAGGGAGTCGACGCGGAGCGTCGGCGACCGACGAGAACGCGGCGAGCGTGCGTGCCAGACGACGCGAGCCCGGCCTGATCGGCAAGACACCCCCTCCGCCTCAGTCGTGCTGCGCGGGGCGCGCGGCGGGCGGGCCGGCGAGCGCGGGCGGCGCCAGCTCCTCCGGGGACGGCGGTACGTACGGCCGGATCTCGGGGGAGTCGATGGAGCCGTCGGGGTGGATCTTGGGCAGTTTCGCCTCCGGCTTGAGCAGCAGGGCCCTCTTCGGGTCCTGCTTGCCGGCCATGTCGAGACCGTAGATGGCGTTGTAGATGTTGCGGACGGCGGGGCCGGAGGCTCCGGAGCCGGTGCCGCCCTGGGAGATGGTCATGACGATCGTGAAGTCGTCGGTGTAGGTCGCCAGCCACGAGGTGGTCTGCTTGCCGTAGACCTGGGCGGTGCCGGTCTTGGCCCGCATCGGGATCTTGTCGAGCGGCCAGCCGATGAACCGCCAGGCGGCGGTGCCGCCGGGCGCGACGACCGAGCGCAGGCCCTGGTCGAGGTCCTTGACGGTCTGGGCGTCGACCGGCAGCCTGCCGTGGGACTGGGGCTTGATCATCTCGATGTGCTTGCCGTCGGGGCTGATCACGGCCTTGCCGACGGTGGGGTCGTAGAGGGTGCCCCCGTTGCTGATGGCCGAGTAGGCGGTGGCCATCTGGATGGGGGTGACGAGGACGTCGCCCTGGCCGATGGCGAAGTTGATGCTGTCGAACGCCTTCAGCTGGTTGCCTTCGAGGCAGCTCTCGTAGGCGATCTGCTCGACGTAGGTGCCGCCCCTCTTGCCCTGCTTGCACCAGGAGTCCTTGTTGGCCGCCCAGAAGCTCTTCTTCCACCCGCGGTCGGGGATGCGGCCGGTGACCTCGTTCGGCAGGTCGATGCCGGTCTCGGAGCCGAGTCCGAATTCGCGGGCGGTCCGGTAGAACCAGTCGTGGGCGTCCTTCTTGGGCTTGAGGCCGCCGTCGCGCTGCCACTCCTTGTGGCCAAGGGCGTAGAAGACGGTGTTGCAGGAGAACTTGAGGGCGTCGCCGAGGGTGATGGGGCCGTGCCCCTTGGACTCGAAGTTCGCGAAGCTCCGGCCGCCGAGGCTGTAGGAACTGCTGCAGTTGTACTTACTGTCGAAGGCGTAGCCGGCCCGGACGGCCGCGCTCGCCGACACCACCTTGAAGATGGAGCCTGCGGGGGCCTGGCCCTGGATGGCCCGGTTGAGCAGCGGGTAGTTGGAGTTCTTGCTGGTGAGCCTGGCGTAGTCCTTGGCGGAGATGCCGCCGACCCAGGCGTTGGGGTCGTAGTCGGGCTGGGAGGCCATCGCAACGATGCGGCCGGTCTTGGCCTCCATGACGACGACGGCGCCCGAGTCGGCCTCGTACTTGCGGCCGGTGATGTTGTCGGTCTCGTGGCGGACGACCTTCATCGCCTGCTGGAGCTCGTACTCGGCGACGGACTGGACCCGGGCGTCGATGCTGGTGACGAGCGTGGATCCGGCCACGCCGGGGTCTGACTTGGTCTGGCCCATGACCCGGCCGAGGTTGTCGACCTCGTAGGAGGTGACTTCCGCCTTTCCGCGCAACTCCTTGTCGTAGGTGCGTTCCGTTCCGGAACGGCCCACCTGATCGGAGCGCAGATGCGGCGAGTCGGTGTCCTTGGCCTTCTGGATCTCCTCGTCGGTGACCGGCGAGAGGTAGCCGAGCACCTGTGCGGTGCGGGCCCCGCCGGGGGCCGGGTAGCGGCGGACGGCGGTGGGCTCGGCCGTGATGCCGGGGAAGTCCTCGGGGCGTTCGCGCAGCTGCAGCGCCTGCTGCGTGGTGGCTTCGAGGGTGACCGGGATCGGCTGGTACGGGGAGCCGTTCCAGCAGGGCTTGGGGGTCTGGGAGTCGCAGAGCCGGACCTTGTCCATGACCTCCTTGGGGCTCATGTCCAGGACGCCGGCGAGGCGGGTCATGACGCCCTTGCCCCTGTCCTTCATCTTCATCAGCGCGGTACGGCTGGCGGAGACGACGAGGCGGGTCTCGTTGTCGGCGAGCGCGACCCCGCGGGCGTCGAGGATCGAGCCGCGGACTGCGGGCTGGACGACCTGCTGGACGTGGTTGCTCTTCGCCTCGTCGTAGTACTCCTGGCCGTTGCGGATCTGGAGGTACCAGAGGCGGCCGGCGAGGGTGAGCAGCATCGAGCAGACGAGCACCTGGATGATGACGAGCCGGATCTGCACCCGGGAGGTGCGGCCGGTTTCCGGAATGTTGGTCACCCTTGCTCCCCGGTCACAGTTTCTTGACGCTCTTCACGCTCTTCACGCCCTTGACCCCCTTTATCCGGACGGCCCGGTTGGCGCGGCCGCGCGCGGTCTTCAGGCGCAGGCCGCCGCGCTGGCTGCCGATGCGCAGGCCCGTGCCGCCGGCCAGCCAGCCGGCGGAGACGTCGGCGGCCTTGTTGGCGGGGCCGCCGCCGGCCTCGACGGCCATCGGGTCGTTCTCGGCGCGCCGGGCCAGGGCCATGATGAACGGCACGGTGAAGGGGGCCAGGAGCAGGTCGTAGAGGGTGGCGGTGAACAGCAGCCCGGTCAGGCCGACGTGGCGGGCGGCGGTGTCCCCGACGAGGGCGCCCACACCCGCGTACAGCAGGGTGGAGGCGATCGCGGCGCCGACGACGGTCAGCATCGGACCCCAGGCGGAGCGGAACCGTCCGCTGTCGGGTCGGACCAGGCCGACGAGGTACCCGATGAGGCAGAGCACGAGCGCGTACCGCCCGGCGGCGTGGTCGGCGGGCGGGGCCAGGTCGGTGAGGAGTCCGGCGCCGAAGCCGATGAGGGCGCCGCTGACGTGCCCGTACACGAGGGCGAGGGCGACGACGGTGAGCAGCACCAGGTCGGGCACGGCGCCGGGCAGTTGGAGGCGTCCCAGGATGGTGACCTGGACGACGAGGGCGACCACGACGAGCGTGGCCGAGAGCAGGATCCGGTTGAAGCGCATGGGCGGTCTGCTCCTACTCGTCGGCCGGCTTGCCGGGCACACTGGCGGACCCGGACGGGGTGACCGTGACGGTGACCGTCGGGGTGGGCTTGGGGGCCTCGGGTTTGGGGGGCAGGACGGCGTCGCGCGGGTCCTCGCGCGGCGGCATCACCACGACGCCCACGATGTCCAGGCGCGAGAATCCGACGAACGGGCGCACCCAGACGGTGCGGGTCAGGTCGCCGCGCGAGGGGTCGACCTTGACCACCTCGCCGATCGGCACGCCGGGTACGAAGGGCTTGTTGCCGCGCGATCCGAAGGTGACGAGCCGGTCCCCGGGGCTGACCTTGGCCTTGCCGTTGAGCATCTGCACGGACAGCGCGCGGTCGCCCTGTCCGGTGGCGAAGCCGAGCTCTCCGGTCTTCTCCAGCCGGGTGCCGACGGTGAAGTCGGGGTCGTTGGCGAGGACGACGGTGGCCGTGTCGGGGCCGACGGTGCTGACCCGCCCGACGAGTCCGTCCCCGTTCAGGACGGTCATGTCGCGCTCGATGCCGTCCTTGCTGCCGGCGTCGATGGTGACGGTCCAGGAGAAGCCCTGGGCCGCTCCTATCGCGATGACCTCGGCGCCCTTGATGCCGTACTGGCCGGCTCCGGCCCGCTTGAGCATCTCGTCGAGCTCGTGGATCCGGCTGCGGGTCTGGTCGTCGCTGCCCAGCTTGGCCTTCAGGGCCGCGTTCTCCCGCTCCAGCGTGGCGATCCGGTTGTGGCGCTCACCGGAGTCCCGTACCGCCCCTATGGCGTTGGCGACGGGGTCGACCGCGGTCGACACGCCCTTCTCGACGGGGCCGAAGACCGCTGCGGCGGCCTGCCGGGCACCGTCGACCGGCGACTCCTCGCCCGCCCTGATGTCCACCGTGATCAATGCGAACGCGATGGCGATCAGAAGCACCAGGAGCAGCCGGCTTTCTCGTGTGTCCCTCACGTGCGGCGGCCGTGCCTTCCTCGTAGTGACTCGTGCGGCGGAGCCGCTCCGGTGGAACGTGAAGCTGTGATCCCACCGACTGTTGCCTGTATATCAACGATCCGCCGCACGGGCCCGGTAGCACCCGTACGGCGGATCCTTGTGTTCCGCATGACCCCCCGGCAGGAGGGCGCTTGTCAGCGACGGGGCTGCGCGTCCAGGACCTGCTGGAGTGCCTCGAACTCCTCGACGCACTTGCCGGAACCCAGCGCGACGGAGTCGAGCGGGTCCTCGGCGATGTGGATCGGCATGCCGGTCTCCCGGCGCAGCCGCTCGTCGAGGCCACGGAGCAGGGCGCCGCCGCCGGTCAGGACGATGCCGCGGTCCATGATGTCGCCGGACAGCTCCGGCGGGCACTTGTCGAGCGTGGTCTTGACCGCGTCGACGATGGCGTTGACCGGCTCCTCGATGGCCTTGCGCACCTCGGCGGCCGAGATGACCACGGTCTTGGGCAGGCCCGAGACCAGGTCGCGGCCGCGGATCTCGGTGTGCTCGTCCTTGTCGAGGTCGTACGCCGACCCGATGGTGATCTTGATCTGCTCGGCGGTGCGTTCGCCGAGGAGGAGCGAGTACTCCTTCTTGATGTGCTGGATGATCGCGTTGTCGAGCTCGTCGCCGGCCACCCGGATGGACTGTGCCGTGACGATTCCGCCGAGGGAGATGACGGCGACCTCCGTGGTGCCGCCGCCGATGTCCACGACCATGTTGCCGGTGGCCTCGTGGACGGGCAGGCCGGAACCGATGGCGGCGGCCATGGGCTCCTCGATGATGTGTACCTGGCGGGCGCCGGCCTGCGTGGACGCCTCGATGACCGCGCGGCGCTCGACTCCCGTGATGCCGGAGGGAACGCAGACCACCACGCGCGGACGGGCCAGGTACCGGCGCTTGTGGATCTTGAGGATGAAGTACCGGAGCATACGCTCGGTGATCTCGAAGTCGGCGATGACGCCGTCCTTGAGGGGCCGTACGGCGACGATGTTGCCGGGCGTGCGCCCGATCATCTTCTTCGCCTCGGAGCCGACCGCCAGGATGCCACCGGTGTTCGTGTTGATGGCGACCACGGACGGCTCGTTCAGGACGATCCCCCGGCCCCTCACGTACACCAGCGTGTTGGCGGTCCCGAGGTCGATCGCCATGTCACGGCCGATGAACGACATGTTGTTCCCCTTGTTCCCCATGAGGAGCGTCTGGCCTTCCAGTTGATAGCGGCTGCTGTCAGGTCGGCGAGGTGGGTGTGTGGGTGGAGGCCCCATCGTAGTGCCGGGAGTACGAACACCGCGCGACGGGACTCCGGCAATCCCGCCGGAATGGATACCCGCCCCCATAGTGGTGACGTCGTGTCCTGCGCATGCGTTCCCGGTAGCGCCCGGTTATACCGAAGGGCGACCGAAATTACTTCGGTCGCCCCAGGTCATGAGCGCTATTCGGCTGATGTCTCCTCAGTGAGGAGTGTTCAGAGCGCGGGGAAGAACAGCTTCAGCTCACGCTCGGCGGACTCCTCGGAATCCGAGGCGTGGATCAGGTTCTCCCGGGTGATGGTGCCGAAGTCACCCCGGATGGAACCGGGCGCCGCGGCGATCGGGTCAGTGGGTCCGGCCAGCTGTCGGACACCCTCGATCACGCGTTCCCCTTCGACGACCAGGGCGACCACGGGACCGCTGGACATGAAGCCCATGAGCGGCTCGTAGAAGGGCTTCCCCTTGTGCTCGCCGTAGTGCGCCTCCAGGGTCTCCTGGTCCAGCGTGCGCAGCTCCAGCGCGGGAACGGTCCAGCCGGCCTTCCGCTCGATACGGCCGATGATCTCGCCGATCAGGCCGCGACGGACGGCGTCGGGCTTGAGCAGGACGAGCGTGCGCTGGGTCATGTTGCGGCTCCTTGCGGCATACGGGTGCGGTAGAACGAATCTACGCGACGCGACCGCGCCCCCGCGCCGGGCCTCCCCCGCGGGCGGCGGGACGGCACGGGCTCCGCTACGCGGCCGGCGCCGCCTCCTCCTGCGCAGCCTCCCAGTCGGCCCGGATCTTGTCCGTCTTGCGGCCGAAGTGCACCGCGCACCACCACAGGCCCGCGAAGACCACACCGAGGAAGAACATCGTCGGCAGGACGAAGCCGCTCAGGATCAGCCCGATCTGCAGCGCCCAGCCCAGCTCGACCGCCCCGCGCCGCTTCAGCATCCCGCACAGCAGCACCGACAGGACCATGGCGGCCCCGCAGACCGTCCAGACCGCCATCTGGGACAGGTCCGGATCCTTCATGGCCACCAGGCCGGCGAAGCCGATCACGAAGAACTCACCGATCAGCGTGCTCGCACACAGCGTGCGCATCCTCAGCCCCTCTTCAGCAGCAGGCGGGCCTCGCCCACCGTGATCACGGAACCGGTCACCAGGACCCCGGCCCCTCCGTATTCCGCCTCTTCCTCCGCCAGCGTGATCGCCGCCTCCAGGGCGTCGTCCAGCCGCGGCTCCACCTGCACCCGGTCCGGGCCGAAGACCTCCACCGCGACGGCCGCCAGCTCGTCCGCGGTCATCGCCCGGTGGCTGGAGTTCTCCGTCACCACGACCTCCGCAAAGATCGGCTCGAACGCCTCCAGCACGCCGCGGACGTCCTTGCCCTCGCTCGCGGCCACGACCCCGATCAGCCGGCTGAAGCCGAAGGACTCGGTGACCGCCGCAGCGGCGGCCGCCGCGCCCGCCGGGTTGTGCGCCGCGTCCAGGACCACCGTCGGACTGCGCCGCACGACCTCCATGCGGCCCGGCGAAGCCACCGAGGCGAAGGCCTTCCGCACGGTGTCCGCGTCCAGGACCCGCGCGCCTTCCTGCCCGATGCCGAAGAACGCCTCGACGGCGGCCAGCGCCACCGCCGCGTTGTTCGCCATGTGCGCGCCGTACAGCGGCAGGAAGATGCCGTCGTACTCCCCGCCCATGCCGCGCAGCGTCAGCTGCTGCCCGCCGACCGCGACCTCGCGGGAGACCACGCCGAACTCCATGCCCTCGCGGGCCACCGTCGCATCGACCTCGACGGCCTTCTTCAGCAGGACCTGCGCCGCGTCCACCGGCTGCTGCGCCAGGATCACGGTGGCGCCCTGCTTGATGATGCCGCCCTTCTCCTGGGCGATCTCGCCGGGCGTGGTGCCGAGCCGGTCGGTGTGGTCCAGGCTGATCGGGGTCACCACCGCGACCGCGCCGTCGATGACGTTGGTCGCGTCCCAGGTGCCGCCCATGCCGACCTCGACCACGGCCGCGTCCACCGGGGCGTCCGCGAAGGCCGCGTAGGCCATCCCGGTGAGGACCTCGAAGAACGACAGCCGGTACTCCTCGGCGGCGTCGACCATCTCCACGTACGGCTTGACGTCGTGGTACGTCTCCACGAACCGCTCGGCGCTGATCGGCGCCCCGTCCAGGCTGATCCGCTCGGTGACCGACTGCACGTGCGGGCTGGTGTAGCGGCCGGTGCGCAGCTCGAAGCCGTTCAGCAGGGCCTCGATCATGCGGGCCGTACTGGTCTTGCCGTTGGTGCCCGTGACGTGGATGGACGGGTACGCGCGCTGCGGCTCGCCCAGCACGTCCATCAGCGCCGCGATGCGCGTCACCGACGGCTCCAGCTTGGTCTCGCCCCAGCGGGTGGCGAGCTCCTGCTCCACCTCCAGCAGCGCCTTCGCCACCTCCGGATCGAGGGGCCGGGCGGGTACCGGGTCGCCCTGGGGCGGTCCGGCCTGGGCGCGCAGGGTGCGGCTGCCGGCCTCGATCACCGCCAGGTCGGGGTCGCGGTCGGACTCTTCCGCCACGATCTGGTCGAACTCGTCGGATGCGGCGAAGTCGCCATCGTGGCTCTCGGGCTGCTGCTCACTCACGGGACCAGTCTACGGACGGGGACCCGCAGGACTTTCGGCCCGGCCGTTTCGGGACCTTCGACGGCGGAGGCGACCAGATCGTTATGCAAACCTTGCGGGCAGGAGATAGGGGACCAAATGCCGCAGGCCAGCACCAACAAGACAGCTTCCAGCCGCGACATAGGGATAGACCTGGGAACCGCCAACACCCTCGTCTACGCACGTGGCCACGGAATCGTCCTCAATGAGCCGTCCGTGGTCGCCGTCAAAGCGGGCACGACCACCGCGCTGGCCGTCGGCGCCGAGGCCAAGGAGACCATCGGCCGCACCCCCGGCTCCATCACCGCCATCCGCCCCCTGAAGGACGGCGTGATCTGCGACTACGAGGCCGCCGAGGAGATGATCCGGCACTTCGTGCGCAAGGCGGTCCCCGGCCGCCGGCCCCGCACCCGGATGGTGATCTGCGTGCCGTCGGGCGTCACCCCGGTCGAACGGCGGGCCATCGTCCACGCCTCCACCCGGGCCGGGGCCAAGTCCGTGCACCTGATCGAGGAGCCGATGGCGGCCGCGATCGGCGCCGGACTGCCGGTCGCCGAGCCGCGCGGCTCGATGGTCGTGGACATCGGCGGCGGCACCTCCGAGGTGGCCGTCATCTCGCTGGGCGGCATCGTCACCTCCCGCTCGCTGCGGGTCGGCGGGGACCGGCTGGACGCTGCGATCACGGACTACGTACGCAAGGAACACGCGCTGCTGATCGGAGAGCGCACCGCGGAGGACGTCAAGGTCGCCATCGGCTCCGCCTGGCCGGTACCGGACCGGCCGGAACTGGAGACCCGTACGCACACCGTGCGCGGCCGCGAGAAGGTCGGTGGCATGCCGAAAACGCTGGCCCTGAGCGCCCAGGACGTGCGCGCCGCGCTGGACGAGCCGGTCGAGGCGGTCATCGCCGCGGTCCGCGCCACCCTGGAGGAGTGCCCGCCGGAGCTGTCCGGCGACGTCATGGAGCACGGCATCATGCTGACCGGCGGCGGCGCGCTGCTCCCCGGCCTGGACCTGCGGATGGCCTCGGCGACCGGCATCCCGGTGTTCGTCGCGGACAACCCGCTGGAGTGCGTGGCCCTGGGCTCCGGCCAGTGCGTCGAGGACCTCGACACCCTGAACAGCCTCCTGACCCCCGCGAAGGCCTGAGCCACGCCCTGCGGGGCGAGTGAGCCGAAGGGGCGCGCCGAGCCGGCAACAGGCGCCCCGGAGGCGAAGGAGCCCTAACGAAGCGGCAGCGTCGCGACGACCTCGTACGAGTCCTCCGTGCGCCGCGCCGTCAGGGTTCCGCCCAGGCTGCGGACGCGCTCCGACATGCTGGCCGTGCCACTGCCCGACGAGACGGGGGCGCGGCCCGGGGTCCGGGCGGGCAGGGCGTTGCTGACGGTGATCCGCAGCCGCGGCCCGTCCGCCGCGATCGACACCTCGACGGTCTCCCCGGACGCGTGCTTGGCCGCGTTGGTCAGGCACTCCTGAACCACCCGGTAGACGGCCGCCTGCCGCAGCGGCGACAGCCCGTGCGCGTCCGCGTCCAGGGCGAGCCGCACCGGCGAACCGGCCCGGCCGCTCTCCTCCGCGAGCGCCGGCAGCCCGTCCACCCCGGGGGTGGAGTCCCGCTCCCCGCGCTGCACGATGATCTCGTTGAGCACCAGATGTGCCCGCCGCGCGGTGTCGGCCAGCTCCTCGAAGTCCTTCGCGTACGCCGTCTCGCGCGTACGCATCGACAGCACCTCGGAGCGCACCGTCAGCAGGGTCAGCTCCCGCCCGACGAAGTCGTGGACATCGCGGGCGACCGAGGTGCGTTCCTGCTGGACGGCTTGCAGCACGGCGGACTCCGCCCGCCGGGCGTTGAGCTCGCCCACCAGGTCGTGCCGGTACGCGGCGATGCCGACGGCCGCGGCGAGCACCCCGATGGGCACGATGACGCTGAGGAACCCGCTGAGCGTCTCGACGCGGGACTCGGACCAGCCCGGTACGCAGAACAGGACCAGCGCGAAGGCGACGTAGCCGACGGTGGCCAGGATCCCGGCCCGGCGCCCGCGGTAGCGGCCGACGGAGTACAGCGCGAACTGGACCAGCGTGAGCTCGTGCAGCCAGCCGAGGAAGAGCAGCGCGGCGAGGTACGAGATCCACGGCATGCGCCGCCGCACCAGCAGGGTGCTGCACCCGAGGGCGAGCACGACCGCGGCGGCGGGGCCGTTGAGCGAGTTGTCCGCGGCGGCCAGCCCGGGCAGGTCGAGGGCCATGAGACCGAGGCAGCCGAGAGCCGTGAGCACGTCGAGCGCCCGTGGTGAGCCGGCCCAGCCCTCGCTGAGCCGGCGGCCGGAGGCCGTGGCCCAGTGGAGCGCCGAGGCGAGGGGCTTGACGAGCATGCTCCCCATCATCCGTGGTCGGTGCCCGCGATCGGATCAGTCAACACCGGACAAAGAGTGATATGAGGCACTCCGTTGCCAGCCGCGCTGGTCCGGACGGAGTCCGGCGACCGCCTGCCGTGACGCCGGCCCCCGCGCGGGGAAGACATACGGCGAAGGCCCCCGCATCGACCGACGGTGCGGGGGCCTTCGCCTTACGTGGTGCCTTACGTGGCGCCTTACCTGTTCGCCACGGGCTCGCTACGCGGCCGGCAGCGCATCCAGCTGGGCCTGGATCCGGGCGATGTCCGCCTCGGCCTTGGCAAGACGGCCCTTGATCTTGTCCACGACGTTGTCGGGGGCCTTGGCGATGAACGCCTCGTTCCCGAGCTTCGCCTCGGCCTGCTGCTTCTCCTTCTCCGCGGCCACGAGATCCTTGGAGAGGCGCTTGCGCTCGGCGGCCACGTCGATGGTGCCCGACAGGTCGAGCGCGACCGTGGCGCCGGCCACCGGCAGGGTGGCGGTGGCGCTGAAGCCCTCGCCCTCCGGCTGGAGGCGCAGCAGCTGCCGGATGGCGGCCTCGTGCGCGGCCAGCGGCGTACCGGCCAGGTCCAGGCGGGCCGGGACCTTCTGGCCGTCCTGGAGACCCTGCTCCTTGCGGAACCGGCGGACCTCGGTGACGACCGCCTGGACGCTCCCGACCTCGGCCTCGGCGGCCTCGTCGCGGAACCCGCCCGGGGCGTCAGCCCCAGGAACGGACACAGCCTTGGGCCATTCGGCGATCACGAGGGACTCGCGCCCGGTCAGCGTGGTCCACAGGGTCTCGGTGACGAACGGGACCACCGGGTGCAGCAGCCGCAGCATGACGTCGATGACCTCGCCCAGCACCCGGCCGGAGACCTTGGCCTGCTCGCCGCCCGCGAAGAAGGTCGTCTTCGAGAGCTCGACGTACCAGTCGAAGACCTCGTCCCACGCGAAGTGGTAGAGCGCCTCGCTGAGCTTGGCGAACTGGAAGTCGTCGTAGTACGCGTCCACCTGCGCGACGGTCTTGTTCAGCCGGGACAGGATCCAGCGGTCGGTCGCCGACATCTGCTCGGCCGGCGGCAGGTCGCCCTCGATCGTGGCGCCGTTCATCAGCGCGAAGCGCGTGGCGTTCCAGATCTTGTTGGCGAACTTGCTGGAGGCCTGGACCCAGTCCTCGCCGATCGGGACGTCGGTGCCGGGGTTGGCGCCCTTGGCCAGGGTGAAGCGGACGGCGTCGGAGCCGTACTTGTCCATCCAGTCCAGCGGGTCGACGACGTTGCCGAAGGACTTCGACATCTTCTTGCCGCGCTCGTCGCGGACCAGGCCGGTCAGCGCGATCGTCTTGAAGGGGGGCTCGCCGTCCATGGCGTACAGGCCGAACATCATCATCCGGGCGACCCAGAAGAAGATGATGTCGTGGCCGGTGACCAGGACGTCGGTGGAGTAGAACTTCGCCAGGTCCGGGGTCTTCTCCGGCCAGCCGAGGGTGGAGAACGGCCACAGGCCGGACGAGAACCAGGTGTCGAGGACGTCCGTGTCCTGGACCCAGCCCTCCCCCGTCGGCGCCTCGTCGTCCGGGCCGACGCAGACGACCTCGCCGTCCGGGCCGTACCAGACCGGGATGCGGTGGCCCCACCACAGCTGGCGCGAGATGCACCAGTCGTTGAGGTTGTCGACCCAGTCGAAGTAGCGCTTCTCCATCTCCTGCGGGTGGATCGCGACCCGGCCGTCGCGGACCGCGTCACCGGCGGCCTTGGCGAGGGTCTCGACCTTGACCCACCACTGGAGGGACAGGCGGGGCTCGACGGTGGTGGAGCAGCGCGAGCAGTGCCCGACGGAGTGCATGTACGGGCGCTTCTCGGCGACGATGCGGCCCTGCTGGCGCAGGGCGCCGACGACCGCGGAACGCGCCTCGTAGCGGTCCAGGCCGAGGAAGGGGCCGTGGACGGTGATGACACCGTGCTCGTCCATGATCGTCATATTGGGCAGGCCGTGGCGCTGCCCGATGGCGAAGTCGTTCGGGTCGTGCGCCGGGGTCACCTTGACGCAGCCGGTGCCGAACTCGGGGTCGACGTGCGTGTCCGCGACGACCGGGATGGAACGGTCGGTGAGCGGCAACTTGATGAGCTTGCCGACCAGGTGCTTGTAGCGCTCGTCGTCCGGGTGGACGGCGATGGCCGTGTCACCGAGCATCGTCTCGGCGCGGGTGGTGGCGACGACGAGGGTGTCCTCGCCCTCCCCGTACTTGATGGAGACGAGCTCGCCCGCGTCCTCCTGGTACTCCACCTCGATGTCGGAGATGGCCGTCAGGCAGCGGGGGCACCAGTTGATGATGCGCTCGGCGCGGTAGATCAGCCCGTCGTCGAAGAGCTTCTTGAAGATCGTCTGGACGGCCTTGGACAGCCCCTCGTCCATGGTGAACCGCTCGCGCGACCAGTCGACGCCGTCTCCGAGGCGGCGCATCTGGCCGAGGATCTTGCCGCCGTACTCTTCCTTCCACTGCCAGACGCGCTCGACGAACTCCTCGCGGCCCAGGTCGTGGCGGGACTTGCCCTCCTCGGCGAGCTGCTGCTCGACCTTGTTCTGGGTGGCGATGCCGGCGTGGTCCATGCCGGGCAGCCACAGCGACTCGAAGCCCTGCATCCGCTTGCGGCGGGTCAGGGCGTCCATGAGCGTGTGCTGGAAGGCGTGGCCCAGGTGCAGGGACCCGGTGACGTTCGGCGGCGGAATGACGATGGTGTACGCGGGCTTCTCACTCGCGGGGTCGGCCGTGAAGTACCCACGCTCTACCCAGCGCTCGTAGAGCTTCCCCTCTACCTCGGCCGGCGCGTACTGGGTCGGCAGTTCGGAGTTGGGGGCACTGGTTGTCTGCGTGTTCTCGGTCACGGGCCACAGTTTAGAGCCGTAACAGTCCAGTCATGAAACCAGTAATCCGGGGGACCCGGCGCCCTGCCCGCCTCCGGCTTCCGTCAGGATGTGTGGAACGTATAAGCAACCTCAATTGGGGGACGCGGGATGAGCTACAACCAGCCAGGGCCGTACGGTCAGCAGCCGCAGCAGCCGGGACCGTACGGGCAGCAGCCCCCGCCGCAGCAGCCGGGGCCGTACGGCCAGCCGGGACCGTACGGGCAGCCCGCCCCGCAGCAGCCGGGCTACGGCTACCCCCAGCAGCCGGGCGTCCCCCAGCAGGGCTACCCCCAGCAGCCCCCGCAGTACGGCTACCAGCAGCAGCCCCCGTACGGCGGCATGCCCCCGCAGCAGCCCCCGAGGAAGTCCAAGACGGGCCTGATCGTGCTGTCCTCGGTGGTCGCGGTCGCCCTGATCGCGGGCGGCGGCTGGTACTTCCTGGGCGGCGGCGCCGACGGCGACGTCTCGGCCGCCACCAAGGGCTACAAGCTGGTCGCCCCGGAGTCGGTCGACGACTTCAAGAAGGACCCGAAGTACGACGAGCCGGCCTTCACCGACAAGGACAAAAAGGAGGTCGAGGCGGCAGGGGTCAAGAACCCGACCCAGGTGGGCATGAACTACGTCGCCGGCGACCCGAAGAACCCGCTGAGCGCCAAGGGCATCAGCTTCTCCGGCGTCTACGGCGAGGTCACCGACCCGGAGAAGGCGGTGGACGGCTACTTCGCCAAGGCCCAGATGGAGGTCGCCAAGGACGGCAAGTCCGACGTGCAGCTCCTGGGCAGCCCCAAGCCGATGAAGCCGGCCAACTTCAAGGGCGCCGTCATGAAGTGCCAGGACATCAAGTTCACTGCCAAGGACACGAGCACCAAGGGCCCCAAGGAGGCCACGCTCCCCTTCTGTGTCTGGGGTGACTACAGCACCCTGGGCATGGTCAGCGCCTCGGACCTGGCGTCCATCCTGGCGGGCAAGCCGGGCTACACCCAGGAGCAGGCCGCAGACCTCGCCGCGAAGCTCTACAACACCGCCCGCGTCAAGCTCTGATCAGGACAGCGGTCGGCGCCGAGCGCATGCACCGACCGGTCCGGCACCCTCAGGCCAGTTGGTAGCACGCCGTGGAGGCGTAGTCGGTCCTCACCCCAAGGTCCATCAAGGCCAGATAACAGGTAAGGCGATTCAGTCCATGGACATCCCAGGTGGCGGCGAGGTTGCACGCCGCTTCCACCTTCGGACCCACCGTGTGGCCCAGGTTGCGCAGGTAGACCTGGCAGTCAGCCGACGAAGCCGATGCCGGTGAAGCTGCCACCATGGGCAGTGCAGCCGCCACAAAAGTGGCAGCCAGAACGCCGAGCGTACGCTTCTTCATTCTCTCGTCCCTCCGTGGAAGAATTTCTGAGAAGAAGTTGATCAAGAGAGATGCCCCCACACCAGGGGATCTAGAACACTTGGCCGATTGGCGCACATCTAAGTCCTGAACGCGCGAAGGGGGCGCCCCCACCGGGAGGCGCCCCTTTCGCGTGCTGTCCGGCTGCGGCTCGCCGCAGGCGGCTACGCCGACTTCTCGTGCGGGCCCTGGTCCTTCGGGACGATGCGGGGGACCAGGGTCGGGTTCACGTTGGAGCGGACCACGTCCGAGGTGATGACCACGCGGGCCACGTCCTTGCGGGACGGGACCTCGTACATCACCGACATCAGGACCTCCTCCATGATGGCGCGCAGGCCTCGCGCGCCGGTCTGGCGGAGGATCGCCTGGTCGGCGATCGCCTCGAGGGCTTCCCGCTCGAAGTCCAGCTCGACACCGTCGAGTTCGAACAGCCGCTGGTACTGCTTCACCAGCGCGTTGCGCGGCTCGACGAGGATCTGGAGCAGGGCCTCGCGGTCCAGGTTGTGCACGGAGGTCAGGACGGGGAGGCGGCCGATGAACTCGGGGATCATCCCGAACTTCACCAGGTCCTCCGGCATGACCTCCTGGAACTGGTCGCTGGCCTCGATCTCGCGCTTGGAGCGGATCGTCGCGCCGAAGCCGATGCCCTTGGCGCCCGCACGCGACTCGATGATCTTCTCCAGGCCGGCGAAGGCGCCGCCCACGATGAAGAGCACGTTCGTCGTGTCGATCTGGATGAACTCCTGGTGCGGGTGCTTGCGCCCGCCCTGCGGGGGGACCGACGCCGTGGTGCCCTCGAGGATCTTGAGGAGGGCCTGCTGAACGCCCTCGCCGCTCACGTCGCGCGTGATCGACGGGTTCTCGCTCTTGCGGGCCACCTTGTCGATCTCGTCGATGTAGATGATCCCGGTCTCGGCCTTCTTGACGTCGTAGTCGGCGGCCTGGATCAGCTTCAGCAGGATGTTCTCGACGTCCTCGCCGACGTACCCGGCCTCCGTCAGCGCCGTCGCGTCGGCGATGGCGAACGGGACGTTCAGCATGCGCGCGAGCGTCTGGGCGAGGAGCGTCTTGCCGGAGCCGGTCGGACCCAGCAGGAGGATGTTGGACTTCGCGAGTTCGATCGCGTCGTCACGGCCCTGCGCGCCGCCGTTCTCGCCGGCCTGGACCCGCTTGTAGTGGTTGTACACCGCGACGGAGAGCGCCTTCTTCGCCGGCTCCTGGCCGACGACGTAGCTCTCCAGGAACTCGTAGATCTCGCGGGGCTTGGGGAGTTCCTCCCACCGGACCTCGGAGGTCTCCGCGAGCTCCTCTTCGATGATCTCGTTGCAGAGGTCGATGCACTCGTCGCAGATGTACACACCGGGTCCTGCGATGAGCTTCTTCACCTGCTTCTGGCTCTTTCCGCAGAACGAGCACTTGAGCAGATCGCCGCCGTCACCGATGCGTGCCACGAGGTGCTTCCCCTTCGCCTGGGAGACGCCTGGTTCAGCGCTCCTGGTGCCTCATATCCGACGGTACCTTGCCGGGGGCCCCGTACGGGGCCCCCTTGACGTGGTTCACATCGCCGAATGCGGCGACGTGTCCACGCCAATTGGTGGCAAGGATCAGGCCGAGCTCTTGCGGGTGGAGATGATCTGGTCGATCAGGCCGTACGCGAGCGCGTCCTCGGCAGTGAGGATCTTGTCGCGCTCGATGTCCTCGCGGATCTTCTCCAGCGGGGTGGTCGAGTGCTTGGCCAGCATGGACTCCAGCTGGTCGCGCATGCGCAGGATCTCGTTGGCCGCGATCTCCAGGTCGGAGAGCTGCTCACGGCCGGTGCCGCCGGAGGGCTGGTGGATCAGCACGCGGGCGTTCGGCAGGGCCATGCGCTTGCCGGGGGTGCCGGCGGCGAGCAGGACCGCGGCGGCGGAGGCCGCCTGGCCCATGCAGACCGTCTGGATGTCCGGCTTCACGAACTGCATCGTGTCGTAGATCGCCGTCAGCGCGGTGAAGGAGCCGCCGGGGCTGTTGATGTAGATCGAGATGTCGCGGTCCGGGTCCATCGACTCCAGGCACAGCAGCTGCGCCATGACGTCGTTGGCGGAGGCGTCGTCGATCTGCACGCCGAGGAAGATCACGCGCTCCTCGAAGAGCTTCGCGTACGGGTCGTACTCGCGCACGCCCTGCGAGGTGCGCTCGACGAAGCGCGGGATGACGTAGCGGTTGTCCACCTGGGGGCCGGTGTGGAGGCCGCTCGCGGGAGAGAGGTTGTTCATGTACATCTGGGTGTTCACCATCCTGGTGGCGTTCTGCGGGCTGTCGGCTGCTGGGTACTGACGGTGGTGCCGGGATCAGGCCCCGGTGCCGCCGCCGCCCGGAACGTTGGACGCGGCCGAGATGATCTCGTCGATCAGGCCGTAGTCCTTGGCCTCCTCGGAGGTGAACCAGCGGTCGCGGTCACCGTCGCGGATGATCGCCTCGACGGTCTGGCCCGAGTGGAACGCGGTGATCTCGGCCATCCGCTGCTTGGTGCGCAGCAGGTACTGGGCCTGGATCTTGATGTCCGACGCGGTGCCGCCGATGCCGGCGGAGCCCTGGTGCATCAGGATGTCGGTGTTCGGCAGGGCGAAGCGCTTGCCCTTGGCGCCACCGGTGAGCAGGAACTGGCCCATGGAGGCCGCCATGCCCATGCCGATGGTGACGACGTCGTTGGGGATGTACTGCATGGTGTCGTAGACGGCCATGCCGGCCGTCACCGAGCCACCGGGGCTGTTGATGTACAGGTAGATGTCCTTCTCCGGCTCGGCGGCCAGGAGGAGGAGCTGCGCGGTGATCTTGTTCGCGATGTCGTCGTCTACCTGCTGGCCGAGGAAGATGATGCGCTCGCCGAGCAACCGGTTGTAGACATGGTCGCCGAGGCCGCCACCGATGGACGGCTCACCCGCGGCGTAAGGCTTCAGATTCGTCACGTATCCACCTGCTCGTCTCCGACGGCCATGTGCCGTCTCAGCGTCTCGTTCTGGGGCGCGGTCCGGCCGGTACGGACAAGTCCGCCGGCGTACGGGTACTCCCGTGCCCTCGTATTCATGGACCCTAACGCGCAGGTAGGACAACGCCATCCCGCTTCCCGAACTGTTCGCTCGGAGCGCAAGGTCCGGGGGACCGCCGGGGGCCATGCCGAAGGGCCCGGACGCGGCTGCGTCCGGGCCCTTCGGGGCACTGCTCAGTGGGCTGCGCCCGGGGTGTTACTTGGCCTCTTCGGCCTTGTCCTCGGTGTCACCCTCGACGGCGGCCTCGACCGTCTCGACGGCCTGCTCCTCGTCCTCGTCGGAGAGGTCGACGACGTCACCGTTGGTGTCGGTGACCTTCGCGGCCTCGACGACGACCGCGAGGGCCTTGCCGCGGGCGACCTCGCCGACCAGCATCGGGACCTGGCCACCCTCGACGACCGCCTGGGCGAACTGGTCGGGGGACATGTTGGAGGAAGCGGCGCGGCGCATGAGGTGCTCGGTGAGCTCCTCCTGGTTGACGCCCAGCTTCTCCTTGTTGACCAGCGCGTCGAGGACGAACTGGGTCTTGATGCCCTTGACCGCCTGCTCGGAGGTCTCGGCGTCGAACTCCTCGACCGTCTTGCCCTGGAACTCCAGGTACTTCTCGATGGTCAGACCCATCTGGCCGAGCTGGTGGTGCTCCAGGTTGTGCTTGCGGGTCTGGACCTCGTCCGCGAGCAGCTTCTCGGGGATCGGGACCTCGACGAGCTCCAGCAGCTTCTCCAGGACGCGCTCCTGGGCCTGCGTGGCCTGGTCGTACTGCTTCATGTTCTCGAGGCGCTTGCGGCTGTCGGCCTTGAGCTCATCGAGGGTGTCGAACTCGCTCGCCATCTGCGCGAACTCGTCGTCCAGCTCCGGGAGCTCCTTGGCGGAGACCTTGGTGACCTTGACGGTGACCTCGGCGTCCTTGCCCTCGGCGGAGCCGCCCTTCAGCTGGGAGGTGAAGGTGGCCTCGCCACCGGCCTCCAGGCCCTTGACGGCCTCGTCGATGCCCTCGAGCAGCTCGCCCGAGCCGATGGTGTAGGACACGTCGGAAGCGACGCCGTCCTCCAGCACCTCGCCGTCGACCTTGGCCTCGAGGTCGATGGTGACGACGTCGCCGTCCTGGGCGGCGCGCTCGACGTCCTTGGTGGACGCGAAGCGGCCGCGCAGCTGCTCGACGGACTCCTCGACGTCCTCGTCGGAGACCTCGACCGCGTCGACCTCGACCTCGATGCCGGAGTAGTCCGGGATCTCGATCTCGGGGCGGACGTCCACCTCGGCGGTGAAGGCCAGCAGTTCGCCGTCCTTCAGCTCCGTGATGTCGACCTCGGGCTGGCCCAGCGGGTTCAGGTCCGCCTCGTTGACGGCCTCGGTGTAGAACTTCGGGAGGGCGTCGTTGACGGCCTCCTCCAGCACCGCACCGCGGCCGAAGCGCTGGTCGATGACGCGGGCCGGGATCTTGCCCTTGCGGAAGCCCTTCACCGTGACCTGCTGGTTGATCTTCTTGTACGCCGCGTCGAGGCTGTCCTTGAGCTCCTCGAAGGGCACCTCAACAGTGAGCCGAACCCGAGTCGGGTTCAGGGTCTCCACGGCGCTCTTCACGGTTCGGTCTCCTTGTGGCTGACTGCTGGGGATTCTGCCGTCACGCTGCGATTCAGCGGTTCAGCGGACTTCGGCCCGGTACATCAGACACACGGGCACGCAGCTTGCATAGTAACCGCAAGCGGCAATCAGCCCACAACGCGATCTTGTGGAAACCCCCGACAGATTCGCGAAGGGGACACTGCTGGTGGTCGGGGTGGCCGGATTCGAACCGACGACCTTCCGCTCCCAAAGCGGACGCGCTACCAAGCTGCGCCACACCCCGTCGGTGCGACACGTAGGGTACATGCCCGGAGACCCTCTGATGCGCGGGGTTTCATGAGTTCGCCGGCCTTTCCCGGCCAGGCGTTCCCGGCAGGTCCGCGCCACGGCCGCAAAAGGGGTGTGCGATCCCCCGGCGCGACCCGCTAGGATGCTGTTCGTGCCGAGGTCCCCGGACCTGCGGCGCGCGCGTTGCGGGCGTAGCTCAATGGTAGAGCCCTAGTCTTCCAAACTAGCTACGCGGGTTCGATTCCCGTCGCCCGCTCTTGATGGCTCAGGGCCAGGTCAGAGGATGTTTCCTCGACCTGGCCCTGATGCGTTCCCGGGGCTGTGCCAAGCGGCCGTCGGTCGGTGGGCGGGATCCTGAGCTCGGTGACGAACTGGTCGGCAACCCCCTCACCGGGCTGCCCCGGAGCGCGTCCCGGGCCGGCGGGGAGGATCGTGGAAGGAGACCCCGAACGCGCCTGCCTCCGCCCTCCCGCCCGGGCACCGCTCGGACGGCGACGTCGGCAGCCGCACCACCGATCCGGGAGGCACACCATGCGCAAGGTCATTGACTGCAGGGACTACCCCAGCGAGGCCAAGTGCACCCTGACCATCACGGGCGAGGAAGAGGAAGTGGTCCGGGCGGCCACCGAGCACTCCGTGTCCGTGCACGGCGAGGTCGACACGCCGGAGTTCCGCGCCGCGCTGCGGACCATGCTGAAGGACGAGGTGCCGCAGCACGCCTGAGGTCCAAGGCCTGGGGGTGTCTCTTTCGGATTCCTAGGAGCGGAAGCCGATGATGCCGAAGCCGGGGCGGGACTCGGTGTGGCGGAGCCAGGCGACGATGTCCATGACGGCGTCGACCACCTCGGGGTCCAGCGGCGGGGCGTGGCCCTGGCGCTTGGTCTCCTCGAACTGTTCCAGCGCCCGTGCGCACTGCTCGGGGGTCCAGGTGCCGCAGCCCGGTGTGTGCGCGTACGGCAGCGGGTCCGGCAGGCGGGAGTAGCTGAACTCCTCCACCGACACGGCGGTGATGTTCAGGGCCCGCAGGCCGTCGTCGACCATGGACAGCCAGTCGCCCCGGTAGGGGGAGAAGGAGGAGTTGTCGAGGAAGGAGCCGGTCAGCGAGACCAGTCGCTTGTAGGCGTAGGCGTACTGGAAGGCGTGGTCGTCCTTCTCGCCGAAGGGGCCGCCGTGGACCACCGTGCGCAGCGCCTCGTACGCGGTGGGCGCGCCGTCTTCGATCTCGGAGCTGAACCAGTCGTCGTCGTGCTTCAGGTCCTCGCCGAAGCTGTCTCGGATGACCTGGAGGAGCTGGTCATCACCGGAACCGACCAGTGCCTGCGCAGCCTTCGGGTCGATCAGGAACACGCTCAAGGATGAACTCATGTCCTGAACCTAACCCCGGCCACTGACATCGTCCGGCCCGGGTCGTCCGACCGTGCGCGGCCTAGAGTTTGATGTTCGCGATCATCGTCGCGAGGGAGTTCAGGAAGCGGTTCACGTCGTCCGCGATGGAGCTGGACGCCAGGAAGAACCCGAAGAGGGCGGCGATGATGGCGGGACCGGCCTTGATGTGGTTGCCACGGATCAGCACCACCAGGATGACCCCCAACAGAACCACCACTGACAGCGAAATGGCCACTACTGATCACACCTTCGGTCGTCCCCTGGTCGGCCCGGGGCGTGCGGCCGCGCGCACCCCCACATGGAGCATCCTCCCACCAACGGGCCCCGGCTATCCGCTCCGTGACGCATCGCCGTCATTCTGTTTCCGCCAAGCGCAGGCGCACTGGGCATATTTCGGGCGCGGGTCACGGGTCACGGGTCACGGGTCATGGGGCGGTGAGGCCGAGCAGGGAGCGGACATGGGCGTACTTCGCGGACAGCCGTTCACGCGTGGGGCCGTCGAGTACAGAGAGTCGTGCGGGGTCGGCGTTGTGCGCGAGGTCGGCCTCCTTGACGAGCAGGGCGCCCGGGGTGGCGAGGATGCGGGCCGCGTACTCCTCGACCGGTTCGCCGTGGCGCTTCGTGACCGCGAGGACCATGTCCTTCACCGGCTGCGGGAGGGCGGCCGCGTCCAGCCAGTGCAGGCTGAGCGCCTCGTCCTCCACGGCGTCGTGCAGCCAGGCCGCGGCCTGCTGCTCCGCGGTGCCCCCGCGCAGCCGGACGCCCTCGGCCACGGCCGCGAGGTGCTCCGCGTAGGGCCGGCCGGCCTTGTCGGTCTGGCCCTCGTGCGCGGCGCGCGCGATCGACTCGACCTCCGTGAGGGTCAGGGGGCTGCTCGTCATGCGATCTCCTTCGCTGCGGTGCCGAGGGCCTGCGCGACCCGGTCCACGTCGGCTTGCGTGGTACGCCAGTTGGAGAACGCGGCGCGCAGGGCGGGGGTTCCCCCGTAGACGGTGGGGGTGACGAACACGTCGGCGGCCACGGCCTCGCGCAGGGCGGTCAGGCGGGCCGGGGTGGGGCCGGCGGCGAGGGTGAAGCAGACCACGTTGAGGCGGACCGGGGCGAGCAGGGTGAGGGCGGGGTCCCGGGACAGCCGCTCGCCCAGTGCGCGGGCGCAGGCGATGTCGCGCTCGACGATCTCCCGGTGGCCCTGGCGGCCGTACGCGCGGAGGGTGAACCAGGCGGCGAGGGCGCGCAGCCGGTGGGAGTTCTCCGGGGTGAGGTGGACCAGGTCGGGGTGCTCGCCGAGGGGGCCGAGGTAGGCGGCGGAGTTCTGGAAGACGCGGGCCTGGAGGTCGCGGCGGCGGGTGAACTGGACGGCGCTGTCGTAGGGGACGTTCAGCCATTTGTGCAGGTCGACGCAGAGGGAGTCGGAGGCGTCGAGGCCGTCGGCGAGGTGGGCGTGGTCCGGGGAGAGGGCCGCGAAGGCGCCGAAGGCGGCGTCCGTGTGCAGCCAGAAGTCGTGGCGTTCCTTGAGGGCGGCGACGGCGCGGAGGTCGTCGAAGTCGACGGTGTTGACGGTGCCCGCGTTGGCGACGACGACGGCGGGGCCGGGCGTGTCGGCGAGGGCGCGTTCCAGGGCCGCGGGGTCGACGGCCTCCCGGCCGGGGAGGGTGGGGACGGGGACGAGGGAGCGGCGGCCCAGGCCGAGGACCGAGAGGGCCTTGCCGATGGAGGAGTGCGGGGCGCCGGACAGGACGCGGACGGGGCCGAGCGCGGCGGCGCCGTCCTCGGCCGGGGAGACGCCGAGTCGTTCGCCGAGCCATTCGCGGGCGATGGCGAGTCCGGTGGTGTTGGACATGGTGGCGCCGCTGACGAAGGTCCCGGTGTGGGCGGCGGAGAGGTGGAAGAGCTCGCGGAGCCAGCCGACGGTCTCGCGTTCGAGGTCCTGGCCGGCGCCGTCGAGGGCGGAGTTGGAGTTCTGGTCGTGGGCGGCGGTGAGCCAGTCCCCGGCGAGGGCGGCGGGGGTGGCGCCGCCGGTGACGAAGCCGAGGTAGCGGGGGCCCGCGGAGGCCGACAGCCGGGGTGCCCAGCGGTCCTGGAAGGCGGCGAGGGCCTGCTCCGTGCCGGTGCCGTGCTCCGGCAGGGGCTCGGGGTCGTACGGCTTTCCGGCGGGCGGTACGACGGGACGCGCGTCCAGCGTGGCGAGCGCGTCGGCGGCGGCGCGGCGGGTGGCGTCGAGGAGGTCGGGAAGCCGGGCGAGATCTGCGGCGAGCGTGCGGTCCATGGGGGCACGTTAGGGGGTGTCCGGCGGAGCCGTGGGGGCGGGCCAATTCGCACGGAGTGGCCGGTCCTCGCCCGCGGGGGCGGCGTAGGGTCGCGGCATGATCGTGAAGCGGTGGGGGCGGGGCGTTGTCGGGGGCGTGGTGGCGGCGGGGGTGCTCGCGGGGGTGTTGACGGGATGTGAGGCGCCGCCCGCGCCGAGGTCCGCGCCGGGGCCGACCGCACCGACGGCGCAGCAGTCCTCGTGTCCCGAGGGCGGGGTGCGGCTGCTGGAGGGGTCCGGGGACGCCGCGATGGGGCTGCGGGTGGAGGGCTTCCAGTTGGTCAACTGCGGTACCGGCGCCTACGTGCTGGAGGGCTTCCCCGAGGTCCGGCTGCTCGACAAGCAGCGGCGGCCGGTGGAGGTGTCGGTCGGGCACGGTTCCGCGCCGATCACCTCGCAGGTCCCGGCCGTGGACGCCCCGGCCGAGCGGGTGGAGCTGAGGCCGGGGGAGGCCGCGTCGATGACGCTGGTGTGGCGCAACCGGGTCACGGACGCGACGGCGCCCGCGGTCGAGGGCTGGGCGCTGGAGGTGACGCCGAAGCCCGGCGCCCCGCGCCTGCTGCTCCCGCTGACCCGGCCCGTCGACCTCGGCAACACCGGGCAACTGGGGATCGGGCCGTGGCGGAAGTCCACGAGCTAGACGAGCGGTCCGAAGTGGCGCAGGGCGGGTGCGTACCGGGGGTCAGGGTGAGCGGCGGATGAGGAGCAGGGCCCGGTCGTCGTTGACGTCCTTGGCGACCTTCTCGATCAGGTGCCAGGCCGCGCCGTCCCAGCCGGAGGCCACGTAGCGGTCGGCTTCGCCGGTGAGGCGGTCGATGCCTTCGCTGATCTCGCGCTCGGCCGTCTCGACGAGGCCGTCGGTGAAGAGCATGAGGACGTCGCCGCGGCGGAGGTTCCCGCGGGCGGGGAAGAACTCTGCGCCGTCGTAGACGCCGAGCAGCGGGCCCTCGCCGGTCTTCTCCTGCCAGCGGCCGCTGCCGGCGGAGAGCTGGAGGGCGGGGAGGTGGCCGGCGGAGAGGAGTTCGTAGTCGCCGGTCTCCAGGTCCAGGACGAGGTGGATGGAGGTGGCGAAGCCCTCGTCCCAGTCCTGGCGGAGCAGGTAGCCGTTGGCGGCGGGCAGGAAGCCGTGCGGCGGCAGGGCGCCGAGCAGGCCGCCGAAGGCCCCGGACAGCAGCAGGGCGCGGGAGCCCGCTTCCATGCCCTTGCCGGAGACGTCGGTCAGGACGATCTCCAGGGTCCGGCCGCCGTTGGTGCGGGCCGCGACCACGAAGTCGCCGGAGAAGGACTGGCCGCCGGCCGGGCGCAGGGCCATCTCGCGGTGCCAGCCGCGGGGCAGGGCGGGCAGTTTGCTCTGGATCCGGATGCGTTCGCGGAGGTCGAAGAGCATGGTGCCGCCGCGCCGCCAGGGGACGCCGACGCGGCTGCGGAACTGGGCGATGACCAGTCCGAAGAATCCGCAGGCCGCGACCACCAGGACGGTGCCGGGCGTGACGCGGGCCGGGCCCAGGGTGTACGGGCCGAGGACGAGGGCCTCGACGATCAGCGCGGCCGCGGAGGCGGCGTACAGGGCGAGGAGGCTGGCGGGGCGCAGGAGCAGTCCGCCGGCGACGATGGGCAGGACGAGCGCGGAGGGCGAGAACCAGACGGGCAGCATGAGCGTGCCGCAGGCGATGGCGGGGACGGTGGCCAGCAGACCGCCGAAGGCGAGCCAGTCGGAGCCGTCGCCGCGGAAGTAGTCGACGGCGGATTTGCGCACGGCGGTGCGACCCCGGTGCGACAGCATGCGCATCCGGGCCTTGAGGGATTCCACGCGTGCTCCGGCCATTGCATCGGGACCCTATCCATCCTGGCTGTGGATGCGCAGGGGTACCCCTGGACCTTGGGCACATTGCCTCCTGAAAACCCTTCGACTGCGACGGAATGCCCGCGTAAGGATGGCCGCATGGCTCTTGAGATGCGCGTTTTGAGGTCGGACGAGTGGGATGTCTGGTTCGACCAGCTCGAACTGGCTTTCGGCGGCGTGTCCGAGTCCCCTCCGTGGCGGGAGTTGTACCGGTCGCTGACGGAGCCGGAGCGTTCCCTGGGCGTCTGGGACGGCACGGAGTGCGTGGGTTCGGCCTCGGCGTTCAGTTTCCGGCTCTCGGTGCCGGGCGGGGCGGTGGTGCCGGCCGCCGGGGTCACGATGGTGGGCGTCGCGCCGACGCACCGCCGCCGGGGGGTGCTCAGTTCTCTGATGCGGCGCCAGCTGGACGACGTCCGGGCGGGCGGTGAGCCGCTCGCGGTGCTGACGGCCTCGGATCCGGCCATCTACGGGCGCTTCGGCTACGGCACGGCGACGTACGCCCTGTCCGTGGAGGTCGATACGGCGCGGGTACGGCTCGCAGTGCCGCCGGGGACGGACGAGGTGCGGCTGCGGCTCGTCGACCCGCAGCAGGCGCTCGCCGACTGCGAGCGGGTGTACGCCGAGCTGGTCACGAGGCGGCCGGGGATGCCGGCCCGGCAGCCCGGCTGGGAGCGGTCGGCGGTCACGGATCCGCCCGAGGACCGGGAGGGTGCTTCCCCGCTGAAGTGCGTGGTCGCCGAGCGGGCGGACGGAGGGGTGGCGGGGTACGCCCGCTACCGGGTCAAGCCGGACTGGGATCCGGCCGGTGCGGCCGGGAAGGTCGAGGTCGCGGACCTCGACGCACTGGATCCGGCGGCGACGGCCGCGCTGTGGCGCTACCTGTTCTCCATCGACCTGACGTGGACGGTGCGGGCGCGCAAGCGGCCGGTGGACGATCCGCTGCTGCACCTGGTCAGCGATGTCCGGCGGTCGCGGCCGACTACGCGCGACGCGCTCCACGTACGGCTGGTGGACCTGCCGGCGGCGCTGGAGGCACGGACGTACGGGACCGCGGTGGACGTGGTCCTGGAGGTCGAGGACGCGTTCTGCCCGTGGAACGCGGGGCGGTGGCGGCTGACGGCCGGGGCGGGCGCCGACGCCGGGAAGGTCTCGTGCACGCGGACCGGGGAGCCGGCGGAGCTGGCGCTGTCGGTACGGGAGCTGGGCGCGGCCTACCTGGGTGGGACCGCCCTGACCTCGCTGGCGGCGGCCGGCCGGGTGCGCGAACTGCGGCCGGGCGCCCTGACGGAGGCCTCGCGGGCCTTCGCCGGGGACGTGGCCCCCTGGCTCCCGCACGGGTTCTGACCCGGCACCGGGCCACCGGGCCGACAGGCCCGGCGGGGCCGCGGTGCTGCCCGGCCGAGCGCGACACGACCTAGCGGCGCTGGCAGGCCGGGCACCAGAAGAGGTTGCGGGCGGCGAGACCGGCGGTGCGGATCTCGCCCCCGCAGATGTGGCAGGGAAGGTGCGCCCTCCTGTAGACGTACACCTCGCCGCCGTGGTCGTCCACCCGCGGCGGGCGGCCCATCGCCTCGGGCAGGTGCGCGTCGCGGACGGTGTCGATGCGGTTGTTCCGTACGCCCTGGCACATCAGCCCGGCCAGGTCCTCCCACATGGCGTCCCATTCGCCGCGCGTGAGGTCCTTGCCGAGCCGGTACGGGTCGATGCCGTGCCGGAAGAGGACCTCGGCGCGGTAGACGTTGCCGACGCCCGCGACGATCTTCTGGTCCATCAGCAGGGCGGCGATCGTGGTGCGCGAGCGGGAGATCCGGGCCCAGGCGTGGTCGGGGTCGTCGTCCGGCCGCAGCGGGTCGGGGCCGAGCCGTTCGTGTATCGCCTTCTTCTCGCCCTCGCCGATCAGCGCGCAGGCGGTGGGTCCGCGCAGGTCGGCGTAGTGCTCCTCGTTCAGCAGCCGCAGCCGGACCGTGTCGGTCGCGGGAGGCGCCGGGGCGGGGCCGAAGCCGAGCTTGCCGAAGAGTCCGAGGTGGATGTGGATCCAGGCGTCGCCCAGCTCGAGGAAGAGGTGCTTGCCGTGCGCCTCGGCGCTCTCCAGCTCGCGCCCGTCGAGCAGGGCCGCGCTCTCGGCGAAGCGGCCCTGGGGGCTGCTGACGCGGACCGGGCGGGCGGCGAACCGCTCGGTGTGGTCCTGGGCGAGGCGGTGGATCGTATGCCCCTCGGGCACTGCGCACTCCTGAGAAGAATGAAAACGGCCGCGCCACCCCCGGAGGGAGCGGCACGGCCGGAAGCGGGATCAGCCCTGCGGGTGGTGGGCCGGGATCGGGGGCAGCTCGCGGGTCCGCTCGTAGGCGGTGAGCATGTCGATGCGGCGGGTGTGGCGCTCCTCGCCGGAGTACGGGGTCTTCAGGAAGGCGTCGATGAAGCTGACGACCTCGTCCTGCGTGTGCATGCGGCCGCCGACGGAGATCACGTTGGCGTTGTTGTGCTCGCGGCCCAGCTCGGCGGTCTGGACGCTCCACGCCAGGACGGCGCGGATTCCCTCGACCTTGTTCGCGGCGATCTGCTCGCCGTTGCCGGAGCCGCCGATCACGATGCCGAGGCTGCCGGGGTCCGCGGCGGTCTTCTCCGCGGCGCGCAGGCAGAACGGCGGGTAGTCGTCCACGGCGTCGTAGATGTGGGGCCCGCAGTCGACGGGCTCGTGGCCGTTGTTCTTGAGCCAGTCCACGAGGTGGTTCTTGAGCTCATAACCGGCATGGTCGGATCCGAGGTACACGCGCATGGGTCGAGTGTGGCACGAGGGGGCCCGGCGGCTCGCAATGGGTGTCGCGTAAATCACTTCTAAAGCTCAAGTAAACCCAAAGAACGCAGATGGGACACGGCGGGACCTAGGTCCTGGACGTTCGTCCCATCGCAACGATCCGGACTGAGGTCTTCCGTCCTGCGTTCATCTCAGGTTTGAATGCCGGGGCTCGCAACCCGAGAACCTAAGGATCCGTCCATGAGCTCCACGACGACCCTTCAGAAGGAAGGCAACCCCACCGGGAACCCCGGTGACGGTCAGCCCTCCGACGGTCTGAAGGCCGGTCTCAAGAACCGCCACCTGTCCATGATCGCCATCGGTGGTGTCATCGGCGCCGGCCTCTTCGTCGGCTCCGGTGGCGGCATCGCCAAGGCCGGCCCCGCCATCCTGATCTCCTACGCCCTCGTCGGCGCGATGGTGGTCTTCGTGATGCGGATGCTGGGCGAGATGGCCGCAGCCAGCCCGAACTCGGGCTCGTTCTCCGCTTATGCCGACCGCGCGCTCGGCCGCTGGGCCGGCTTCTCCATCGGCTGGCTGTACTGGTTCTTCTGGGTCGTCGTCCTCGCGGTGGAGGCCACCGCCGGTGCCGCCATCCTGGAGAACTGGATCCCGGCCGTCCCGCAGTGGGCCTGGGCGCTGATCGTGATGGCGGTCCTGACCGTCACCAACCTCGGCTCCGTCGCCTCCTACGGTGAGTTCGAGTTCTGGTTCGCAGGCATCAAGGTCGTCGCCATCGGCGCCTTCGTGATCATCGGCATGCTGGCCGTCTTCGGCCTGCTGCCGGGCTCCGACAACCCGGGTGCGGGCTTCGCCCACCTGACCGACGCGGGCGGATTCTTCCCCAACGGCTACGGCGCGGTCCTCACCGGCGTACTGATGGTCGTCTTCTCCTTCATGGGCAGCGAGATCGTCACCCTCGCCGCCGGCGAGTCGGAGAACCCCCGCAAGGCGGTCACCCAGGCCACCAACTCCGTCATCTGGCGGATCGGTGTCTTCTACCTCGGCTCGATCTTCATCGTGCTGACCCTGCTCCCGTGGAACGACAAGTCGATCACCGAGAAGGGCTCGTACGTCGCCGCCCTGGACTCGATCGGCATCGCGCACTCCGGCACGATCATGGAGGTCATCGTCCTGACCGCCGTGCTGTCCTGCCTGAACTCGGGCCTGTACACCGCCTCCCGCATGGCCTTCTCGCTCGGTGAGCGCGGCGACGCCCCCAAGGCGTTCGCCAAGGTCAACTCCCGGGGCGTTCCGGTCGCCGCCATCCTGGGCTCCACGGTCTTCGGCTTCGTCGCCGTCTACTTCAACTACGCCTTCAAGGACACGGTCTTCAACTTCCTGCTGAACTCCTCGGGCGCCATCGCGCTCTTCGTCTGGCTGGCGATCTGCTTCACCCAGCTGAGGATGCGCGGGATCCTGGTCCGCGAGGCCCCGGAGAAGCTGACCGTGAAGATGTGGCTCTTCCCGTGGCTGACCTGGGCCACCGCCGCACTGATCATGTTCGTGATCGGCTACATGTTCGTGGACGACGCCAACCGCGAGGTGGTCACCCTGTCCACCCTGGTGGCCGGCCTGGTCGTGGCCGTCGGCGTGGTGCTGGACTTCCGCCGGAAGCGGGCCGCGCTGCAGGGCTGACCCCTGACCGCCCGTTCGTACAGCAGCCCCGGACCACAGCGTGGTGGTCCGGGGCTGCTGTACGAAAAAGGCGGCGGCTGGTCAGCCGCGGCGGCCGACCAGCTTCCAGGCGGCCGGCAGAACGCCCATGGCCAGTGCGGCCTTGAGCGCGTCGCCGATCAGGAACGGGACCAGGCCGGCCGCGACGGCCGCGCTCAGGGACATCCCGGTGGCGGCCATCAGGTACGGCACGCCCACCGCGTAGATGACGGCGGAGCCCAGCACCATCGCGCCCGCCGTACGCAGGACCGAGCGGTCGGCGCCGCGCTGCGCGAGGGCGCCGACGAGGGTGGCGGCCAGCAGCATGCCGAGCACGTAGCCGAAGGAGGCGCCGCCCGCACCGGAGGTGCCGTTCGCGAACCACGGCAGGCCGGCCGAGCCGAGCAGGGCGTACAGGCCCAGCGCGAGGAAGCCGCGGCGGGCGCCGAAGGCGGTGCCGACGAGCAGCGCCGCGAAGGTCTGGCCGGTGACCGGGACCGGGGAGCCGGGGACGGGCACGGCGATCTGCGCGGCCAGGCCGGTCAGCGCGGCTCCGCCGACGACGAGCGCGATGTCGCGGACGCGGCTCGCGGGCAGCAGGTCGGCGAGGACGGCGCCGGGCCGGAAGGAGACGGAAGCGGTGCTCATCGGAGGGCTCCGGGAGGTCGTGGTGACAGGACGATCACCGACGTTAGTCGCGGCCCGCCGCCGCCCCACCGCCGCCCGGCACCAAGGCATACTCCCCGGTTTGGTGGGGACCGTACAAAGACTCCCACCCCCACTCCCGGCGGCGTGATCCGCGTCACGGGGAAGATCCGACACCACGTCCGTTTTGCACGGAAGGCCGCTGCCCGGTGAGACTGTAGGGTCCCGCCAATCCTTTTGCGGAGCCCCCACCGCCACTGGGCCGAACGAGAGTACGAGCGCCCCTCATGCCCGACCGTCAGTCAGAAGCTCCATCCATGTCCGACCTGCCCGAGGAGCCGCTGAGCCACAGCCTCAAGCAGCGCCATCTGACCATGCTCGGCCTCGGCGGCGTGATCGGCGCCGGGCTCTTCGTCGGCTCCGGCGCCGGCATCGGCATCGCCGGTCCCGCGATCATCTGCTCGTACCTGCTCGCGGGCGTGCTCGCGATGCTGGTGATGCGGGCGCTCGGCGAGATGTCCGCCGCGATGCCCGCCTCCGGTTCGTTCTCCGTCTACGCGGAGAAGGCGCTGGGGCGCTGGGCCGGTTTCTCGGCGGGCTGGCTGTACTGGTTCCTGCTGGTCGTGGTGCTCGCCGTGGAGGCGACGGGCGCCGCGAAGATCGCGAACGGCTGGCTGCCCTCGGTCGACCAGTGGGTCTGGGTGCTGCTCTTCATGGTGGTCTTCACCGTGTGCAACCTGGCCGCGGTGAAGAACTTCGGCGAGTTCGAGTTCTGGTTCGCCGCCCTGAAGGTGGGCGCGATCGTGCTGTTCCTGATCCTCGGCACCCTCGCGATCTTCGGCGTGCTCCCGGACACGGACCCGGTGGGCATGGCCAACCTGACCGGCCAGGGCGGCTTCTTCCCGGCCGGCATGGGCGGGGTCGTCGCCGGCATGCTCGCGGTGGTCTTCGCCTTCGGCGGCCTGGAGGTCGTCACGATCGCGGCCGCCGAGTCGGACGACCCGGCCCGGTCCGTGTCCCGGGCGGTGCGCAGCGCGGTGTGGCGCATCCTCTTCTTCTACGTCGGCTCGATGGTGGTCATCGTGACCCTGCTGCCGTGGGACTCGCTGGAGCCGGGCCAGAGCCCGTACGTGGCCGTGCTCGACTCCATCGGCATTCCGGCGGCCGGCCAGATCATGGACATCGTGATCTTCGTGGCGCTGCTGTCGGCGCTCAACGCGAACCTGTACGGGTCCTCGCGCATGGTGTTCTCGCTGGCCGAGCGGGGCGAGGCGCCCAAGTCGCTGCTGAAGGTCTCGGGCGGCGGGGTGCCGCGCCGGGCCGTGTTCGCCTCGGTGGCCTTCGGTTTCGTGTCGGTGGTGCTGAACCTGCTGTGGCCGGACACGATCTTCCTCTACATGCTCAACGCGGTCGGCGCGGTCCTGCTGTTCGTGTGGGCCCTGATCGCGGTCTCGCAGTTGAAGCTGCGCCGGATCATCGAGCGGGACATGCCGGAGCGGCTGACGCTGCCGATGTGGCTGTTCCCGTACGCGACCTGGGCGGCGCTGATCGGGATGGCGGCGGTGCTGGTCCTGATGCTGTTCGACGACTCGGCCCGGCCGCAGCTGCTGTGGTCCACGGGTGCGGCGGCCCTCGTCCTCGTGGTGGCCTTCGTACGGGAGCGGCGCACCCCGAAGTCCTGACGGGTCACCGGCCCAAGGCCCCCCGTGCCGGGTGCGCGGGGGGCCTTGGCGCGTCAGGTGCGCAGGTACGAGGCTCCGTTGACGTCGAGCACGGTGCCCGAGCTCCAGCGCGCGGCGGGCGAGGCCAGGTGCAGCACGGCGGCGGCGACCTCCTGCGGGGTGCCGACCCGGCCGAAGGGGCTCTGCGCACGGATCCGCTCGCCCTCCTCCCCTTCGAGCCGCCCGGCGACGCGCTCGGTCGCCACGAAGCCGGGCGCCACGGAGGCCACGGCGATGCCGTGCGGGGCCAGGGAGACGGCGAGGGACTGGCCGAGTGCGTGCAGGGCCGCCTTGGTGGCGCCGTAGGCGGGGTGGTCGGGCTCGCCGCGGAACGCCCCGCGCGAGCCGATGTTGACGACGCGGCCCTCGCGCCGGCCGGCGATCATGTGGCGGGCGACGCAGTGGGTGAGGTTGGCCGGGGCGAAGAGGTTGACGGCGGCCGTCTGTCGCCAGGCCTCCTGCCAGTCGGCGTACGAGGTCGTGGGCAGCGGGTGCGCGAGCATCACGGCGGCGTTGTTCACGAGGACGTCGATGCCGCCGAGCGCCTCCTCGGCCTCGGCCGCGAGGGCTTCCACGCGGGCCGGGTCGGCGAGGTCGCCGCTGACGAGGACGTGCCCCTCGCCCGGCAGGTCGGCGAGGGTGCGCTCGGCGTCCGCCTGCCGGACCGTGCAGTGCACCGCCACCCGGTCGCCCCGCTCGGCGAAGGCGGTGGCGATGGCCCGCCCGATCCCGCGGGAGGCCCCGGTGACGAGCACCCCCCGGCCCGTCGCGGGCAATTCCCGTATGCCGTGGTCCGTTCGGTCGTCCATCGGTCCCCCTGTCGTCGCGTCAGCGCGTCCTGTCGGCAGCGTACGGGGATGATCACGGCCGGTCATCCGACTGTCCGCATATCGGACGCAAACCATCCGAAGATCGGACAGAGGTGAGACTGGGGCACCTCATCACGTCCCCCCGCACACCGGACAGGCACACCCCCAATGAGCCAGAGCACCCTGACACCACCCGAACCGCAGCAGACCGACGCCGGCTCCCCCCTCGGCAACGGCCTCAAGCAGCGCCACCTCTCGATGATCGCCCTCGGCGGGGTCATCGGCGCCGGGCTCTTCGTCGGCTCGGGGGCCGGGATCGCCGCCGCCGGCCCGTCGATCGTGCTCGCCTACGCGGCCTCCGGGCTGCTCGTGATGTTCGTGATGCGGATGCTCGGCGAGATGTCCGCCGCGAACCCCGCCTCCGGCTCCTTCTCCGTGCACGCGGAGCGGGCCGTCGGTCCCTGGGCGGGGTTCACAGCGGGCTGGATGTTCTGGACCCTGCTGTGCGTGGGCGTGGCCATCGAGGCGATCGGCGCGGCGCACATCATGACCGGCTGGTTCCCGGGCACCCCCTCCTGGATGTGGGTGCTGGTCTTCATGGCCGTCTTCTGCGGGTCCAACCTGGGCGCCGTGGCGCACTTCGGCGAGTTCGAGTTCTGGTTCGCCGCCCTCAAGATCGGCGCCATCGCACTCTTCCTGGGCCTGGGCGTGCTGGCCGTCATGGGGCTGCTGCCCGGCACCTCCTCCCCCGGCGCGGCCAACCTGCTGCACGACGGCGGCTTCCTGCCCAACGGGGTGGACGGCCTGCTCGTCGGACTGCTGGCCTCGGTCGTCGCGTACGGCGGGCTGGAGACGGTGACCATCGCGGCCGCCGAGTCCGAGAACCCGGTCAAGGGCGTGGCCAGGGCCGTGAAGACCACCATGTGGCGCATCGCGATCGTCTACGTCGGCTCCATGCTGGTCATCGTCACCCTGCTGCCCTGGAACGACCCGGCAGTCACGGCGGACGGCCCCTACGCCGCCACCCTGGACCACCTGGGCATCCCCGCGGCCGGCGAGATCATGAACGTGGTCATCCTGATCGCCCTGCTGTCCGCCATGAACGCCAACATCTACGGCTCCTCGCGCATGGCCTACTCCCTCGTCTCCCGCGGCCAGGGCCCCAAGGCGCTGGGCAAGGTCACCGGCGGGGTCCCGCGCCGCGCGGTGCTCGCCTCCTCCGGCTTCGGCTTCGTCACCGTGCTGCTCTCGTACTGGTACCCGGACACCCTGTTCGCCTGGCTGCTGAACATGGTCGGCGGGGTCATCCTCGTCGTCTGGGGCTTCATCGCCGTCTCGCAGTTCGTGCTGCGCCGCCGGCTGGAGCGCGAGGCCCCCGGGAAGCTGGTCGTGAAGATGTGGGGCTTCCCCTACCTGACCTGGGTGGCGCTGGCCGGGGTGGCCGGGGTGCTGGTGCTGATGGCCCTGGGCGAGGACACCCGCGTCCAGGTCGTCTTCACCGGAGGCCTGACGGCCGCGCTCGCGGTGACCGGATACGTGATGCAGCGTCGGGGAAGCGGAACGGCGGCGGGCGCGGAGGCCTGACCCCACCTCAGTTCCGCTGCCCCGGAGGCCGGGCCCGTGCGATCGCACGGGCCCGGCCTCCGGCGTTCGGCAGGACGCGACAAGAGAGGTGACCCTTACATGCGACGGGGAATACCTACTGCTAGCGTGCAGTTGCGCATTGATTGCAATAAGCAGTTGGCACGCTGAGGGGACCGGATACACGCATGGCCATCTACACGCTTCCTGAGCTTCCTTACGACTACGCGGCGCTGGAGCCGGTGATCAACCCGCAGATCATCGAACTGCACCACGACAAGCACCACGCGGCCTACGTCGCGGGCGCCAACACCACGCTGGAACAGCTGGAGGAGGCGCGCGACAAGGAGAACTGGGGCGCGCTGAACGGCCTGGAGAAGAACCTCGCGTTCCACCTCTCCGGCCACATCCTGCACAGCATCTACTGGCACAACATGGCCAGCCCGAAGACCGGTGACGGCGGCGGCATCCCGGACGAGAAGGACGGCCTGGGCGAGCTGCCGGCCGCGATCACCGAGTCCTTCGGCTCCTTCGCCGCCTTCAAGAAGCAGCTGACCTTCGCGTCCTCCGCGACGCAGGGCTCCGGCTGGGGCGTGCTCGCGTACGAGCCCATCAGCGGCCGTCTGATCGTCGAGCAGGTCTACGACCACCAGGGCAACGTGGGCCAGGCCTCCGTGCCGATCCTGGTCTTCGACGCCTGGGAGCACGCCTTCTACCTTCAGTACAAGAACCAGAAGGTGGACTTCATCCAGGCCATGTGGAATGTCGTCAACTGGCAGGACGTGGCCAAGCGCTACGCCGACGCCAAGGCGAACACCCCGCTGCTGATCCCGGCCAAGGGCTGATCGGCACCCCGAACCCGTCCGCCTCGTGATCGTCTTCTCAGCCTTCACCGGCGGGCGTGTCCGACAGAAGGCCCCCGCGAGGACGTGACTCGCGGGGGCCTTCTGCGTACCTTCGGGTCTACTCGAAGGACGGGCCCTTGGTGCGGGTGCGCTTGATCTCGTAGAACCCCGGGGTCGAGGCGACCAGCAGGGTGCCGTCCCACAGCCGGGCGGCGGCCTCGCCGCGCGGGGCCGGGGTGACCACGGGACCGAAGAAGGCCACCTCTTCGCCCTCGGCGCCGGGCACGGAGATCACCGGGGTGCCGACCTCCTGGCCGACCCGCTCGATGCCGTCGTTGTGCGAGGCGCGCAGCACCTCGTCGTACTCGTCGGAGTCGGCGTAGGCGATCAGCTCGGCCGGCAGGCCGACCTCGTCCAGCGCGGCGGCGATGACCTCACGGGTCGCGCCCTGGTCCTCGTTGTGGATACGGGTGCCGAGGGCGGTGTAGAGCTTGCCGGTGATCTCCTCGCCGAACTTCTGCTGGGCGGCTATGACCACGCGGACCGGCGCCCAGCCCTTGGGGCCGAGCAGCTCCCGGTACCGCTCGGGCAGCTCGTCGAGCTTGTTCTCGTTGAGCACGGCCAGGCTCATCACGTGCCAGCGGACCTCGACGTCACGGACCTTCTCGACCTCCAGCATCCAGCGGGACGTCATCCAGGCCCAGGGGCAGAGCGGGTCGAACCAGAAGTCGACGGGGGTCTTCTCGCGCACCTGGGTGTCGGTCATGTCTCTCCTCAAGCCTCATGTCGGTACAGGGGGACGTCCCTGCGTCCCGTCCCCGTCGCCAACCAGGCCTCCGGCGTACGCATTCCCCCCGTGCGAGGATTCGTCAGAAGAACGCGATCACGCACGAAGGAGTGCACGTGCCCGGAGAGAATCTGTCCCGCGACGAGGCCCGCGATCGGGCCGAGCTGCTGTCCGTCGACGGGTACGAGGTGGTCCTCGACCTGAGGTCCGCGGTGGACGAGGCCGAACCGGCCGAGGGTCCCCGCACCTTCCGCTCGGTGACGACCATCCGCTTCCGGGCCGCGGCCCCGGGCTCCGCCACCTTCGCGGACCTGATCGCCCCGTCGGTGAACGCCGTCACCCTGAACGGACGCGCGCTCGACCCCGCCGAGGTCTTCGACGGCGCCCGCATCGCGCTGGACGGCCTGGCCGGCGAGAACGTCCTGGTGGTGGACGCGAACTGCGCGTACAGCCGCACCGGTGAGGGCATGCACCGCTTCGTGGACCCGGAGGACGGCGAGGTCTACCTCTACACCCAGTACGAACCGGCGGACGCCCGGCGGGTGTACGCGAACTTCGAGCAGCCCGACCTGAAGGCGCCCTACCGCTTCGAGGTGAGCGCGCCGGAGGGCTGGCAGGTGTGGAGCAACGGCGCGGAGGAGTCGCGGGAGGGTGGCGTCTGGCGGTTCGCCGAGACCCGGCCGATCTCCACCTACATCACCTGCGTCGTGGCCGGCCCCTACCACTACGTGACCGACTCCTACACCCGCGGGGACCTGACGATCCCGCTGGGCGCGATGTGCCGCAAGGGGCTGGCGAAGCACTTCGACGCGGACGACGTCTTCCTCGTCACCAAGCAGGGCTTCGACCTCTTCCACGAGATCTTCGACTACCCGTACCCCTTCGGCAAGTACGACCAGGCCTTCGTGCCGGAGTACAACCTGGGCGCGATGGAGAACCCGGGGATGGTGACCTTCCGCGAGGAGTACATCTTCCGCGGGAAGGTCACGCAGGCCTCGTACGAGCGGCGCGCGAACGTCATCCTGCACGAGATGGCGCACATGTGGTTCGGCGACCTGGTCACCATGAAGTGGTGGGACGACCTGTGGCTGAAGGAGTCCTTCGCCGACTTCATGGGGTCCTTCGGGCTGGTCGAGGCCACCCGCTTCGACCAGGCGTGGGTCACCTTCGCCAACAACCGCAAGGCCTGGGCGTACCGGGCCGACCAGCTGCCGTCCACGCACCCGATCACGGCCGACATCCGCGACCTGGAGGACGCCAAGCTGAACTTCGACGGGATCACCTACGCCAAGGGCGCCTCCGTGCTGAAGCAGCTGGTCGCCTACGTGGGCCGGGAGGCGTTCCTGGACGGCGCGCGGCGCTACTTCAAGGCCCACGCCTACGGGAACACGCGGCTGGAGGACCTGCTGTCGGTGCTCGGCGAGGTGTCCGGGCGGGACATGGCCGAGTGGTCGCGGGCGTGGCTCCAGACGGCCGGCGTGAACGTGCTGATGCCGGTGGTCACCTATGACGCGGGCGGGCGGGTGACCGAACTGTCGGTGGTCCAGGAGGGCGACGCCCTGCCCGGTCAGCCGACTCCGTCGGCGGGGCGCCCGCACCGGGTCGCGGTCGGCCTGTACCGGCTGGAGTCCGACGGCACCCTGGTCCGCTACGCGCGGGCCGGGGCGGACGTGGCGGGCGCGCGGACCGTGGTCGAGGAGCTGGCGGGCCTGGAGCGGCCCGACCTGATCCTGGTCAACGACGAGGACCTCACCTACTGCAAGATCCGCTTCGACGAGGGCTCGCTCGCCACGCTGCGGGCCCACCTGGGCGACATCACGGACCCGCTGGCCCGGGCGCTGAGCTGGTCGGCGCTGTGGAACCTGACGCGGGACGGGCTGATGCCCGCACGTGACTTCGTCTCGCTGGTCCTGGCGCACGCGGGCCGCGAGACGCACGTCGGCGTCCTGCAGATGGTGCACAGCCAGACGCTGACGGCCGTCACCCACTACGCGGCGCCGGACTGGCGCGAGCAGGGCGGCCGGGAGCTGGCGGCGGGCGCGCTGCACGAGCTGCGGCTGGCGGAGCCCGGTTCCGAGCACCAGCTGACCTGGGCCCGGTTCTTCGCCGCGAGCGCGGCCACCGAGGGCGACTTCCAGCTGCTGCTGGGGCTGCTGGAGGGGACCGCGCGGATCGACGGGCTGGAAGTGGACCAGGAGCTGCGCTGGGACTTCCTGCTGCCGCTGGCCGCCCACGGGGCGGTGGACGAGGACACGCTGCACGCCGAACTCGCGCGCGACGACACGGCCTCGGGCAAGCGGCACCAGGTGCGGTGCCTGGCGGCGCGGCCGTCGGAGGCCGTCAAGGACCAGGCCTGGGCGGCGGTGGTCGAGTCGGACAGCCTGTCGAACGCGCTGGTGGAGGCGACGATCGCGGGCATGCAGCAGTCCTCGCAGCGGGCCCTGCTGGCGCCGTACACGGAGCGCTACTTCGAGGCGGTCGAGCGGGTCTGGGAGGAGCGGTCGATCCAGATCGCGATGGACGTGGTGAAGGGGCTGTACCCGTCGCTGCAGGACTCCGAGGCCACGGTCGCGGCGACGGACGCGTGGCTCTCCTCGCACGAGGAGGCTCCGCCGGCGCTGCGCCGCCTGGTGCTGGAGGCCCGCGACGACCTGGCCAGGGCCTTGCGCGCGCAGCGCTGCGACGAGGCGGCGGCCAACTAGCCCGCGGCGCCGTTGTCGGGGGCTCCGCCCCCGAACCCCCGCGCCTCAAACGCCGGCGAGGCTGTCTTTCAGCCCCGCCGGCGTTTGGCGCGGGGTCTGGGGCGGAGCCCCAGCAGCGGCGCCGCACCCGCACAAACGACCGCGCCCCCATCGGCAGTCGAACGCCCGTACTTTAGCCCCGGCTTGTCCCGATTTGCCGACGGGCGTGTAACAGGGGTTAGCAAGGCCATGGCCTGAGGGAATCACCGCGTCATGAACCACAACGCACCCCTCCCCCTCGCCCACCTCTCCGGCAGCCGCCCCCGCGTGCTGACCCTGGCCCAGCTGCGCGAGCACGGCGTGACCGCCTCCGACGCCGCCGAGCGGCCCTGGCAGCAGATCCTGCCCGGGGTGTTCCTGCTGCACTCCGGACCGGCGACCAGCGAGGAGCGCCTGCACGCCGCGCTGCTGTACGCGGGGCGGCGCGGCGGGGGCGAGGCCATGATCACCGGGTTGGCGGCGCTCGCGCTGTACCGCTTCTCCTCCGCGCCCGCGCTGCTCGCCCTCTCGCACATCGACGTGCTGCTCCCCGGCACCCGGCGGCTGCGCTCGGCCGGGGACGTGCGGATCGTGCGCGCGCACACCCCGCCCCGGTCCCAGGAGGTGACCGGCCTGCCGGTGGCGCCCGTGGCGCGGGCCGTCGCCGACGCCGTCGCCCAGCTCTCCGACGCCGGTACCGTACGCCGCCTGCTCAGCGAGGCCGTGCGCGGCGGGCACTGCGAACCGGGCGCCGTCGTACGGGAGCTGACGGTGGCGCGGCTGCTGAACCGGCCGCACGTGGTCGATGCCGTGGAGTCCCTCCTCGCGGAGGGCCGGGCCATCGCCGAGGACCGGCTGTACCACCTCGTACGGGGCTACGAACTGCCCGAGCCGGTCTGGAACGTGGACCTGCGGCTGCCCGGCGGCCCGCACCTCGGCGGGGTGGACGCCTACTGGCCCGAGCAGGCCGTCGCCGTCGAGATCGACACCCGCGCCCCGCGCCAGGGGGAGGACGAGCAGTGGTCGGAGTGCGCCCGCAAGCGGGAGACCCTGGAGCGGCTCGGGGTCACCGTCATCCACATCACCCCGCGCAAGCTCCGAGACTGGCCCGAGCAGCAGGCCGCGGTCGTCCGGACCGCCCTGACGGCCTCCGGCGACCGCGAGCCCGCCGCCTACCTGGTGGTCCTGCCCAGGTGAGGCGAGTACTCCGGGGCACTCCAGAGCAGTCGCCCCGGGTGCACGCTCTCCACCACCGACTCCACCCGGAAGCGGGTGCGGCGGCTCCCGTCGGCCCCGAACTCCGTCCGGGCCCGGCCGCTGAGCTGGAGGACCGCCCCGCTCTCCCAGTCCGGAAAGAGCAGCCCGGCCCGCGGATCGACCGTCAGGTTCCCCAGGGTCAGGAACATGGCGTTGCCCGCATAGTCCGGCCAGGCCAGCTCCGTCGGCGAGAGCACCTCCACGAAGCCCGGCAGCCCTCCCCTGTGACTGGCGTCGGCACCGTCCGCCTCCGCCGTGGTGGCGACGAAGAAGGTGTCGGCGCCGCGAACGGCCCGCTCCTGACCCGGGGTGAGCGCATCCCCGCGCCGCACGACACCGGCTCCCTCGGCGGCCAGGTCCAGCGGCTGCCGTTTCTGCAGGTACTTCGGGCAGTTGGCGAACACCTGCTCCGCCCGCACGGCGAACCCGCGCCCGGTCACCTCAAGGGTTCCGTTCAGCCTCATCCGGCGCCGGGTGCGCGGGTCGAGCGCGATGGTGCCGACGCGGGTCCCGGCGGTGGCCAGCGCCTCCGTGAGCGGGTCGCCCGCCGGTAGTCCGCCGGCGACCGTGATCCGGTCCGGCCCGGTGGCCCGCACGAAACCGGGCGCCCCGGTGAGCAGCGAGGCCCACATCCGCCCCGTACCGTCGGCGGCGCCGACGACCAAGTGCGGCTGGAGCCCCAGGAAGGCCGCGGCGACGTCCCGGATGCCGGTGCCGATCGAGCGGCCGACGTGCTCGGCCATGTCCCGTACGCCGACCCGCTCCTGCACGGCCAGCGAGCCCCAGTGGTACGCGCCGCTCATTAGAAGAATCCGCAGGTCGGCGCCCCCGCGACGGGGGTGGGCGCACCCTCGGCGCCGGTCGGGACGGAGATCTCCAGCCGGATGCCGTCGGGGTCGTGGAAGAAGATGCCGCCGGAGACCGCGCCCTCGCCGTGGGCGACGACCCCGTCGTACGCGAACTCGACGCCGAGCTCCCGCAGCCGCGCCTCGTACTCCCGTACCTCCTCGATCGCGCCTGCGGAGAGCGCCAGGTGGTGCAGTCCGGCCGCGGCCGCGGCGTACGCGCCGTCGGCCTGCTGCCAGAGGGCGAGGACGAGCTCGCCGTCCTGTCCGAGGAGGGCGAAACGGCGCCCCTCCTCCTTGCCCTCGAGCAGCGACTGGAAGCCGAGGACGTCCCGGTAGAAGGCGAGCGAGCGGTCCAGATCGGTGACGTTCACGCCCACGTGGCCGGTGCGGAGCTTGCTGATGACGATCGTCATGGCAGTGCCTTCCCCAGAGGATTTATAACCTTCTAAATTGAGATTAGAGGTTAGAGAGATCCGCGTCAACCGGTCACGTACTCTTGAGGGGTTAGCAAGGCTGCGAGAAGGGTCCACGACATGACGGCGACGGCGGATCCACGACCCCTGACCGGGGAGCCGGTCGCCCTCGATCTGCTCAACACCCGCTGGGCCGAAGACGGCGAACCGCTGGACCTCTTCGCCGGAGCGGCCGGGCTGACCCGGATGCAAGGACTCGCGGTCTGGCTGGAGAGCACCGGCCTGGCCGGCCGCTTCCGCGCCGACGCGGCGACCCTCGTCCACCTGCTGACCGCCCGCGAGGCACTGGCCCGCGCGGTCGCGGACCCGGCCGACGAGAGCGCGCGCGCCCTGGTCGACGCCGTGCTGGAACACGGCCGCATCCGTGCCACCCTGACCGCCGAAGGGCCGGGCGAACGGACCGAGTTCGACGACCGGACCTGGGGGCCGGCGTGGACGGCCGCGCGGAACTACCTGGAGCTGCTGAGCTCCGCACCCGACCGCATCCGCAAGTGCGCGTCCGAGACGTGCGTCCTGCGCTTCTACGACGTCTCGCGCAACGGCACCCGCCGCTGGTGCTCGATGGCCGCCTGCGGAAACCGGGCAAAGGCCTCGCGCCACTACGCGCGCACGCGCGTGCGCTGAACCCGCGAAATCTGTCACACCCACCCCGGGGCGAAGCCGCGCCCCGGGGTCGATGCATGGCCGTCAAATCGATAAATCGACTCCCTGGCACCTGAGATTCGCACCGGTGTGCCCCGGTTGGCTCCCGTTGGCGGGTACGCCGCGGTGGCGAGAGTCCGCCATGACAGGTCTCGGTCAATGACAACCCTCCCCAAAGAGCTGTCCCTTGCGCAAAGCTGACCGGTCATCCGGCACCGAAATCCGGACCGTTTCTTTCACTTACCAGGGATGCTGATGACCCTCGAATCCCCCAGCTCCATACCCGGGGCCAGACGCGTCGCCCGCGTCGCGGCAGCGGCCGGTCTGGTCGCCGCCCTCGCGGCCACCGGCGCCGTGCCCGTCTTCGCCGCGACGGGCGCCGACAAGCCGGGCACCAACCCGGCCGTCAAGTCCGCGGAGCAGAAGCTCGGTTCGGCCGACGCCGAGCTGCTCCAGGAGGCCAAGGCCAAGGGTGACGCCAACGTCACCGTCATGGTCGCGACCGCCCCCGGCCAGACCAAGCAGGTGGCCGACCAGCTCGACGCCGTCCAGGGCGCCTCGGTGGGCCAGACGTACGACAACCTCGGATACGTCCGCGCCACCCTGCCCACCGCCCAGGCGGAGGCCGCCCTCAAGGCGGCCGCCAAGCTGTCCTCCGTGCACGGCATCGACCTGCGGCACGAGATCCAGCTGCCGAACCCGCGCCCCGACGCGGACCGCGAGAGCGGCACGGCCAAGAAGACCGCGGCCGAGACCTACGCGGCGCCGGACAAGAACACCCCGGCGAAGAACCCGTACAACCCGTCCTTCGAGACCGGCGCGGTGGACTTCGTCGAGCAGAACCCGCAGGCCGACGGCCGCGGCGTGACCATCGGCATCATGGACTCGGGCGTCGACCTCGGCCACCCGGCCCTGCAGACGACCACCACCGGCGAGCGCAAGATCGTCGACTGGGTCACGGCGACCGACCCGATCACGGACAGCGACGCCACCTGGCGCGCCCAGATCACCCCGGTCACCCCCTCCGGCGGCACCTTCACCGCGGGCGGCCAGAGCTGGAAGGCCCCCGAGGGCAACTTCCAGTGGAGCCGCTTCAGCGAGTCGATCACCGCCAACGGTGACATGAAGGGCGACGTCAACCGCGACGGCGACACCACCGACCGGTTCGGCCTGCTCTACGACGCCGCCGCCGGCACCGTCCGCGTCGACACCGACCAGGACGGCGACTTCACGAACAACGAGCCGATGAAGCCGTACAAGGACGGCTACCAGATCGGCTACTTCGGCACGGACAACCCGGCGACCGAGGTCGCCGAGCGCATCCCGTTCGTGATCGAGATCCGCAAGGACGTCCCGATGGACCCGCTGGGCGGTGACTGGGTCGGCAAGAAGGCCGACTTCGTCAACGTCGGCATCATCGAGTCCGAGCACGGCACGCACGTCGCCGGCATCACCGCCGCCAACAGCCTCTTCGGCGGCAAGATGAACGGCGAGGCGCCCGGCGCCAAGCTCGTCTCCTCCCGCGCCTGCTCCTGGTCCGGCGGCTGCACCAACATCGCGCTGACCGAGGGCATGATCGACCTCGTCGTCAACCGCGGCGTGGACATCGTCAACATGTCCATCGGCGGCCTCCCGGCGCTGAACGACGGCAACAACGCGCGCGCCGAGCTCTACAAGAACCTCATCGACACCTACGGCGTCCAGCTGGTCATCTCGGCCGGCAACTCGGGCCCGGGCGTCAACACCATCGGCGACCCGGCCCTCGCGGACAAGGTCATCTCCGTGGGCGCCGCGGTCTCCAAGGAGACCTGGGCCGCCAACTACGGCTCCGGCGTGGCCACGAAGTACAACATGTTCCCGTTCTCCTCGCGCGGTCCGCGTGAGGACGGCGGCTTCACGCCGACCATCACCGCCCCCGGCGCCTCGATCAACACCATCCAGACCTGGCTGCCCGGCGCACCGGTGAAGGAGGCCGGCTACCAGCTGCCGGCCGGCTACGGCATGCTCCAGGGCACCTCGATGTCCTCGCCGCAGGCGGCGGGCGCCAGCGCCCTGCTGATCTCGGCCGCGAAGCAGCAGGGCATCAAGCTGACGCCGGCCTCCCTGCGGATCGCGCTCACCAGCACCGCGAAGAAGATCGCAGACGTCCCGGCGCACGCCCAGGGTTCGGGTCTGATCGACGTCCCCGGCGCGTGGGAGTCCATCCAGCGCGACGCCAAGGCCAACGAGTTCACCGTCAAGGCCCCGGTCGACACCGCGATCGACCAGTTCCTGAAGACCCCGGGCTTCGGCACCGGCCTCTACGACCGCGAGGGCGGCCTCAAGGTCGGCCAGAAGAAGGTCTACAACGTCGTCGTCACCCGCACCACGGGCGTCAAGCACGGCACCCGGCACGACCTGAGCTGGCGCAACAGCGACGGCACCTTCAAGGTCATCGGCGGCTACGACTACGTCACCCTGCCGCTGAACAAGCCCGTCACCATCAAGGTCGAGGCCAACGCCAAGTCGGCCGGCGTCCACAGCGGCATCCTGCAGCTGGACGACGAGACCACCGAGGGCATCGACAAGCAGATCCTGACGACCGTGGTCGCGGCGGCCCCCCTGGCCACCCCGTCGTTCGCGGTGTCGGAGTCCTCCTCGGTGCAGCGCAACACCCACAAGTCGTACTTCGTGACCGTCCCGCAGGGCGCGAAGAGCCTCGAGGTCGCCCTCAGCGGTCTCGCGGCGGGCAGCCAGACCCGCTTCATCGCGATCCACCCGTACGGTACGCCGGTCGACCCGACGTCCACGGTGAACTGCTACCCGAACTACGACAACCCGGACAACACCTGCCGCCCCGACGTGCGCTCGTACCCCGAGCCGACGCCGGGCGTCTGGGAGATCGAGGTCGAGTCGCGCCGTACGTCGCCGCTGCTCGACAACCCGTACAAGCTGGACGTCTCCCTGCTCGGCGCCGCCTTCGACCCCGCGGTCAAGGTCCTGCCCGAGGTGAAGCAGGGCACCCCCGCCCCGGTCCAGTGGAGCGTCAAGAACGACGCTGCGGCCATCACCGGCGGCAAGCTCCAGGGCGGTCCGCTCGGCTCCGCGAAGGTCGCCAAGCCGACCATCGCGAACGGTGAGACCCACACCACCGAGGTCACGGTCGCCGAGGGCACCTCCCGCCTCGACGTCGCGATCGGCAAGGTGTCCGACACCGCCGCCGACCTCGACCTCGAGGTCTACAAGGACGGCGTCAAGGTCGGCTCCGCCGCCGACGGCGACTCCGAGGAGGCCGTGAGCCTGGCGAACCCGGCCGCGGGCACCTACACCGTGAAGGTGATCGGCTACGCGGTCCCGTCCGGCTCCACCACGTACGACTACCGCGACGTGTTCTTCTCGGCCGCCCTGGGCTCCGTCCAGGTCGACGAGGCCGCCGCGGTGAACCTCGCCACCGGCGCCACCGCGCAGGTCTCGGCGAACGTCCTGGTCAGCAGCGCGGCCCCCGAGGGCCGGCAGTTCTTCGGCCAGGTCCAGCTGCTCAACGCCCGCGGCACCGCCGCCGGCACCGGCAGCGTGCAGATCGAGAAGGTCCTGCCGTAACGGCGGCCGGCTGATCGAATGACGGAGGGGCGGGCGCCCGGATCGAGCGCCCGCCCCTTCGCCGTCCCCCGGGAGCCGCTCCCCCGGCGGCCGCCCCGGTCTACGGGACTACTTGCCCAGCGACCGCAGGGACTCGGCGTAGATGCCCACCGCGTGGGCGATCACGTCCAGGTTGGTGTCGAAGGCCTTCAGGTCCAGGTTCCGCAGGTCGTCGCCCGCCCCGTGGTAGTTCGGGTCGTACGGGGCCCCGGCCGTGCCCCCGTACCGCTTGGCCTGCTCGGCGCTCTTGATGCCCTCGGCGCCGGTGAAGGTGCCGCCGGCCGGGATGCCGTTCGCGATGAACGGGCCGTAGTCGGAGCGGCCGTCGAAGTCACTGCCCTCGTGCGGCTTGCCCTTCTTGTCCAGGAAGCCGTTGATCAGCGCCTCGATCTGCGCCGAGCCGGCCGGGCCCGCGCCCGCCCCGGTCCTGTCCGAGTCGTCGCCGTCGTAGACGAACTGCACCGGGTTCGGCGAGGCGATCATGTCGAAGTTCAGGTACAGGGCGATGTCCTTCCGCTGCTGCTCCGACAGCTGCGCCACGTAGTGCTCGGAGCCCAGCAGGCCCAGCTCCTCGGCCGACCACCAGGCGAAGCGGACCTTGTTGGCGGGCCCCTTGCCCTTCTTGTTCGCGCCCTCGTCCGCGAGCTTCAGCGCCACCTCCAGCAGGCCGGCCGAGCCGGAGCCGTTGTCGTTGATGCCCGGGCCCTCCGGGACCGAGTCCAGGTGCGCGCCGACCGTCACCACGCGGTCGGAACGGCCGCCCCTGGTCTCGGCGATCACGTTGCGGGTGGTCTTCTTCACGTGCTCCTGGTCCAGGTCCAGGCGTACGGTCACCTCGCCCGCGGCCGCGGCCGCGGTCAGCGCCTCGCCGTCGGCCAGCGTGATGCCGGCGCTCGGGATGAGACCCTCGGCGGGCGAGGAGAACCCGCCGCGCACCGGGGTGGTGCCGCTGTGGTTGTAGACGATGACGCCGATCGCGCCGGCCGCGGCGGCCGCGTTCTGCTTCTCCACGAAGGTGCAGGAACCGCGCTTGACCAGGGCGATCTTCCCGGTGAAGGCGCCCGCCGGGTAGTCGTCGGCCGTGCAGCCGGGGGTCTCGTCGACCCGCGCGAGGGCGAGCGGAGCGGCCAGGCCGCTGGCCGGGGTGGACTTGGTGAACGTGAAGGCGGCGGTGGCCAGCTCGCGGCCCCCGGCGCCCAGGACAGTGGTCCTCTCCGTCTTCGTGTGCGCCTCGTAGATGTCGAAGTCCTGGTACGAGACCTGGTACCCGGCCTTCTTCAGCGTGTCGTGCACGTAGGCGGCGGAGGCCTCGTGGCCGGGCGTACCGGCGGCGCGGTTGCCGCCGTTGGCGTCGGCGATCTGCTGGAACTTCGCCAGGTGGCGGTAGGCGCCGCGGGCGGTGACCTCCTCCACCAGCTCCTTGGCGAGCCTGCCCTCCCGCGGGTGGGCGGCCGCCGGAGTGGCGGTCAGCAGGACGGGTGCGGCGACGGCGGCGGCCGCGAGGGCGGCGAGCGCCGGTATGGACCGGCGGCGGTGGCGGATGGCGCGCACGGTGGATCTCCCCGAGTCGGATGTTCGTTCTGCGGTCGGCCATGTCCGGAATACGGGCCATGGCAGATCGCACGCTAACCGGCTCTGACCTGGCAAAACGGATGTTCAGGGGCTCTGCAACACGCCCGCCACGGACTCGTCACACGCGTTCACATTCAGGACGCCGTCCGTTCCTCGGACAATGGATTGGACAAGGCTCGTGGGGTCGAACGCATGATGGCTTCACGCGCGCCCGCGTCGTACGTACCAAAGGAGTCACCGTGAGGGTCGGAATCGTCGGAGCCACCGGACAGGTCGGCGGAGTCATGCGCGGCATCCTCGCCGAGCGGAAGTTCCCGGTGGACGAGCTGCGGCTGTTCGCCTCGGCCCGTTCCGCGGGCTCCACCCTCGAATGGGAGGGCCGGGAGATCACCATCGAGGACGCCTCCACGGCCGACTACTCCGGCCTGGACATCGTGCTCTTCTCCGCGGGCGGCGCCACCTCCAGGGCCCTCGCCGAGAAGGTCGCCGCGCAGGGCGCCGTAGTGATCGACAACTCCTCGGCCTGGCGCAAGGACCCCCAGGTCCCCCTCGTCGTCTCCGAGGTCAACCCGCACGCGATCAAGAACCGCCCCAAGGGCATCATCGCGAACCCGAACTGCACCACCATGGCCGCGATGCCGGTGCTGCGCCCGCTGCACGACGAGGCCGGCCTGTCCGCGCTGATCGCCACCACCTACCAGGCCGTGTCCGGCTCGGGCCTGGCCGGCGTCGCCGAGCTGCGCACCCAGGCCTGCGCGGTCTCCGAGGCCGCCGACCAGCTGACCTTCGACGGCGGCGCGGTGGACTTCCCGGAGCCGGCCGTCTACAAGCGCCCCATCGCCTACAACGTCGTCCCGCTCGCGGGCTCGATCGTCGACGACGGCTCCTTCGAGACCGACGAGGAGCAGAAGCTCCGCAACGAGTCCCGCAAGATCCTGGAGATCCCGGAGCTCAAGGTCTCGGGCACCTGCGTGCGCGTGCCGGTCTTCTCCGGCCACTCCCTCCAGATCAACGCCCGCTTCGACCGCCCGATCAGCGTCGAGCGCGCCTACGAGCTGCTCAAGGACGCCCCCGGCGTCGAGCTCTCGGAGATCCCCACCCCGCTCCAGGCCGCCGGCAAGGACGCCTCGTACGTGGGCCGCATCCGGGCCGACGAGACGGTGGACAACGGCCTCGCGCTGTTCCTGTCGAACGACAACCTGCGCAAGGGCGCGGCCCTGAACGCGGTCCAGATCGCGGAGCTGGTGGCCGAGGAGCTGCGCCAGGGCTGACCCCGCTCACGCGTACCCGATGGGGCGACACCGTGCCGGTGCCGCCCCATCGGCCGTGTTCGCCTCTGGGTTACTCCGACGACGTGACCCCGACCGCGTGGAAGGATGGGCCGGAACGTCACCATCGAAGGAGATGACCGCGTGCCAGGCACGAATCTCACCCGTGAAGAGGCTCAGCAGCGGGCGAAGCTGCTCACCGTCGACTCGTACGAGGTCGAACTCGATCTCAGCGGCGCGCAGGACGGGGGCACCTACCCGTCCGTGACCACGGTGCGCTTCCAGTCCGCCGAGGCCGATGCCGAGACCTTCATCGACCTGGTCGCCCCGGCCGTGCACGAGGTCGTCCTGAACGGCAAGGCGCTGGACGTCACCGCCGTCTTCCGGGACTCGCGGATCGCCCTGCCGCACCTGGCTGCGGGGGCCAACGAGCTCCGCGTCGTCGCGGACTGCGCGTACACCAACACCGGTGAGGGCCTGCACCGCTTCGTCGACCCGGTCGACCAGCAGGCCTACCTCTACACCCAGTTCGAGGTTCCGGACGCGCGGCGGGTCTTCGCCAGCTTCGAGCAGCCCGACCTGAAGGCCACGTTCCAGTTCACCGTGACGGCCCCCGAGGGCTGGACGGTCATCTCGAACTCCCCGACGCCCGAGCCCAAGGACCGGGTCTGGGTGTTCGAGCCGACCCCGCGCATCTCCTCGTACATCACCGCGCTGATCGTCGGCCCGTACCACGCGGTGCACAGCTCCTACGAGGGTCCGGGCGGGCAGTCCGTGCCGCTCGGCATCTACTGCCGGCCCTCGCTCGCCGAGTTCCTCGACGCGGACGCGATCTTCGAGGTCACCCGGCAGGGCTTCGACTGGTTCCAGGAGAAGTTCGCCTACGACTACCCCTTCGCCAAGTACGACCAGCTCTTCGTCCCGGAGTTCAACGCGGGCGCGATGGAGAACGCGGGCGCGGTCACCATCCGCGACCAGTACGTCTTCCGCTCGAAGGTGACGGACGCGGCGTACGAGACGCGCGCCGAGACCATCCTGCACGAGCTCGCGCACATGTGGTTCGGCGACCTGGTCACCATGGAGTGGTGGAACGACCTGTGGCTGAACGAGTCCTTCGCCACCTACACCTCGATCGCCTGCCAGGCGGACGCCGAGGGCTCGAAGTGGCCGCACGCGTGGACCACCTTCGCCAACTCGATGAAGACCTGGGCGTACCGGCAGGACCAGCTGCCGTCCACGCACCCGATCATGGCGGACATCCGTGACCTGGACGACGTCCTGGTCAACTTCGACGGCATCACGTACGCCAAGGGCGCCTCGGTGCTCAAGCAGCTCGTCGCCTACGTCGGCACGGAGGCCTTCTTCAAGGGCGTACAGGCCTACTTCAAGGCGCACGCCTTCGGGAACACGCGCCTGTCCGACCTGCTCGGCGCCCTGGAGGAGACCTCGGGCCGCGATCTGACCGCCTGGTCGAAGGCGTGGCTGGAGACGGCCGGCATCAACGTGCTGCGGCCGCAGGTCGAGACGGACGCGCAGGGCGTCATCACCGCCTTCGCGGTGCGCCAGGAGGCTCCGGCCCTGCCGGCCGGCGCCAAGGGCGAGCCGACGCTGCGGCCGCACCGCATCGCGGTCGGCCTGTACGAGCTCCAGGACGGCGCCCTCGTACGGACGGACCGGATCGAGCTGGACATCGACGGCGAGCTGACGGCCGTACCGGAACTCGTGGGCCGGGTCCGCCCGGCCGTCGTGCTGCTCAACGACGACGACCTGTCGTACGCGAAGGTCCGCCTCGACGAGGAGTCCCTGGCCACGGTCACCGCGCACCTCGGCGACTTCACCGAGTCGCTGCCGCGGGCGCTGTGCTGGGCCTCGGCCTGGGACATGACGCGCGACGCCGAGCTCGCCACCCGCGACTACCTCGCGCTGGTCCTCTCGGGCATCGGCAAGGAGTCCGACATCGGCGTCGTCCAGTCGCTCCAGCGGCAGGTGAAGCTCGCCATCGAGCTGTACGCCGACCCGGCGTGGCGCGAGGAGGGCCTGGCGATCTGGACCGAGGCCTCGCTGGAGCACCTGCGGGCGGCCGAGCCGGCCGGCGACCACCAGCTGGCGTGGGCCCGTGCCTTCGCGGCCACCGCCCGCACCGAGGAGCAGCTGGCGTACCTGTCGGCGCTGCTGGACGGCACCGCGGAGGTCGAGGGCCTGGCCGTCGACACCGAGCTGCGCTGGGCGTTCCTGGAGCAGCTCGCCGCCACGGGTGTCGCCGACGAGGCGGCCATCGCGGCGGAGCTGGAGCGGGACGCCACGGCGGCCGGTGAGCGCCACGCGGCGACGGCGACGGCCGCGCGCCCGACGGCGGAGGCCAAGGCCGCGGCCTGGGCCTCGGTGGTGGACTCCGCCGACCTGCCGAACGCGGTGCAGGAGGCGGTGATCGGGGGCTTCGTCCAGACCGGTCAGCGTGAGCTGCTGGCCCCGTACACCGCGAAGTACTTCGAGGCGGTCAAGGGCGTCTGGGAGACCCGCAGCCACGAGATCGCCCAGCAGATCGCGGTGGGTCTGTACCCCTCGCTCCAGGTCTCGCCGGAGACGCTGGCCGCGACGGACGCCTGGCTGGCCTCGGCCGAGCCGAACGCGGCGCTGCGCCGGCTGGTCCTGGAGTCCCGCTCGGGCGTCGAGCGCGCGCTGAAGGCCCAGGCGGCCGACATCGCTGCCGCTCGGGGCTGACGGGCCCGCGCCGGTTTCCTGGGGCTCCGCCCCAGACCCCGCGCCTCAAACGCCGGCGAGGCTGTCTTTCAGCCCGTCCGGCGTTTGAGGACCGGGGGTCCGGGGGCGGAGCCCTCGGCAGCACCGGGCCCCCGGCTAGCGGTCGGCGGCGACGGCTCGCAGGGCGGCCAGGGCGTGCGCCAGCGCGGGCGCGGACTCCGCGCCCCGGCGGACCGCGGCGATGACGTGCCGGGTGGGGCGGTCGTGGGTGAGGACCCGGACCGCCACGCCCGAGGCGCGGCTCGACACCATCCGGGGGACCAGGGCCACGCCCATGCCCGCCTCGACCATGGCCAGGATCGCGGTCCAGCCGGAGGCCGAGTGCGCCTGTTCCGGTACGAAGCCCGCCGCCTCGCAGGCGCCCCGGGCGATCTCCGACCAGGGGCCGCTGCCCCCGTAGATCCACGGGTCCCCGGAGAGGTCCGCGAGGCGCAGGCCGCGCGCGTGGGCCCGTGGGTGGCCCGGCGGGAGCGCCACGTCCAGCGGGTCCTCCAGCAGGGTGATCCGGGTGAAGCGGGGGTCCCGCGCGGTCGGCGCGTGGGCCGCGAGTGACAGGGCGAGGTCGACGGCCCCGGCGGACAGCAGCTCGTAGGACTCGGCGGCCTCCGTCTCGCGGACCCGGACCTCCACCCGGGGGTGGCTGCGGCGCAGTGCGGCCACCGCCGGGACCACGAGCGCCGGTACGGCGGTGGAGAAGGCCCCGATCCGCACCTCGCCCGCTTCCCCGGCGAGGTATCCGGCCAGTTCCGCGTCGGCCCGCTCCAGCTGTGCGAACACCGCCTCCGCGTGCCGCAGGACCAGGTGCGCCGCGTCGGTGAGGCGGACGCGGCGGCCCTGTGCCTCCAGCAGCGTCACGCCGAGCTGCCGCGCGAGGTTCGTCAGCTGCTGCGAAACGGCCGAGGGCGTCATGTGCAGCGCCTCGGCCGTCGCGGTCACGGTGCCCTGTTCGGCGAGGGCCCGCAGGATCCGCAGCTTCTTGATGTCCCACTCGGTCATGGGCCCGAACCTACCGCCGGACACTGGCCGGCCTGACCGGCACGGCACTCCCCAGCCCGACCCCTCCGAGGATCAGCGCCATGCACAGCAGCTGCGCCGGGCCGGTCCGCTCGCCGAGGAACAGGAGGCCGAGGCCTGCCACGCAGACCGGCTGGAGGTAGTAGACGACTCCGGCGCGGGCCGCCCCGATGACCGAGACCGCCTTGTTCCAGGCGAAGAAGGCGACGGCCGAGGAGAACACCCCGACGTAGAGCAGGGGTCCGGCCGTCGTGGCGGAGACCTCGAAGCCGCCCTGGACGGCGACGGAGACGGCGTAGGCGGGGGCCAGCATCAGCGCGCCGAGCACGAAGGTGGTGATCAGGAAGGCCAGTCCGCCGATCTCGGCGGGCTTGCGCTTGAGCAGCGCGCTGTACGTGGCGAAGGAGAGGGCGGCGCCGAACATCCACAGGTCGCCGGCGCCGAAGTCGAAGCCGAGGGAGCCGTCCCCGACCAGCAGCAGCACGCCGAGGGCGGCGAGCAGCAGTCCGAAGGTGCGCCGGGCGCCGAGGCGTTCCCCGCCGAGGCGGGCGTAGAGCGCCATGACGACCGGTGAGGCGGCCATGATCATGCCCATGTTGGAGGCGGAGGTGGTCAAGCCGGCCTGGTGCACGAGGGTGTTGTAGAGGGTGACGCCGAAGAGCGTGGCGAGGGCGATGTAGCCGAGGTGCTCGCGGATCAGGGCCCGCTGCTGCCAGGCCTGGCGGGCGGCGAAGGGGGCGACCGCGAGGGTGGCAATGATCCAGCGCCAGAAGACGGCCTGGACGGGCGGGACGTGGTCGGCCATGCCCCGGGTGGCGACGAAGCTGCCGGACCACACGACCGTCGCGAGCAGGGCGAGGAGTACGCCGAGTCCGGCGGCCCCCTTCTTGCCCGTGGCTGTGGTGCTGCCGTGCGAAACGGTGCGGACGCGGTCCATGACGGCCACTGTGTGTCTCCCCCTGGGGTTCTGGTCTGTCGGTGACCGGTCTACCGTCGCACCCGCTCATCACTCAGGTCCATCGAAATGTTTCGATCGTTCTTTTCAGTAGAACTGAACGGTTGGGCGGCTTTGGCGACGAACAGCTGACCCGCGACGGTGGCGCCGAAGGCGATCGCCATGCCCACCAGCTGCACGGGGGACAGCGCCTGCCCGAGGGCCGCCCAGCCGATGACGGCGGCGGTGAGCGGGGAGAGCGGTCCGAGCAGGGTGACCGAGGTGGCGGTGAGCTGCCCGATGCCGCGGAACCAGAGCCAGTACGCGATCCCGGTGTTGATCAGCATCATGTAGCCGTAGCCGAGGAAGGCCTTGCCATCGAGGGCGGGCGGCGCCCCCTCGACCAGGGCGGCGATCGGGATGATGACCAGCCCGCCCGCGGTGAGCTGCCACCCGGTCACGGCCAGCGGCCCGACGCCCTCCGGGCGGCCCCAGCGCTTGGCCATGACCGTGCCCGCCCCCATGGAGGCGGAGGAGACCACGCCCGCGATGACGCCGACCAGGTCGAGCCGGGCTTCGGCGGTGAGGACCACCATGCTCACGCCGAACGCCCCGACGACGGCGGCGAGCACGGTGCGCAGGCTCGCCCGCTCCCCCAGGAGCAGGGCGGCGAGCCCGACGACGAACAGTGGTCCGGCGGCGCCGAGCACGGCCGCGACACCGCCGGGGAGCCGGTAGGCGGAGAGGAACAGCAGGGGGAAGAAGGCCCCGATGTTGAGCGTGCCGAGGACGGCGGACTTCCACCACCAGGCGCCCTTGGGCAGCGTGCGGGAGAGGGCCACGAGCAGCAGCCCGGCGGGGAGGGCGCGCATCGCCCCGGTGAACAGCGGCCGGTCGGGCGGCAGCAGTTCGGTGGCGACGGCGTAGGTCGAGCCCCAGGAGACGGGCGCGAGGGCCGTCAGGGCGACGGTGGTGAAGCGCTTCATGGATTCCCCCAAAGTAGATCGCTCGCAAGTAGCTTAGCTCTAAGCTACTTAACATCAAGCAGCTTTCTTGCGAACGATCGAAGGGGAACCGGATACTTCAGCCATGAGCGACGCCGCCACCCCCCAGGCACCCCCGAAGAGCACCCCGGCCGCGGCCGACGCCGTCGACGCGATCATCGGCCAGTGGTACGCGGTGCGCCCCGAACTGGAAACCGCGCCCATGGCCGTCTTCGGACGGATCTTCCGGATCGGCCGGGCCGTGGGCGACGCCATGGAAGAGGCGTACGGGCGCTACGGCATCTCGCGCGGGGAGTTCGACGTGGTCGGAACGCTGCGCCGCTCCGGCGCCCCGTACACGCTCTCGCCCCGCCAGCTGTCGGCCACGCTGATGCTCACCACGGGCGGCATGACGGGGCGTCTGGACAAGCTGGAGAAGGCCGGCCTGCTGTGCCGCAAGCCCGATCCGCACGACCGGCGGGGGCTCCAGGTGACGATCACCGACCGCGGCCTCGCGCTCGTCGACGAGGCCGTCACCGCCGGGCTGGAGGTGCAGCGCGCCGCCCTCACCGGGCTGGGCGACGAGGAGGTCGAGATCCTGTCCGGCCTGCTCCGCAAGCTACTGGCCGGGTCCGAGGGCGCGACGGGGCCCTGACGGGCCAGGACGAGGACGCAACAAGGCGCCGAGGGTCGCCACACGGCCGGATCGATCGGCGGTGCGGACCCCCGGCGCCCCGGAAGTCTGCGGTGCTGACCCGGAGGTCAGACCGGTCAGGCCGGTCAGGCCTGGTTCTGCTGCTTGTGCGACTTGTCGCCCACCATCACGAGGCCCGCGATGACCAGGAACAGCACGATCGGCAGGGCCACGTACAGGCCGAGCGTCTCGCCGATGCTCAGGCCCGGACCCGGGTCGTCGCCGTCGTCACGGGTCAGCGCGAGGGCGGGAGACGTCATCAGCAGCATCATCAGCGTCGTTCCGGCCGTAACGGCGCCGGCGCGCAGAGCGTTCTTCTTGTCCACGGTGCAAACGTAGCGAACACCTAAACGCAGCGCGCGCCCGGGGGTGCCGTACGGGGCCGCGCTCCGGCGCGCACCGCCCTCAGCAGGGCGTTCGCCCGGGGCGAGGCGGTCAGCGCCTCCAGGGTCAGCGGCCGTCCGCCCTCGTCGGCGACCGGCATCCGCCAATTGGGGTACTGGTCCCAGGTGCCCGGAAGGTTCTGCGGCCGCCGGTCCCCCACCGTGTCCGGCAGCCACACGCCGACCAGCCGGGCCGGGGTGCGCAGCAGGAACCCGTACAGGGCCAGAACGGCGGCCTCCTCGCCCTTGGCCTCCAGTCCGAGCCCCTCCAGCACCTCCAGCCACTCCGCGGTGTCGGCGGCGTCCTCCGCCCGCTCCAGCTCCACGGGGCGCGTCAGCAGGCCGAGCCCGTCCCGGAGTTCGACGTGGGACCCGGCCAGCTTGGCGGCCGTGGGCGGCAGGTCGTGGGTGGTCGTGGTGGCCAGGCAGTCGGCCCGCCAGTCCTGCGGTGCGAGCGGCTTCCCGCCGCCGGCCCAGTCCCGCTCGAACCAGAGCACCGAGGTGCCGAGGATCCCGCGCCGGGCCAGCGCCTGCCGGACCCCCGGCTCCACCGTCCCGAGGTCCTCGCCGATGACCAGCGCCCCGGCCCGGTGGGCCTCCAGCACCAGGACCGCCAGCATCGCCTCGCCGTCGTAGCCGACGTACGTGCCCTCCGCGGGCGGGGTGCCCTCCGGGATCCACCAGAGCCGGAACAGGCCCATGACGTGGTCGATGCGCAGGGCGCCCGCGTACCGGAACACCCCGCGCAGCAGGGCCTGGAACGGGGCGTACCCGGTGTCGGCCAGCCGGTCCGGGCGCCACGGGGGCAGTCCCCAGTCCTGGCCGCGGGCGTTGAAGGCGTCGGGCGGGGCGCCCACGGAGACGTGCCGGGCGTGGAAGGGGCCCGTGAGGGCGTCCGAGCCGTCGGGGTGCACCCCGACGGCCAGGTCGTGCACGATGCCCACGGCCATCCCGGCCTCCCGGGCGGCCCGCTGGGCGGCAGCGAGCTGGGTGTCCGTCAGCCAGACCAGCCAGCGGTGGAAGTCGCCGTGCTCCCGGGGTTCCTGCCCGGCCGCGGAGGCGCACCAGGCGGCGTGCCGGTCCAGGGCCGGGCCCTGCTCCGCACGGAACCGCGCGTAGGCGGCGGCGCGTTCCGGGGTGCGCGGGACGGCGTACAGCAGTTCCAGGGCCTGCCGCTTGAGGTCCCAGACGGCGTCCCGGTCGATCAGCGCGCCCTCCTCCAGCACCCGGTGGCGCAGTACGCCGCCCTGTCCGGCGAGGGCGGCGAGGGCCTCCCGGTCGGGGCAGTCGGCGTACTCCGGGACGTCCTCGATCCGCAGGTGCACCGGGTCGGGGAAGCGGCGCGAGGAGGGGCGGTACGGGGAGGGGTCGGTCGGCGTCCCCGGCACGGCCGCGTGCAGCGGGTTGACCTGGATGAAGCCGGCTCCGTGGGTCCGGCCGGCCCAGCGGGCGAGCGAGGCGAGGTCCCCGAGGTCGCCCATGCCCCAGGAGTGCTCCGAGAGGAGCGAGTAGAGCTGGACGAGCAACCCGTGGGCCCGTTCGGGCGCCGCCGGGGCCCGGTCGGGGGCGGCCACGAGGGCGGCCGCGGCGGTGCGGCCGTCCGGGAGGGTGGCGGTGATCCGGTGGACGCCCAGCGGCAGCCCCTGGGGCAGCGGCCCGGCCGGGCCGGTCACCCATTCGGCGGGCTCCTGCGGCGCACCCTCCGGCTCCAGGCGGATCCGGGTGCCGGGCGGCAGCGCGGCCAGCGCGGGAGGCGGCGGTCCGCCCTCCCAGTGCACCAGGACGGGCGGCAGCAGCCGGGCCGCCGCCTCCTGTTCGGCGGCTTCCCGGCGCACCCGCACGTCCTCGGGGGTGTCGACGACCACGCCGAGCAGTCCGAGCACGGCGGTGACCGTGGCCCGCGGCACCTGGACGGTGACGTCCTTCGCGGGCTGGTAGGCGGTGGCGATGCCGTGCAGGGCCGCGAGCCGGTCCAGGTCGTCCATGTGCGGGCACTCCTCCGTGCGTGAGGGTGGGGTCCGTGCGTGAGGGTGGGTCAGGAAGTGGTGCGCGCGGGGTGCGCGTACGGGGGGACACCGCCGGGCGGCACCGCCGTGGCGACAACGCAGCCTTACCGTTCCTGGCCGAATCGGCCGCTGTCGGCCGAACCAGTTGAATCCGGACGCAGTCCGGTGCCCCGCGAACGGTCTTCAGGGACGGGGAACAGCGCGAGCTGGTCGCTTCGGCTCCGGCAGGTCTTGGTGCCCTGGTGGGGCGTGCCTGTGGTCCTTGGCGGGCTCGTGGTCCCACGTACCCTCGGGCGGGGGACGGTCTGGCCGGTAGCTCTCCGCGCCACGATCCTCCGGTCGCGTGCGGTCACACCTGGCCGACGCCGTACCCCGTAGCCGAGGGCACGCCTGCCGATCGCCACAGCGGCCGCATGGTGGCCAGTGACGACGGTGGTCTTGGATTGTTGCTGGAGCGGGGCCTGCCAGTGCTGGGCTCCCCAGCGGCTGGTGTAGGCGGGGCCGACCGCGACGACGACAAGCCCGGCGTGGTGGGCCATGCCGCGCAAGCGTTCCCTGAAGCGCAAGGTGGGAAGTCCGGAGACGGTGCGGCGGAACGTCCTGCCGCGTCTGCCGCGTCCCATGGTTTCCCGGCCGGTGGCGCGGGCGTCGGCGAAGCCAAGGTTCTCGATCGCCAGACCGGCGCAGCCGTTCGTCCCGGCGATGTCGATGAGTTCCGTGATGGCTGCCCGCAGCCGCCCATCGCGCTGGGATGACGGCCCGGTCAGATCGGTTGTGACGGTGATGGGCCGGCCGACCGGGTTGCCGTACGTGTCCACGACGCACACGGCGAGGTGACTGGCGTTGAGGTCCACGGCCAGCAGCCGGACACCGGTGGCGGCCAGCTCGACGGGTGTGGGCAGCACTGTCTTCGGGGCGGACCAGGAAGCGTCGAGATACCAACGGTCGCGGACTGGGTCGTGGGTGATGTCGTAGCGCACAGCCCGGTTGGCGCTGACCCGGCCCAGCCACTCCTCGCGGCGGTGGTTGAAGGTGACGGTGCAGCCGAGTCGGTAGCGTCCGCGCGGGGCGTTGGCGAGATGCCGCAAAGGTTCGGGCAGGACGATCGTCACGGTGCCGTCGGCCGGGTCCACGCTGATCGTGTAGTTCCCGTACGGCGCTCCGGACTCCCCATCGGCCGTGAGAAACATGCGCTGCGCATCCCACCGCTCCCGCCACTCCGACTCGATGAGCTCGGCCTCGGCAAGGTTGTGCCGTACCTTCACCAGGCGGCGGCCACCCACTACGACCGCGGGATGGCCGGCCCCGATCCGCTGCTCCACCTCGGCCAGGCGCGCCGTGAGCACCTGCAGCCGGCACTGCTTCTGCGCACGCTCGGCCCGGCTCGGGTATCCGCGAACACCACCCACACGCTGGCCGCACGCCACCGCCACACGCTTGCCGATACTGGCGACGGCCCGGCGCAGGGACGCCCGCTCATCGAAAAGGCATCGCAGGGACAGCTGGTACTGATCCTCGGACGCACGAGTGATGGCACCCGCCCACCGCGACGAAGACACCTTCGTCAGCGCACTCTTACGCTCTGCCCGCCTGTTGTCTTTGACCGTCACCCTGCCGATACGGACACGCGCGGCCAGGTCGGCACGGGCATGATGACCGAGATGTTCACCGACGATCTGCAAGACCTCGCCATCGGGCGTGGACAGGCGCAGACGGTCTCGGACTCGCGCACCCGCAGGAGCCGGCACCGTGAACGGATCGGTCAGCGTACGCAGCTCGAGTTTCCGCTCCTGCCGCCGCTTGTCCGCACCGCGTGCCACGAGCCTCCTCCTCATCCCCCACGACAGCACTGACGTTCTCCACTGAGAGTGATCCCTCCGCCGAGACCGGATACCTGCGGCCGACCCCCGTTCACCCAAACGAGATACCCGACGGCCAACCGGCCATCCCTCTCCGTGGCGTTTCATCGAGGCGGCCGAATCAAGGTTTGGCTATCCGAAATTGACACACGAGCCGCACGGGTGGTGGGGTCTGGCTCATTCGTACGAGCGGGGGACGTCTAGTGCGGCCACAGCGCTAGGGACGAGGAGGCTCTGTGCAGCTCAGGGGCAGGAAGCGGACGACGGCCGCGGCCGTCGCCGTGATCGGGTCGCTGCTGGGCGGGGCCGTCGCGGCCGCGCCGCCCGGGGCCCTGACGGCGCCGTCCGTCCCGGCGGGCCCGGCGCCGGACCAGGCTCCCCCCGCCGCCGCCGGGCCGCTGCTCGATCCCGGCGCGGACACCCCGCGCAGCGCAGCCGAGGGCCCGGCCGTCTGGCCCCGGCCGCAGTCGATGACGGCCGATCCGGCGCGCGCGGTGCCCCTGGGCTCCGAGGCCGTGCTGGTGGCGCCGGCCGACGCGGATCCGTACGCCGTCCAGGTGGTGCGCGACGCCCTGCGCGGGGCGGGCGTACGGACCCTGCACGAGCGGGCCCCCGGGGAGCCGCTGCCCGGCCGGGGCGCCGTCGTACGGGTCCAGGGCCCGGGCGCCGAGGAGGCGTTGCGGGCGCTGGGCGCGGCCGAGGCGGGCGATCTGCCGGGCGGGGGCTACCGGCTGGCCGTGGGGCGGCCCGGCGGCCGGGACACGGTCGCGCTGGCCGGCGTGGGCGGGGACGGGCTGTTCCACGCGGCGCAGACGCTGCGTCAGCTGCTGGCCGCGGGCGGGGCGAAGGTGCCCGGGGTGCTGGTGCGGGACTGGCCGACGGCGCCCGTCCGGGGGATCACCGAGGGCTTCTTCGGGCAGCCGTGGAGCCAGGAGCAGCGCCTGGCGCAGCTGGACTTCATGGGCCGCACCAAGCAGAACCGGCTGCTGCTCGCGCCCGGCGACGACCCGTACCGGACCACGGAGTGGCGCCAGGACTACCCCGTCGAGGCGCAGGCGGAGTTCCGCGCGCTGGCGGAACGGGCCCGCGCCAACCGGGTCGTGCTGGCCTGGGCGGTCACCCCCGGCCAGTCGATGTGCCTGTCCTCGGCGGCCGACCGGGCGGCCCTGGCGCGCAAGCTGGACGCGATGTGGGCGCTGGGGTTCCGGGCGTTCCAGGTGCAGTTCCCGGACGTCAGCTACTCGGAGTGGGGCTGCGCGGCCGACCGGGAGCGGTACGGGAAGGGCCCCGCGGCGGCCGCGAAGGCGCACGCGGAGGTCGCGGGCGCACTCGCGGCGCACCTGGCCGCCCGGCAGCCGGGCGGGGCCCCGCTGTCGCTGCTGCCGACCGAGTACTTCCAGGAGGGCGCCACGGCCTACCGGACGGCCCTGGCGGGCGCGCTGGACGGGCGGGTGGAGGTCGCCTGGACGGGCGTGGGCGTGGTCCCGCGCACGATCACCGGGAAGGAACTGGCCGGGGCGCGCTCGGCGCTGGGCCATCCGCTGGTCACCATGGACAACTACCCGGTCAACGACTGGGACCCCGGCCGGGTCTTCCTGGGCCCGTACACGGGCCGCGACCCGGTGGTCGCGGGCGGCTCGGCCGCGCTGCTGGCCAACGCGATGCCGCAGGGCACCCTGTCCCGCATCCCGCTGTTCACGGCGGCGGACTACGCGTGGAACCCGCGCGGCTACCGGGCCGGCGAGTCCTGGGCCGCGGCGGTGCGCGAGCTGGCGGGCCCGGACCCCCGGGCGCGCCAGGCGGTGGCGGCGCTGGCCGGGAACTCCGCCTCCTCCGGCCTCAAGCAGGAGGAGTCGGCCTACCTCAAGCCGCTGGTCGAGCAGTTCTGGCGGGCCCGCGCCGCGGGCGACCCGAACGCCGGGGCCGAGCTCCGCGAGGCGTTGACCGTGCTGCGCGAGGCCCCGGCGCGCCTCCCGGCCCTGTCGGACGAGGCCGGGCCCTGGCTGGATCGGCTCTCGCGCTACGGAACGGCCGGCGTGCTGGCGCTGGACGTGCTCCAGGCCCAGGCCCGCGGCGACGGGACGGCGGCCTGGCGGTCGGCGCGGGAACTGGCCGCCGCCCGCGGAAAGCTGGCGGAGCCGGGCACGGCCCGGCTCGACCGGGCCGTCCTGGATCCCTTCCTCCAGCAGGCCGCGGCCGAGGCCGACGCCTGGACGGGGGCCACCCGTACGACGGGCACGGTGACCCGGGAGCCGCAGGCCTGGACGGTACGGCTGGACTCCGCGCGCCCGGTGGCGGCCGTGACGGTGATGACGGACCCGCTCCCGGCCGGGGCGGCGGGGGCATCGGTGGAGGCCCATGTGCCCGGCGAGGGCTGGCGCGGCCTCGCCACGGCGGCGGCGTCCGGCTGGACCCAGGTGGACACGGCCGGGCTGCGCGCGGACGCGGTCCGGCTGTCGTGGCCGGGGGCCGCCCCGGCGGTCCACCGGGTGGTCCCGTGGCTCGGGGACGGCCCGCAGACGCGCTTCGAGCTGGCGGACGGGGCCCTGGCCGACGCGGAGATCGGCGGCGCACCCCGGCGGGTGTCGGCGGAGCTGTCCGCCCTGGGGCCCGGCGAGGTCCGCGGTCCGCTGTCGGCCCGGCCGCCCGCGGGCATCGAGGTCCGCCTGCCGCAGAGCGCGGTGGCCCCGCGCGGGGCGAACGTCTCGATCCCGGTGGAGGTGTCGGTCGCCGCGACGACCGCGCCGGGCAGCTACCAGGTGCCGGTGACCTTCAACGGGGAGTCGCGCACGCTGACGGTGCGGGCGGTGCTCCGTACCGGCGGCCCGGACCTGCTGCGCACCGCGCGGGCCTCCTCCTCGGCGGACGAGACCCCGGGCTTCCCGGCCTCGGCGGCCGTGGACGGCTCCCCGGCCACCCGCTGGTCCTCACCGCCGGTGGAGGGCGCCTGGTGGCGGGCGGAGCTGCCCGCCCCGGCCCGGATCGGCCGGCTCGAACTCCACTGGCAGGAGGCGTACCCCTCGGCGTACCGGGTGGAGACCTCGGCGGACGGGGTGACCTGGCGGGTGGCGGCGGCCGTCACGGCCGCGCGGGGCGGCCGCGAGTCGCTCCGGCTGGACGCGCCCGGCACCCGGTTCATCAGGGTGACGTCCGAGCGCCGCGCGACGCAGTACGGCATCTCGCTCTGGTCGGCGGAGGCCTACGCGGTCACCCCGTAGCACATCCAGCCCCGCCCGCGTTGGGGCTCGGCCACACCCAGCCCCGCCGGCGTTGGGGCCTCGGCCACACCCAGCCCCGCCGGCGCTCGAGGCGCGGCCATATCCAGCCCCGCCGGCGCTTGAGGCGCGGGGTCCGGGGCGGAGCCCCGGAAGGCCCGGCCGCAGGCCGGGGAACAGGCGCAACCGCCCCGGCCCGCAAACGCACCGGTCAGGACGCCGACGCCACCCCGATGCGCTCCAGCGCATCCTCGGCCCCGTACGGCTGGAGGTACGGCATCCACCGGGGGTCCCGGTGCCCCGTGCCGATGATGCGCCAGGCCAGGCCCGACGGCGGCGCCGGCTGGTGGCGCAGCCGCCAGCCCAGTTCCAGCAGGTGCCGGTCGGCCTTGACGTGGTTGCAGCGGCGGCACGCGGCGACGACGTTGTCCCACGCGTGCTGGCCACCCCGGCTGCGCGGGATGACGTGGTCGACGCTGGTGGCGACGCCGCCGCAGTACATGCAGCGGCCGCCGTCCCGGGCGAACAGGGCGCGCCGGGTGAGAGGAACGGGCCCCCGGTAGGGGACCCGCACAAAGCGCTTGAGCCGGACCACGCTGGGAGCGGGGACGGCTCTCGTCGCGCTGTGCAGATAGGCGCCGGATTCCTCCAGGGAGATCGCTTTGTTCTCCAGGACGAGGACGAGCGCGCGGCGGAGCGGTACGACGCCGAGCGGCTCGTACGACGCATTGAGGACCAGGACGTGCGGCACGGACTGCCTCCTTGTACGTCGGCGGCGCGTGGCTCGCGCCGGGACGATCTGCTCTCCAGTCTCTCCTTAGGGCTGGTCGAAGCGCCACCACGCGCCCGTAACGGGTCCGAGGTGTTTTCAACCACACCCGCCGCACGGGAGCGGAAGGCATCCCCAGGTGGGCGCGGCCCTCCCGCGAACACCGCACAACGGTGGAGGGATTGCCCCGTTAGTGTGGTTGGCCTGCCCGCACATCCGCCCCCGAACTCCGTCCGGGGGACCCCCGGCGGGCAGACCGCTACACCTGGAGGTTCCCGCGTGCCCTGGCCCGCCGCCCAGCTGCCCCTCGCAGCCGACAACCCGGACGTGTCCGCCACCCTCAAGGACACCCACCAGAGCGTCACCAACGCCGCGAGCTTCATCGAGGAGAACTGGGCCACCTGGCTGGGCATCGGCCTGCGCATCCTGCTGATCGTCGTGATCGCGGCGGCGCTGCGCTCGGTGGTCCGCAAGGCGCTGACCAAGCTGATAAACCGGATGAACACCAGCGCCGAGGCGGTGGAGGGCACCGCGCTCGGCGGGCTTCTGGTCAATGCCGAGCGGCGCCGCCAGCGGTCGGAGGCGATCGGCTCGGTACTGCGTTCGGTCGCTTCCTTCCTGATCCTCGGCACGGCCGCGCTGATGGTGCTGGCCGCGCTGAAGATCGATCTGGCTCCGCTGCTGGCGAGCGCCGGTGTGGCCGGTGTGGCCATCGGTTTCGGCGCGCGGAACCTGGTGACGGACTTCCTGTCCGGCGTGTTCATGATCATGGAGGACCAGTACGGCGTCGGGGACAAGATCGACGCGGGGGTGGCCTCCGGCGAGGTCATAGAGGTCGGCCTGCGGGTGACCAAGCTGCGCGGGGACAACGGCGAGATCTGGTACGTGCGCAACGGCGAGATCAAGCGGATCGGGAACCTCAGCCAGGGCTGGGCGACGGCGGGCGTGGACGTCCAGGTCAAGCCGTCGGAGAGCCTGCCCCGGATCCGCGAGGTGGTGCAGTCGGTCGCCGACACGCTGGCCAAGGAGTCCCCGTGGGACGAGCGCCTGTGGGGCCCGGTAGAGGTACTGGGCCTGGACGAGGTGCTGCTCGCCTCCATGACGGTGAAGGTGTCGGCCAAGACGATGCCGGGCCAGCAGTTCGCGGTGGAGCGGGAGCTGCGCTGGCGGATCAAGGAGGCCTTCGACGCGGCGGGCATCCAGATCATCGGCGGTCTGCCCGCCGGGGACGAGGACGAGGCCCCGGCGGACTCCTCGGCGGCCGTCGCCGCGCCCTCGGCGCTGGCTAACCCGGCCTCCCCGCAGTCCCTGGCCACCGCCCCGATCCCGCCGCCGGCCGCGCCCGGCGCCCCGAGGATCACCAAGTAACCCTCGTAGCCCTCGGACCCTCACCGGTCCGCACCCACTGCCCCCGCAGGTTTTCTGCGGGGGCAGTGCCATTGACAGGCCAGGAAGGCTGATAGGAAACTTACTTAACAGTTGCTGAAGAGCAGCCGTCGCGACGAGGGAGAAGCACCCCATGCCCGGCACCCCGCCCGCCCCCGGCACGCCCAGCCTGCTGCGCGTCATGAACGACCGCGCCGCCCTGGACCTGCTGCTGGAGCACGGCCCGCTGTCCCGGACGACCATCGGCCGGCTCACCGGGCTCAGCAAGCCCACCGCCTCCCAGCTGCTGGCCCGCCTGGAATCCGCCGGACTCGTCGTCGCCACCGGGACCGACCAGGGCCGCCCGGGCCCCAGCGCCCAGCTGTACGCGCTCAACGCCCGCGCGGCGCACGTCGGCGGGCTCGACGTCACCCCGCAGGGGATCACCGCGGCCGTCGCCGACGTCACGGGCGAGGTGGTCGGCCGCTTCGAGCTCCCCTCGGCGGCGGGCGCCGCGGCCGTCGACCAGGTCACCGAGGCCCTCGCCGGAGCCGTCAAGGCCGCCGGGCTGCACCGCGGCGACCTGCACCGCCTCGTCATCGCCACCCCGGGCGCCTTCGACCCGCAGACCGGCCAGCTGCGCTACGCCGGCCACCTCCCCGGCTGGCAGTCCCTCACCCTCCTCGACGAGCTGGCCGCGGCCCTGCCGATGCCGGTCGAGTACGAGAACGACGTCAACCTCGCCGCCGTCGCCGAACAGCGGCTCGGCGCGGCCCGCGGCCACCAGGACTTCGTCCTGCTCTGGAACGAGGACGGCCTCGGCGCCGCCCTGGTGCTCGGCGGCCGGCTGCACCGAGGCTGGACCGGCGGCGCGGGCGAGGTGGGCTTCCTGCCCGTGCCCGGCCATCCCCTGGTCCGCCAGGTCGCCCGGGCCAACACCGGCGGCTACCAGGAACTGGCCGGCGTACAGGTGCTGCCGCGGCTCGCCGCCGAACTGGGCATCGAGGCCGGACCGGAGCATGCCGCCCCCGGCGGCGCCGAGGCCCCCGGCGAACCGCAGGGCACCGGCGCCCCGGACGGCCCGCGGGTCGGGCACGGCCCGGAGGTCGCCGCCGCCGTCGCGCTGCTGGAACGGGCCGCCGCCACGCCCGAGGGGCCGTACCTGCGCTTCCTGGAGTCGTACGCCACCGTGCTCGCCACCGGTCTCGCCTCGCTCGTCGCCGTACTGGATCCCGAGATCGTGGTCCTGTCCGGGGCCGCCATCACCGCGGGCGGCGACCCGCTGCGCACCCTGCTGGAGGCCGAACTCGGCGAACTGGCCCCCGCCCGGCCCCGGCTGGTCACCGGCGAGGTGCGCGAACGGCCGGTGCTGCGGGGTGCGCTGGAGAGCGCCCTGGCCGCCACCCGGGACGAGGTGTTCGACACCTCGCGCTGACCCTGCCGACCCCGCCGACCCACTGCCCCGCTGCCCCGTCCCCTTCCTCCGCCCCGCACCGGCACCCGTACCCCTACCCGGACCACATCCGCACCGCACTGGCACCCGTACCCGCACCACCTCACCGTGAGCGCTCGTCCGCACCTCCTCCGCACCCCTCCCGTCCAGGAACCCCGCGCAGAGAGTGACACCGCCATGCCCAGAACCCGCCGCCTCACCGCCGCAGCCGGCGCCCTCGCCGCGATATCCCTGCTCGCCACCGCGTGTACGGGTCAGGGCGGCGGGGCCGCCGCCGACGACCCGGGCAAGGAGGTCACCCTCAACTTCTGGCACGGCTGGTCCGCGCCCAGCGAGGCGAAGGCGATCGAGGAGAACATCGCCCGGTTCGAGAAGGCGCACCCGAACATCAAGGTCCAGGTCACCGGCAACATGACCGACGACAAGGTCAACCAGGCGCTGCGGGCGGGTGGGGACAAGGCCCCCGACGTGGTGTCCTCCTTCACCACCGACAGCGTCGGGAAGTTCTGCAACTCCCGCGCCTTCACCGACCTGAACCCCTTCCTCCAGAAGTCCGGGATCGACAAGGCGAAGGTCTTCCCCAAGACCCTGCTGGAGTACACCCAGTTCAAGGGCAACCAGTGCACCCTGCCGCTGCTGAACGACGCGTACGGCCTCGTCTACAACAAGACCGCCTTCGCGGCCGCCGGCATCACCGAGCCCCCCAGGACCTGGAGCCAGTTCACCGAGGTCGCCCAGAAGCTGACCAAACCCAAGGGCGACTCGTACGAGCAGGTCGGCCTGATGCCCACCTTCCACGGCTACGAGACCACCCCGATGCGGCTGGCCGCGCAGTGGGGACCGACGTACTTCGACGCCGACGGCAAGTCCAACCTGGCCAAGGACCCGGCCTTCGCGAAGATGCTGACCGCGCAGAAGGACCTGGTGGCCAAGCTCGGCGGCTACGAGAAGCTGGAGCGCTTCCGCAGCACCTTCGGTGACGAGTGGAGCGCCGAGCACCCGTTCCACACCGGCCAGGTCGCCATGCAGATCGACGGCGAGTGGCGGGCCCCGATGGCCAAGGAGGCCGGGGTGAAGTTCGAGATCGGCACCGCGCCGCTGCCCGTCCCGGACGACCAGGCCGCCGACTACGGCAAGGGCTACCTCTCCGGCACGATCATGGGCATCGCCTCGGGCAGCAAGAAGCAGAACGCCTCGTGGGAGCTGGTCAAGTACATGACCACCGACACCGAGGCCGTGGTCGCCTTCGCCAACTCCATCCACAACGTGCCGTCCACGCTCGCGGCCCTGGAGTCCCCGAACCTCCAGGTGAGCCCGGAGTTCAAGACCTTCCTCGACATCGCCCGGCACCCCAGGTCCAGCACCACCCCGGCCCAGGCCGACGGCGGCACCTACCAGCTGACCTTCACCGACCTCGCGTACGCGGTCGAGAAGGGCGACTTGGGCGACATCCCGGCCGGCCTCGCCAAGGCCGACCAGCAGATCGACACGGACATCGCGAAGGCGAACTAGCCGCGATGACCCGCACGGACACGAACACGAGCACCGGCACCAGCACCCGCACCGGCACCGGCACCGGCACCGGCACGAGAACCAGCACCAGCACCAGCACCAGCCCCGGACTGCGGGCGAGGCGCCGGCGCTCCGCCCTGCGGACCGCGGCCTTCATGTCCCCCTGGCTGATCGGGTTCGCGGTCTTCTTCGCCTACCCGCTGCTGTCCACCGCCTACTTCTCCCTCACCCGGTACGACGGCTTCCGCCAGCCCGTCTTCAACGGCCTGGACAACTGGAGTTACGTCTTCTCGGACTATCCGCTGTTCTGGCCCGCGATGCGCAACACCCTGTGGCTGGTCGTGGTGATGGTCAGCTGCCGGGTCGTCTTCGGCCTCGGCGTCGGCCTGCTCATCACGAAGATCAAGACGGGGGCGGGGGTGTTCCGGACCCTGTTCTACCTGCCCTACCTGGCCCCACCGGTCGCCGCCACCCTGGCCTTCGTCTTCCTCCTCAACCCCGGCACCGGTCCCGTCAACACCCTGCTGGACTCGGTGGGACTGCCCACCCCCGGCTGGTTCACCGACGCCGACTGGTCCAAGCCCGCGCTGACCGCCCTCGCGCTGTGGGGGGTGGGCGACCTGATGGTCATCTTCATGGCCGCGCTGCTCGACGTACCGAAGGAGCAGTACGAGGCCGCCGAACTGGACGGGGCCGGGGCCTGGGCGCGGTTCCGGCACATCACCCTGCCGAACATCTCGCCGATCATCCTGTTCGCCGTGGTCACCGGCGTCATCCAGGCCATGCAGTACTACACGCAGCCCCTGGTGGCCGGGAAGGTGGCGGCCGGGGTGATCGGCGGCTCGGGCCAGCAGTTCGAGCCGGGCTACCCCGACAAGTCCACCCTGACCCTGCCGCAGCTCGTCTACAACCTCGGGTTCCAGCGCTTCGACTACGGCACCGCCTGCGTCGTCGCGCTGGTCCTCTTCGCCCTCTCCATGGCCTTCACCGCGCTGCTGATGCGCCGCCGTGGCGGACTGATCGGAGCCGGTGAGTGAGCACGCGCAGCCGCAGGGCCGTACTGCACTGGATCGGCGTGCACGCGCTGGGCGTGGCCGCCGCCCTCTTCTTCGTCCTCCCCTTCGTCTTCCTCCTCCTCACCTCCCTGATGGGCGACCGGCAGGCCCTGACCCGGGACCTGTGGCCGGACACCTGGGAATGGGAGAACTACGCCACCGTGTGGAACACCCCGGGCTTCCTGACCTGGTGGCGCAACACCCTCCTGTACGCCGGCCTCGGCACCGTCCTGACCGTGGTCTCCTCGCTGCCCGTGGCCTACGCACTCGCCAAGTTCCGCTTCCGCGGGCGCCGGCTCTCGCTGCTGCTGGTCATCGCCATGATGATGCTGCCGCCCCAGGTCGTGGTCATCCCGATGTACCTCTTCTGGGCCAAGCAGCTCGACCTGTCGGGCACCCTGTGGCCGCTGATCATCCCGATGGCCTTCGGCGACGCCTTCTCCATCTTCCTGCTCCGCCAGTTCCTGCTGACCATCCCCGACGAGTACCTGGACGCGGCCCGCGTCGACGGCTGCGGGGAGGTCCGCACCCTGCTGCGCGTGGTCCTGCCGATGGCCAAGCCCGGCATCGCGGCAGTCGCCCTGTTCCAGTTCTTCACCGCCTGGAACGACTACTTCGGACCCCAGATCTACGCCTCCGACAATCCGGCCGCCTGGACCCTCAGTTACGGCCTGGAGTCCTTCAAGGGGGCCCACCACACCAATTGGAACCTGACCATGGCCGCGACCGTGCTCGTCATGGCGCCGGTGATCGTCCTCTTCTTCTTCGCCCAGAAGGCATTCGTCGAGGGCGTCACGCTGACCGGAGTGAAAGGCTAGTGCCCATGAAACTCGCAGTGGTGGGCGGCGGTTCCACCTACACCCCCGAGCTGATCGACGGCTTCGCCCGGCTGCGCGACACCCTCCCGATCGGCGAACTGGTGCTGATCGACCCCGCCACCGACCGGCTGGAGCTGATCGGCGCACTCGCCCGGCGGATCTTCGCCCGGCAGGGGCACCCGGGCCTGATCACCACCACCTCGGACCTCGACGCCGGGGTCGACGGCGCCGACGCCGTCCTGATCCAGCTGCGCGTCGGCGGGCAGGCCGCGCGGCTCCAGGACGAGACCTGGCCGCTGGAGTGCGGCTGCGTCGGGCAGGAGACCACGGGCGCGGGCGGGCTCGCCAAAGCGCTGCGCACCGTGCCGGTGGTCCTCGACATCGCCGAGCGGGTCCGCCGGGCCAACCCGCGGGCCTGGATCATCGACTTCACCAACCCCGTCGGGATCGTCACCCGGGCCCTGCTCCAGGCCGGGCACAAGGCGGTCGGCCTGTGCAACGTGGCCATCGGCTTCCAGCGGAAGTTCGCGGCGCTGCTGGACCTCGCGCCCGGCGACATCCACCTGGACCACGTGGGGCTCAACCACCTCACCTGGGAACTGGGCGTGCGCCGGGGCGGCCCGGACGGCGAGGACCTGCTGCCGCGGCTGCTGTCCGCACACGGGGACGCGATCGCCGGGGACCTGCACCTGCCGAGGGCGGTACTGGACCGCCTCGGCGTCGTCCCCTCCTACTACCTGCGCTACTTCTACGCGCACGACGAGGTGGTGCGCGAACTCGGGTCGAAGCCCTCCCGGGCCGCCGAGGTCGCCGCGATGGAGAAGGAACTGCTCGCCCTGTACGGGGATCCCGCGCTCGACGAGAAGCCGGCGCTGCTGGCCAAGCGCGGCGGGGCCTTCTACTCGGAGGCGGCGGTGGACCTGGCCGCGGCGCTGCTGGGCGACGGCGGCTCCGCCGTGCAGGTCGTCAACACGTACAACAACGGCACCCTGCCGTTCCTCCCCGACGACGCGGTCATCGAGGTGCAGGCACGGGTCGGCGGCGGCACCGGGCCGGTACCGCTGGCGGCGCCGCGGCTGGACCCGCTGTACACCGGGCTGGTCTCGCACGTGACGGCGTACGAGGACCTCGCCCTGGACGCGGCGCTGCGGGGCGGCCGCGACCGGGTCTTCAAAGCCCTGCTCGCGCACCCGCTGGTGGGGCAGTTCGACCTCGCCGAGGGGCTGACGGACCGGCTGCTCGCGCACAACAAGGAGCACCTCGCATGGGCGTGAGCGGGCCCGTCACCCCGGCCGTCCTCGCCGTCGACGCGGGCAACAGCAAGACGGACGTGGCCCTGATCGCGGCGGACGGCACGGTGCTGGGCACCGGCCGCGCCGGGGGGTTCCAGCCACCGCGGTCCGGCGTCGAGCCGGCCCTGGACGTGGTCGGGCGGGCCGTCGCCGGGGCCGTGGAGTCCGCGGGCCTGCCCGGGCTGCGGCCCGGGGCCCCGTACGCCGCGCGGGTCTCGGCCTGTCTGGCCAACGCCGACCTGCCGGTGGAGGAGCGGCAGCTCGCGGACGCGATCCGCGCGCGCGGCTGGGGCGGGGCCGTCGAGGTCCGCAACGACACCTTCGCGATCCTGCGGGCCGGGGTGAACGAGCCCCGCGGGGTGGCCGTGGTGTGCGGGGCGGGCATCAACTGCGTGGGGATGCTGCCCGACGGGCGCACGGCCCGCTTCCCCGCGCTCGGGAAGATCTCCGGCGACTGGGGCGGCGGGGGCGGCCTGGCGGCGGAGGCGCTGTGGTGGGCGGCGCGGGCCGAGGACGGGCGCGGCGGTGCGACGGAGCTGGCGGCCGCGTTGCCGGGGCACTTCGGGCTGGCCTCCATGTACCGGCTGATCGAGGCGCTGCACCTGGGTGCCCTGGAGCAGGGGCGGACCCACGAGCTGGTGCCGGTGCTGTTCGCGGTGGCCGCGGCGGGCGATCCGGTGGCGGCGGCGATCGTGGCACGGCAGGCCGACGAGGTGGTGGCCCTGGCGGCGGTGGCGCTGACGCGCCTGGACCTGCTGGGCGAGGAGGCGCCCGTGCTGCTCGGCGGGAGCGTGCTCACCGCCCGGCACCCGCAGCTCAACGGGCGGATCGAGGAACTGCTGGCCGAACGGGCGCCGTACGCCCGGGTGGAGCTGGTCTCGGCGCCGCCGGTGCTCGGCGCGGCCCTGCTGGGCCTGGACGCCCTCGGCTCCCCGCCGGAGGCGCACGGAAAACTCCGTGCCCATTTCGGATGAACCCGCCCCTCGGAGCGGCGTGTCTGGAACCGTTGCGGGCGTAGAGGCGTATTGACGGTGAAGGGGTGACGGGGGCGCCCCGCGGGGGTGGATCGTCCTTGATCGGGCACCAGGTGCTGTGGCCGACCGTCAATGCGGCCATACTGCTGCGGAGCATGAGACCGAGGGGGAGGTCACGGTGGCGATCACATCACGCGCGCCCGCGCCCGGCGGTGGCGTTGCCGTGCCGCCCGCCGGGCCGCAGGGCCCGCCGCCCGACGGGCTGCCCGGGCGGGGCACCGCCTGGTCCGAGGGCGTGGAGCGGCTGCGCGAGGCGGCGACGACCGAGCCCGGCCGGCTGCGGATCATCGGGGCGGTTCTGGCCGCCCTGGTCGTGCTGTTCGGGTCGGTGACCGTCTGGGAGATCTCCGGCCGGGCCACGGCCGCCGACGACGTCGTGGGCCGCAGCCAGCCGCTGAGCGCGGACGCGGCGAGCATCTACCGCTCCCTCGCGGACGCCGACACCGCCTCCTCCAGCGGGTTCCTCGCCGGAGCCCAGGAGACGCGCGAGGTCCGCCAGCGGTACGAGGCCGACATCGCCAATGCCTCCAAGCTGCTGGTGAACGCGGCCGCCAACACCCGGGCCGATGAGGACTCCCGCAAGCAGATCGCCCTGCTGAGCGAGCAGTTGCCCCGCTACACCGGCCTGATCGAGCAGGCCCGCGCCACCAACCGGCAGGGCCTGCCGCTGGGCGGGGCCTATCTCCGGTACGCCAACGAGCAGATGACCACACAGCTGCTGCCCGCCGCGCAGCGGCTGTACGAGGCGGAGACGGGCCGGCTCTACACGGACTACGACGACGCCCGGTCGTGGCCGCTGGCCTCGATCGGCACGGGCCTGCTCGCGCTGGCCGCCCTGGGGTGGGCGCAGCGGCGCAACTACCTCCGTACGAATCGGGTCTTCAACCACGGGCTGGTGGCGGCGACGGCCGCGTCGGTGGTGGTGCTGCTGTGGCTGGCCGTGGGGCACACGGTCGCGCGGGCGGGGCTGAGTGAGGCCCGCTCCGACGGGCAGGAGTCCCTGAAGGTGCTCAACGACGCGCGGATCGCCTCCCTCCAGGCGCGGGCCGGTGAGAACCTGACGCTGGTCGCGCGGGGCGCCGTACTGACCGAGGACACCAAGTCCGACAAGTACGACACGGACTTCACGAACAACCTGGAGCAGCTGGAGACCGGGCTGTCGGCGGCGCTGCGACTGGCCGACGACGCAGCCGGCAAAACGCCGGTGACGCAGGCGGTGGACGGCGTGAAGCAGTGGAAGCAGCGGCACGCGGCGGCCCGGGAGTCCGACCTGAAGGGGGACTACGAGGCGGCTCTGACCCAGGTCATCGGGGACGAGCAGCACAAGGAGAGCAGCGGGGCCGCCTTCGACACGGTCGACGCCTCCCTGGAGCGGGCGGTGGCCCACGAACAGCGGGAGTTCACCCGGGCGGCCCGGGGCGGACTGGGTGCGCTGGGCGGTCTGGTGTCGGGCGCGGCGGCCCTGGCGGTCGTCGGCGCGGCGGCGGCGCTGCTCGGCATCGGGCGCAGGCTTTCGGAGTACAGGTGACAGCGATGCGGAAACGAGTGAGGGTCTCCGAGGGCTTCGAGGGCTACGCGAGCCGGGCGGGACAGGGCGGCGAGGGCGGCCCGGGCGCCGACCGCGCGGACCGTCCCGACGGCTCCGGCGTGCCCGCGGCCGGGCTCGCCGAGGCGGCCGGGCTCGCCGAGGCGGGCCTCGCGGGCGGCCCGGCCGTCGCCGCGGGCACCGTCGGCGGGCTGCGGCGGCTCAAGGGCCGGCTGCGCGGCTGGGGCGGGGTCAGTGCGATGGCCGCCGCCTGCGCGGTGACGGCCGCGGCCGCGCTGCTGCCGCTGGCCCATGCCGCGCCGGAATCCGGTCGTGCGGGGGGCGTCCACCAGCCCCTCTCGCAGGCCGTGGCCCCGGCCGCTCCGGCGGACACCTGCAAGGACCCGGAGGCCAGCCTGCGCCCCTCCGACGTCGACGGCGCGACCATCGCCCGGATCAAGGCGGCGGGCAAGCTGGTCGCGGGCGTGGACCAGAACAGCTTCCGCTGGGGCTATCGCAACCAGTCCGCCGAGGGCCGCCTCGACGGCTTCGACATCGACCTGGTCAAGGCCATAGCCAAGGACATCCTGGGCGACGAGAACGCCGTGATCTACCGGGCCATCCCCACCAGCCAGCGCGTCCCGGCGCTCCAGGAGGGCCGGGTCGACATCGTCGTGCGCACCATGACGATCAACTGCAAGCGACTGGAGGACGTCGCCTTCTCCACGGCGTACTTCGAGGCCGGGCAGCAGGTGCTGGTCCCCAAGATGTCGCTGATCACCGGGTACGACAGCTCGCTGAAGGACCGCCGGATCTGCACCGCGGCCGGCTCCACGGCGGAGGCGGCGCTCAAGTCGCAGTCGTACGGTTCGGTGTCGGTCAGCGTCCCCAACCAGCTGGACTGCCTGGTGCGGCTCCAGCTGGGCGAGGTGGACGGCATCATCACGGACAACGCGCTCGCCGCCGGCCAGGCCGCCCAGGACCCCTCGGTGCGGCTGGTGGGCTCCCCGTTCACCCAGGAGTTCTACGGGGTGGCGATGAACAAGGACGCGGGCGACCTGGTCCGCCGGGTCAACAAGGTCCTGGAGAACTACCGCGCGGGCGGCCCCGACAGCCCGTGGATGAAGGCGTACCGCAAGCACCTGGAGCCCGTGCTGCCCGGCGTGACCGCGCCGCCGGCGCCCAAGTACCGGGAGGGCTGAGCCCGGTGGCGGCAGGGGACACGGACGAGGAGGCGGGACCGGGTACCGCATCGGGTACGGGACCGGGCAGGGCGGCGCGAGCGGAGGCCCATTCGTTGGAGGCTTGGTCGGCAGTGATGGACCGGGACGACGTCGACCGCGCGCTGGCGCGGCTCGGCGCGGAGCACGAGGCGGTCGAGACCTCGCTGCTCGCCCTCCAGGACCACGCCGGGCGCCGGCTGCTGGAGGGGGCCGCCCTGACCGGGGTCACGAAGGAGCGGTGGGCGGCCGCCGACGCGGCCGTCACCCGGCTGTGGACGTACTTCGACGCCTACAGCGGGGCGCTGACCGCTGCCCGGAAGATCCGGGAGCGGCGCCGCTGGCCGAACCGCGAGGACCTGGTCGAGCTGACCGAGCGGCTGCGCGGGCCCGGAGTGCTGATCGCCGGGGCGGGCGTGGAAGGCGCGGCCCTCGCCGAGCGGTTCTCGCTCGCCGAGCTGGTGGCCCGGATGAACGAGCTGTACGCGGGCTCGCTGGACGTGGTCGTCGCCGCCGACGCGGTGTGGACCGCGCTGCCCGCCCGGATCGACCTGCTCTCCGCCGAACTGCACCGCACCCGGAACCTGGCCCGCTCGGTGGGGGTGCGCCCGGGCGAACACCCCTCGGGCGACGACCTGGAGACCATCACGGCCGAGCTGACGGAGCTGCGGGCGCGGGTGATCGAGGACCCGCTGGCGTTCTGGCTGCCGGTGGCGGGGAGTTCGGCCCCCGGTGGCGGCCGTCCGGACACCGGGCGTTACGACCGGGCCGCGCTCGCGCTGGAGGACGTACGCCGGGAGGTCGAGGCGGTGCTGACCGTGCGGCAGGACGCCGAGCAGCGGCTGATCAGCCTGCGGGACCTGCTCTCGCGGGCCGACCGGACCCTGGCGGAGGCCCGGACGGCGCGCGTCGAGGTCCTGGCGAAGATCGCGGCGTCGGAGGTGCCGGCCGTGAGCGGCCCGCCGACGGTGCTCCAGGAACAGCTCGCGGCGGCGGCCGAGCACCGGCGCCACGCGCGGTGGCACCGGCTCTCGCCCCTGCTGGATTCTTTGGAGGAGCGGGCGGAGGAGGAACTGCGCAGGGCCCGTGAATCGTTGACAGCGGTGACGGCGCCACTGGCGGTACGGGCCGAACTGCGCGGGCGGCTGGACGCGTACAAGGCGAAGGTGGCCCGGCACGGAATGGCGGAGGACCCGCTGCTGATCGAGCGGTACGACGCTGCCCGTCGGATGCTGTGGAGCGCTCCCTGCGACCTGCGCGTCGCCGAGCAGGCCGTCCTGCGCTACCAGCAGGCGGCGGCCGAGGCGTTGCAGGGCACGGGGACTCCCGGAAAGGAGGGCGCATGAGCCTGATCGGAACGGCGTGCGTTCGCCCCGGCTGCCCGGGGACGTACGAGGACATGGGCGGCGGCGAGCTGTACTGCGACACCTGCGGGCTGGCGCCGATCGGCTCGGTCGCGGCGGGTGCCGAGGAGCTGGTGTCCCCGCCGACGGGGATGACCAGCGCGGCGCGGGGGGCCCTGGGCTCCGGCGGGTCCCGGGGATCGATGGACTCGCAGGGTTCGCACGGGTCCGCGCGTTCCTCGGCCTCGGCGCGGGCGTCTCGGTCGTCGCGGTCCTCGTCCTCCCGGCGCTCGGTGTCGGGGCGGCTGTCGCGCGCGCTGACGGGGGCGGCGTCCACCCGGTCGGTGTCGGTGCGCAGTTCGGGCTCGGGGGCCGCGTCCGCAGGGCGCAGTCGGCTGGGCGCAGGACTGGTCAACGTGCCGGAGGTGCCGCGTCCCGATCCGTCGGCGGCGGTGCTGGAGAACCCGGAGGTGCCCGAGCGCAAGCGGTTCTGCTCGCGCTCGGACTGCGAGGCTGCGGTGGGCCGGGCCCGCGGGGAGCGGCCGGGCCGCACGGAGGGGTTCTGCACCAAGTGCGGCCACCCGTACTCGTTCGTGCCGAAGCTGCGCGCGGGTGACGTGGTGCACGGCCAGTACGAGGTGGCGGGCTGCCTGGCGCACGGCGGCCTCGGCTGGGTGTACCTGGCGGTGGACCGGGCGGTCTCCGACCGGTGGGTGGTGCTCAAGGGCCTGCTGGACACCGGCGACCAGGACGCGATGGAGGCCGCGATATCGGAGCGGCGCTTCCTCGCGGAGATCGAGCACTCCAACATCGTGCGGATCTACAACTTCGTGGAGCACCTGGACCAGCGGACCGGTTCGCTGGACGGGTACATCGTCATGGAGTACGTGGGCGGCAAATCGCTGAAGGAGATCGCGAACGAGCGGCGCCGGCCGGACGGCCGCCGCGATCCGCTCCCGGTGGAGCAGGCCTGCGCGTACGGCATCGAGGCGCTGGAGGCGCTGGGCCACCTGCACAGCAGGAACCTTCTGTACTGCGACTTCAAGGTCGACAACGCGATCCAGCAGCAGGACCAGCTGAAGCTGATCGACATGGGTGCGGTGCGGCGGATGGACGACGAGGAGTCGGCCATCTACGGCACGGTGGGCTACCAGGCCCCCGAGGTCGCGGAGCTGGGCCCGTCGGTCGCCTCCGACCTGTACACGGTGGCGCGGACGCTGGCCGTGCTGACCTTCGATTTCCAGGGCTACACCAACGTCTTCGTGGATTCGCTGCCGGACCCGGAGCACATCGAGGTGTTCGGGCGGTACGAGTCCTTCTACCGGCTGCTCGTCCGGGCGACGGACCCGGACCCGGGTCGGCGTTTCGCGTCCGCGCAGGAGATGGCGGACCAGCTGACGGGCGTGCTGCGGGAGGTGGTCGCCCTGCAGACGGGCCGGCCGCGGCCGCAGCTGTCGACGCTCTTCGGGCCGGAGCTTCGGGTTCCGGACACCCGGCTGTTCGCCGAGGGCGCCGGGGGCGCGCTGGTCTCCCGGCTCGGCTACCGGAGCGGTACGGGGGGCTCCGCCCGAAGGGGCGGCCTCTTCGGGGCCCTTGGCCGCGGCGCATCCGCACGGGCCGGTACGGGTCCGGTGCTGGTGCCCGGCGCGGGCGGTGCGCCCGGGGCGCGGGCCTGGCCGTCCGCTCCGGCGGGCGGGCAGGGCGCGGGGACGCACACCTCCGCAGGCCGCACCCCGCCGGGCGGTACGCCCGCGCCCGGCGCGCCGGGCCCGCAGGGTGCCTGGGCGCACAGTTCCGCAGGCGGTGCCTCGGCGAGCGGTCCGCCGGGGCCGCTCGGTACCACCGCCACGCACGCGGCGGGTGCGCCCGTACCGGGGCCCCGGGCGTCGGCCGTGCCCCAGGCGGCTCCGGCCAGGGGTGCCGTGGCCGTGCCCGTGCTGCCGCCGCCCGCCGCGGGAGCGAGATCGCTCGACGCCCGCGAGACCGCGCTGGCCCTGCCCGTGCCGCTGGTGGACGCGGGCGATCCCAACGCCGGTTTCCTGACCGGCCTGCTGTCCTCCGCTCCGGCCGACCTGCTCGGCGCGCTGGGCTCGGCGCCCGCGGACTCGGCCGAGCTGCGGCTGCGGGAGCTGCGGGCCCGGCTGGAGCTGGGCGAACTGCCCGCGGCCGGAGCCACCCTGGCGGAGCTGGAGGCCCGGCATCCGGACGACTGGCGGGTGGTGTGGGCCCGCGGGATCGCCTCGCTGGCCACCGGTGAGAACGAGATCGCGGCCCTGTCCTTCGACGCGATCTACGACGCCTTCCCGGGCGAGCCCGCGCCGAAGCTGGCCCTCGCGCTGTGCGCGGAGGTGCTGGGCCAGCTGGACAACGCCGCCGAGTACTACCGGCTGGTCTGGATCACCGACCCGGGATTCGTGAGCGCGGCCTTCGGGCTGGCCCGGGTCCAGCTGGCCGCCGGCGACCGCGCCGCGGCCGTGCGCACGCTGGAGTCCGTACCGGAGGCCTCGATCCACTACACCGCCGCACGGGTGGCCTCCGTACGCGCACGTCTGCGCGACCGGTCTCCCGAGGAGGCGCTGCTGCCCGATCTGGCGGCCGCCTCCGACCAGGTGGAGGCGCTGCGGCGGTTCGGGCTGGACCCGGAGCGGCAGGAGCGGCTGGCGGCGGAAGTTCTGGGCTCGGCCCTGGACTGGGTACTGTCGGGTAGCCGGGGTTCCGACTCCGGCCGGACCACGCTGCTCGGCAGTCAACTGGACGAGCGGGGCCTGCGCTTCGGCCTGGAGCGCTCGTACCGCCTTCTCGCACGGCTGGCACAGCGGGGCGAGGAGAGGATCGAACTGGTGGAGCGGGCAAACCGTTTCCGTCCCCGGACGTGGGTGTGATTGATGTCGATGCATCGGCCGTCGGGCTGCCCCAGCTGCGCGGAACCCCTCGAAGAGGGGGACCGTTTCTGCGGTGTCTGTGGCTACGCCGTCTCCGCCGCCCCTCCGGCTCGCCCGGCCGCCTCCGCGGGACGGCCCGCGGCCCCGCCCGCGGTGGAGGCCGCGCAGCGTCCCGCCCCCGGGTGGGGCAGTGTCACCGGCGCGGCCCCGACGCTGGTCGGTGACGCGGGCGGCTGGTCCGCGAGCCCGGCGGAGCAGAGCGCGGCCGCGGCCGCGACGCCTCCGCAGGGCGGCGCGCCCTGGCCCGCGTCCGAGACCCCGTACGGCGCCGGCGCGCAGGGCGCGGCGGACGGGCCCGAGGCCCGGTACGACCTGCGGGCCGCCCCCGGTACGCCGCCGGAGGGCACCCCGTGGGGCCCGTCCGAGGAGCCGTACGCGGCGGGGTCCGGGCCCGCGGCCCCGTACGGCGACGCCCCGCACGGCACCGGCGACGGCGCTCCCCAGCCGGACCCGTCCGAGCCCGGCGCGTCCCCGACTGGCGCGGCTCAGCCCGGCGCGACTCAGCCCGGCGCGGCCCAGCCCGGCGCGTCCCAGCCCGGCGCGGCCCAGCCCGGCGCGGCCCAGCCGGACCCGGCCCGGACCGGCGCCTCCCAGACCGGCGCCGAGGCGGCGGCCGCGGAGCCGCAGGGCGCCGCCGAGGGCGGGAAGACCTGTGTGGCCTGCCGGGCCGGGCGGGTCGACACCGACGGGTACTGCGAGCACTGCGGGCACGCCCAGCCCCGGGAGCGGGACCACGTCGAGGAGGAGCTCGGCAGCGTCGCCGCCGTCAGCGACCGGGGGCTGCGCCACCACCGCAACGAGGACTCCTTCGCCGTGGCGGCCACCGCCCTGCCCGACGGCAGCGCCGCCACCGTGGCCATCGTCTGCGACGGCGTCTCGTCCGCGAGCCGCCCCGACGAGGCCTCGGCCGCCGCGGCCGGCGCCGCCAACGAGGCGCTGCTCGACGCGCTCCCCCGCGGCGCCCACCCCCAGGAGGCCATGCACGAGGCGATCCTGGCCGCCGCCACCGCCGTGAACGCCCTGGCCCCGGAGACCCCGGGCGCGCAGAACGCCCCCGCCTGCACCCTGGTCGGCGCCGTGGTCAGCGGCGGCCTGCTGACCATCGGCTGGGTGGGCGACAGCCGCGCCTACTGGGTCCCCGACGACCGGGCCGCGCTGCCGCGCCGCCTCACCGAGGACGATTCCTGGGCCGCTCAGATGGTGGCGGCCGGTCTGATGGGCGAGGCCGAGGCCTACGCGGACGTCCGCGCGCACGCGATCACGGGCTGGCTGGGGGCGGACGCGTACGACCTCGAACCGCACACGGCCACCTTCAAGCCGGACCACCCCGGTGTGGTCGTGGTCTGCACCGACGGCCTGTGGAACTACGCCGAGTCCGCCCGGGAGGTGGCCCAGGTGCTGCCCGCGGACGCGGCGACCCGGCCCCTGCACAGCGCGCAGGTCCTGGTGGGACACGCCCTCGACGGCGGCGGCCACGACAATGTCACCGTGGCCGTCGTGCCGTTCGCCGCGGTCCCGGACCCGGGCCCGGCCCCGCAGGCGGAGGCCGCACCGGAACCCGGGCCGGCACCGGAACCGGAGCCGCGCGCCCAGGCCTGACCCGCCTGCCCGGGCCCTGCCCGAGCCGTAGGCGGTGTCGTGCCGACCAGGCCGGGCCCGCGGTGCCCGCCGCCGCGCCGTGCCCCTGCCGCGCCCCGCCGGTCGCCGGTGCTCCACGCCGGCTCCCTCCTCGGCCTCGCGATCCACGGCACCAGACCCCGCTCCCCGATCCAGCCCGATCGACCTGACACCCCAAGGAGCCCAACCGATGGCGAACTTCGCCAAGCCGAGCGCCCCGCGCTTCAGCGTGGAGGTGTACCAGAACGAGTTCCTCCCCGAGGGCGGGCGGGACGTCCACGCGATCGTCACGGTCACCTCCACCGGTGGCGCCACCGCAACCCGCGCGGTGGCTGCCCAGGGCTCGGCGGCCGTCGTGATCATGGTCGACTGCTCCGGGTCCATGGAGTACCCGCCGGACAAGATGCGCGGCGCCCGCGAGGCCACGGCCGCGGCCGTCGACACCCTGCGCGACGGCACCTCCTTCGCGGTGATCGCCGGTACGCACGTGGCCAAGGAGGTGTACCCGGGCCAGGGCCGCCTCGCCGTCGCCGACCCCGCCACCCGGGCCCAGGCCAAGGAGGCCCTGCGCGGTCTCACCTCCGGCGGCGGCACCGCCATCGGGACCTGGCTGCGCCTCGCCGACGGCCTGCTGCGCCAGTCCCCCGCCACCATCCGGCACGGCATCCTGCTCACCGACGGCCGCAACGAGCACGAGGACCCGGCCGTGCTCCGCGCCACCCTCGACGCCTGCGCGGGACGCTTCACCTGCGACGCCCGCGGGGTGGGCACCGACTGGGAGGTCAAGGAGGTGACGGGCATCGCCGGGGCGCTGCTCGGCTCCGCCGACATCGTGGCCGACCCGGCGCACCTGGCCGAGGACTTCACCCGCATGATGGAGAACGTCATGGGCAAGGAGGTCGCGGACGTCGCGCTGCGCCTGTGGACCCCGGTCGGCGTGGAGATCCAGTACGTGAAGCAGGTCGCGCCCACGGTCCAGGACCTGACCTCCCGCCGCGTCGAGGCGGGCCCGCGCGCGGGCGACTACCCGACGGGGTCGTGGGGCGACGAGTCCCGCGAGTACCACGTCTGCGTCCGCGTCCCGAACGCGGCCGTCGGCCAGGAGATGCTCGCGGCCCGCGCCACGCTCGTCCTGCCCGGGCCGGCGGGCGAGCCGCCGACGGCCCTCGCCCAGGGCCTGGTGCGCGCGGTGTGGACGAACGATCTGGCCGCCTCCACCGCCATCAACCCGCAGGTCGCCCACTACACCGGACAGGCGGAGCTCGCGCAGGCTATCCAACAGGGGCTGGAAGCCCGCAAACTGGGTGATGTCGACGGCGCCACCGCCAAACTGGGGCGCGCCGTGCAACTGGCGAGCGCCTCCGGGAACGCCGACACAGCGAAACTGCTCGCGAAGGTGGTGGATGTCGTCGACGCGGTGAACGGTACTGTGCGGCTGAAAGCGAAGGTCGCCGATGCCGACGAGATGACTCTTGAAACGCGTTCGACGCAGACCGTCCGAGTGAAGAAGACCTGAGAAGACCTGACGCGATGACGCAGGAGAAGAAGGGGGAAGTGCCGCCATGCCGACCTGCCCGAACGGGCACCAGTCCGCGTCCGACGACTGGTGCGAGGTGTGCGGCCACCGCATGGCCGCGTCCGAGGGCACCGCGGCGCCCTCGTACGGCTACGGCTATCCCCCGGTCCCCGGTGACGCCACTGCCCAGGCCGAGCTCTGCCCGCAGTGCCGGACCCCGCGCGAGGCCATGGCCCCGTTCTGCGAGGAGTGCCGGTACAACTTCCTGACGCGTACGCCGACCCCGTACGCCCCCGCCCCGGAGGCGGGCGTCCAGGGATCCGGGGCCACGCCGCCCCCGCCCCCGCCGCCGCCCGTGTCGGCTCCCGGGGCGTACTCCCAGGACCACTTCGAGTACCAGGGCTCCCGGCCGTCCCGGGTCAACCGGCCGGCCGAGCCGCTCCAGCGCGAGGACGACTGGCTGCTGCCGCCGCCCTCGCACCAGCCTCAGCAGGCGCCGCAGCCGCAGCAGCCTCAGCAGTCGGAGTACCAGCAGGCTCCGCAGCCCCAGTACCAGCAGCAGCCCCCGCCGCAGGAGTACCAGCAGCCCGAGTACCAGCAGCAGTACCAGCCCTTCCCTCCCCAGGGCGGCGCCTGGACCGCGACGATCGGCCCGGACCGCTCGTACTTCATGGCGATGATGCAGCGCAGCGGCCCCGAGGCGGCGAGCCTCAACCTGCCCGCGTACTCCCCGGAGCAGCATCTTCCGCTCACCGGCGGCCAGATCACCATCGGCCGCCGCCGCGCCTCCACGGGCGAGTCCCCGGACATCGACCTGTCGGTGCCCCCGGAGGACCCGGGCGTCTCCCACCAGCACGCGGTCCTGGTCCAGCAGCCGGACCTCAGCTGGGCGGTGGTGGACCAGAACTCCACCAACGGCACCACCATCAACGGCGGCGAGGACCCGATCCAGCCCTACGTCCCGGTCCCCCTCGCCGACGGCGACCGCGTCCACGTCGGCGCCTGGACCACCATCACCGTCCGCCGCGGCTGACTCACCCTTCCCCCAGGGGCCACACGTAGGGCCCCTGGGGATCGTCCAGCCAGGACCACTGGCCCCCGTCACTGACCGTGACCCCGAAGCGTTCGCGCGCCGGGCGGCCCTCGCGCCGCCAGAGGTCCAGGGCCTCGCGGGGGTGCAGCACCCCCGCGGTCAGCACGAGCATGAACTGGAAGCGCTCGTTCTCCACCAGCTCGTACGGGATCGTGTGCATCGCCCAGGACTCGGCGAGCGGCGCCCCGGCCGTGGCCCCGCGCAGCGGGACGAAGTACGCCGAGGTGTGCAGGAAGCGGCCCTCCGCGAAGTCCGGGTCCCGGACCGTGAGCGCGATCAGGCCGGTCGACAGCGGCGCCAGGATCCGCGCCCCGGGACGGCACTGGCCGAGCCAGGCCCGCGGGATCAGCGGCAGCGTGCAGGTCACCATGATCCGGTCGAAGGGGGCCCGCGAGGGACAGCCGCGCGCGCCGTCCCCGGTGACCACGGCCGGGTGGTAGCCGAGCTGGGCCAGGTGGGCCCGTGCCGACTCGGTGATCTCCTCGTCGAGGTCCACGGTGGTGACCAGGTCATCGCCGAGCCGGTGGCAGAGCAGGGCGGCGTTGTAGCCGGTGCCCGCGCCGATCTCCAGCACGTTGTCGCCGTCGTGCACGTCGAGGGCCGTCAGCATCTTCGCCATCAGCGACGGCTGGCTGCTGGAGGAGAGCAGCTCGCCGTCGCGCAGCCGCGTCGCGAGCGGGGTGTCGGTGTATACCCCGCGCAGCCAGCGGGCCCGCTGCTCGGGGTCGGGGTCCTCGGCCCAGAGCCGTTCGTGGCCGGCGCCGCGGCCGGTCCAGAAGTAGGGGACGAAGACATGCCGGGCCACGGCCGCGAAGGCGGCCCGCCAGCGGGGGTCGTCCAGTACCCCGGCGGCCGTCAGTTCCCGCACCTGGGCGGCGTGCGCGGTCTCGCGCAGGTCCCGTACCTCGATGCGTGGGGTGTGAGCGCCCATGTCTCCACTGTCCTGCGGGCGGCCCCCGCAGGCTACCGCGCACGGGCGCGGACCGGTCCTAGGACCTGGGTACTCCGTCCGGGTGTCTGAGACGATGGTCGGGTGAATGAGATTCCGCGGGGCACGCTTCAGGAGCAGACCTTCTACGAGCAGGTCGGCGGCGAGGAGACCTTCCGCCGCCTCGTCCGGCGCTTCTACCAGGGGGTCGCGGAAGACCCGCTGCTGCGCCCGATGTACCCGGAAGAGGATCTCGGTCCGGCCGAGGAGCGGTTCACGCTGTTCCTGATCCAGTACTGGGGCGGACCCACCACCTACAGCGAGCACCGCGGGCACCCGCGGCTGCGGATGCGGCACGCCCCGTTCCAGGTGGACGCGGCGGCGCACGACGCCTGGCTGAAGCACATGCGGGTGGCCGTGGACGAGCTGGGCCTGGCGCCGGAGCACGAGGCGCAGCTGTGGAAGTACCTGACGTACGCGGCCGCGTCGATGATCAACACGTCGGGCTGACCCGACGGCTTCGGCGGGATCGGACCGGGCGGGCTGGGCCAGGCGGGGCCTGACCGGGCGGGACCAGACCAGGCGAGACCCGGCCGGGGCGGGATCAGACCGGGCGGACCTGGAAGGCGCCCAGGCCACTGGTGCTGCCGGGGCGGCGGGTGGCCACGGAGCCGTACGGGGTCCGCAGGCGCAGCCAGGTCCCGGCGGCGAGCAGCGCGACGGGGACGGGGGCGCCGCTGCCGGGGGCTCCGGCGTGGACGGCGGACCGTATCGGCCGCAGGAAGCCCAGGGACTGCGCGGCGTGCGCGGCGCGCAGCGGGAGTTCGGTGTCGCCCAGCGTCCGGGACCAGATCTCACGGCCGATGCGGTCGCGCTCGGAGCGGGTCCGGTGCTGCACGGGCAGGGCCTCGTCGCGGGCCCGGAACTCGGCCACGGCTGCCGACACGGCCACCCGTATCTCATCGGGGCCGGGCAGCCCGGGCAGCTGCCGCCAGCCGCCGCGGGGCGGGAGCAGCCCGGCCCAGGGGGGTCCGGTGACCGGCCCGGGTACGACGGCTCCGGCCGCGGCCTCGTCGACGGACTCCAGCAGTTCGCCCGCGGAGACGGTCACGTCCAGCGGTGTGCCGACGGGTGCGGCGAGCCGCACCGTACGGATCGCCAGGACCTCGAAGGACGGCGGACGCCCGAAGACCGCGAGCGCGCCGCCGCCCACGCCCTGCGGCGTGGGAGGTGCCGCCTGAAGGCGGACGGCGGCGGCGCGGTCGTAGTGCACCAGCCGGCCCAGGAAGGCCGCGAGGTCCGCGGCCTCCCCGGAGTCGGCGAAATGCAGCGCTTCGGTCATGCCGCGAGGCGCCCTTCGCGGGCCTTGGGCTGGTCGAGGTACTCCTCCAGGAAGTGCCTCTCCTCGGCCGTGATGCGGCGGGGCCGCCCCTCGGCGAGGTTGTACGGGACGACCACGGTCTCGGCGCGCACGTAGACCGTCTCGGGCGCGTCCTCGGTCGCCTCGTCCTTGACCTCGTAGCGGATGGTCAGGGACGCGGCGCCTATCCGGGTCACCCAGGACTCGATGAGGACCGGCTCGTGACGGTGCACGAGGGGCAGCTTGTAGTCGATCTCGTGGCGGGCCACGACGGAGCCGCCGGTGAAGGACTCGCTGCCCTCCCCCGGCGCGAGGCGGAACATGAAGTCGATCCGCGCCTCCTCCAGATAGCGGAGGAAGACGACGTTGTTGACGTGCCCGAAGGCATCCATGTCCGCCCAGCGCAGGGGGCACCGGTAGTGGTGTCTGGCCATTTTTCCGGCCTCAGCCTCGGGTGAGCTTCTTGTAGGTGGCACGGTGCGGGCGGGTGGCGTCCGCACCGAGGCGCTCGATCTTGTTCTTCTCGTAGGACTCGAAGTTGCCCTCGAACCAGTACCACTTGGACTCACCCTCGTACGCGAGGATGTGCGTGGCGACCCGGTCGAGGAACCAGCGGTCGTGGGAGATGACCACGGCCGCACCGGGGAACTCGAGCAGGGCGTTCTCCAGGGAGGAGAGCGTCTCGACGTCGAGGTCGTTGGTGGGCTCGTCGAGGAGCAGCAGGTTGCCGCCCTCCTTGAGCGTCAAGGCCAGGTTGAGGCGGTTGCGCTCACCACCGGAGAGGACACCGGCCGGCTTCTGCTGGTCCGGGCCCTTGAAGCCGAAGGCGCTGACGTACGCGCGGGACGGCATCTCGACCTGGCCGACGTTGATGTAGTCCAGCTCGTCCGACACGACCGCCCAGAGGGTCTTCTTGGGGTCGATGTTGGCGCGGGACTGGTCGACGTAGCTGATCTTGACGGTCTCGCCGACCTTGATGGCGCCGGAGTCCGGCGTCTCCAGGCCCTGGATCATCTTGAACAGCGTGGTCTTGCCGGCGCCGTTCGGGCCGATGATGCCCACGATGCCGTTGCGGGGCAGGGTGAAGGACAGGTCGTCGATGAGGACCTTGTCGCCGAAGGCCTTCGAGAGGTTGTTGACCTCGACGACGATCGAGCCCAGGCGGGGGCCCGGCGGGATCTGGATCTCCTCGAAGTCCAGCTTCCGCATCTTGTCCGCCTCGGCCGCCATCTCCTCGTAGCGGGCCAGACGTGCCTTGGACTTGGTCTGACGCCCCTTGGCGTTGGACCGCACCCACTCCAGCTCTTCCTTGAGGCGCTTCTGGCGCTTCTCGTCCTTGCGGCCCTCGACCTTGAGACGGGTGGCCTTCTTCTCCAGGTAGGTGGAGTAGTTGCCCTCGTACGGGTGGGCACGGCCGCGGTCGAGCTCGAGGATCCACTCGGCGACGTTGTTCAGGAAGTAACGGTCGTGGGTGACGGCCACGACGGCGCCCTTGTACTGCGACAGGTGCTGCTCGAGCCAGTTCACCGACTCGGCGTCGAGGTGGTTGGTGGGCTCGTCGAGGAGGAGCAGGTCCGGGGCCTCGATCAGCAGCTTGCAGAGCGCCACGCGGCGCTTCTCGCCACCGGAGAGGTTGGTGACGGGCCAGTCGCCGGGCGGGCAGCCCAGGGCGTCCATGGCCTGCTCGAGCTGGGCGTCGAGGTCCCAGGCGTTGGAGTGGTCCAGGACTTCCTGGAGCTTGCCCATCTCGTCCATGAGCGCGTCGGTGTAGTCGGTCGCCATTTCCTCGGCGACCTCGTTGAAGCGCTTGAGCTTGGCCATGATCTCGGCGGCGCCGTCCTGGACGTTCTCCAGGACGGTCTTCGACTCGTCGAGCTTGGGCTCCTGCATGAGGATGCCGACGGTGAAGCCGGGCGAGATGAAGGCATCGCCGTTGGACGGCTGCTCCAGGCCCGCCATGATCTTCAGAACGGTGGACTTACCGGCGCCGTTGGGGCCGACCACACCGATCTTCGCGCCGGGCAGGAAGTTCAGGGTGACGTCATCAAGAATCACCTTGTCGCCGTGCGCCTTGCGCGTCTTGCGCATGGTGTAGATGAACTCAGCCAAGAGAAACCGTCCGGCAGATCGATGGGTGGGCAGATACACCCCATCTTGCCAGGCGTCCATACCTCGGGGGAAACGCGTATGGTCATGGCCCCTGAACTGGGCTCCAGCCACAGGGGTACCTGACCGTCCTGGCCGTCATTGGTCGTCGTTGGCCGTCCCCGGGCGCCCTCCGACGGCCCAGGGACGGCCCAGCGGCAATCAGCCAGGGTCCCGTTCTTGCAGGTGACAGGCCTACACCCGGCGATCCGGCGGCCCCAGCGAGACCAAGGCATCCGCCACTGCCTGCATGTCCCAGATGATGGCGTCGGCCCCGGCGTCAGCCAGGGTCGACCGCTTCGGCAGCTTGTTGGCGAATCCGATGCTCCGAGCACCGGCAGCCCTGGCCGCCTCGACGTCGGTCACCGCATCCCCGATGAGGACCGTTTCTGCGGGCTCGACACCCAGTGCGCTCGCGGCGGTGAGGAGCGGATACGGCGCTGGCTTCATGAGGTCCGGTCGGAGGCTGGGCCGTCCGATGACCTCGTCCACCACTCCCGCGAGGCCATTGATCGCCAGGAATTCGATCACGCAGTCGGCAGAGTTGTTGCTGACCACGGCGATGTGGCACTTCGCATCCCGTGCCGCGTGAAGCGCCTGGACGGCCCCCTCCACCGGCGGCCCAGCAACCTTGACCGCACGGAGTTCCGCTGCGGTCAGAGCGTCCTCCACCACCCCGAGCAGCGTGGTGCCACCCTCCCGGGAGATCCGGTGCACTTCCATGGGGTCATCCGTCGCGCCAGCCCGCTCCCCGAGGTGTGGGGCGTGCTGGGCGACAAGATCCGCCAGCTCCTCCGCGACGCCGGGCGCCGGCAGTCCACGGAACACATCGCAGATGGGTCCGTCGAAGTCGAAGAGGACCGCGCGGGACGCGCTGAGCACGTCGGTCAGGGCCTCAGAGGGTGGCTGCATCAGCGTCCCTCGCGATCGTCTCCCAGATGCTGTCAAACCACATACGGGCCTGCTCGACCTGCTGAGCACCGCCCGAGGAGTCGCCATCGTTGATCGAGTGGTGGAAGAGGATCGTGTCCTTGCCGACCAGGTCGAAAATCTCGATGGCCTCGCCCTGCGCGACCACCTTGTTGGGCCGGATCGGGTAGTACCCGAAGAAGGCGTCCTCGTTGTTGACCACGTAGAGCTTGAAGAACTGCGTACCGCTGTGGACACGAACGTTGACACTGCTCTCCTGCACGAGCCCAAGGTGGCTGAGCTCGCTTATGGCATCCGAGATGCTGCGCGTATAGCCGACCATGATGTCGTGCATGCGTGTGCGGAGCCTGGGATCATCCGCGCAGTCCTCGCGCCGCACGGGAGCGGCCTGCGGTACCGCCATATCCGGCACAAGGATGCGAATGCGGATGCTCGTCGGAGTGAGGCGCCCGATGCGGATCTTGTCGAGCGGCTCTTGCAGCGCGCCATGCAGCGTCTCGCTGGAGAAGCCCGCGAAATCGATCGTCACGTTCCGGCTGGCAAAGGCCTGCTCGACGTAGGGCCGCAGTCCCGCCCGGCCAAGGTCGCCCTGCCATGGTTGACCCCGGACGGGCCCCCGCTGACCAAGGAGCTGGTATTCGCCAGCACCGCGGGCAACGCGGTCTGGCGGAGCGCCTTCAACGACCAGACGTGGAAGCCCGCGCTCGCGGCGGCCGGCATCATCCCCGAGCCCGAGAAGGGCGAGCGGTATGCGTCGGCACGTGAGCATGGGATGCATGCCCTGAGGCACTTTTACGCGTCGGTGCTCCTGGACGCTGGGGAGAGCATCAAGGCGCTCAGCACCTACCTAGGACACAGCGACCCCGGGTTCACGCTCAGGGTCTACACGCATTTGATGCCAAGCAGTCAGGGCCGAACCCGGCGGGCGGTCGACAGCGTCCTCTCCAGGGCAGTGGAACCTGCCCCCAAGGCAGTGAACAACCAGGTCGCTTGAGCCTCTGACACGCCGCTGCTGGGCGTGACCGCACCGTCCATAGACCCGGCAGGATGGCGCTGAGTTCAGGGCCGACCCCTCGGAGGGAAACGTGGACAACACTTTGCTGGCGCTCGCCGGCACAACTATTGCTGTGGCGGGCACTCTCCTCGCCCCCGTCCTGTCGCAGCGGCTTCTTGCGCGTGCCGAATCGGACAGCTTCGAACGTCAGGAACGCGTGGCTGATGCCCAGTGGGTCCGCGAGCAACAGGTCGCCGAGCTGGGCAAGCGGCGTGAGTGCTACGTGACCGCAAACTCTGGATACCGCCGCTACCGCATCGAACTCATGAAATATCTCTGGCTCGTCCACAAGGGGGGAGTGACCGCGGAAGAGCGGACAGTTCTGGATGACGCACGTCACGCGATGCACGCCTCCTTCGCCGAGGTTCAGATGGTCGCCTCCGATGCGGTCCTTGCAGAGCTGGACTCCATGGCACAGACCCTTGCGCACCTGTACGACCGGGTCATGCGCCTGGAGGAAGGCAACGCTGCACCCGACGGCTCATTCGAGGAAATACAGACCGGCCTGTTGCGGGCCAACGCGCAGTGGGTGATCATGCGCGGCGCGATGCGGGCCGACCTGGGAGTGGATTCACGCCCGGCTGGCCGCTCCTCAGCGGCCCCTGACGCCCATGCTGTCGCCGACGACGGCCCACAGACGGCCCAGGAGAGGTAAGGCGTCCCTCCGCGCGCGGCTCCGCCGCAGGTGGGGGGCGGTTTTTCATGATCCGGTGGCCAGTAACACCCCATCTTGCCAGGCGTCCATACCCCGGGGGAAACCCGTATGGTCCCGGGGGCCCCGGGACGGGGCAGCGCGGAGGGGGTGCCGCCCGTGGGCGGCACCCCCTCACGGCGTGCTGTGCGGGACCGCTCAGGCCTGGGAGGCCGCCCGGCGCTTGCGCCCCGCGAGCACCAGGCCGGCGCCGGCGACGAGGGCGGCTCCGGCGCCGCCCGCGGCCAGCGCGGTGTCGGAACCGGCGCCGGTGGAGGCCAGCGAGCTGCCGCCGCCGTACGTCGTGGTCACGTTGCCGGTGCCCGTGCTGGTGGTGCCCGTGGTGCCCGTGCCCGTGGCTACTGCGGGCTGGACGCCGGTGCCGGTACCAGCGCCCGTACCGGTACCGGTACCAGTGCCCTTGCCCTTGCCCTTGCCTGCGTCTTCGGCGGCCTTGTCCTTGGCGCGGGCCTCGTGCTGGCCCCTCAAGAGGAAGTCGACGCGGTCCTGCGCGGAGCCCTTGAGGGCGGCCTTGCCCGCGGCCTTCACCTCGGCGCCGCCGACGTTGATCAGCTTGGAGATGCTGAGGTAGTTGTCCTCGTCCCGCAGCTCGTGCTGGGTCACCTTCACGAAGTGGCGCAGCTCGGCGTGGGTCGGGGATCCGCTCAGCATGGCGTCGATCGCCTCGGTGAGGATCGGGCCGGCGCCGTTCATCATGCGGGCGATCTCGACGCGGTCGTCGGAGGCCTGGGCCTTGTACTGGCCGGTCTTCAGGAACGCGACACGGTCCTCGGGGGTGCCGGTCAGCGCGGCGCCGGCGGCCTCCTTCAGCCCGCGGCCGGGCGTTCCCGTGCCGAGGAGCTGGAAGATGCGGACCCGGTTGTCGGTGTCGCGCAGCTTGTGCTGGGTCACCTCCAGGAACCGCCGCATCTCGGCCGGGGAGGCTCCGCGGCTCAGCAGGTCGTCGGCCGCCTCGCCGACGCCCCAGCCCTTCTCCGCCTCGGCGATCCGCGCCAGCGCGACCCGGTCGTCCTCGGCCCGGACCTGGTGCTGGCCGGTCTCGATGAAGGCGCGCATCGCGGCGGGGCCGCCGTCGATGGCCTTGCTGCCCTCCTGACGCATGTCGGAGCCGGGCGGCGTCGCGGCCATGATGCGCAGGATCTCGATACGGTCCCGCTCGGCCTGATCGCCGCTGTCGGCGGCCTTGCCGGCGGGCTTGTCCGCGGCCTTCTCGGCGGGCTTCTCTGCGGCCTTCTCGGCGGGAGCCGGGTCCGCCTGCTGGCCGGCCTCGGCCGGGCCCTGGTCAGGAGCCGTGGGAGACGAGGGAAGGCCGGCAGCCGAGGCGTGGTCGTCGGCGAAGGCCGGCGAGGCGAGCAGAACGGCCGGAGCAATGGCGGCAGCGGTGACCACCGCGGCGATCCGGGACAACTTCACAGACAGCACCCCTGTTTTTGGTCAATCACAAGATCACACGATCTTGCACCGGGTCACTGTAGGCGCTTCGGGCGATCAAATCGAACGAGTTCAAATGGAAGGATCACGTCCGGGGGCGGTAGACGGTCAGGGCGTCGGGGAGGCCGTCCAGGACCAGGGCGGCCGGGGCCTTCGCGTACTCGCCGTCGTAGGCGAACGGGGTCCCCGCAGGGATGTCCGCGATCCGCAGGCTCCGCAGCCGGGTGGCCACGTGGACCGGGGACCGGCTCAGCGGGCCCGCGAAGGCGGCGGCGAGCAGGCGGGGGCCCGGGCGGCCGCCGCCGAGGACGAGCCGGACGTCCAGCAGGCCCTCGCCGAGGCTGTCCCGGCCGCGCGGGGTGGGGCCGGTGCCCTGGTACGTGCCGTTGCCCACGAAGAGCAGCCATGCGCTCAGGGGCCGCCCGGCCAGCCGCAGCGGCACGGGCCGCTCCGCCCGCAGCACCTTCCAGGCCGCCAGCAGCGCGGCGGGGGCGCCGCCGATCCGCGGACCCCAGCGCAGCCGGTGGCGCAGCAGCTCCGGATAGGCGCCGATGCTGAAGTTGTTCAGGAAGTAGCCGTACCCGCCGCCCTCCGGCCCCGGGCTGAAGCGGCCCACCCCGACATGGACGGCATGGCCCGCCTCCAGCGCGCGGCAGGTGTCCTCGGCTCCGGCGAGGCCGAGGTCCAGCGCGAAGTGGTTGAGGGTGCCGCCGGGGAACACCGCCAGCGGTACTCCGGCCCGCAGGGCAGCGGTGGCGGCCGCGTTGACCGTGCCGTCGCCGCCGCAGACCCCGAGCACGGTGGCCCGGGAGGCCGCCTCCGCCAGCTCGGCGGCCAGGTCCCCGCCCGCCCACCGGACCACCTCGGCCTTGGGGAGGCGGGTGCGCAGGGCGTCGAGCCCGGCCTCGGCCGCGGTCCCCGACCAGGTGTTGACCACCACCGTGAGCCCGGCGCCGTCGGGCAGGGCGGGCGCCCCGGCGGCGGACCGCTCGTCGCCCGGCACGACCCGGGCCTCCTGTACGTCGCGCGCCAGCCTGCGTACGACGAACCCCGCGGCCACGCCCAGCGCCGCGCCCGCGAGCACGTCGGTGGGGTAGTGCACCCCGGTGTACACGCGGGAGAAGGCCACGGACACGGCCACCGGAGCCAGTGCGGCGCCCCAGGCGGGGGACTCCAGGGCCAGCCCGGCGGTGAAGGCGAACGCCGAGGCCGAGTGCCCGGACGGGAAGGAGGTGGTCTGCGGCTGGGTCGCCAGCTGCCGCACCGCGGGTACGCCGTCCAGCAGCGGCCGGGGGCGGCGTACCGACCACTTGCCCACGGTGTTGATGGTCGCCGAGGCCAGCGCCAGCGAGGCGACCCCGCGCACGGCGGCCCTGCGGGCCCGGGGCGACCCGAAGAGGGCGATCGCGGTGGCGGCCCCGCCCCAGAGCAGGCCGTGGTTCGCGGCCCGCCCGAGCCTCGGCAGCACCCGGTCGGCCCCCGGCCAGTGGCGCCTGGCCACCAGGTCGAACAGCCCCCGGTCCCACCGGGCGACCGCGCCTTGCCACGTCAGTTCCTGATCAGCCATCTCCAGCCCCTACCCCGGGCCGCGATTCCGAAATCAGCCCCACCCCACCCGGCCCACACGCCCCCTGCCCCCGCCCGCTCCTGCCGCCCAACCCGCGCCCGCGCTCTGGCCCCGGCGCACACCCGAGCCTCGACGCCGGCCCCGCCGCCCAAGCCCGCAGCCGCGCCTCGACCCCGGTCCCGCCGCCCGGCCCGCGCCCGCGCTCTGGCCCTGGCCCTGGACCCGGCCCTGCCACCCGCCCACGGCCCGGCCCTCGCCCCGGCCGGCGCCGGGGGTCGCCTACGCCTGGTCTTCCTCGTCCAGGGGGCGCTTGCGCAGCAGGAGGACCACCAGGCCGCCCAGGACCACCAGGCCCACCGCCAGGGAGGCGATGACCGGGGTCGCCGCCGAGCTGCCGCTGGACGCCAGCCGCTCCTCCTCCGGGGAGTCCGGCGAGACGGAGCCGGACGGTGTGCCCAGCGACACCACGCCCGTGCCGGAGGTCGTGGCCGAGCCCGCGCCCGCGGCTTCGGCGGTGTCCGCCTGGGCCACCTGCGCCTCGGGCCAGAGCGCGGTCGCCGTGGCCGTGGCCGCGGATTCGCTGGAGCCGGCCACGATCTGCGCCTGGGCCGGCACCCCGCTGGTGAAGACCCGCCCGACCGGCACCTTCGTCGCGCCGTGGACGGTGACGGAGGCGACCCCGTCGGGGGTGCCCGCGGGCACCTCGAAGTACAGCCGGCTGCCGTTCGTGGCGGTGGTCAGCGGCCGCCCCTCGGCGTCCACCACCCGTACGCCCATCGCGACGGCCCCGGCGTCCGGGACGACCGACACGCTCTGCGCCCCGGTCCGCACGGTCACCGGGCCGAGACGGGTACCCACGGGCCCCGACACGTCCCCGGGGTCCAGGCCCAGCGAGGCCGGCGGCTCAGGCAGCCTCCCGGCCGCCCTCTGGAGGTAGTCGGCCAGCTTCTCCGCCGCCGGGTCGGTGGCCTCCACCCGCACCCCGTCCGCCAGCCGCCAGATCGCGACCTGGGTACCGGCGGCCGCGCTCTCCGCGGTGAGCGCCCCGGCCCCGGCCGCCTTGGCGAGCCCGGCCAGGTCGTTCAGCTGCGGGTAGGAGTGCTCCAGGATCCAGCGGATCCGGCCGGCCTCCCCGTTCCCGGCGAGCGGGCTGCCGCTCCAGCCGCTCTCCGTGTACCGGGCCTGGGGCTGGGCCTGGCCGGCCACGCCGACGCCGTAGGTCTGGAGCATTCCGCCGCCGTCGACCCGCATCTCGTAGAGCCCGGCCGGGATATGCCGGACCGAGCCGTCCCCGGAGTGCAGGACCGCCTGCCCATACGTCTTCAGCCCGTCCAGCACGGCGCTCGCGCCCTCCGGTGCCCGGGACTCCACCGGGCCGGCGTCGGCGGACGCCCGCGCGCCGGGCGCGGCGGTGAGGGCCGCGGCCAGCAGGGCGACCGCCAGCGGCCGCCGCGCGGAGGCCCGTCCTGCGGCGGCCCGGGGAGCGGATCCGGATGCCGGGCCGGCAGCGGCGTCGGAGGCCTGCCGGGATGCGGACCCGGAGGCGGAACCGGATGCCGAAGCAAGAGCGGAACCGGCGGCGGAACCGGAATGAGGAGAGGAGAGAGGAGCGGAACGAGGAGCGGAGGATGCGGGAACGGCAATCGACACAGTCTTCCCCTTCGGGCCAAAGACCCAGGTGCCCGTGAGTACCGGGAGATCCTAACCGCTTCGAACACTCAGCCCACCGCCGCCTTCTGAGTGGCCATCAGCGGCGTGTCCGTCTTGACGACCCGCCGGAAGGCCGCCGTCCCGCGGCTGAGGTCGTGCCCGACGGCCGTGGCGTCGATCTCCGCCGAGACCCACCGGGTGCCCTCCCCCTCGGGCGGGTCCTCCCGCACCCGCAACCGCCCGTGCACCACGAGCGGTTCGCCGACCGCCACGGACCCCGCCAGGTTCACGGCGAGCGCCCGCCGCGCCCACACGGTGTAGAAGCTGGTGGCTCCGTCGGTCCAGACCTCTTTGCGGCGGTCGAAGTACCTCGGTGTCACCGCGAAGCGAAACCTCGCCGACGGGCCGTGCACCGTCTCCTTGTAGTCGATCTGCGTCGCGACATGACCCACCAGCGTCACCTGGGTGTCGTTCATCCCGGCCGCCCTCCCCCGTGATTCGTACCCGCACGGACCATCCGCACGAGGTACGACCATGCTGGCGCCGTCCCCCGGATCCCGCTCCGGCCTGTGGACTACTGGCGGGTTGTGGACAACTTGCTCCCCCCTGCGGCCACCGCCGCGTACTGCTCGCGCACCTCCCGGTAGCGCAGCAGCTCCGCCGCGACCGGCTCCAGGACCCTGGCCCGCCCGCATCCGGCCGCCGCCTGCCGCAGCCGCCGTTCCGCGTCCTGCCCGTAGCGCCTGGCCGGGCCGCGGGCCGCGATCGAGCAAGCCCATTCGACCAGCGGCCCGCCGATGATCCCGGCCACCATCAGCAGGACCGGCGGCATCAGCTTCGGCTCCAGGACCCCGACGATCTGCCCGACCAGCCACAGTCCGCCGTAGATCTGAAGCAGCGTCATGGCCGCCTGCCCCAGCACCGCGGCCGGCCACCACGTGGGCCTCGGCGGTCTCACGGCCGGCACCGCGACCGCCGCCCCGAGCGTGACGGCCAGATCGTCCAGCGCCTCGGGGAGCCCTTCGGCGCCGCGCACTGCGGTTTCCCGTACGGCCTGCGCCCAGGGTTCGGGCAGTCCGGCGACCGCCTCGTCGGCGACCACCCGTACGGCCTGCTCCACCCGCTGACGTGCGGTCACCTCCTCCTCGACCGGCGCCTGCTCGACCACGGAGCCCCTGCCGCCGATCGCGGCGAGGGCGGCCAGGCCCGCCAGGGTGCGCGGGGCGCGCCGGCCCTCGTACCACCGCCACAGCCGCAGCCACGGGGTCCCGCAGGCCTTCCCGGCATTGCGCCGCCAGGCCCTCTCGGCGGCGAGCCCGGCCGCGTACGCGCCGACGGCCTCCGCGAGCCGGTCCTCGAACTCGGCGCGCGCCGTCTCCCCGATCTCGGGGCCGGAGTGCCCTTCGGCCACGTAGAGCGGCCGCAGGCGCAGGGCGGCGCGGTCGACGTCGGCGGAGATCCGCCGGGTGGCGGCGCCCTTCTCCTGGGTGAACTGTCCGAGGAGTTCGCGCAGTTCCCCGACGCCTTCGCCGGTCAGCGCGGACAGTCCGAGCACGGTGGCGCCCGGCTCGTCGTGCTCGCCGAGCGCGATGCCGTCCTCGTCGAGGAGCCTGCGCAGGTCGTCCAGTACGAGGTCGGCGGCCTCGCCGGGCAGCCGGTCCACCTGGTTCAGCACGACGAAGGTGATCTCCGCGTGCCCGGCCAGGGGGCGCAGGTACCGCTCGTGGAGCACCGCGTCCGCGTACTTCTCCGGGTCGACCACCCACACCACCGCGTCGACCAGTGCCAGTACCCGGTCCACGTGGTCGCGGTGCGCGCCGACCGCCGAGTCCAGGTCCGGCAGGTCCACGAGGACCATCCCGCGCAGCGCCCCCGCCTCCGAGGTCTCGCGGGGCCTGCGCCGCAGCCGTCCCGGGATCTCCAGCCGGTCCAGGAGTCCGGCCGCCCCGTCCGACCAGCTGCACGCGATGGGTGCGGCGGTCGTGGGGCGGCGCAGGCCGGTCTCGGAGATCTGCACCCCTGCGAGTGAATTGAACAGTGTGGACTTGCCGCTTCCGGTGGCTCCGGCGATCGCGACGACCGTGTGCTGCGGCGACAGTCCGCGGCGGGCCGCGGCCTCGTCGAGCACCCGGCCCGCCTCGGCGAGGGTCTTGCCGTCGAGCCTGGTCCGGGACAGTCCCACCAGCTGGCGCAGGGCGTCGAGGCGGGTGCGCAGGGCCTGCCCCTCAGGGCTGAGCGGGGGCGCGGGCACCTTGCCGCCGTCGTCTCCGGCGCCGGAGACGGTGCCGGAGAGGGCCCGTACGAGCGCGTCGTCACCCTCGTCACCCAACTCGCCGCCGTTTTCCGGGCCCTGGCCGACGGCCCGGTGGCGCGAGCGCGCGATGAATCCGTCGTCCCAGCGGTCGTCGGTGCGGTCGGTCAGGGCGGTCACCGCGTCACCTCTCCTTCTGCAGTACGGACAGCGCGGCGATCAGCTCGGCCTGTGGTTCGGGGGTCACTTCGAGCGCCTCCAGCGGGGCGAGCCGGCGGTCCCGTTCGGCGCGCAGCACCTGGTCGAGGTGGTCGCCGACCAGTTCCGCGCCGCGGTCGCGCAGGCGCAGGGCGGCCTGGGCGCCGATCCGTTCGGCGAGCTTCTCGCCCGCGGGCCGGGCCCGCTTGCCGCCGAGGAGGGCGGCGACGAGCAGGGCCGCGACGCCGTCCGGGTCGGGTGGGGGCTGCTTGTCGAGCCGGGCGACCTCTTCCTCGGCGAGTTCCTCGAGGACGCGCCGCCAGCGCCGTACGGCCATGCCGATGCGTTCGCCCGCCTCCCTGTCGGGCGCGGGCACGGGCACCGCCCCGGCGGCCGGTTCGAGCCGCCAGGCCGCGGCGATCCGCTCGTCGGCGGCGGCGACCGCGCACTGGAGCAGGGCGGCGAGCGACTCGGCGAGGGAGTCCAGCAGTTCGTCGGGGCTCGTGTCGAGGGGATAGCCGCGCCAGCGGGTCAGCGCGTCCCCGGCGAGGACCGCGCCCCGGTCGAGCCGGTTGCGCACCCGCCTGCCCTCCCGCTTGTACGCGTCCTCCACGGCCGAGGTGAGCCGTACGGCGGCGGCGTACTGGGCCGCGACGGCGGAGGCGAGTTCGGGCATCCGGCGGCCGAGGGAGTCGAGCGCGCCGAGGGCGGTCCGCCCGACGGCGTACTGGCGGGCGGCCGGGTCCTGGGCGTGATGGGCGAGCCAGGCGTAGAGCGGTGCTACGGCGCTGGCCGGCAGCAGTCCGCCGCCGCCGGCGGACTCCGGAAGTTCGGGCACCGTGAAGCGCGGGACCTCGCCCAGTCCGGCACGCGTGAGCAGCGCCCCGTACTGCCGGGAGACCTCGGCGAGCACCTGGTGCGGGACCCGGTCGAGGACGGTGATCAGGGTGGCCTTGTACTGCTTGGCGGTGCGGAGCAGGTGCCAGGGGACGGCGTCGGCGTACCGCGAGGCGGTGGTGACCATGACCCAGACGTCGGCGGCGCAGATGAGTTCGGCGGCGAGGGTGCGGTTCTCCACGACGAGGGAGTCGATGTCGGGGGCGTCGAGGATGGCGAGGCCGCGGGGCAGGGTGGACACGGTCTCGATCCGCATCTCGCGGGTCGTGTGGCCGCCGTTCGCGGGGCCGCGGTCGCGGTGCCGGCTCCTGGCCGCGGGGACGGGTTCCTCCTCTCCGTGCGGCACCCACACCCGCATCAGGTCGGGCAGCACCCGCATTCCGGCGAACCAGTGATGATCATCCGGATGGCAGACGAGTACCGGGGTGCGGGTGGTCGGGCGGAGCACCCCGGCCTCGCTGACCTGCCGGCCGACGAGGGAGTTGACGAGGGTGGACTTGCCCGCCCCGGTCGATCCGCCGACGACGGCGAGCAGCGGCGCCTCGGGCGCCTTCAGCCGGGGTACGAGGTAGTCATCGAGCTGCGCGAGCAGCTCTGCTCTGGTCTGGCGGGCGCGCGGGGCGCCGGGCAGAGGCAGCGGCAGACGCACGGACGCGACCCGGTCGCGCAGGGCGGACAGGGCATCGAGCAGCTGAGGCCGTACATCCAAGGTCACCACATGCGAAGAATGCCCAATTTAGGACCATTTTTGAAGCTTATACGTCCTCTGCGCGCCGACCGCGACTCCAGTGGGACATTCTGGACACCGCGGACGAGTGGGGCGCAGGCATAACGAGTGCACAACACCCAGGGCGCCACGACGCAAAAGCGGTGCGTAAATCGCACCTGCCTGCGATTATCGGGACCGCTTCACCGAACCTCCACATCGTGGCACGCGGGTGAAGCAACCGGGACAAGGCAACCGGAGCCCTATCCTTGACCCGGTACGGACCCCAGTCCCACCCCCACAAAGGGGCTCCAGGTCACCACGGCCACCTTCCGGCCCCCGTAGCTCAGTGGATAGAGCAGGTGCCTTCTAAGCACTTGGCCGCAGGTTCGAGTCCTGCCGGGGGCACTTTTTCTCCACCGCCCGAGCCCTCCCCCAGCGGAGGGCTTTCATGCAGGTGAGCGGCACATTAGCGATTTCCCCGTAGCGGCGGCGTAAGCCCTTTTCCGGCGCCCGGCGGCAGAATTGCCGCTTGGTCCGGACGCGCCGGAAGACCCCGCAAGACAGCCGAAAACAGCCGGACGACAGCCGGACGACAGCCGGGCGGCGACCCTCAGGTGTCGGGCTCGGCGGCCGCGATGGCGGCGAAGGCCGACCCGGGATCACGTTCCACCGTGAGGTCGCCCAGGGTGACGACGCCGACGAGTTCGCCGTCCTCGGTCTGCACGGGCAGGCGCCGAAGCGCGTGCCGGCGCATCAGGTCGATGGCCTGGTCCACGTCGTCGCCGGGCTTGACGGTGACCGGTTCGGTGCTGCAGATCGCCTGCACCGTCGTATCGGCGGGATCCCTGTTCTCGGCCATGGCGCGTATGACGAGGTCCCGGTCGGTCAGGATGCCGCGAAGCCGGCCCTCCTCGACGACGAGGACGTCCCCGATGCTGGCGTCCCGCATCACCCGTGCGGCTTCCGCCAGTGAGGTCAGCTTTTCGACGGTCACCGGATTCTCGGTCATCACCTCGTGGACCCGTCGGCTCATATGTCCTCCCGCTGCTGAAAGCGGTTCCTGCCGGGCGCCTACCCGCCACGACTGCCCGTAAGCGCCCGCTCCGCCGCGCGCCGGGGAGGGTGTCCGGGGTGCGGCGCCCCGGCGGGCGGAGTCGCGGAAGGGGCCGGCGACGGCGAGCGGGAGCCCGAACAGTTCCGTTACGCTCCGTTGAACCGATGCGCCTTACCGTGAGGAATGCTCCCGTACCGTCTTGCCGTACGGACACGGCGGCCCGTGGATGAAGGGATGCCCACCGTGATACCAACCGCCGCACCCGACCCTGCGCCGCCTGCCGCCGCGGAGCCGTCCCAGGACGCCCGGCAGTGCGCGACAGGGGACGGCACCGAGGATCCGGCGAAGGCGTGGGCCCTCGGAAGGCTGATGGCGCTCACCCCCTGTACGGCTCCGGCGGCTCGGCAGATCCTCGCCGCCACGGCGGGCACGGCCGGGGTGACGGAGCGGCAGGCGGCCGCCGCACTGGTCGGGCACTCCCGGGGCGCGCCCCTGCCGCGACGGATCGAACGGGCGCTGGGACTGGCGATCCGAGCCGCACGCACACCTGCCACCGAGCAGACGTGCGCGCTGCTTCCGAGCCTCAGCCGCGCGTCCGACGCACTCGGTCGCTTCCGTACCAGCCGGGCCCGCCTCCACGCCGCCCCGGCCGACCCGGAGGCCCGCCGGGCCCTGGACGACGCGGCCTACACCCTGTGCGTCCTGATGGGCCGGCGCACCGCCCACGAGGCCGTGCTGGCCGCCGAGGAGTACGTGGCCGCGCCCCCCGTCGCGTAGGCCGGCGGGATCGCCGGACCGGCCCCGACCGGCGGATGGCGGACATCCGCCGGTCCCCCGGAGGCATGCGCCTAAGATCGGGAACCCATGGGTGCGGCGCCGGGAACGGCGCCGGGGAAGGGGGCATCGTGGGGAACGGCAGGCTGCTCGCCGTCAGCGATCTGCACATCGGGCACAAGGAGAACCGGGCCGTCGTCGAGTCGCTGCGGCCCGGCTCGGACGAGGACTGGCTGATCGTCGCCGGTGACGTCGCCGAGGAGTACGCGAGGGTCGAGTGGGCGCTGAAGCTGCTCAGCGAGCGCTTCGCGAAGGTCATCTGGGCGCCGGGCAACCACGAACTGTGGACGCCCCCCGACGACCCGGTGGACCTGCGCGGCGAGAAGCGCTACCTGCGCCTCGTCGAGCTCTGCCGCGGCCTGGGCATCGCCACCCCGGAGGACCCGTACCCGGTGTGGGAGGGAGCGGGCGGCCCGGTGGCCGTCGCCCCGCTCTTCGTGCTCTACGACTACTCCTTCCGCGTGCCCGGCGCCGACACCAAGGAGGAGTCGCTGCGCCTGGCCCACGCGGCCGGCATCGTCTGCACCGACGAGTACCTGCTGCACCCCGACCCCTACCCCGGGGCGGACGCCTGGTGCCGCGCCCGGGTGGCCGAGACGGAGCGGCGGCTGTCCGCGCTCGACCCGGGGCAACGGACGGTCCTGGTCAACCACTTCCCACTGACCCGCGAACCGACGCGCGTCCTGCGCTACCCCGACTTCGCCCAGTGGTGCGGTACCGAGCTCACCGCCGACTGGCACGTGCGCTTCCGGGCCGTCTCCGTCGTCTACGGACACCTGCACATCCCGCGGGTCATCTGGCGCGACGGCGTCCGCTTCGAGGAGGTCTCCCTCGGCTACCCGCGCGAGTGGCGCCCGAGGCCGCCGCGCGAACCCCTGCGCCAGATCCTGCCGCTGCCGCCCCGGGCGGAAGGCGACACCTGGTGATCGAGGAGATCCTGCCCGGCGGCGTCGAGTCGGTGGAGGCCCGGGGGGACCTGACGGGCGACCTGCTGGAGGCCGGCGGACCCGCGAGGCCGGGTGGCCCCGCGAGGCCGGCCGTTCCCGCGACTAGGAGCCGAACTCCCAGGAGTTCGTGTACGTCTCCTGGTCGCTGGTGAAGGTGTCGATCTGGATGCCCATCGTTTCCACCTTCACCCGGGCCACGAGCTTGTCGATCTCGGTCGGCACGTCGTGCACGCCGGGCTCCAGCGACTCGTAGGTCTTGGTGAGCCACTCGGCCGTCAGGGCCTGGTCGGCGAAGGACATGTCCATCACCGAGGCGGGGTGGCCCTCGGCCGCGCCGAGGTTGACCAGCCGGCCCTCCGCCACCAGGAGCAGACGGCGGCCGTCGGCCATGATGTACTCCACCGCGCCGTGGACGTGACCGCGCTGGACGCCGACTTCCACTGCTTCTCCGCCCACAAGATGTACGGGCCGCTCGGCATCGGCGTCCTCTACGGCAAGGCCGAGCACCTGAGCCGCATGAAGCCCCTGCTGCTCGGCGGCGGCATGGTCCGGAACGTGACCTACGACGGCCCGCTGTCGGTGTTCCCCGCACCGCACCTCTTCGAGTCGGGCACCCCGAACATCGCCGGCGCCGTGGGCCTGGCCGCCGCGATGGACTACCGCGGCGCTGCGTACGAGGCTCACCGGCTGAGGGTCACGGGCTGGGGCTCACCGGCTGAGGGGGCCGCCAGGGCCCGCCGGCGGCCGTCCGTCAGGGCCGGGCGGTGGGGGCGGGGTGGCGGCGGGGGTGGCCCCGCCCTCCGGGGAGACGCCGAACAGCCTGACGGCCTGGTAGTAGGTCCAGGCGGTGCCCTCGCAGGAGCCGCGCCGGGCGCCCGCGTACTGGGCGCAGACCCGCGTCATATCGGCGTGGAAGGCCTCGTCCAGGCGGGACTTGGCGGCGGGGAACCGCCCCGCCGCCTGGTGGTTGCGGTAGCCGAAGTCGTGGCGGGCGCAGGCCAGGGCGAAGGGGAAGCCGAGGGGGTTGTCCGGGGAGGCCGTGCAGTAGTCGGTCGACCAGTCGAACCCGTACGCGGTCCAGGCGCCCCGGTCCCCGCGTGCCTCGGCCCAGGCCTGGTAGCTGGCGGCGCCGGTCTGCGTCCAGCGGCTCAGCACCTGCGGTTTGTCCGCCGGGACCGGCGCCGGGGCCGCCGAGGCGGTGGTCGCCGTGACGAGGAGGAGCGCACCGGCTGCCGCCGATGCGAGAACGGATCCGGTACGGCTGCGCATGGCGTTCCTCGGGCGGTCGGGTCGGTCGCTCCCGGCCAACGCCCCTGGGAGCCGCCGGGTTACTGCCCGTGCGGGGGATCCACCCCGATCCGTTCCGAGACGTTCCACGCCGTCCTGAGGCGTTCCGCGCCGTCCCGGTCCGCTCGGGCCCTCCCTCCCGAGGGGGAGGGCCGGGACTCAGGTATGAGTGCGTGTGCGACTTGCGGCGAGGGTTCGGTTCGTCCTGCGGAGGGACGCGGTATCGGGGCCCGGCGGCCGAGACTGGAGGGCATGAACCGCCGCCCGCTCGTCATCGTCGCCGCCATCCTGGGCGCCCTCGCCAGCGCCGCCTTCGCGCTGCCCAACCTCCCGCCCAACCCCGTGACCGAGACGATCGACGAGCGGGTGTTCCAGGAGAAGGGCAGGCGTTTCGCGAGCGCCGCCGACGCGCCGACCCGGGGGCGGAGCCCGTTCGTCCTGCCGTCCTGGATACCCGGGGACGCCACCGACGTCCGAATACGGGTGCACACCGGCGGCGAGGCCAGGCTGATCCGCTTCACGCTCGGGGCGACCCCGCTGGACGGCCCCCGGTGCGCGGCGGGGACGCCGAAGCCGATGCCCGGTCCGAAGCCGGCTGCCCGGTGGTGGCCCGGCGACACCGCCGGCGAGGAACGCGCCGAGTGCCGCGACGTCCGCCAATACCAGGTCGCCGTGCGCGGCAAGCACGTGTACGCCTGGACGGACGGCACCTCCTCACCGGGCGCGCCGCCCCGAACTCCCGCGGGGCGGGGCGGCGTACAGCCGCCCGGCCGCTGAGCCCGGGGGCGTGGCCGGCCGCCGCGCGGGGGCCTCGTCAGCCGACGGGGACCAGTTGCTCCGCGATCCCGCGTACCAGCGCGTCGTGCTGCTCGACCAGGTAGAAGTGGCCGCCTGGCAGCACCCGCAGCTGGAACCCGCGGGGCGCGACATCGCCCCAGGCCTCCATCTCCCGCACCGGGGTGTTCGGGTCCGCGTCGCCGATCCAGGCGTGGACGGGGCAGCCGAGCGGGACGGCGCTGCGCGGGCCGTAGGTGCCCACGATGGTGAAGTCCGCCCGGAGCGCGGGCAGCACGAGTTCCTGGACGTCCGGATCGTCCAGGAGCGCGGTGGCGGTACCGCCGAGCATGCGCACTTCGTCGAGCAGGGCCGCGTCCCCCGCCAGGTAGAGGTTGCGCTGGGTCAGCCGGTGCGGGGCCCTGCGGCTGGACACGTGGACGGCGGCGGGGCGCACGGCGTGCCGCGCCTCCAGGCGCAGCGCCACCTCGTAGGCCAGCGAGGCGCCCATGCTGTGGCCGAAGAGCGTCAGGGGTATGCCGGCGAGGGGCAGCAGCGCCGCGGTGACCTCGTCGGCGAGCACGTCCATGCGGTCGATGCACGGTTCGGCGAACCGCTCCTGCCGGCCCGGGTACGCGGCCACCAGGACTTCCGTCTCACCGTCGAAGGCGCGGCCCCAGGCGTGGTAGAAGCTCGCGGAGCCGCCCGCGTGCGGCAGGACCACCAGCCGGCGTCGGGGCGCGGCCGTCGCGGGGTACCTGCGGAACCACCTGTTGCTGTCCAGGCCTGTCGTCATGCTCGTGCGCACCTCGGGTCGGTCGTCGGGTCGGCTGTCCGTGCTCACCGCAGTCTCGCCCAGGGACCCGCCGCGCGTCTCCCCGGTCCGGGTCGCCCTGCCGTCGGGCGGACACCCCCCTGCGCCCGGCAGGCCGCTCGTCTAGGCTCATCGGGTGATCGGATACGTGAACCAGCTCGACGGCGACGCACCGCGGACCGGGGCCCTCCCCAGGGGTGCGGACGCGGCGGTGTGGTCCCTGGACATCACGCGTGACGTGGTCGGCGGGCACCCGCTCGACGGGGCGACGGCGATGCTGGACGCGGCCGAACGCGACCGGGCGGGGCGGCTGTTGCGGGAGGGCGACCGGCGCCGCTACCTCGCCTCGCACGTGGGACTGCGCGTACTACTCGGCGGCTATCTGGGGCTGGCCCCGGAGAAGGTCACCCTGGTGCGGGAGGACTGCCCGTGCTGCGGCGGGCCGCACGGCCGTCCCGCCGTGGCCGGCGGCGCGCTCCACTTCTCCCTCTCGCACAGCGCGGACGTGGCCTACTTCGCCTTCGCCGGGGTGCCGGTCGGCATCGACGTGGAGGGGATCCCCGGCGCAGCCGCCGTCGCCGACATCCTGAACACCCTGCACCCGGCGGAGACCGCCGAGCTGACCGCCCTCCCGGAGCCGGACCGCCGGACGGCGCTGGCCCGGGTGTGGTCCCGCAAGGAGGCGTACCTCAAGGCCACGGGCACCGGGCTGGCGCTCGGCCTGGCCGACCCGTACGTCGGCTCCGGCGCCGCCCCGGCCCGCGTCCCGGGCTGGACCCTGACGGACCTCCCGGCCCCCACCGGCTACGCGGCGGCCCTCGCCCTGCGCGCGTAGCGCGGCGCCCCGGCCGCCGGACCGCTCGCGGCGCCGTCCGCCGGGCCGGACCGAAATCGGATTCCCCGGGTTCCGTGCCGTCGTTATCGTGGCCGCCATGGACATCCGCCGGGCCCGTACCGCCGCCGAACTCGAAGCCGCCGAGGGTCTTTTCGACGGCCCCGCCCGCGCCGACTGGTGCGAGCGCTTCCTGGCCGCGCCGGGGCACCTGATGCTCCTCGCCTACGTGGACGGCGTACCCGTCGGCATGGTCTCCGGCGTCGAGATGACCCACCCCGACAAGGGCACCGAGATGTGCCTGTACGAGCTCTCCGTCGACGAGGGGCACCGGCGCCTGGGCATCGGCCGCGCCCTGACCCTGGCGCTTGCCGAGGAGGCGAAGGCGCGCGGCTGCTACGGCATGTGGGTGGGCGTCGACACCGACAACGAGGCCGCCCTGGCCACCTACACTTCGGCCGGCGCGCGCGACGAGGGCGTCTTCTCGATGCGCGGCTGGGCCATCACCTCGTAGCCACTGCCGTGCCGTCGGCGTAGCCCCTGCGGCGGCGTGTCGTGCGCCCACTCGGCGCACCCTCCGCGCGCCCGCGGCAGCGCTCGCCGAGCATCGGCCGCATGACCGCATCGACCGCGTTGACCACGCTCCTCCCGGCCGCCGCCCTGCTGGCGGCGGCCACCGTCCTGCCGCCCCGCACCGCCGCCGCCGAGACCCCCACCGCCCCCTACGTCGTGATCCTGGCGGACGGCACCCCCCGCGCCCCCACCCGCGCGCTCGCCGTCGAGGCGGCGGAGGCGGGGGACGAGGTCGGGCTCGTCTACGACACCGTGGTGCACGGCTTCGCCGTCCGCACCACCGCCGCCCGGGCCGCCGTCCTCGCCGCCGACCCGCGGGTGGCCTCCGTGGAGCCGGACACGGAGTTCCACACCACCGGCACCCAGCCGCAGGCGCCCTGGCCGCTGGACCGCATCGACCAGCGCCGGCTCCCGCTCGACGACTCGTACACGTACGCCACCACGGCCGAGGGCGTCACCGTCTACATCGTGGACACCGGTATCAACATCAGTCACCAGGAGTTCGGCGGCCGCGCCCGGTCCGGCTACAACGGCGTGTTCCTCGGGTCCTCCGGGGACTGCAACGGCCACGGCACGCACGTCGCGGCGACCGCGGGCGGGCAGACGTACGGGGTCGCGAAGGGGGTCTCGCTCGTCGCCGTGAAGGTGGCCGACTGCCGTGGCGCCGCGCGGCTTTCGGCGATGGTCGGCGGACTCGAATGGCTGGTGAAGGACGCCGCCAAGACCCCGGGCACCCCGGCGGTGGCGAACATGAGCATCGGCGGAACCCGCAGTGTCGCCCTCGACAGGGCGGTGAAGCGGGCCGTCGCCTCCGGCATCACCGTCACGGTGGCCGCCGGGAACGACGGCGAGGACGCGTGCGGGGGTTCCCCGGCGGCCGTCCCCCAGGCCCTCACCGTCGGCGCGACCGACGCCGAGGACCGGCGGGCGCCCTTCTCCAACCACGGCCCCTGCGTGGACCTCTCGGCGCCGGGCGTGGCCGTCACCTCGGCCTGGAAGGGCTCGGCCACCGCCACGGCCCGGTCCTCCGGCACCTCCATGGCGGCCCCGCACGTGGCGGGCGCCGCCGCGCTGGTCCTGGCGGGCACGGCGGCGCGGACCCCGGCGCAGGTGTCCGAGGCACTGCTGCGCGGAGCCGTGCCGGACGCGATCACCGCGCTCCCGGCCGGTACGCCGAACCTGCTGCTGCACACGCCGACCGCACGCTGAGGGGGCGCCGGGCGCAGGGCCGGACCGCTGCCCGCCCGGCCCGCCCCGCCCGCCCGGCCCGCCCCGCCCGGCCGGCCCGCCCCGCCCGGCCCGTCCCACCCATCCCACGGACAGCTCCCGCGCCGGACCTGACCTGATGGGACATCAATGTGTGTGTGCTTCGGGCGAAAACAATCCATTGACTTCTCATCACCGCGACGCGTCAATATCGGCCACCGCACCGGCTCGGCCTCCCCCACACAGCGGGTGGGGGGAGGGGTTCGTCATGACGAAGGAGTCGCGACCCTGTGAGTACGAGAATGCTCAGACGAAGAGTGCTGGCGGGGGCCGGGGCCCTCTCCCTGGCCCTGACGGGCGGTGTGGTGGGTCTGTCGGGGACCGCACAGGCCGCGACCAAGACCACCCCCGTCTTCGAGAACTGCGACGCCCCGGCGCCGCAGCCGGACGGTTCGGGCAACCAGAACTTCACGGTCACCCTGCCCGACGGCGCCAAGGCCGGCGACGTCGTCCCGATCACGATCGACCCGGGCGCGAGCCCGCTGATCCCCAGCTTCTCCGTCACCACGGTGAACACCTCCAAGATCACCCTCAAGGTGGGGACGACCACCCAGGTGGTCACCAGCCCGCCCGAGACGGTCACCGTCGTGGCCGGACAGCCCCTCGACCCGGCCTCGTTCTCGGGCACCATCACGATCCCGGACGGCAGCGAGGGCACCATCGTCCCGGTCGCCCTCGACCTGGCGGTGACCGACGCGGACCTCTCCGGTTCGGTCTTCACCACCACCTGCGTCCCAGCACCGCGCCCGAGCGCCGCCCTCGGCTCGATCGCCGTGGAAGCGCTGCCCAAGGACCCGGTCACCACCAAGCTGACGCCCAACAGCGGCAAGGCGGGCACCCCGGTCACCGTCACCGGCGCCAACTTCCCGGCCGGGCCCGTCACCTGCTCCGCCCTGCTGGCGGGCGCACCGACCGGCGACACCGGCAACGGCACGGCCACCGCGGCGGGCGCCGCGACCTGTGAGGTCACGGTCACCAAGAAGGCCGACCAGATCCGGATCGACGGGGCGATCACCCCGTACAAGGACTTCGTCTTCCTGGAGGACCAGCCGGGCGTGAAGAACCCGCTCGACGTGGAGGTGCTGCCCGGTCCGCTGGCCATCGGCCCGCAGAGCGGCAACCCGGCCGTCAGCTTCGGCAAGGTGACCATCAACGGCAAGCCGCAGTCGGTCGTCGGCCAGTTCACCGCGATGTCCGTCCAGGACTTCCGCGGCGGCACGCTCGGCTGGGACGTCACGGCCACCCGTACGCCGTTCCTGAACGAGACGACCGGCCACACCATGGCCAAGGCGCAGCTCGGCATCCAGCCGTCCTGCACCGTGACCAACGCGGACAGCCCGAGCACCTGCACCGCCGGTGCGCCGGGGGCCGTCTCGGACACCCCGATGAAGGTCGCCTCCCAGGCCGCGGGCGGGGAGGAGCTGACCGGTGGTGAGTTCGCCGTCGGCGGCGCGGGGATGATCCAGCTCCCGCCGTTCATGTTCGCCGACACCTACCGGTCGGTGGTCACCTTCTCCATCGCCTGACCCGTACGGCCCCGCTCCCTCCAGGGTGGCGCGGCGCTCCGGCGCCGCGCCACCCTTCCCCCGTCGGCCCCGGCTGGAGACCGCCCATGCGCACCCGCACCCGCACCGCCCGCACCCTCCGCTACGGGCTGCTCCTCGGCCTGCTCGGTCTCCTCGGCCCGCTGGGGCTGCTACTCCCGGCGGCGGGCCCCGCCGCGGCCGCGGAGAACGGGACCTGGGGGGTCTTCCCCACGCCCCCGGCCGGTGCGCCGGTCACCGACCGCGCGTACTTCTTCCACCAGGGCGCGGCCGGCACCACGGTCAGCGACAGTGCGACGGTCCTGAACTCCTCCGACCAGGACCTGACCTTCCAGATCTTCGCCACCGACGCCGTGAACACCCCGTCGGGCGGCGCCTTCGCCCTGCTGCCGGTGGAGACCGCGCCCAAGGACGTCGGCACCTGGATATCGCTGCCGCCGGAGACGGCGCAGACGGTCACCGTGCCGGCCAAGGGCCGCAAGGACATCCCCTTCACCGTGAAGGTCCCGGCGGACGCGACGCCCGGCGACCACGTCGGCGGGATCGTCGCCCTGGGCACCGCCGTGGAGGGCCTGCAGAAGGAGGGCAAGGTCCAGGTCGGGGTGAAACGCTCGGTGGGGGCCCGGCTGTACTTCCGGGTGCCGGGTCCGCTGACCCCGGGGCTGAGCGTGGAGGACGTGAAGGTCAGCCGGTCGGCCCCGCTGCTGCCCTGGGTCCGCGACGCCCGCGCCACCGTCTCGTACGCCCTGGTGAACCGGGGCAACGTGGTCGTCGAGCCCAAGGTGACGGTCTCCGCCGAGGGACTGTTCGGGCGCCGGGTCCTGGACCGGCCGGCCCGCGAACTGAAGCTGGTGCTCCTCCCGGGCCAGCGCGTGGAGCTGACCGAACCGTGGCCGGACGCACCCCAGCTGGACTGGGTCACCGTGAGGATCAGCGCCGGCGCGACCACCCACCCCGACCTGTTCTCACGCTCCGAGGCGGAGTTCGTGGCCGTCCCCTGGCCCGCCGCAGGCGCCGCCCTGACCCTGACGGGCCTCGCCCTGGCCCTCCTCACCCTGCGCCGCCGTCGCCGACGCACCCCGCAACAACCCCAGCCGCAGCCGCACCTGGCGGCGAGATGACCGGTACGGACAGCAGGAACCCCCGACCGGTGAGGGTTGGCCGGGGGGCTGCGGTACGGGGTGGTGGGGCGGGGGTGTCAGTCCACCCTCTGATCACGACCAGATACAGGCCCTAGGGGACGACGATCGGGTTCGCTTGCAGGTGGCAATCCGATCCGACCACCGTGAGCATCTGCGTGCTCGGCACGAGGACACTGACCGAATTGATGCAGTACTGCTGGGTCGAGGAGTTTGCGCCCTTGCGGAGGATGACCGGGCCGGATCCGGGGTGGGGGTAGGGGTGGACGCCGTCGACCTGGTTGGTCGGTTGAGGTGTGTCGCAGCCCGCACCGAGGACGGTGGGAAGGTCGGGCAGGCCCAGCTGCTTCGCCAAGTCCCTGACCTGCTCGACGGGGAAGCCGAGCGGGGGATTGGTGAGGTCAACCAAGGTCACACTGCATCCCAGCGCCGGGGTGTTCCCGGGGGGAGTGGTGTCCCCAGGGGGAGCTGGGTCTGCCGCCGCGGGTAAGGCTAAGGCGAAGGCAGCGGCCAGGGCGAGCGAGGCGACAGCAAGTGTCTTCTTCATGCTCCTGATGATTGTCCGTGCACGATTAGCAAGGGCACTCTTCGATGTCTGGGCACGAAATCTCCGCACTTCCTGCGGGATACGGGCCGAACCTACCGATCGGCAAGTACGGCTCGATGAACTCCCGTGCCTCGTGGGTGAGTTGGGCCCCTCCATGGCACCGCGGGCGGGGGCCTTGACCTGCGAGTACCGAAGGGGCTTCTCTCAACTCGTTCCAGCTACGCCTGGTAGATCGACTCGTAGGCCGCCACCTGGTCCGGGGTGACCTCTTCAACAGTCAAGGCCCCTGTCCAGAGGTGCTCGCGGTTGCAGTAGCCGCCGAGGTCGGCGCGCTTGCCCCGTGCCAGCTTCCACGCGCCCCGGGGGAACTTCACCACCACGTCGCTACCGCAGATGAACGAGCGGTTCGCCTGCGCCATGATCCAGCGGGCATGCTCGCCCTCCCCTTCGGAAGGACGACACATCGTCCGGGCCATCTGCCACAACCGGCCCCGCCCGACACCAGGGGTCAGGGGGCCGACCACGGCGACTTCCCCGAGGTTCCGGTCGTCAAGGGAGTGTGTGGTGTAGCCGAAGACGGTGCCGAACATCCTGAACACCGTGACTCTGCCCTGTCCAGACAGGGTCTCTTCAACTGGCATGCGCCATACCTCTGTTCGGGGTGAGCCCCGGGCGCATTGGCCGCACCCGAGGCTCGTCTCCTAGACGGGATCAGCGGCCGTCGCCGTCACCACAGCAGGCGGGCGGATTGCAGTCCTTCGAGGCGCCCCACAGGCGTTCATCCACGTGGAACCCGGCGGCCCGGACGCGGTCCACCACGGAGCCGATCAGGGGCCGCGTGCGGACAGTGGCCTTCGGCTCGTGGTCGAGGAAGTACCCGAACTGCTCCAGACACCAGGAGCGGTACGCCTGCGTGTGCAGGGCGAACGAGTGCCAGCCCGGGTCCACGGTGGTCGAGGGGGTCATGTCGAACGCGCGGGCGTCTCCCATCACCTTGAGGAAGGCAAGGGCCTGGTCCCCACCGGTACCTCCGGACTTGTCTCCGGGGTCGGTCATGGCTGCGCCTCCTCCCGGCTGGGTGCGGTTGCCCTCGTGCGGCAGCGCGGGCACTGGCACGGCGGCCACCGGGCGGACGCCGCCGGGGTGAGCGGCTTCTCCGTACGGTCGGTCGGGTACACAACCGCTCCACCGAAGGTGCGGCCGCCGTCATGGGAGACACGCAAGGTCATGGTCACCGGTGCCCCTGAGCGGCGTGGCTCCGGATCAATACGTTCATGTCCGCGACGACCGTGCCCCTACAGGGGCCTTTGGCCAGAGCGCGGATGCGTGCGTACTTCTGGCACTGATCGCAACTCGCGGGTGCCACAGCCCAAGGGTTTGGAAAGAGTTTCGCCGCCTGCTGCTGTGCCGTCGTTTCCGCCATCACCGCGTCCCTTCACGTCACCTTCGCTGCGTCGGCAGCAATAGTGACCGGGAGCGGAAGGCGTTCCTAGCCTGTTTCCTGTTCGCGCAAAAACCCGTCTCGGATGGCTTCGATCAGGGCCCGCATATCGTCGCCGGCCACCGCAGTCCGGCTGAATCCTTCGAACTTGGATACGTACAGGGCAACATCCCTGGGGTCGGTCACGACCGTTTCTGCATGGACCGTTTCAATTGTTACCGTGCGCTCGTCCTTGATTGAGAACGAGTGTCCTGGAAAATCCACCTGTGCGGCTGATAGCGCAACAACGCGGATATCGACGTTAGGTAGCCGCGAGACGGAAATCAGCCGGTCAAGCTGCCCCACCATCACCAGGGGTGGAACGATGCGCCACCGGAGGACAGATTCCGTGATGACGAAACGGAAGGCCTTCTCTTCCGAATACAGAACACTTTGCCGTGCCAGCCTCGCACCGATGGTGCGCTCAACCTGTACTTCCGACAGGCCCCTCCGCGCGAAAACTGCCCGAACATATTCGGGTGTCTGGAGTAGCCCGGGAATGAGTGAGGGCTGAAACAAGCGCAGCAGTGCCGTTTGCGACTCAAGGGACTGCACCTGCTGCTGTTTGCGGCTATATCCGAGTCGGCGGATCAGTCGCCAGGCCGTTACTTCCGTGGCAGCCTCTCTGGCGACAGCCATGAACTCGGCCTTGACCTCGTCTGATACCCCTATAGCCGTGAGGATGCAGTCAACGTCCGTGACACTTGCTGCCGTGTTCCCGTTCTCAATCTTGGACAGCTTGGATCGAGACATGGCAGCGCCACGGGCAACCGCTTTGGCCTCCAGACCGGAGGACTCCCGCAATACCCGCAGCGCTGACCCAAGGCTTGACTTGTTCACTCGCCGTACTTTGCCCACCATTCAGGGAACGGCACGGCTTGAGCCATCGCCGCATCCCTGTACGCCAAGAACCGGGACAGTTGGTCTTCCCCGAGGAAGTCAACGCCCAGGTACTTACCTTCTCCGTCGTAACTCATGGCTCCGACGGTGCGCTCATCGAAGAGCCAGAAGTCCGGGGCATCAGGAATCGGGTTTTCCTGGCTCGTGGTGTCCAGGATGAAGAACTCTTCCCCCACTGCCATGTTCCGGCGATACCCCCAGGAGAGTTCGAACCGGAGGTAGTCGGTGAGCGGACGGGCGAGGATGTGGACGCGATAGATTCGCTTTCCCGACTGGACAGCGTTTCCGACCGTCGCCATCCATTCGGCCGCCTTGTATTCCTCAGGCTGCGGCTCACCGGCAAGGAAGGCGTGATAGGCATCGACTCCACCCGACTTGCCGTAATCGTCCAGGGTCTCCAGGCGGAAGGCTTCGCGGTCGAAGTCCTTGAGCCAATCTCCCAGCGTCTTAGATGAGGTTGTCACTGATAGCCTTTCGGATGAGCTCGATGGGGATTTCCACCAGGGTTTCGTGAGCCGGGATCTCCAGCCCGTGGTCAGCCACCTTGTCCCCCTGGATGGCGAGCGTGCCCCGGTCCGTGGCGTAGATGGTGGGGCACTCGCCCTCGTCGCACGAGCCCACCAGTCGTGTCAGCTTCACAGGCTGCCCCCTCGTTGTCGGGTGTTGTGTCCGATGCTCGCGGGCTCCACCCGGGAGGAACAAGGGGTTCGAGTTTCCGTTACTGGAAACCGGACCTGGGGAGCACTCGGAAGACCGGACCGTCCTACGTGAGGTCAGGCGGCTTCGAAGACAGCAGGAACCCCCGGCCGGTGAGGGTTGGCCGGGGGTTCTGCCGTGCGGGGGGTGTCAGTGGTTGCGGGGGAAGCCCAGGTCCACGCCGGCCGGGGCGTCGGCGGGGTCGGGCCAGCGGGTCGTGACGACCTTGCCGCGGGTGTAGAAGTGGATGCCGTCGTTGCCGTAGATGTGGTGGTCGCCGAAGAGGGAGTCCTTCCAGCCGCCGAAGGAGTGGTAGCCCACCGGCACCGGGATCGGGACGTTCACGCCGACCATGCCGGCCTCGATCTCCAGCTGGAAGCGGCGGGCCGCGCCGCCGTCGCGGGTGAAGATCGCGGTGCCGTTGCCGAACGGCGAGGCGTTGATGAGGGCCACGCCCTCCTCGTAGGTCTCGGCGCGCAGCACGCACAGCACCGGGCCGAAGATCTCGTCGCGGTAGGCGTCGGAGTCGGTCTTGACGTTGTCGAGCAGGGACAGGCCGATCCAGTGGCCGTTCTCGTTGCCCTCGACCGTGTAGCCGGTGCCGTCCAGGACCACGTCGGCGCCCTGCGCGGCCGCGCCCTTGACGTACGAGGCGACCTTGTCGCGGTGGGCGGCCGTGATCAGCGGGCCCATCTCGGAGGTCGGGTCGTTGCCGGGGCCGATCTTGATCTTCTCGGCGCGCTCGCGGATCTTGTCGACGAGGGTGTCGGCGATGGCGCCGACGGCCACGACGGCGGAGATCGCCATGCAGCGCTCGCCGGCCGAGCCGTAGGCGGCCGAGACGGCGGCGTCGGCCGCCGCGTCCAGGTCGGCGTCCGGGAGCACCAGCATGTGGTTCTTGGCGCCGCCCAGCGCCTGTACGCGCTTGCCGTTGGCCGAGGCGGTGGTGTGGATGTGCCGGGCGATCGGGGTGGAGCCGACGAAGGAGACGGCCGAGATGTCGGGGTGGGCCAGCAGGGCGTCCACCGCCACCTTGTCCCCGTGGACCACGTTCAGTACGCCCGCGGGCAGACCGGCCTCGGTCATCAGCTCGGCCAGCTTGTTGGACGCCGACGGGTCCTTCTCGCTCGGCTTGAGGATGAAGGTGTTTCCGCAGGCCACGGCCAGCGGGAACATCCACATCGGGACCATCGCGGGGAAGTTGAAGGGCGTGATGCCCGCGACGACGCCCAGCGGCTGGCGGATGGAGGAGACGTCGACCCGGTTGGAGACCGAGGTCGACAGCTCGCCCTTGAGCTGCGTGGTGATCCCGCAGGCCAGCTCGACGATCTCCAGGCCGCGCGCGACCTCGCCCAGCGCGTCCGAGTGGACCTTGCCGTGCTCGGCGGTGATCAGCTCGGCGATGGCGTCGCGGTTGGCGTCCAGCAGGGCGCGGTAGGCGAACAGCACCTTGGTGCGGGCGGCCAGCGAGGACTGGCCCCAGGTCTGGAAGGCCTCCTTGGCGACCTGCACGGCCGCGTCGACCTCTTCGGCCGAAGCCAGGGCGACCTGGGTGGTGACCTCGCCGGTGGCCGGGTCGGTGACCGGGCCGTAGTTGCCCGACGCGCCCTCGACGGTCTTGCCACCGATCCAGTGGTTGACGGTCTTCATGCCTTGCTCCTTCACAGATGGCGACGTCGCTGCGCGGCTTGCCGGTCGTACTCTTCACGGGCCTGGGCCGCCGCCTTGCGGGTCGCGGTCTCGGCCACAGGAACATCCCACCACGCCGCTGCCGGGGGTGGGCCCGACACAGTGTCGGGCGTTCGGGTCTGTACGTAGACACATGTGGGACGCGTCGCCGAGCGCGCCTCGGCGAGGGCTTCCCGCAGGTCACGTACGGTGCGGGCGCGGATCACAGCCATCCCGAGGGAGGCCGCGTTGGCCGCGAGGTCCACCGGCAGGGGGTCGCCCGTGTACGAGGCGTCGGCCGCCCGGAAGCGGTACGCCGTGCCGAAGCCCTCGCCGCCCACCGCCTGCGACAGGCCTCCGATGGAGGCGTACCCGTGGTTGTCGAGGATCACCACCTTGACCGGGATTCCCTCCTGGACGGCCGTGACGATCTCCGTCGGGTTCATCAGGTACGTCCCGTCGCCGACCAGCGCCCACACCGGCCGGCCGGGCGCGGCCAGCGCCACCCCGATCGCGGCCGGGATCTCGTAGCCCATGCAGGAGTAGCCGTACTCGACGTGGTACTGGTCGGCCGAGCGGGCCCGCCACAGCTTGTGCAGGTCGCCGGGGAGGGATCCGGCCGCGTTGACCAGGATGTCGGTGCCGTCGACGAGGGCGTCGAGCAGCCCGAGGACCTGGGCCTGGGTGGGCGGGGCGTCCTCGTCGGAGGCGGGCAGGGCGTAGGCGCGGTCGACGCTGGCCTCCCAGTGGCTCTTCGCCTGCCCGTACGCCGTCTCGTACTCGGGATCCACCCGGTGGCCGGAAACCGCCTCCCGCAGCGCGTCCAGCCCCTCGCGGGCGTCGGCGACCAGCGGGCGGGCGGCGAGCTTGTGGGCGTCGTACGGGTCGAGGTTGAGGCCGATGAACCGGACGGCCGGGTTCTGGAACAGGGTCGCGGAGGCGGTGGTGAAGTCGGTCAGCCGGGTCCCGGCGGCGATGACGAGGTCGGCCTCCCGGGCCAGGGCGCCGGCGGTGGCCGTCCCCGTGTGCCCGATCCCGCCCACGTCCGCGGGGTGGTCGTACGGCAGGGCGCCCTTGCCCGCCTGGGTGGCGGCCACCGGGATCCCGGTGGCCGCGGCGAAGGCGGCCAGCGCAGCCTGGGCCCCGCTGTGCCGGATCCCGCCGCCGGCCACGACCAGGGGGCGCGCGGAGCCCCGTACGGCCTCGGCGGCGGCCGCGAGCTCCGTACGGTCGGGCCGGGGCCTGCGGACGCCCCACACCCGGTCGGCGAAGAACTCCTCGGGCCAGTCGTACGCCTCCACCTGCACGTCCTGCGGCAGCGCGAGGGTGACGGCGCCGCTCTGCACGGGGTCCGTGAGCACCCGCATGGCCTGGAGGGCGGCGGGGACCAGGGCCTCGGGGCGGGTGATCCGGTCGAAGTAGCGGGAGACGGGCCGCAGGGTGTCGTTGACGGAGACGTCCCCCGCGTACGGGACCTCCAGCTGCTGGAGGACGGGATCGGCGGGCCGGGTGGCGAAGGTGTCGCCGGGGAGCAGGAGCACCGGGATCCGGTTGATCGTGGCGAGGGCGGCGCCGGTGACGAGGTTGGTGGCGCCGGGCCCGATGGAGGTGGTGACGGCGTGCGCGGAGAGCCGCCCGCACTGGCGGGAGTAGCCCACGGCGGCGTGCACCATGGCCTGCTCGTTGCGGCCCTGGAGGAAGGGCATCGTCCGCGGGCCGCTCTCCAGCAGGGCCTGGCCGATGCCGGCGACGTTGCCGTGCCCGAAGATCCCCCAGGTGGCGGCGACCAGCCGCTGCCTGCGGCCGTCGCGCTCGGTGTACTGACAGCCCAGGAACCGTACGAGGGCCTGGGCGACGGTGAGCCTCATCGGTCCTCCGCGCGGTAGAGGGGCAGCCGGGGGTCGGTTTCCTGCCCCGCCCAGGTGTCCCGGATCCAGCCGTGGTCCGGGTGGTCCCGGATCAGCCACGCGCGGGGCCCGGACGGTCCGGCCATCACGTTCAGGTAGTACATGTCGTGCCCGGGGGCGGCGATGGACGGCCCGTGCCAGCCGTCCGGGATGAGCACGGCGTCCCCGGTCCGCACCTCGGCCAGGATGTCGGTCTTCCCCGCCGGGGAGGGGGAGACGCGCTGGTAGCCGAGCCCGGGGGTGTCCCCGTGCGGGGCGATCTCGAAGTAGTAGATCTCCTCCAGGCGGGACTCCTGGCCGGGGTGGTGCTCGTCGTGCTTGTGGGGCGGGTACGAGGACCAGTTCCCGCCGGGGGTGAGTACCTCTACGGCGATCAGCCGGTCGCAGTCGAAGCCGGCCGGGCCGGCGGCGGCGAAGTTGTTGACCTGCCGCGAGCAGTGGCCCGCGCCGCGCAGCTCCACGGGGACGCCCCCGGCCGGCCCGTACCGGGCGGGGAGCCTGCGCTCGCAGCGTGCCCCGGCGAGGGCGAAGCGCCCGCCTTCGGCCGAGCGGATTTCGGCGTGGCCGTCGCGGGGCAGGTACGCGAAGTCGGTGACCCCCGCGAACACCCCGTCGCGCCCGCGCAGTTCGAACGTCTGCGGACCGCTGCTGGGGGCTCCGCCCCCAGACCCCCGCGCCTCAAACGCCGGCGAGGCTGAATGATCCAGCCCCTCCGGCGTTTGAGGAGCGGGGTCCGGGGCGGAGCCCCGATCCTGAAGCCCCGCCGGCGATTGAGGCGCGGGGCCTGGGGCGGAACCCCGGCAGCGGACCTCGCACCCGCCCGCGAGCGGGAGCACGATCCACTCCGACTCCCCGCACTCGTGCGCGTACGCCTCCCCCGGCGCCAGGTCGAGCACCACCAGCCTCGTCCAGGACATCCCCCACTCAGACACCACCGCCACGCCCCAACACCCCCTCGACCTCGTCAGAGAACGGCATCGCCGAAGAGCACGCCAGCCGCGAAGCCACGATCGCCCCGGCCGCGTTCGCGAAACGGATGACCCGCTCCAGCTCCCACCCGGCGAGCAGCCCATGGCACAGCGCCCCGCCGAACGCGTCCCCCGCGCCGAGCCCGTTGACCACCTCGACCTTCACCGGGGGGACCTCCGCCACCGTCCCGTCCCGGTGGACGGCCAGCACGCCTTCCGGGCCCCGTTTGACCACCGCCAGTTCCACCCCGGCGGCGAGCAGCGCCCGCGCCGCCGCGTACGGCTGCGACTCCCCCGTGGCGATCTCGCACTCCTCGGTGTTCCCGACGGCCACCGTCGCCCACCCCAGCGCCCGTTCGTAGTACGGCCCCGGTTTCTCCCGCCACAGCATCGGCCGCCAGTCCAGGTCGAACACCGTCGTCCCCGACCGGGCACCCGCCCCCGCACGGGCCTCCAGCGCCGCCAGCGTCGCCGCCCGCGAGGGCTCCTCGCTCAGGCCCGTCCCCGTCATCCAGAAGACGCGGGCCGCCCGTACCGCCTCCAGGTCCACCTCGTCCGGCGCGATCTCCAGATCCGGGGCCTTCGGCAGCCGGTAGAAGTACAGCGGGAACCGGTCGGGCGGGAAGATCTCGCAGAAGGTGATCGGCGTGGGGAGGCCGGCGACCTCGGTCGCCCACCGGTCGTCCACGCCGAACCCCCGCAGCTCGGAGCGGAGATACCCGCCGAAGGGGTCCGCGCCGGTACGGGTGATCAGTGCCACCCGCCGCCCCAGCCGGGCCGCGGCGACGGCCACGTTCGCCGCGGAGCCGCCCAGGAACTTGCCGAAGGTCTCCGCCTCGGCCAGTGGTACGCCGGTCGTCAGCGGGTAGAGATCCACCCCGATCCGGCCCATCGTGATCAGGTCGAACGCGAACGGATCGCCGGTGCCGGTCACAGTCAGTCCTCCCACTCGTCTCCCTCGTCTCCCGCCTAAGGTGGCCGCTATGACGTCCTCCCCACCCGCGTTGACCCGTATCCGCATCGGTTCGGCTCCGGACTCCTGGGGTGTCTGGTTTCCCGACGACCCCCGGCAGACCCCTTGGGAGCGTTTCCTCGACGAGGTCGCCGGCGCCGGGTACGAGTGGATCGAGCTCGGCCCCTACGGCTATCTGCCCACGGATCCCGCCCGACTCGCCGAGGAAACGGCCAAGCGCGGACTGCGGGTCTCGGCCGGAACCGTCTTCACCGGACTCCATCACGGGCCCGCCGTGTGGGAGGACACCTGGGCGCACGTGTCGCGGATCGCGGCGCTCACCCAGGCCATGGGCGCGGCCCATCTCGTCGTGATCCCCTCCTTCTGGCGGGACGACAAGACCGGGGAGGTACGGGAGGACCGCACCCTCACCGCCGGTCAGTGGCGTGAACTGACCACCCAGACCGAGCGGCTGGGCCGGGAGGTCCATGACCGGTACGGGCTGCGGATCGTCGTCCACCCGCACGCCGACACCCACATCGACACCCCTTCGAACGTGGCCCGCTTCCTCGACGCCACCGACCCCGGGCTCGTCTCCCTGTGCCTGGACACCGGGCACTACGCGTACTGCGGCGGCGACAGCGTCGAGGCGATCGAGGCCTTCGCCGAGCGGATCGGCTACCTCCACCTCAAGCAGGTGGACCCCCAGATCCTCGCCGAAGTCACCGAACGGCAGCTGCCGTTCGGCCCCGCCGTGGGCCTCGGGGTGATGTGCGAACCGCCGTCGGGGGTGCCCGCACTGGAGCCCGTACTGGCGGCGGCCCAGCGGCTCGGGGTGGACCTGTTCGCCATCGTGGAGCAGGACATGTACCCCTGCCCGCCCGACCGCCCGCTGCCGATCGCCCGCCGTACCCGTGCCTACCTGCGCTCCTGCGGCGTCTGAAGGAGGAACCGACATGACCAGCACGCTCGGTATCGCCGTCATCGGCACCGGGAAGATGGGCGCCGACCACGTCCGCCGGATCGGCCGCACCGTGGGCGGGGCCCGGGTGGTGGCCGTGGCCGACCCGGACGGGGACCGGGTCAAGGAGGTCGCGGGCCGCCTGGACGGTGCGAGTGCGCACACCGACCCGGCGGCGGCGATAGCCGCCCCTGGTGTCCAGGCCGTACTGATCGCTTCCCCCGGGCCCGCGCACGAGGAAGCGATCCTGCACGCGCTGGAGCGGGAGCTTCCGGTGCTGTGCGAGAAACCGCTGACCCCGGACCCGGCCGGTGCGCTGCGCGTGATGGAGGCGGAACGCCGGCTGGGCCGGCGCCTGGTGCAGGTGGGGTTCATGCGGCGGTACGACGCCGAGTACGAGCGGCTGAAGGAGCTGCTGGACGCGGGCGGCATCGGGCGGCCGCTCTTCCTGCACTGCCGCCACCGCAACGTCTCCTCGCCGTCCTTCTTCACGAGCGACATGCTGATCAGCGATTCCGTGGTGCACGAGGTGGACGCGGCCCGCTGGCTGCTGGGGCAGGAGATCACGGCGGTGTCGGTGCTCTCCCCCGGGCCCGCGTCGGCGGCTCCGGAGGGGCTGCGCGATCCCCGGCTGGTGCTGCTGGAGACCTCCGGCGGGGCCGTCGTCGACGTGGAGATCTTCGTCAACTGCGGCTTCGGCTACCAGGTGCAGTGCGAGGCGGTCGGCGAGTCCGGCACGGCCCGGATCGGCGACGGCCACGCGATGGTCGTGCAGTCCGGGGGCCGGTGGGGCGGGGAGGTCGACCAGGACTTCACGGTGCGCTTCGCCGATGCCTACGACCGCCAGCTGCGGCGCTGGGTGGCGGCGGCCGCGCGGGGCCGGGTGACGGGGCCGGACGCCTGGGACGGCTACGCGGCGGCCGCGGTCTCGGAGGCGGGGCTGGCGGCCGCGCGCGGCGGCGTGCGGACCCTGGTGGAACTGGTGGAGCGACCGGCCCTCTACCAGCGCTGAGCCCTCCTCCGGCGGCGGGCTCCACCGGGCCCTCCCGGGCGACCCCTAACCCCTCCCGACCCGGCCCGGCCCCCCTCCTCTCCCCGGCCCACGGAAATCGGGCGACCCCTGTGGCGCATCTGTCACAGGGGTCCCCTTTGTGTCACGCATATCCGGGTTACGCGGGTGTTCCGTCACAGGCGGACGACAGCCCCTCCCCTGCCCTCACCCGGCGTCGTTGCCTGGGCACAACCCCGAGTGATCGTCACTGTCCACGCGCCGGCTCCCCCGACGGCCTCCCGGCCGGCCCCGCGGCGTGGACAAGGAGGTGTCGTGATGAGCGACCGACAACTGTGGTCCTACAAGGAGATCGCCGCCCACATCCGCGTCCAGCCGGACACCGTGCGCTCCTACCGCAAGCACGGGCTCCTCCCCGCCCCCGACCACGTGGAGGGCGGCAAGCCCTACTGGTACGCCGAGACCGTCCGCGCGTGGGTGGCGCGCCGGCCCGGCAACCGGGGCCGCCGCGAAGACTGACCCGTGGCGCGCCGTTCACGTGCGGTCCGGACCGATCGGCCATTGCGGAACTGGGGCGCCGGATACTCGCTTCGATACCCCCTAGGGGTATAGTCTGGAGGTGTCGGGAGGACGGTGGGGGGATCCGCCGCCCCTCCGGTGACCGGACACGCCCCTGAAGAGGAGAACGACATGACCGCCGAGACGGACACCCAGACCACCACCGTCTACCGGGTGACCGGCATGACCTGCGGGCACTGCGAGTCCGCGGTGACCAGCGAACTCTCCGCCCTGCCGGGCGTCAGCTCGGTCAAGGCCGTCGCCGCGACCGGCGAGGTCACCGTGGTCTCCGCCGCCGAGCTCGCCGACGAGGACGTCCGCGCCGCCGTGGACGAGGCCGGGTACGAGCTCACCGGCCGGGCCTGAGCACCTCCTCCCTTCGGGAGCACAACGCAGCACCCCGCAGCACGCGGCAGTACCCCGCCGGGCCGTACCGGCCAGCTCATACTGGTTCCGTACGGCCCGGCCCTCCCCCTGGAGCCGGAACATGACCAGCACAGTGCACGACGGGCCCATAGCGGCGGTCGAGCTCTCGATCGGCGGGATGACCTGCGCCTCCTGCGCGGCCCGCATCGAGAAGAAGCTCAACCGGATGGACGGCGTCGAGGCCACGGTGAACTACGCCACCGAGAAGGCCCACGTCTCCTACACCGGGGACGTCCAGGTCGCCGACCTGATCGCGACCGTGGTCAAGACCGGTTACACCGCCGAGGAGCCCGCGCCGCCCGAGCCGGAACCGGCTGCCGGCACCCCGGCGGCCGTACGCGATCCCGAGCTCGACGCGCTGCGCCGGCGGCTGCTCGTCTCCACCGCCCTCGCCCTCCCCGTCGTCCTGCTCGCGATGGTCCCGGCCCTCCAGTTCGACAACTGGCAGTGGCTCTCCCTGACCCTCGCCGCCCCGGTCGTCGTCTGGGGCGCGCTCCCCTTCCACCGGGCCGCCTGGACCAACGCCCGGCACGGCGCCGCCACCATGGACACCCTGGTCTCGGTCGGCACCCTGGCCGCCTTCACCTGGTCCCTGTGGGCCCTGTTCCTCGGCCACGCGGGCATGCCGGGCATGCGGCACGGCTTCGACCTGACGATCTCCCGTACGGACGGCTCCTCGGCCATCTACCTGGAAGTGGCGGCCGGCGTCGTCAGCTTCATCCTCCTCGGCCGCTACCTGGAGGCCCGCTCCAAGCGGAAGGCCGGCGCGGCCCTCAAGGCCCTGATGGAGCTGGGCGCCAAGGACGTCACCGTCCTGCGCGCGGGCCGGGAGGTCCGCATCCCGGTGAGCGCGCTCGCCGTCGGCGACCGCTTCCTCGTACGCCCCGGCGAGAAGATCGCCACGGACGGCACGGTCGTCGAGGGCAGCTCCGCCGTGGACGCCTCCATGCTGACCGGCGAGTCGGTCCCGGTCGAGGTCTCCGCCGGCGACGCGGTCACCGGCGCCACCGTCAACGCCTCCGGCCGGCTGGTCGTCGAGGCCACCCGGGTCGGCGCCGACACCCAGCTCGCCCGGATGGCCCGGCTGGTCGAGGACGCCCAGAACGGCAAGGCCGAGGTGCAGCGCCTCGCCGACCGGATCTCCGGCGTCTTCGTACCGGTCGTACTGCTGCTCGCGCTCGGCACCTGGGTCACCTGGCTACTGATCACCGACGACCCCACCGCCGCCTTCACCGCGGCCGTGGCCGTCCTGATCATCGCCTGCCCCTGCGCCCTGGGCCTGGCCACACCGACCGCGCTGATGGTCGGCACCGGACGGGGCGCACAGCTCGGGATCCTGATCAAGGGCCCCGAGGTGCTGGAGTCCACCCGCCGCGTGGACACCGTCGTACTGGACAAGACCGGCACCGTCACCACCGGCCGGATGACCCTGACCGGCGTGCACCCCGCCCCGGACGTCGACGCGCACGAACTGCTGCGCCTGGCCGGAGCCCTGGAGCACGCCTCCGAGCACCCGATCGCCCGGGCCATCGCCACCGGCGCGGCCGACCGGGCCGGTGAACTGCCGGTCCCCGAGGGCTTCGACAGTCTCCCCGGGCTGGGCGTGCAGGGCGTGGTCGAGGGCCATGCCGTCCTGGTGGGCCGCGAGCGGCTGCTGGCCGACTGGTCGATCACCCTCCCCGCCGGGCTCGCGCGGGCCAAGGCGGCCGCCGAGGCCGAGGGCGCCACCGCCGTCCTGGTGGCCTGGGACGGAGCGGCACGCGGAGTGCTGACGGTGGCCGACGCGGTGAAGGAGACCAGCGCCGAGGCGGTCACCCGGCTCCGGGCGCTCGGCCTCACCCCGGTCCTGCTGACCGGCGACAACAAGGCCGTGGCCGAGGCGGTGGCCCGCGAAGTGGGCATCGACGAGGTGATCGCCGAGGTGCTCCCGCAGGACAAGGCGGACGTCGTACGCCGGCTCCAGAAGGAGGGCCGTACGGTCGCCATGGTCGGCGACGGGGTCAATGACGCGGCCGCGCTGGCCCAGGCCGACCTGGGCCTGGCCATGGGCACCGGGACGGACGCCGCCATCGAGGCGGGCGACCTGACCCTGGTGCGGGGCGACCTGCGGGTGGCCGCGGACGCGATCCGGCTGTCGCGCCGGACCCTGGCCACCATCAAGGGCAACCTGTTCTGGGCCTTCGGCTACAACGTGGCCGCCCTGCCGCTGGCGGCCGCCGGACTGCTCAATCCCATGATCGCGGGGGCCGCGATGGCCTTCTCCTCGGTCTTCGTGGTGACGAACAGCCTCCGGTTGCGCTCCTTCCGCTAGTGATCACCTCCCCGGACCGCACACACTTCCTTCACGGGAGACGCAGATCACAGTGATCGCAACGTAACCATCCGGGGTCGACACGGGTCTAATGGGGCGATGCCAGGAACGTCTTGGGGGGCGTTCCACGGAGGTCTTGGGGGACGTCCGCGGCATCAGCCGGCCGGGACGCGTGCCCGCGGGAAGCTTTGAGCGGCCCTCCCGACCCGAAACGGGTCCCGGCAGACACTGACGCCCCGGTCCGGGTCCCGTGGGGGGAATCCGTTCCGGGGAAAAGGAAAGCGCCCCGACCGTCGACCCGTGGGGGGATCGGCGGCGGGGCGCTTTTCGCATGCCTCGCGTGCGGCCCTGGGGCCGCGGGTGGAGAAGGGCCTCGGGTCAGCGGGCCTCGACCGGGACGAAGTCGCGCAGGACCTCACCGGTGTAGATCTGGCGCGGGCGGCCGATGCGGGAACCCGGCTCCTTGATCATCTCGTGCCACTGGGCGATCCAGCCGGGCAGCCGGCCGATCGCGAAGAGCACGGTGAACATCTCGGTCGGGAAGCCCATGGCCCGGTAGATCAGACCGGTGTAGAAGTCCACGTTCGGGTAGAGGTTGCGCGAGACGAAGTACTCGTCGGCCAGCGCGTGCTCTTCCAGCTTGAGCGCGATGTCCAGCAGCTCGTCGCTCTTGCCGAGCGAGGAGAGGACGTCGTGCGCCGCCGCCTTGATGATCTTCGCCCGGGGGTCGAAGCTCTTGTAGACGCGGTGCCCGAAGCCCATCAGGCGGACGCCGTCTTCCTTGTTCTTCACCTTGCGGATGAAGGCGTCGACGTCGCCGCCGTCGTTCTTGATGCCCTCGAGCATCTCGAGGACGGACTGGTTGGCGCCACCGTGCAGCGGACCCCACAGGGCCGAGATGCCGGCCGAGATCGAGGCGAACATGTTCGCCTGCGAGGAGCCGACCAGACGCACGGTGGAGGTCGAGCAGTTCTGCTCGTGGTCCGCGTGCAGGATCAGCAGCTTGTCGAGCGCCGCGACCACGACCGGGTCCAGGTCGTACTCCTGGGCCGGCACGGAGAAGGTCATGCGCAGGAAGTTCTCGACGTAGCCGAGGTCGTTGCGCGGGTAGACCACCGGGTGGCCGACCGACTTCTTGTACGCGTAGGCCGCGATCGTCGGGAGCTTGGCCAGCAGCCGGATCGTCGAGAGGTTGCGCTGCGTCTCGTCGAAGGGGTTGTGGCTGTCCTGGTAGAACGTCGACAGCGCGCTGACCACGGAGGAGAGCATCGCCATCGGGTGCGCGTCGCGCGGGAAGCCGTCGTAGAAGCGCTTCACGTCCTCGTGCAGCAGCGTGTGCTGGGTGATCTCGTTGCGGAACGACGCGAGCTGGTCGACGGTCGGCAGCTCCCCGTTGATCAGCAGGTAGGCGACCTCGATGAAGGTCGAACGCTCGGCCAGCTGCTCGATCGGGTAACCGCGGTAGCGCAGGATGCCCTGCTCACCGTCGAGGTAGGTAATCGCGGACTTGTACGCCGCGGTGTTGCCGTAGCCACTGTCCAGAGTGACGAGCCCGGTCTGGGCCCTCAGCTTCGAGATGTCGAAGCCCTGGTCACCGACAGTGCTTTCGACCACCGGGTAGGTGTATTCACCGTCCGCGTACCGGAGTACTACAGAGTTGTCGCTCACGTCATCCCTCACCGACGTAGTGCCTCTTCTTCGAGGTGCCCTGACTGCCTCTACCTTCCCCCATTTGGCGCAGGAGAGTGCACTCGGGGTCGGCGTTTGGTGCTTTTGACGGCACTGAGTGCCGCCAAGCTGCTCATCCTGCCCCCTCCGCACCGGTGGTGGAACCCCAAATGATCGATCATCTAGGTGATGTTTCCCACCGGTATCCGGCCGGACAGCCTGGGCGCCACCGCCGTGTACCTCCTGCCTGCAGAAACCGTACGCACAGCCTGGCCGAGGGCTTTACGGGACCCGACGAGGACGACCAGTTTCTTCGCCCGGGTCACCGCCGTGTAGAGGAGATTCCGCTGGAGCATCATCCAAGCCCCGGTGGTGACGGGGATCACCACTGCCGGATATTCACTCCCCTGGGAACGGTGGATGGTGACGGCGTACGCGTGGGCCAGCTCGTCGAGCTCCGCGAACTCGTAGCCGATCTCCTCGTCCTCCTCCGTCCGTACCGTCAGGCGCTGTTCGTCCAGGTCGAGGCCGGTGACCACGCCGACGGTGCCGTTGAAGACGCCGTTGGCCCCCTTCTCGTAGTTGTTCCGGATCTGGGTCACCTTGTCGCCCACCCGGAAGACCCGGCCGCCGAAGCGCTTCTCCGGCAGGTCCGGCCGGGCCGGGGTCATGGCCTGCTGGAGGAGGCCGTTGAGGTTTCCGGCGCCCGCCGGGCCGCGGTGCATGGGTGCGAGCACCTGGACGTCCCGGCGCGGGTCGAGCCCGAACCTGGCCGGGATCCGGCGGGCGGCCACGTCGACGGTGAGCCGCCCGGCCTCCTCGGTGTCCTCCTCGGGGAAGAGGAAGAAGTCCGGCAGCCCGTCGGTGATCGGCGGCACACCGGTGTTGATCCGGTGGGCGTTGGTGACGACGCCCGACTGCTGGGCCTGCCGGAAGATCCGGGTCAGCCGGACCGCGGGCACCGGGCCGCCCTCGGCCAGCAGGTCCCGCAGCACCTCCCCGGCGCCGACGGACGGCAGCTGGTCCACGTCCCCGACCAGCAGCAGGTGCGCGCCCGGCGCCACGGCCTTGACCAGCTTGTTGGCCAGCAGCAGGTCCAGCATCGAGGCCTCGTCGACCACGACCAGGTCGGCGTCCAGCGGACGGTCCCGGTCGTACGCCGCGTCCCCGCCGGGCTTGAGCTCCAGCAGCCGGTGCACCGTGGAGGCCTCCGCCCCGGTGAGCTCGGACAGCCGCTTCGCCGCCCGCCCGGTGGGCGCGGCGAGGACCACCTTGGCCTTCTTGGCCCGGGCCAGCTCCACGATCGAGCGGACGGTGAAGGACTTGCCGCAGCCCGGCCCGCCGGTGAGGACGGCGACCCGGCGGGTGAGCGCGAGGCGGACCGCGTCCCGCTGCTCGGGGGCGAGTTTCGCCCCGGTCCGCCCGGCGAGCCAGCCCAGCGCCTTGTCCCAGTCCACGTCCTGGAAGGCGGGCATCCGGTCGTCCTCGGCGTGCAGCAGCCGGCGCACCTGGCCCACCAGCGACAGTTCGGCCCGGTGGAAGGGCACCAGGTAGACGGCGGTCAGCGGGTCCGGGCCGCCCTGCGGATCCGGCACCCGCTCCCGTACGACCCCCTCCGGATCGGCGGCGAGCTCCGCCAGGCAGTCGATCACCAGGCCGGTGTCCACCTGGAGCAGCTTGACCCCGTCGGCGATCAGCCGCTCCTCGGGCAGGAAGCAGTGGCCCTGGTCGGTGGACTGGGACAGGGCGTACTGGAGCCCGGCCTTGACCCGTTCCGGGCTGTCGTGCGGGATCCCGACTGCCTGGGCGATCCGGTCGGCGGTGAGGAAGCCGATGCCCCAGACGTCGGCGGCGAGCCGGTAGGGCTGGTTCTTCACCACCGCGATGGAGGCATCGGCGTACTTCTTGTAGATGCGGACGGCGATGGAGGTGGAGACGCCGACGCCCTGGAGGAAGACCATGACCTCCTTGATGGCCTTCTGCTCCTCCCAGGCGGCCCCGATCAGCTTCGTCCGCTTGGGGCCCAGCCCGGGTACCTCGATCAGCCGCTTGGGCTCGCTCTCGATCACGTCGAGGGTGTCGGTGCCGAAGTGCTCCACGATCCGGTCGGCGATCTTCGGGCCGATGCCCTTGATCAGGCCGGAACCGAGGTAGCGCCGGATGCCCTGGATGGTGGCGGGGAGCACGGTGCGGTAGTTCTCCACCGTGAACTGCTTGCCGTACTGCGGGTGGGAGCCCCAGCGGCCCTCCATGCGCAGCGATTCGCCGGGCTGCGCGCCGAGCAGGGCGCCGACGACGGTGAGGAGGTCGCCGCTGCCGCGGCCGGTGTCGACGCGCGCGACCGTGTAGCCGCTGTCCTCGTTGGCGTAGGTGATGCGCTCGAGCACCCCCTCCACCACGGCCTGTTGCATCGCCCCGTCGGTTGCCATGGCACGAAGCTACCGTGCGGCGCCGACAGCGCGGCGGGCCTGTGGACAAAGCGGTGACGCGCCCCGTGCAAGGACCAAAGGGGGTCCGGCCTCGCGGCCGGACCCCCTCACGGTTACCCCTCCCGTGCCGGACTTCCCGATCCCCCCAGATCCCCTCCCGGAAGTCCCGACGCAACATACGACCCTCCACGCCCGCGGAGGGTTGCACTCCGATCTACAGATTTACTTTTCCGTTACCAAACGCCTACCCAAGGTGCCGGTGAATCGGCACGGAAGCAGCGTTTCGGACATGAGTGAATCTTCGAAGAAGTAGCGGGCTATCCTCGGAGGTCATGGACACGCCCGAGGCAGCAGCGGTGCGGCTGCGCGATCCCGAGCCCGGCGACCTGGGCTGGATCGTGCAGGCGCACGGGGCGCTCTACGCCGCCGAGTACGGCTGGAACGCCGAGTTCGAGGGCCTGGTGGCCCGGATCGTCGCGGACTTCGCCGAGGACCACGACCCGTACCTGGAACGCGTCTGGATCGCCGAGCTGGACGGCCGGCCGGTCGGCTCGGTGATGTGCGTGCGCGAGGACGGCGCGCCGGGCACCGCCCGGCTGCGGCTGCTGCTGGTGGACCCGGCGGGCCGGGGCCACGGCATCGGCACCCGCCTCGTCGACGCGGTCGTCGCCTTCGCCCGCTCGGTGGGCTACCGCGAGCTGGTGCTGTGGACCAACGACGTACTGCACGAGGCCCGTTCCCTGTACCTGCGGGCGGGCTTCACCCTGGTCGCCGAGCGCCCCCACCGCTCGTACGGGGTCACCCTCACGGGGCAGGACTGGCGGCTGCCGCTGCAGGAGGGCTCTGCGCACTGACGCCCGAACCGACCCCCGTACGGTTCGGGGCGCGCGCGGCTGTCGGGCGCGAGCCGCCCCCCAGCGAGGTGAGCGCCACGCCCCCGACCAGGAGCACCGCCGCGAGCCAGCGCGTGCCCGAGACCTGCTCCCCCAGCACCAGGGCCGCCGAGGACATCCCGAACACCGGCACCAGCAGCGAGAACGGGGCCACGGCGGAGGCCGGGTAGCGGCGCAGCAGGTACCCCCAGGCGCCGAAGCCGAACACTGTGGACACCCAGGCGACGTACCCGATGACGGCGAGCCCGGACCAGTCCAGGGCGCGCAGCGCGGCCAGGTCCCGCTCGGGCCCCTCCAGCAGCAGCGAGAGCGCGAGCAGCGGCAGCACCGGGACCGTGCAGACCCAGACCATGAAGTTCAGCGCGTCGGGCGGGGAGGCCTTGCGGGTCAGGACGTTGGAGACGCCCCAGCAGGCGGCGGCCGCGACGACCAGCGCGAAGCCGAGCACCGGCCCGGAGGTCCCCCCGCCCACGGCGGCCACGGCGATCCCCGCGAGGGCCACGCCCATGCCGAGCACCCGGACCCGGCCGGGCCGCTCGCGCAGCAGCACCGCCGCGAGGACGGCGGTGAAGACGGCCTGGACCTGGAGCACCAGGGAGGACAGCCCGGCCGGCATCCCGGCGTCCATGCCGGTGAACAGCAGCCCGAACTTGGCGATGCCGAGGACCGTGCCAACCCCGAGGATCCACTTCCAGGCGACCTTGGGGCGCCCGACGAGGAACACCGCGGGCAGGGCCGCGACGAGGAAGCGCAGGGCGGACAGCAGCAGCGGCGGGAAGTGGCCGAGCCCGATCTCGATGACGACGAAGTTGAAGCCCCAGACGGCGGCGACGAGCACGGCGAGTGCGGTGTGTACGGGACGCATGCTCCGAGCATCGGCCCCCCGACGATGAAGCACCAGCGCGGATCTCTTCCGGGATGGATGAAGCATTGCTTACGGGTGGGGCGGCTGCCACGATGGATCCATGCTCGACCTCGCCCGGCTGCGCGCCCTGCACGCCGTCTCCGTCCACGGTTCGGTCGCGGGCGCGGCGGCCGCCCTCGGCTACACCCCCTCCGCGGTCTCGCAGCAGATCGCCAAGCTGGAGCGGGAGACCCGGACCACCCTGCTGGAGCGGCGGGGCCGGGGTGTCGCGCTGACCGAGGAGGCCCGGCACCTGGCGGACACGGCCCAGGAGCTGCTGGCCATCGTCGAGCGCGCCGAGACCACCCTGGAGGAGCGGCGCGGGCAGCCGAGCGGCCTGCTGACGGTGGCCGCGTTCGCCTCGGCGGCTCGCGGGCTGCTGCCGGGCGTGCTGGCCGACCTGGCCCGCCGTCATCCGGCGCTGGACGTACGGCTCACAGAGGTGGACCCCCACCTGTCCGTGGACCTGGTGGCCCGCGGCGTCACCGATCTGGCGGTGGCCCACGACTGGGACATCGCCCCCCTGCCGGCGCCGGAGGGGATCGAGCAGGCGGTGATCGGGGACGACCTGTGCGACCTGGTGGTCCCGGCCGGGCATCCCTTCACCACTCGGCGGGTCGTCAGCCGGGCCGAGCTCGGCGGCCAGCGCTGGGTGTGCCCGCCGCCCGGCCGGGTCTGCCACGACTGGCTGGTGCGGACCCTGCGCACGGCCGGCTTCGAACCCGACATCGCGCACGTGGCCGAGGAGAACCACACCGTCGTCGCGCTGGTCGCCGCCGGGCTCGGGGTGGCGGTCGTCCCCCGGCTGGGCACCGGCGCGCTGCCGCCCGGAGCGGTGGCCGTCCGCCTGGAGCCGGGCCCCGTACGGCGGCTGTACGCCCTGTGGCGGACCGGAGCGGCCCGCCGCCCGGCGATCACCGAGGCCGTACGGGCCCTTCAGGAGCACTGGGCCGGGCAGCCGGAGCCGCCCCGGCCGGGGCCCACTTCCGGGGGACCCCCCGAGTGTCCTTGACGCCTCGGGGCCCGGCCCCGCAGTAGGGTCCGGCGCGTGCCGTACGAAGCCTCCCGCCGGACCCTGCTCGCCGTGGCCGCCCTGGCCGCCGTCACGGCCGCCGGGGCCGCCTCCGCCGTCATGGGGGGCCGCCCCGCGCCCGTTCCCGACGACTCGCGCAACCCCGGCCGGGACCCCCTGGACCGTCCGGGCCACCGGCCCGACCGGGCCCGGCTGCGCCGCCTGGTGGAGGGGATGAGCCTGGCCGAGAAGGTCGGGCAGCTCTTCGTCTCCCGGGCCTACGGGCATTCGGCGACCGATCCCGATGCGGCGGACGCCCAGAAGAACCTGGAGCTGTTCGGGGTGCGCACCGCGGCCGAGCTGGTCTCCCGCTACCACCTCGGCGGGATCATCTACTTCGCCTGGGCCCACAACACCCGTACCCCGCACCAGATCGCCGAGCTCTCGGCCGGCCTCCAGCGGGCCGCCCTGGACAGCGGCCCGCGGGTCCCGCTGCTGCTCTCCACCGACCAGGAGCACGGCATCATCGCCCGGATCGGCAGGCCCGCCACCCTGTTCCCGGGAGCGATGGCCCTGGGCGCGCTGCACGGCGCGGCCGGGTCCACCGGCGAGGTCCGCCGGGCCGCGCGCATCGCGGGCACCGAACTGGCCGCCATGGGCATCCGGCAGGACTACGCGCCGGTGGCCGACGTCAACGTCAATCCCGCCAATCCGGTCATCGGTGTCCGCTCCTTCGGCTCGGACCCGCGCGCGGTGGCGGCGCTGGTCGACGCCCAGGTCCGCGGCTACCAGGGCGCCGGGGTGGCCGCCACCGCCAAGCACTTCCCCGGCCACGGGGACACCGAGACCGACAGCCACGTCGGTCTGCCGGTGATGCGGCACACCCGCGCCGTATGGGAGGAGCTGGACGAGCCGCCCTTCCGGGCCGCGGTGGAGGCGGGCGTGGACGCCGTCATGACGGCGCACATCGTCTTCCCCGCGCTGGATCCCTCGGGGGACCCGGCGACCCTCTCGCGGCCGATCGTCACCGGCATCCTGCGCGAACGCCTGGGCTTCCGGGGGGTGGTGGTCACCGACGCCCTCGACATGGCCGGGGTCCGCCAGAAGTACGGGGACGACCGGGTGCCCGTACTGGCCCTGAAGGCGGGCTGCGACCAGCTGCTGAACCCGCCGGACCTGGGGCTCGCGCACCGCAGTGTGCTGGCCGCCGTCGAGGCGGGCGAGCTGACGGAGGAGCGCATCGAGGAGTCGGTGCTGCGCATCCTGGAACTGAAGGCCCGCCGGGGCCTGTTCGAGGAGGCGCGGCCCACGGCGGAAGGGGTGGACCGGTCGGTCGGCATCCCGGAGCACCTGGCCGCGGCCGACGAGATCGCGGCCGGTACGACGACCCTGCTGGCCAATCCGGTGAAGCTGCTCCCGCTGGACGCGGCGGCGGGCCCCCGGCTGCTGGTCACCGGGACCGACCCGGCGTCCCCCAGCGGTACGACGGGGCCCCCTACGGCCGTACTGGCCCGGGAGCTGACCGCCCTGGGCTGCCGGGCCACGGCGGCGCCGCCGGCCCGCGCGGCGGCCGAGGCGCCCGGCCACGCGGCGGTCCTGGTGTGCACGTACAACGTCCCCGAGGGGGACAGCCCCCAGCGCAAGCTGGTCACGGAACTGCTGGCCACCGGGGTGCCGGTGGTCGTCGTGGCGGTCCGCAACCCGTACGACCCGGCCCGGCTGCCACAGTGCGCGGCGGAGCTGGCGACGTACTCCTGGACGGATGTGGAGATGCGGGCGGCGGCCCGGGTGCTGACCGGGGCGGTGCGCCCCTCGGGCCGCCTCCCGGTCCCCGTCCCGGGCCGCTACCCGCTGGGCCACGGGCTGACGTACTAGGGGGGGTGTCCGGTGGATCAAGGCCGGGCCCGGCCCGCCCCGATCCACCGGACACCCCCTAACCCGCGGCCCGACGGGGAGGCGCTACGGCCGCAGCTGCGGCTCGCGCTCCAGGTCGCGCTGGTCGAGCTGCGCGTCCGGCGCCGCCAGCGGCGCCGCCTTGCCTGCGTCGGCGAGCGCGGCGGCCGGGGCGACCCCGGCCCACTTCAGGATCCTGGCGGTCGCGAGGTCCTTCTCGCCGTCGAGCAGCTGGGCGACGTTGGCTCCGTGGTTGGCGCCCGGCGCGGTCATGACGTGGCTGTCGCGGACCCCGTAGCCGAGGTGGAACGGCTCGGCGCCCCAGGGGTCGTTCTGCCCGTACACGAACAGCATCTGGTTCGCGTTGTCGCGCACCCAGGTGTCGATGTCCTTCATGGCTCCCGGCTGGAAGGTCATGGGGATGTCGCGGGGCACGAAGTTGCGCGGCGGCTGGTAGCCGTAGCGGCTCAGGCCCTTGAGGTGCGGCTGCTTGATGTCCGGAGAGCCGAGCTGGGTGCCCGCCTGGTAGTAGTACGGGGTGTACGTCGCCAGGCCCTGGTCGGCGTAGGCGGAGAAGCCGGAGATCGCGTCGATCGTGTCCCAGATCTCCTGGTCCGTGGCGGTGGCGGCGGCCGGGACGGCGGCGCAGTCGGCGAGCAGGCTGTACTGCCAGAAGGCCCACACGTAGTCGAGCACGACGGCCTCGTAGGCCTTGTCGAGGTCACCGACGGTGGTGAAGGTCCAGCCGTTCTCGGCGGCGGCGACCGCGTACTTGGCCTCCAGCGGCTCGCGGCGTACGAGCGCCTCGCGCTGCACCGCGTTCAGCTTGTCGCGGCACTCCTTGGTGCCGACCTTGGCGAAGAACCGGTCGTAGGCCGAGTCCTCGTTGTTGACGACGTCGTTGGGCGCGACGTACGCGACGACGCCGTCCATGTCGCGCGGGTAGAAGCGCTCGTAGTAGGTCGCCGTCATACCGCCCTTGCTGCCGCCCGTGGCCAGCCAGTTCTTGGTGTAGATCTTCTTCAGGGCGGCGAAGATGCGGTGCTGGTCGCTGGCGGCCTGCCAGATGTCCAGGTTCGCCCAGTTGGCCGCGTCGGGCCGGGAGGGTGTGAAGAACCGATACTCCATGGACACCTGGTTGCCGTCGACGATGGTCGTCGGCTCACTGCGGCGCGGGTTGGTGTTGACGTTGTAGCCGGAGGTGAAGAAGACCGTCGGCCGCGAGACGTCCTTGTGCAGCAGGGTCATGCGCTGCTTGAAGGTGCCCTTCCACGGCTGCCGGTGGTCGACCGGCTGCTCGTAGTTCAGTACGAAGAAGCGGTAGCCGGGGTACGGCTTCTCCTCGATCAGGCTCATCCCGGGAATGCCGAGGATCTGGTCCTTGATGTCCGTGGCGGCCGCCGGCCCTGCGGCGGTGGCCGCATGTGCCGTGGAGCCGGCCGCGCCCATGGTGCCGATCAGCACCACGAGCGACAGCAGCCATCCGAGCGTCTTGCGCATTCACCCTCCCCTTGAGTTCACTTCGGTCGCCGTGAACCTAGCCGGGCCAACACGCTGCTGAACAGACCTAGTTGGGTCGCACCCTCAGCACAGGATCCAGCCGGAATCAGCCGATCCGCCGCCCACGTCCCCCTTTACATACACACAGCGGCTGATCGCACCGACCATGACAGGCCCGGCATATCGGGTGAATCGCCCGGAGTCGCGGACGGGGACCCCGCCGCGCGGCTGGATGCTCACCGTCATCTGCCGCCGCTCCCCGGGCCCGCGGGCCACCGTCACCGCGCAGGCCCGGGTGCGGCTCTTGTACACGCGCACCTCACCCGTCGCGAACGGCAGGGTCTTGGCCAGCCGCCCCGCGCAGCCCCCCGCCGCGGCCTGCGCGGCCGGAGCCGGGAACAGCCCGCCGACGCCGAGCCACAGCGCCGCCCCGAACACCCCCAGGACCGCGATCCGCCGGCCGCGCCCCTTCCGCCCCTGAACCACCCTGCCCCCCGATCGGTCGTACGCACAACGAACGCACGCACGTACGACGCCCGCACCCGCCCCGAAGGTTGCGGCGCGCAAGGACCCGGGCGGTCACCCCCGTCGCGTACCGGTCCGCGACGGGTCGCACACCCGCACCGGCCGCCCCCGCCCCGTACGAGTGCATCCACGACTCCCCCGGGGAGAAGGGGAGTTCACGATCGACCGGGCCACTACGCTAGGTGACCAGCGATCCGCTCACCGTAGCCGCGAAAGGCACCTCATATGACGACCGACCTCCTCGACCGCAAGCTGGAGCGCGCCTTCACGCACCTGGACGCCGACGGAAGCGGGGGCATCGACGAGCACGACATCATCGCGCTCGGGTCCCGGCTGCTGTCGGCCCTCGCCGAGCCCGCCGACTCGCCGAAGGCCACGCAGGTGATGACCGGTCTGGTCGGCTTCTGGCAGGAGCTCTTCACCGAGCTGGACCTCGACCGGGACGGCAAGGTCACGCCCGAGGAGTACAAGCTGGGCATGACCCGGCTCTACGCGGACGGCGGGCCCGCCTACGACCGCTCGTTCCGGCCGATGATGGAGGCCTTCCTGACGGTCGTCGACACCGACGGCGACGGCCGCATCAGCCCGGAGGAGTTCCACAAGGGCCAGGAGGCCTTCGACACGAGGCTGAGCTTCACCGACACGGAGACCCTCTTCCGCCGGATCGACACGGACGGGGACGGCACCCTGTCCGTGGACGAACTCCTCGCCGCCGTCCGCGAGTACTACACGGGCACCGACGAGGAAGCCCCGGGCAACCTGCTCTTCGGCGAACTCTGAGCCACGGGCCGCGGCCGTCCGCCCGTCAGGCCGCGGCGCGCTCGTCCTCTCCCGCGAAGGTGCGCCACAGCTCGGCGTACCGGCCGTCGCGGGCCAGGAGTTCGGCGTGGGTGCCGTCCTCCACGACCTGGCCGCGGTCCATGAGCACGACCCGGTCGGCGCGGGCGGCGGTGGTCAGCCGGTGGGCGACCACCAGGGTGGTCCGCTTGCCCGCGAGCCGGTCGGTGGCCTGGTTGACCTGGGCCTCGGTGGCCAGGTCAAGGGCTGCGGTGGCCTCGTCGAGGAGCAGCACGTCCGGGTCGACGAGTTCGGCGCGGGCGAGCGCGATCAGCTGGCGCTGCCCGGCGGAGAGGTTGCGGCCGCGCTCGGCGACGGTGTGCAGGTAGCCGCCGTCGAGGGTGGCGATCATGTCGTGGGCGCCGACCGCGCGGGCGGCGGCCTCCACCTCGGCGTCGCTCGCCTCGGGCCGCCCGTAGGCGATGGCGTCGCGGACGGTCCCCGGGAAGAGGTAGGACTCCTGGGGGACGACCCCGAGCCGGTGGCGGTACGCCGTCAGGTCCAGCTCCCGCAGGTCGGCGCCGTCGGCGGTGATCCGGCCGGAGGTCGGGTCGTAGAACCGGGCCACCATCTTGACCAGCGTGGACTTGCCCGCTCCGGTCTCGCCGACGAAGGCGACGGTCTGCCCGGCGGGTATGCGCAGGCTGATGCCGGCCAGCGCCTCCCCCTTCGCCCCCCGCTCCTCGGCGGTGCCGTACTGGAAGCGGACGTCCTCGAAGGCGATCTCGCCGCGCAGCTCCGGCAGTGCGCGCGGGTGCTCCGGACGCGGGGTGGTCGTGGGCTCGCGCAGCAGCCCCTGGATCCGGCCGAGGGAGACGGTGGCCTGCTGGTAGCCGTCGAAGACCTGGGAGAGCTGCTGCACCGGGGCGAAGAACAGGTCGATGTAGAGCAGGTAGGCGACCAGCGCGCCGGTGGTGAGGGTTCCGGCCTCCACCCGGCCCGCGCCGACGATCAGCACGGCCGCCGCTGCTCCGGAGGACAGCAGCTGGACGAAGGGGAAGTACACCGATATGAGCCACTGGCCGCGGACGCGGGCCTGGCGGTAGGAGTCGCTGCGCTCCGCGAAGCGGGTGGCGCCCGAGCGCTCGCGGCGGAAGGCCTGCACGATGCGGAGCCCGGCGACGGACTCCTGGAGGTCGGCGTTGACGAGGCTGACCCGGTCGCGGGCGAGTTCGTAGGCGGCGACCGACTTGTGGCGGAACACGATCGTGCCGATCACCAACACCGGGAGGGTGGCGAAGACGATCAGCGCGAGCTCGGCGTCGAGGACGAGCAGCGCGACGAGGATGCCGAAGAAGGTGAAGACGGAGACGACGGCGGTGACGAGTCCGGTCTGCAGGAAGGTGGACAGGGCGTCCACGTCCGTGGTCATCCGGGTCATGATCTTGCCGGTCAGTTCGCGCTCGTAGTAGTCGAGTCCGAGCCGCTGGAGCTGGGCGAAGATCTTGACGCGGAGGGAGTACAGGACGCGCTCGCCGGTCCGGCCCGTCATCCGGGTCTCGGCGAACTGTGCGGCCCACTGCCCGATGACGACGGCGAGGGCCACGGCGGCGGCCGCCCAGACGGCGCCGAGGGCGGCCTGTTCGACGCCCTGGTCGATGCCGTAACGGATCAGGATCGGCAGGAGCAGCCCGGCGCCCGCGTCGGCGGCGACGAGGCCGAGGCTGATCGCGAGGGGCGCCCAGAAGCCGCCCAGCAGCCGGCGCAGGCCGTAGCTCTCCTCGGCGGCCGCGGCCCTCGTCTCGTCCACGTCGGGCGTGTCGTCGGCGGGCGGCAGCGCGGCCACCTGCGCGAGCAGTTCGGGGGTGGCGGGCATCCCGGCGACGGACCCTGCCATGGAGTGCCCGGGGGCACCGCTCAGGCCGGCCGTGGTGGTGGCCGCAGCGCCCGGGGCGGCGGCTCCGGCGCGCTCCTCCTGGCGCCGCCACAGCTCGGGGGTGATCCCGCCCGCGACCCTGCGCTTGGCGTTGACCGGCTCGGAGTCGATCTCGGCTTCGAGTTCGATGTCCCGTTCCAGTTCCTGCGCGCGGTCCCGCTCTACGTCCCGCTCGAACTCCTCCATCGGCAGCGCCTCGGGGGTCCGCGGCGAGGCGACCCCGAGGGCGTCGGGGTCGGTGAGCAGCCTGCGGTACAGGGCGGAGCGGCGCTCCAGCTCCTCGTGTGTGCCGATGTCGGCGAGCCGCCCGCGGTCGAGTACGGCGATCCGGTCGGCCAGGGCGAGCGTGGAGCGGCGGTGGGCGATGAGCACGGTGGTGCGGCCGGCCATGACGGCCCGCAGCGCCTCGTGGATCTCGTGCTCGACGCGGGCGTCGACGGCTGAGGTGGCGTCGTCGAGGAGCAGCAGCCGCGGGTCGGTGAGGAGGGCGCGGGCGAGCGCGATGCGCTGGCGCTGGCCGCCGGAGAGGGTGAGCCCCTGTTCGCCGACCTTGGTGTCGTAGCCGGCGGGCAGGTCCCGGATGAAGCCGTCCGCCTGGGCGGCGCGGGCGGCGGCCTCGATCTGTTCGTCGGTCGCCTCGGGGTGCCCGTAGGCGAGGTTCGCGCGGATGGTGTCGGAGAAGAGGAAGGAGTCCTCGGGGACCAGCCCGATGGCGGCGCGCAGCGAGGCGTAGGTCAGGTCGCGGACGTCGTGCCCGCCGACGCGGACGGCGCCTCGGTCGGCGTCGTAGAAGCGCGGCAGGAGCAGCGAGAGGGTGGATTTTCCGCTGCCGGAGGAGCCCACGACGGCGACGGTCTCGCCTGCCGCGACGGACAGGGAGAACCCGTCGAGGACGGGCCGCTCGGGGTCGTACCCGAATCCGACCCGGTCGAACTCGACGGTGGCGGGCGCGTCGGCGGGCAGGGTGTGCGTGCCCTCCGCGATGACGGGCTCGGTGTCGATGAGCTCGACGACCCGCTCGACGCCCGCGCGGGCCTGCTGCGCGACGGTGAGGACCATGGCGAGCATGCGCACGGGGCCGACGAGCTGGGCGAGGTAGGTGGAGAAGGCGACGAAGGTGCCGAGGGTGACCTGTCCCCTGGTGGCCATCCAGCCGCCGAGGGCCAGGATGGCGACCTGCCCGAGGGCGGGTACGGCCTGGAGCGCGGGGGTGTACCGCGAGTTGAGGCGGATGGACCGCATCCGTCCGGCGAACAGCCGCCGTCCGGTGGCGCGCAGCTTGCCGGTCTCCTGCTCCTCCTGGCCGAAGCCCTTGACGACGCGGACGCCGGTCACGGCCCCGTCGACGACGCCCGCGACGGCGGCGGCCTGGCTCTGGGCGTACCAGGTGGCGGGGAAGAGCTTCTTGCGGCTGCGCTTGGCGATGAACCAGAGGGCCGGGGCCATGAGCAGGGCGACGAGGGTCAGCAGCGGCGACAGCCACAGCATGATGCCCAGGGATATCCCGAAGAGCAGGAAGTTGCCGATGGTCATCGGCATCATGAAGAGCAGGCCCTGGATCAGCTGGAGGTCGCTGGTCGCCCGCCCGACGACCTGCCCGGTGGACAGCTCGTCCTGCCGCCGCCCGTCGAGCCGGGCGATGGTGTCGTACATGTCGGAGCGCAGGTCGTGCTGCACGTCGAGGGCGAGGCGCCCGCCGTAGTACCTGCGTATGTAGGTCAGTACGTAGACGAGGAGGGCCGCGGCTATGAGCATCCCGGCCCAGGGCCCCATGGGCTTTGTCTGGTCGCCGATGACGTCGTCGATGATGACCTTGGTGACCAGGGGTACGAGGGCCATGACGGCCATGCCGGCCAGCGAGGAGCCGAGTGCGAGCAGGACGTTGACCTTGTACCGCCAGGTGTAGGCGGCGAGCCTCCTGCCCCAGCCCTGTTTCTCCCCAGCCGCCGTCTGCGCCGCCGCCACGTGGTGCCTCCCCGTTCGTCTTGTCCTGCCGCCTCCACCAACGCGCCGACCGGCGGATTTCATCCCGACACAACAATCGAACGGGTTTGCGTGGCTCCACGCACGCCCGCCTGACCCACCCGGGGGACGGAGCACGCCACAGCGCCGTCACCCTGGCAGGCGTTCGTCACTCACGCGAGGGATTCCATCCGCATCGCAGCCGCCATATACTGAGCTATCTATACGTTCCGATGTATGGATGAGCCATTCGACATCGAGATCGAGCCGGAGGTCCGGCTGTGGCTGATGAACCGATCCGACGCGGACTACCTGGTGGCAGAACACGCGGTCGGGCTCCTCTTGGGCAGCCCGACCACCCTTGGCGAACCGTACTCACGCCATTTCGGAGACGGAGTACGGGAACTGCGGTTCGGCATCGGGCGTAGTCGGGACGCCGTGCGCATTTCATACTGGCTGGCCCCCGCAAGACGGATCGTTCTGCTGACCGTCTTTCGGAAGACCCGGCAACGTGAAGATGGTGAGGTGATTCGTGCCAAGGCCGCCAAACAGCGCTGCAAGGCCGAGCACGGTCCGGCAACCGACATCTACACCCGCGACACAAAGGACGGAGCGCCGTAATGGCCAGCCACGCACAGTGGAAGCTCGCCCGGGACAAGAAGATCGCCCAAGGTTTCTCCGAGAGCCCCGATGTGACGCGACAGCGCGAGGAGATCCGGCTCGCCTTCGATCTCGGACAGGCGGTCCACGACCGGCGGACCGAGCTCGGGATCTCGCAGACCGAGCTGGCCCGGCGGGCCGGGATGACGCAGCCGCAGGTTTCCAAGCTGGAGCTGGGCGGGACCGTGCCGACCTTGCCCCTGTTGGCACGGCTGGCGCGGGCCATGGAGTCGGAGCTGAACCTCAAGCTGGTCGGGGAGACCTCACAGGTCGTATTCACCGCACAAGAGCACGAGGCAGCCTGAGCCGGCTCCATGCACCGCCGAACATGCCGAAGTCAGAGGTGCGTCGGGGCGAACATCTTCAGCGTGGCCGGGAGCAGTAGCAGCGAGGGCCCGGGGGTGGCGAGGGCCTTCTTCAGGTCGTCCTTCAGCGATTGCGGGGTGGTGGTGGCCGCCGGGACGCCGAAGGAGGCGGCCAGGGCGACGAAGTCGGGGCGGGTGAGTTCCGTGCCCGTGGCGTGGCCGAAGGAGTCCGTCATGTACTCGCGCAGGATGCCGTAGCCGCCGTCGTCCACGATCAGCCAGGTGACGTCCAGGTCGTGCTGGCGGGCCGTGGCCAGCTCCGCGATCGAGTACATCGCGCCGCCGTCGCCGGAGACCGCCAGGACCGGGGTGCCGGGCTCCGCGACGCACGCGCCGAGGGCCGCCGGGAAAGCGTAGCCGAGGCCGCCCGCGCCCTGGGCCGAGTGCATGGTGTTGGGGTGCTTGGCGTCGAAGGCCGACCACGCCCAGTAGGACAGGATCGTCATGTCCCAGAAGGACGGGGAGCGGGCGGGCAGGGCCGCGCGGATCGAGGTGAGGAGCTGCTGCTCCAGGCCCACGTCCTGGCCGGACAGCCGCTCGGCGATGTCCGAGAGCACCAGCTTGACGCGGTCGGGGGCGTACGGGTCCTCGCGTACGGGGACCGTCTCCAGCAGGGCCTGGAGCGCCAGGCGGGCGTCCGCGTGGATGCCCAGCCCCGGGTGGTTGGACTCCAGCTTGCCGAGGTCGGCCTCGATCTGGATGACCCGGCCGGTCGGGAAGAAGGTGTGGTAGTTCGAGGACAGCTCGCCCAGGCCCGATCCGACGACCAGCAGGACGTCCGCGTCCTCCAGGAAGTCGGTCATGTGGCGGTCCTCCAGCCAGGACTGGAGGGAGAGCGGGTGGGTCCAGGGGAAGGCGCCCTTGCCGCCGAAGGTGGTGACCACGGGCGCGTTCAGCCGCTCGGCGAGCTGCTTGAGCTTGCCCGCTGCGTCGGCGCGCACGACTCCGCCGCCCGCGACGATCACCGGGCGGGCGGCCTTCGCCAGCCAGTGCGCGGCCACCGCCGTCAGCTCCGGCCGGGGAGCCAGCTCGTGCGGGGTCGCGTCCATGCCGGTGACCTGCGGGATGAAGGTCTCGGCCCGCAGGACGTCCTCGGGGATCTCCACCCAGACGGGGCCGTGCGGGGCGGTGAGCGCCGACTCCCAGGCCTCGACGACCACCGAGGGGATCTGGGAGGGGGTGCGGGCCACGTGGACGGACTTGACCACGTCCCGGAAGGAGGCCGCCTGGTCGCGCAGCTCGTGCAGATGACCCCGGCGGCCGCCGCCCAGGCCCGCGACCGGTACCTGGGAGGCGATCGCGAGCACCGGCGCGGACGCGGCCGCCGCCTCGGCCAGCGCCGGCAGGGCCATCAGGGCGCCCGGGCCGGTCGACAGCAGCAGGGGCACGGCCTCGCCGGTGATGCGGCCGTAGGCGTCGGCGGCGAAGCCTGCGTTGTTCTCCGTCCGCAGGCCGATCAGCCGCAGGTCGGAGCGGCCCACCGCGTCGAAGAGCGCCAGCGCGTGCTGACCGGGCAGGCCGAAGACGGTGGTCGTGCCGAGCGAACGCAGCGTCTCCACGACCAGGTCCCCGCCCGTGCGGCCCGGCGGCGGCGCGAGGGCGGCCGCCGTCTGGGCCTCGGTGGGACGGAGTACCAGGTCGTGGTCGTGCGTCACGGTGCTTGGTTGCCCTTCGCCTTCGCCGCCGCGCTGTGCTTAACGACTCTGCCTGGCGGCAGAGATCTGGCGGCTCATGATCGTGGTGAGCTCGTACGCGGTGTGCGAGGCCGCGACCGAGGTGATCTCGGCGTGATCGTACGCCGGGGCGACCTCGACGACGTCCGCCGAAACCAGGTTGCAGGAGGACAGACCGCGGATGATCTCCAGCAGCTCGCGGGAGGTCATGCCGCCCGCCTCGGGGGTGCCGGTGCCGGGCGCGTGGGCCGGGTCCAGCACGTCGATGTCGATGGAGATGTAGAGGGGGCGGTCGCCGATGCGCTGGCGCAGCTGGTCCGCGACCTCGTCGGCGCCGCGCCGGTAGACGTCGGCGGAGGTGACGATGCCGAAGCCCATCTTGGCGTCGTCGTCCAGGTCCTGCTTGCCGTAGAGCGGGCCGCGGGTACCGACGTGGGAGAGCGCCTCGGTGTCGAGGATGCCCTCCTCGACGGCGCGGCGGAACGGCGTGCCGTGGGTGTACTCGGCACCGAAGTAGGTGTCCCAGGTGTCCAGGTGCGCGTCGAAGTGCAGCAGGGCGACCGGGCCGTGCTTCTTGGCGACGGAGCGCAGCAGGGGCAGGGCGATGGTGTGGTCGCCGCCGAGGGTCATCAGGCGGGAGCCCGCGCCGAGCAGCTCGTCGGCGGCGGCCTCGACCGTCTCGACGGCCTCGTTGATGTTGAAGGGGTTCACCGCGATGTCGCCGGCGTCGGCGACCTGCGCGAGGGCGAAGGGGGAGGCGTCCTGCGCCGGGTTGTACGGGCGCAGCAGGCGCGAGGCCTCGCGGATGGCGTTGCCGCCGAAGCGGGCACCGGGGCGGTAGGAGACGCCGGAGTCGAAGGGCACGCCGACGACGGCGACGTCGGCGGAGCCGACCTCGTCGAGGCGGGGCAGCCGGGCGAAGGTCGCGGGGCCCGCGTAGCGCGGGATGCGGGAGGAGTCGACGGGGCCGCGCGGCTGCGTGCTCATGGGGGGTGCCCTTCTGAAGGTCCTACAAGTGCGGTGATTCGAGCGTAAGCCGGTGCCCACAAGACGGCGAAGTGTACGTTCTATCCATAGGCGATTCCCGATCTGTACGGAGTATCCATGGAGGCCCCGCCCACCCCGCCGGTCCCGCTCGGCGCGCTGCTGCGCGACCGCGAGCTGGGCCTGGCGCACCTCGCGGGGCCCGCCGGAGCCGAGGTGCACGCGGTGCACGCCTCCGAGATGGCCGACCCGTCCCCCTACCTGCTGGGAGGCGAGCTGCTCCTGACGGCGGGCACCGCCCCGGGCGACGCCGAGGCCTACGTCGCCCGGCTCGCCGGGGCCGGGGTGGCGGCGCTCGGCTTCGGCGTGGCGCCCGTGCACGAACGGGTGCCGCCGGGCCTCGCCGAGGCGTGCGACCGGTACGGGCTGCCGTTGCTGGAGGTCCCGCCGGGGACCCCCTTCACCGCGGTGGCCCGTACGGTCTGGCGGCTGATGGCGGAGGCCCGTACGCGCGAGCTCCGCCGGGTCACCGAGGCCCAGCAGTCCCTCGCGGCGGCCGCGGCCCGCCCCGACCCGGTCCAGTCCGTACTGTCCCGCCTGGCGACAACCCTGGGCGGCTGGACCGCCCTCCTCGCCCCGACAACAACCCAGGCGACCCCCCGAAGCCAGAGCGTGGGGCGGGGACACGCCGGAGGGTCCCCGCAGGACGAGCGCGCAACCCAGCCCCCACCCACGCAGCCGGACCCAAGTGCGCGAGCCGAGGAGACCCTCCGGCGGGGCACCACCCCACCCGCCCCGGCAACCCAGGCGACCCCCCGAAGCCAGGCCGTGGGGTGGGGACACGCCGGAGGGTCCCCGCAGGACGAGCGCGCAACCCAGCCCCCACCCACGCAGCCGGACCCGAGTGCGCGAGCCGAGGAGACCCTCCGGCGGGGCACCGCCCCACCCAACGCCCCGGCCGCCCCCGGCGCCCCGGCCGACCCGGCCACCCCGCCCGCCCCGCTCGCCGCCGCCGGCCCCGAGCCCGCCGCGGACGTGCTCGCCGCCGTTGCGGCCCTGGCCCGCCGGGTCGCACCCGGCACCGTCACCACGGCCACCGACACCCTCGGCGGCACGCACCTGGCCGCCTACGCCGTCGGCGGCGGCCACGCCCTCGCCCTCGCCACACCGGCCCGCGCCCCCGGCGACCACACCATCGCCTCCGTCGCGGCGGTGCTGCTGACCCTGCTCACCGCGCACCGTCCGGCCAGGACAGAGGCCGCCGCCCTCACCCGGCTGCTCCTCGACCGCGACCCGGCCGCCGCCCTGCCGCCAGGCCCCTGGCACGTCGTGCTCGCCCACGGCTCCGGCGACCCGCAGGCCCTCGCGGCCGCGCTGGGCACCGTACTGCTGGACCCGTACGGGGACTCCGTACGCCTGCTCACCGACCGGGAGCCCGGCCCGCAGCCCGGGTGGCGGCTGGGGGTCAGCGGCCCGGCGGCCCCCGGGGAGCTGCCGACCGCCGCGACCCAGGCCCGGCGGGCCCTGCACCGCGCCGAAGCGGCCCGCACCCCCCTGGTCCGCCACACCGACGGCGGCCTCGGCGCCCTCCTCGACCCGGCGGAGGCCCGGGCGCACGCCGGTGCGCTGCTCGCCCCGCTCGGCCCGGCTCTGCGGGAGACCCTGCGCGCATGGCTGGCCCACCACGGCAGCTGGGACCGCACCGCGGCCGCGCTCGGCGTGCACCGCAACACCGTCCGCCAGCGCATCGCCCGCACCGCCGCACTCCTCGGCACCGACCTCGACGACCCGGACACCCGCATGGAACTGTGGTTCGCACTCCGCTGGGAGCCCCCGGCCGGCCCCGGCGCCTCGTCGGGCTGAGCGGTCCCGGCTCTGGACACGATGGACAACTCACCGGTAACTTAATCTGAGCAAGCGCTTAGCCAGGACCGGGGCGCGACAGGGCACGACAGGCGAACGAGGGAGGCGGCCGTGCGCCGTACCGTTTTCAACGAGGACCACGAGGCGTTCCGCGAGACCATCCGCGCCTTCATCGAGGCCGAGGTCGTCCCCGTCTACGACGAGTGGTTCCAGGCCGGGCAGGCGCCGCGCGAGTTCTACTACCAGCTCGGCGAGCTGGGCGTCTTCGGCATCAACGTCCCCGAGGAGTTCGGCGGCGCGGGCCTGGACACGCACAAGTTCGAGGCCGTGCTCTACGAGGAGACCTCGCGCGCGGGCGTGAACTTCGGCGGCTCCGGCGTGCACGTGCTGCTCGCCCTCCCCTACATCAAGATGCTCGCCGACGACGAGCAGAAGAAGCGTTACCTCCCGAAGTTCGTCTCCGGCGAGGAGATGTGGGCCCTGGCGATGACCGAGCCGGGCACCGGCTCCGACGTCGCGGGCATGAAGACCACCGCCAAGCTCTCCGAGGACGGCACCCACTACGTCCTCAACGGCTCCAAGACCTTCATCACCGGTGGCGTGCACGCCGACCGCGTGATCGTCTGCGCCCGCACCTCCGCCCCGAGCGAGCAGGACCGCCGCTTCGGCATCTCCCTCTTCGCCGTGGACACCAAGTCCGAGGGCTACTCCATCGGCCGCAAGCTGGACAAGCTCGGCCTGCGCACCTCCGACACCGCCGAGCTGGCGTTCGTCGACGTGAAGGTCCCGGTCGAGGACCTGCTCGGCGAGGAGAACAAGGGCTTCTACTACCTCGGCGCCAACCTGCCCTCCGAGCGCTGGGGCATCGCCTTCGGCGCGTACGCGCAGGCCAAGGCCGCCATCCGGTTCGCCCAGCAGTACGTGACGGAGCGCACCGTCTTCGGCAAGCCGGTCGCGCACTTCCAGAACACCAAGTTCGAACTGGCCGCCTGCCAGGCCGAGGTGGACGCCGCCGAGGCGGTCGCCGACCGCGCGCTGGAAGCCCTGGACGCCGGTGAGCTGACCGCCGCCGAGGCCGCCTCCGCGAAGCTGTTCTGCACCGAGGTCGCGCACCGCGTGATCGACAAGTGCCTCCAGCTGCACGGCGGTTACGGCTACATGAACGAGTACCCGATCGCCCGCCTGTACGCCGACAACCGCGTGAACCGCATCTACGGCGGCACCAGCGAGGTCATGAAGTCCATCATCGCCAAGTCGATGGGTCTCTGAGGGACTCGGGGCACGCGCCCTCCCCCTTAGCCTTCCCCCATGAACGAGGCACTGACGACGCTCCTCGATCTGCTCGACCTGGAGCAGATCGAGGAGAACATCTTCCGCGGCACCAGCCGCCCTTCGCTGGTACCGCGTGTCTTCGGCGGTCAGGTCGCGGCCCAGGCGCTGGTCGCCGCGGGCCGGACCGTCCCCGCGGACCGCACCGCGCATTCGCTCCACTCGTACTTCCTGCGCACCGGGGACACGGGCGCGCCCATCGTGTACTCGGTCGACCGGATCCGCGACGGACGCTCCTTCACCACGCGCCGGGTCGTCGCCGTCCAGCACGGCCAGCCGATCTTCCACCTCTCCGCGTCCTTCCAGACGTACGAGGAGGGACTCGACCACCAGGCCGTCATGCCCCCGGCCCCGGATCCGGAGACCCTGCCCACCGCGGCCGAGTCGCTGCCCGCGTACCGGGAGATCTTCCGCGACCCGGGCACCGTGGAGCGGCTGATCGAGGCCCGCGGCGCGGTGGACCTGCGGTACGCCACGACCCCGCCCTGGGGCAGCATCGGCGAACCGGTGGAGCCGCGCTGCCAGGTGTGGTTCCGTACGGCCGGCAAGCTGGAGCGCGACGACGCCCTGCTGCACACCTGCCTGGCCACGTACGTCTCCGACATGACCCTGCTGGACTCGGTGCTGCTCGCGCACGGCCGGGGCGGCTGGGCGGTCGGCGACGTGGTCGGCGCCTCGCTGGACCACGCCATGTGGTTCCACCGGCCGTTCCGCGCGGACGAGTGGCTGCTGTACGACCAGGAGTCGCCCTCGGCGGCGGCGGGCCGGGGCCTGGGCCAGGCCCGCATCTGGACCCAGGACGGCCGCCTGGCCGTGACCGTCATCCAGGAGGGTGTCGTACGCGTCCCGCGCGGCTGACCGGGCCTGCCGCGCGGCATGCCCGGCCGCGGACGCGGCTCCCCCAGGGGTTCCCGCCCAGGGGCTCAGTCGCTCAGTCCCACCAGAACGCCCAGTGGCCGCTGCCGGTGACCGCCTCGTCGGTGTAGGCGCGCAGGCTGCCGGAGCCCTGCCAGACGTTGTCCGGGCAGAAGGCGAAGTGCTCCGCGGCCACGGGAAGGGCCTCGGCCGTGGTCCGGGGCGGGGCGGCCACCGAGACGTGGAGCTCGTCGAAGCCGAGGGCGAGGACACGGGCGCCGAAACGCTCCTCCCAGGAGCGCAGGACGGCACTGACGAGGGCCACGTCGTTCTCGTGGTTCAGCGGTCCGCACCAGCCCATCGCGGCGAGGACGTCGGCGCCCCGGCCGGCGGGGACCAGTGCGAGCCGGGGGCTCTTGAGGACGCCCTGGAGGATCAGCTCGTCCGCCAGTTCCCCGGCCGCCGCCTCCGGGTCCCGCGCCGGGGTTCCGGCCGCCGCCAGCCCCGGCCAGTCCCGGCCGAAGGGGGCGATCAGCTCGGCGCCCTCCGCGCCCTCCTCGGGATCGGGGACCACGGCGCCCCAGAACTCGCGCAGCACCGGCTCGACGTGGTGGTCGTCGGGGTCGGACATCCGCTCCGGGGCCAGGTCCCTGTCGTCCCACCAGGTCTCCAGGCCGCTCCGGTCCTGGAGCAGCACCGCCTGGAGGCCCGCGGCGGCCAGGGCCGGGAGGTTCCGGTACGCGGCGAGGACGCCGGGGCCCACGGGACCGTCTGAGATCCACAGCAGCGGCGTGCGCCCCGGCCGCCTTCCGGGGCGGTCCACCAGGGATCCCGGCGGCAGCTCCAGCCCCAGGCGGCGCCCCCGGGGATCGTCGGCGAGTACGGACAGTGGGTGGTACGGCTTCGGCTCGGTCGGCATGAGTCGAACGTAACCGCCGCCACTGACAAGGCTGTTACCCCAGCAGGCCCGCCGCGGAGAGCAGGTAGGCGACCATCGGGTCGTAGTGGCGCGGGTCGCGGACGTGGTCGTCCAGGGGGACCGCCACCTGAAGGGTTCCCTCGGCCTCGCCGAGGAAGAGCGCCGGGTCGTTGCAGTCCGCGTAGCCCACCGCGTCCAGACCCCGCTGGGCCGCGCAGCCGGCCCAGCCGTGGTCGGCGACGACCAGTTCGGGCTGGGGGCGGCCCAGCGCGGCCAGCCCGTCCAGGATCGCGGCCATGGGTTCCGGCGAATGGGTGTGCCACAGGGTCGCGCCCCGCTCCAGCACGGCCACGTCCGCGAACTGCCACACCGAGCCCTCGTCCGCCGTCAGCCCGCCCGGGATGACCACGATCTCGCAGCCCGCGGCGCGCAGGGCCGCCGCCGTGGCCCGGTGGACGTCCAGCAGGCCGCCCGGGTGCCCGGTGGCGAAGAGCACGCTCTGCCGGTCCAGCGCGGCCTTGCGCAGCCGCGCCGCCATCCGGTCCAGGCCGGCCACGGTCAGTTCGGGGTCGATGGTGTCCTGGCCGTAGCGGTAGGCCGGGTCGTCCACGACCCCGCAGCGCTCCGCCATCACGGCGAGCACGTCCTGCTCGTCGCTCCAGCGGTCGCCCAGTTCCAGGCCGAGCCAGTAGTGCCGGTCGCCGTTGGCGAGCTTGCGGTAGTGGGAGAGGTTGTTCTCGCGCGGGGTGGCGACCTGCCCCGCGATCCGCGTGCGGACGAGGTGGTCGATGAGTTCGGCGCGGCTCGGCGTTTCAACGGACTGGGCAGGCTTCTCTATCGGCTTCGGCATGCGGCCCATTCTGCCGCCGCGCGGCCGGAGCCGTCCCGCCCGTTTCGCCCAACGGACGAGCCGCCTCACCCCGACAGCGCCCCGAAGGCCCCGTTCGCGAGCCGTCGCAGCAGGGATTCCGTGGCCTCCCGGCCCAGGGCCGCCAGGTGCGGGGTGGAGTTCAGCAGCCCGAAGACCGCGTGCACGGACACCCGTACCTCCGCCTCGCCGACCTCGGGGTGCAGTCGCCCCACGACGTCCACCCACAGCTCCACGTACTGGCGCTGGAGCTGCCGGACGAGCTTGCGGTCCGCCTCCCGCAGCCGGTCGAGCTCCCGGTCGTGCAGGGTGATCAGCGCCCGGTCGTCCAGCGCGAAGTCGATGTGCCCGTCGATGAGAGAAGCCAGGACCTGGACCGGGTCGCCCGCGGCCTCCGCCACCCGGTGCCGGCCGCCGGTCAGCAGCCGCTCGCTGATGCCGACCAGGAGCTCGGCGAGCATGGCGTCCTTGCCCGCGAAGTGCCGGTACAGGCCGGGACCGCTGATGCCCACGGCGGCCCCTATCTCGTCCACGCCGACCCCGTGGAACCCACGCGCGGCGAAGAGACGAGCGGCCTCACTGAGGATCTGCTCGCGACGGGTCGGGGCGGCCGCTCTGGTGCTCATGGGAAACCATTCTAGACAGGGCCGTTAGCGGTCGTTAACCTAAGTCCCACACACGTTAACGACCATTAACAGCGTGCACCGAGCAGGTGGAACGAGCAAGGGAGCTCGACCGATGCAGCAGGCACCAGTGCTGACGAGCGCCGCGGACCCGGCGTCCGAGGCCTGGCGGACCAATGAGGCCGCCCACCGCGAGCTCACCGAGGGCCTGCGCGCCCGGCTCGACGCGGCCCGGCTCGGCGGCGGAGAGAAGGCCCGCGCCCGCCACACCGCCCGCGGGAAGCTCCTCCCCCGCGACCGCGTGGACACCCTCCTGGACCCCGGCTCCCCCTTCCTGGAGCTGGCTCCGCTGGCCGCCGAGGGCATGTACGGGGGCGCCGCGCCCGCGGCCGGGGTGATCGCGGGCATCGGCCGGGTCAGCGGCCGCGAGTGCGTGATCGTCGCGAACGACGCCACCGTCAAGGGCGGCACGTACTACCCGATGACCGTCAAGAAGCACCTGCGCGCCCAGGAGGTGGCGCTGGAGAATCGTCTCCCCTGCCTCTACCTGGTCGACTCCGGCGGCGCCTTCCTTCCCATGCAGGACGAGGTCTTCCCGGACCGGGAGCACTTCGGCCGCATCTTCTACAACCAGGCCCGCATGTCGGGGGCCGGGATCCCGCAGATCGCCGCCGTCCTCGGCTCCTGCACGGCGGGCGGCGCGTACGTGCCCGCCATGAGCGACGAGGCCGTCATCGTGCGCGGCCAGGGCACGATCTTCCTGGGCGGCCCGCCGCTGGTGAAGGCCGCCACCGGCGAGGTGGTCACGGCCGAGGAGCTCGGCGGCGGCGAGGTCCACTCCCGGACCTCGGGCGTGACCGACCACCTCGCGGAGGACGACGCGCACGCGCTGCGGATCGTACGGAACATCGTGGCGACCCTGCCGCAGCGCGGGGCCCTGCCCTGGTCGGTGGAGGCTCCCGAGGAGCCCAAGGTGGACCCGTACGGCCTGTACGGCGCGGTCCCCGTCGACTCCCGCACGCCCTACGACGCCCGCGAGATCATCGCGCGGATCGTGGACGGCTCCCGCTTCCAGGAGTTCAAGTCGGAGTTCGGCCAGACCCTGGTCACCGGCTTCGCCCGGATCCACGGCCACCCGGTCGGCATCATCGCCAACAACGGCATCCTGTTCTCCGAATCCGCCCAGAAGGGCGCCCACTTCATCGAGCTGTGCGACCAGCGCGGCATCCCGCTGCTCTTCCTCCAGAACATCTCCGGCTTCATGGTCGGCCGGGACTACGAGGCGGGCGGCATCGCCAAGCACGGCGCCAAGATGGTGACGGCGGTGGCCTGCGCCCGGGTGCCGAAGCTGACGGTGGTGGTCGGCGGCTCGTACGGCGCGGGCAACTACTCGATGTGCGGGCGGGCGTACTCGCCGCGCTTCCTGTGGATGTGGCCCAACGCCAAGATCTCCGTCATGGGCGGGGAGCAGGCCGCCTCGGTGTTGGCCACGGTCAAGCGCGACCAGATCGAGGGCGCGGGCCAGGAATGGCCGGCCGAGGACGAGGAGGCCTTCAAGGCTCCGGTCCGGGCGCAGTACGAGGAGCAGGGAAACGCCTACTACGCCACCGCGCGGCTGTGGGACGACGGGGTCATCGACCCGATGGAGACCCGGCAGGTGCTGGGACTGGCCCTGACCGCGTGCGCGAACGCCCCGCTGGGCGATTCGGCTTTCGGCATCTTCCGTATGTGACGTGAGGACCTCTTCGATGTTCAGCACTGTTCTGGTCGCGAACCGGGGCGAGATCGCGGTCCGGGTCATCCGCACCCTGCGGGAGCTCGGCGTCCGTTCCGTGGCCGTCTTCAGCGACGCCGACGCCGACGCGCGCCACGTACGGGAGGCCGACACGGCCGTCCGCATCGGCCCGGCGGCGGCCGCCGAGAGCTACCTGTCGGTGGAGCGGCTCCTGGACGCCGCCCGGCGCACGGGCGCCGAGGCGGTCCACCCCGGCTACGGCTTCCTCGCGGAGAACGCGGCCTTCGCCCAGGCCTGCGCCGACGCCGGACTGGCCTTCATCGGGCCGCCCGCCTCCGCCATCTCCCTGATGGGCGACAAGATCCGGGCCAAGGAGACGGTGAAGGCGGCGGGCGTGCCCGTGGTCCCCGGCTCCTCCGGCAGCGGCCTGTCGGACGCCGAACTCGTGGCGGCGGCCGAGGAGATCGGCATGCCGGTGCTGCTCAAGCCCTCGGCGGGCGGCGGCGGCAAGGGCATGCGGCTGGTGCGCGAGGCCTCCGTACTGGCCGAGGAGATCGCGGCGGCCCGCCGCGAGGCGCGCTCCTCCTTCGGCGACGACACCCTCCTCGTGGAGCGGTGGGTCGACCGGCCCCGGCACATCGAGATCCAGGTGCTCGCCGACGCCCACGGGAACGTGGTCCACCTGGGCGAGCGCGAGTGCTCGCTCCAGCGCCGCCACCAGAAGGTCGTCGAAGAGGCTCCGTCGGTCCTGCTCGACGAGAAGACCCGGGCGGCGATGGGTGCGGCGGCGGTCGAGGCGGCCCGCTCGTGCGGGTACGTCGGCGCGGGCACGGTGGAGTTCATCGTCCCCGGCGACGACCCCTCCTCCTACTTCTTCATGGAGATGAACACCCGCCTCCAGGTCGAGCACCCGGTGACCGAGCTGATCACCGGCCTGGACCTGGTGGAACAGCAGCTGCGGGTCGCCTCCGGCGGGGCGCTGCCCTTCACCCAGTCCGAGGTCCGCCTGACCGGCCACGCGATCGAGGCCCGTGTCTGCGCGGAGGACCCGGCGCGGGGGTTCCTGCCGTCCGGCGGCACGGTGCTGGCGCTGTCGGAGCCGTCGGGTGGTGCGGTCCGTACCGACTCCGGGCTGACGGCGGGCGTGCCGGTGGGGTCGACGTACGACCCGATGCTGTCGAAGGTCATCGCGTACGGCCCCGACCGGGCCAGTGCCCTGCGGGTGCTGCGGGGTGCGCTGGCCGACACCGTGATCCTGGGTGTCCAGACCAACGCGGGCTTCCTGCGGCGGCTGCTGGCCCACCCTGACGTGGTCTCCGGCGACCTGGACACGGGCCTGGTCGAGCGCGACCTCCCGTCCCTCCTCCCGGAGGGGGTCCCGGCCGAGGTGTACGCCACTGCAGCCCTGCTGGCGCAGGGACCCCGGGCTCTGCCCGGACCCGCGCCTCAAACGCCGGCGGGGCTGGGAGTGCCGGCGAGGCCAGACGGATGGGTCGACCCGTTCGACGCCGCCAGCGGCTGGCGCCTGGGCGGTATCCCCGCCTGGACCGTGCATCATTTCCGCCTCCCGGGCCAGGACCCCGTAGAGGTCCGCACCCGCCCCCTGGGCGCGGAGTCCGAGTGGCTGATCTCCGACCCCACCGAGGCACCTTCAGCCTCGCCGGCGATTGAGGCGCGGGGTCCGGGGCAGAGCCCAGGCGCACCGGCCCGCGGCCGCATCGTGACCCGCACCACCGACCGCGTCACCGTGGAACTCGACGGCGTGACGCACACCTTCAGCCACGCCACCTCCCCGGAGGGGACCTGGCTCGGCCGCGACGGCGACAGCTGGCACGTCCAGCGCCACGACCCCGTAGCCGCTCAGGGCGCGGCGAGCGCAGGCGCCGACACCCTCGCCGCCCCCA